>CAZUDI010000042.1:0-34082 GCA_964618975.1 uncultured Bacteriovoracaceae bacterium | reverse complement strand
CCCCGGCGACCACTCCGGCCAGACGGTATGCAGGATCACCGGCGTATATAAAACCAGGCAGAGCCCGGCCACCACGATCAGCGGTATCAGCTGCCAGCCGCTGACCCTGATGAAGAAGATGCCGATGATCAGGGCTGCCAGCGAGGTGACCACCCCCACCGCGAGGGCCTGATTCAAGGGGAGCTTTCCCTCGGGCACCAGGCCGCTCCCCCCGCTGAAAGGGGTTCTCTTTACGTTCAGATCGATGCCGCTCTTGTAGTCGTGATAGTCGTTGATTGCATTGACACTGCCGTGGGTCAGCATCAGCCCCAGGCCTGCAAGCAGGGCATAGCCCAGATTGACGGGGCCGGAGTACCAGGCGATCGCGGTTCCCAGAAAGGTGAGCACAATAGAGAGCGTCAGGAATTGGGGACGGGTTTCCTTCACCCACAGCAGCAGCTTATCCATAAAATCTCCTTTATGAGGCGGACCACGTCAGTTCATTCATGGTTGTGCCCCCGTTGCCGAGCGAGCCCTGACGCCTATGAACGTTATCTATAAAGCTAGATTGACTGGAATAACAAGAGGGTTTTTTCAAAAAAGACAGCTAAATGAAGCTGAGGGTTCTGGCCCAAGATACAGATAGGGCCCTTCGATATGCGCACCGATTCCTGCGACAGGTGATCGGCCTGAAAGCCTCGATAAGGCCGATGAGTCTGGGCCATCACGTGTACCCCGTGCCTGCATCCGGAAAAGCAGCGGTAAGAAAGGCCTCTCAAGAGGAGGGGGAGGAGAGGGGGACGTCCCCTCCGCACTCCTGGAAACGAAGTGACGGTCCATAAATTCCGGGCCAATGGCCCGTGAGCGTATCAAGGCCCGTGCCTGCGTCTGGAGCGGATTGCCCGTGTATGGTATGATGTTGCCCTATTGCATAAAAGGGGTGCGAATCCTGCCGTCGCTGTGATATATTTAACCTATTGAACACCGTAGTTTTATCCAGGGAGGTTGAGATGAAAAGGATTGTTCTGGCATGTGCATGTCTGGCGTTCATCACGGTATCACCGCTGATTGCCGCCAAACTCGAAAGGGAGACGCCCGGCAACACCGGTCAGGTGCAGGTCATCAACAGCACGGTTGAATCCAAGGGGGTCACCCAGGCACCCAACCGCGTCAGTACCAGTGACAAGGTTTCAAGCACCGGTCATAAGCATGACGGCCAGGGGAGCGAAGACCTTCGTCCCAACCCCTTGGATGCGCAAGCCGCAGAATCTGGTGACTCTGTCCGCCCCATCCCCGGCAACAAGCCAATACAGCAGTAGAAGCTTAAGGAGAAGAGGAGCAGAGGGGACATCCGTGAAACATGGACATTCAAGTGCTAACACTCGCATGATCGATGTGGTCTCCCCGTAACAGGTCATAATGCCACAGACGTCCCCCCTTCTTGCCCCCGCCAGGGGATGCTTTTGCTCAAGGCGTGGTCCACGGGCGCAGGACGCGCGCGAGGGCCGCTTTTCCCTGGAGCGCCGCGAGGAAGACCCCGTAGTTGGTGTAGGGCACCCCGATGGCGCTCAGGTCCCGGATGCGGGCCGTGAGCTTCTGGGGGCTGATCATGCACCCGCCGCAGTGGATCACGAGCTTGTAGGCGCTCAGCGCCTCGTTTTCCTGGAACTCCCGACCGAAATTATGCTCCACGATCACCCCGGGATAGCGCTCTGCGATGGCGCGCGGGATCTGGACCGTGCCGATATCCTCCTGGATGCGCGAGTGGTTGCAGGCCTCGGCGATGAGGATGCGGTCCCCGGCCCTGATGGTCTCGAGCGCCCGCAGGCCCTCGGCGAACTCTGGGAGACGGCCGCGGCTGGTGTAGTTGATCATCATGATGGAGAAGGTGGTCAGCCCGATATCGTCAGGGGTCCAGACGTGCATGATGTCCATGGCCTGGGAGTCCGTGATGATCGCCCGCGGGCGTCTGTGGAAGGCGTTCAGGAAGGCGGAGAAGCGCTGGCGCTCCCCCGGGTCGCCGGCCCTGGCCAGGCGCAGATCCATGCGGTAGGCGACCGGGTAGGCCCAGTGGCGGGTGATGTATTCCTCGCACATGGCCTGGGGCCGCAGGAACCTGCCCGGCGGCGTCTCCGCGTCCATGGGGATATTCAGGATGTAGAATTCGTCGCGCTTAAGAAAGGGCAACAGCGCAACCGGCCGGTTCTTCGGCTCGTAATGCTCGAGGATGAAGTCGATAAGGGGCAGGCGCCACGTATCATCGATGGCCTCAAGCGTGATCGAGCGGCAGAAGCGCAGCAGGGGGATCTGTTCTTTGACCTCTGTGATCCTGGCCGCATCGTCGGGGGTAAACAGGTTGAAGACGATCAGGATCTGCTTGTCGAGCTCGCGCGCCTGAGAGAGGAGGGCGGCTTCGGCCGCGAAATCGCGCGTGGCCGGGTCGATCAGCAGCAGGACGAGGTCGCACTCCTTGAGATCGCGATAGGCCTTTTGGCGTTTTTTCTCCCCCAGTTCGCGGCCCTCGTCGAGCCCGGGTGTGTCAAAGGGTTTGGCCGGACCCAGGCCGTGGATCTCGGTCGGCGTGGTCTGGGTGTCCGCCGTGGTGCCGGGGGTGGGGTCGACAATCGAGGTCGTCTGCTGGGTGATGAGGTTCATGAGGCTGCTCTTGCCCGCATTCATCTTGCCGAAGATCCCGATGTGCTCGCGCTCGATCAAAGGTTTTCCTCCTGCTGCAGCCTGCCATCATAACGCATCGCCACCTTTGTGAAAAGACTCGTTATGCGTTAAGGCTGTTTTTACCCCCCCAGCCCCTCCCGGGGGCTGGGGGGGGGCGGAGCAACTTCGGCAGGCATCGTCGCGGCTGATACCTTGTCGAGCCAGTCACCGATGAGCGGGAAGGAAGTAGTGGGCGCGTTGAGACCCAGGGCGATGTCCACATGCATGGTGCCCGGTATCTTATGGCAGGCGTCCAAGGGATTCGGGGTCTTGGCCTGCACCAGATACCTGAGCTCATCTTCGGTCCTGAATACCCCCCCGGCCTCGGTGATGACCGCGAGCATGGGAAGGGTTAAAAGCGGCATATGCTGGTCGTAATAGTAGTATCCGTCCTGGCCGCGATCCGGGTCCGTGGCCTTCAGCCTATCCTTGTTCTCGATCCCGTTCTTCCAGAACTCGCACACGCAGTTATTTATGGCGTTATTGCCCCATTGCCCCAGAGATCGTCGATAGGTGCTGGAGAAACAATAGCGCATGAAGAAGTCGAAAACCTTTGGCTCGGTATTGTCCATACTCCACCAGAGCTTGAGATACGGGGCGCGCAGCATACCCCTCACCAGGCTCGCAAGCGGAAATCCGGACGTCAATGGAGAATCCGTGACCCACGCCGAGAGCCCATTGAAATTGAAATAGCCCTTCTGGCCGAAGAACCACCAGGCGAGCCGGTTGTCGACCAATCGCGGTACCTGGGGGTTCAAGCCTGCATCGATGGCGATATAGCCCCTGATCTTTGCGTTTCGCGCTTCTGCCAGCCGGGGGTCGGACGTGACATGCGGCAGGTATCCCTTTTCCAGGCCGGTTCTCAACTCGTCGGCATCGAATGTGGCACCCTGCAGATAGGCATAGCTGATGAAGCCACCCTGACTGTGCCCGCCGATAAAGGGCGCCTTGCCGGTTTTTTCGATCACCCTGTCGATGCACGGGGCCGGATCCAGGATGCCGATCATATCCGCCGTGGTCAGCAGGCTGCCGCGCCCGCTTGTGAACTCGCCCCGGCCCGTGCCCCGGGAATTGACGAGCCAGGGATCATAGCCCTTGACCCACAGGTAGTGCGCCAGGCTGTAGTAGCGCAGGGGATCTTCGGCAATGCCGGGCTCGTCTTTTGCCCAGTCCGCCACGGGAGAAGGCAGGGTCATGCCCGCATAGGCCTTGCGGCGTTCGGGAGGGGTGCAGATCGTGAACTGGTTCATATTGGATAATATTCCCGAGAAGAGCACCACCGGCTGAGCGTTCTCGCGGAACGGGTCTTCCCCGCTCGGGCGATAGCGCCGCATCTTGAGCCTGACCCCGTCCGCGGTCGTGACCACATGCAGGCCGTCGGCCGACATGGCCGCTCCATCGAGGCGGGAATCCACCGTTGCATGCCTGAGACGGCCGCAAGAGAAACTCCTCAACAATTGCATTTCAGCCCTTCTTTAAAATAGTTCCTCACGAGGAGGCCTGCATCCTCAGTGAGCATTAGCACCCTTTTGACGCTCTGCGATCAAGGGAAGGCAGGCCTCAACGCTCAAGATCTCCTGCACTGCATTCTTCACTTGGTGGGACCTGCCCCCGGTTCTTCCGTGTCGAACTCCTCGGCGACTAGGTTGTAGAGATCGAGCTTCCTGACCTTGCCGAGCGGGGTCAGGGGCAGCTTATCGACCAGGATGACGTCCGTGGGGATCTTGAAGCGCGCCAGCCGCGTCTTCAGGAAGTCCTGGAGTTCCTCGGCCGTGAGGTGGGCGCCCGGAGATGGAATGATATAGGCCCGGCCAACCTCGCCCATGACCGGGTCGGGGCGTCCGATCACGGCGGCCATCATGACGCCTGTATGCTGCAGGATGGCCGCCTCCACTTCGGGCGGGTACACGTTCTCGCCCCCGCGGATGTACATCTCCTTCTTGCGGCTGACGATGACCAGGTTGCCGTGCTCGTCCAACTTGCCCATGTCACCCGTATGCAGATATCCGCTCGCATCGAAGACCCTGGCGGTTTCATCCGGACGGTTCCAGTACCCCCGCATGACCGGCCCGCCCTTGACCGCGATCTCCCCCACTTCCCCGGCCTCCAGCCTTTGTCCGTCCCCGTCCAGGATGGCCAGATCGACCTCCTCCATGGGTTGTCCCACCGTGGTCTTCAGAACCGCGATGCCCTGTTGGGGATGCGTGAAGGTAATGGCCCCGCTGACCTCGGTCAGGCCATAGGCGTTGATGGGCAGAATGCCCAGGTGCTGTTCGATCCGGTCGATGAGCTCGGAGGGGCAGGGCGACCCGGAAACGATGGGGATCCTGATCGAGCTGAGATCGTAGTCGGCCACGGCCGGATGCATGAGCTCCAGGATATATTGCGCTGGGACCTGCCCCATGACCCTGACCTTTTCCTCGGCTATGACCTTGAGCGTCTCTTCAGGCTCGAAGGCATCCATGAGCACGAGCTTGTTGCCGAGCGACAGGCAGGCCATGACCGCCATGACCGCCCCGCCGACATGGTTGAGCGGGACGTTCAGCAGCACCGTATCGCCTTCGACCGTGCCCGATGATGCAAGCATGCCTCGGGCATAGGAAATGAGGTTGTGATGGCTGAGCATGGCCGCCTTGGGCTTGCCGGTCGTGCCCGAGGTATACAGGAAGAGCACCGGATCGTCCGCGCTCAGGGCCGCGTGGGCCGTCTCGAGGGCGGGGGTCGGCTGCCTGAGCACGGTCTCGTACGGCAGCAGAGCCTGAGAAGCGGCACCGGAGTCCTTCATGATCACGTGGGTGAGCCCCTTCAACTCGGGGTGCACTTGCCGGAGATTTTCCACGAAATCCATTCCCTCGAAACCGGCGGACATGAACAGGTGCGAGATGCCCGCATCTTCGATGACGAACCTGATCTCCTGCGGCGTGAAACGCCAGCTCACGGGAACGGCCACGGCCCCGATCTTGGCGCAGGCCAGGTAGATGAAGAGGAACTCCGGGCAACTTGACATGTATATGCCTACCCGGTCGCCCCTGCAGGCCTTGAGTTCCAGCAGCCCCTGGGCGATGCGTTCCGATTCACTGTCGTATTCCCGGTAGGTGATACGCCGGTCTTTGAAGACGATGGCCTCCTGATCGGGTTTGCGACGGGCATGCTGCTTGAGCAGATCACCAACGAACATGAGTTCCTCCTTCACGAGCAGTGCTCATAACAATAAGGACCCCTTAACGGGGTCGGACGTGCGCTGATATCAGCACTCCGGATAGGCAGGGTCATGCAGGCCTTTGCCGCCGGAGAAGGGAGGGGACGTCGCGGTTTACCTCCCTAACTGACACTTTGCCCCTGTACTAAATGTTTTATAAGATTTTATTGTCAGGATAAAGGATAGATTTTTTCCAGAATATAGCCCACCCCCCGGAGGATCTGGGTGAAGAGGATGAACTGGACGTTGCTGCCGAGCGCCGGCACCAGCCTGCCCCGGTCGTTGTATGCCTTGGACCCCTGCATGGCCTTGACGGCAAACGGCAGGGAAAGCAAGGCGATCAGGCAGTAGGAAGGCATGAAGACGCGGCCGGTTATGAACGTGGCGAGCACACAGCCGACAATCCAGACATACACCGCCACCGTCGTTATCCTGAAGAATCTGCCGGCCGCTTCCATCCCGAAGACGACGGGGGTCGTCTTCCTGCCGCCTTCTCTGTCGGCATCCACATCGGGGAATTCGTTGAGCAGGAGCAGATTATGCACCAGGATACCGCTGGGTATCGAACCGATCAGGGCGGTCACGTCGTATCGGCCGGTCTGGATGAAATACATGCCCAGCCCCAGCCCCGGCGACCACTCCGGCCAGACGGTATGCAGGATCACCGGCGTATATAAAACCAGGCAGAACCCGGCCCTGTGGCCCGTGAGCGTATCAAGGCCCGTGCCTGCGTCTGGAGCGGATTATTCCGTATCGCAAGTCATTGCCCCAGGCTCCCAACCCCTTGGATGCGCAAGCCGCAGAGTCTGTCGACGCCGGCCGTCCCATACCCGACCACAAGCCAATCCAGCAGGAGAGAATGAGGGATCATGCGGGCACGTCTGTCAAATAAAGATATCCTCTCCCTCTTGCGGCGGCCAGGAGAGGCAAAGGCTTGCCCCGGGGTGCATACCCCTGATTCCCAGCTGGCGGAAAAATGCTTGACGGAGGTTATCGATTACGATAATAAACCAGATGGTTTAAACAACCGGTTGGATAAACCTGACGGTTATAAGAAAGGAGCGGTCATGCCCCAGACACCCAGCGCCAAGAGCAGTGAAACCGTGACGCGCATCATCGCGGCCGCCAAGGATGTCTTCGCCGAGGAGGGCTATGCCGGCGCCCGTGTGGACGAGATTGCGCGCCGCGCCGGTGTCAACAAGGCCGCCCTGTATTACCACATCGGCGACAAAGAGGCCCTGTACGCCGAGGCCATCCACGACGTCATCGGCGCCACCAGCCGGAAGATCGCGGAGGAGATCGCCCGCATCGCTGACCCGGAGGAGAAGCTGCGGACCTATGTCCGCAGTCTGACCGAGACGATCAGCCGCAACCCCCAGCTGCCGCGCATCATGATGCGCGAGCTCGCCTCCGGCGGGCAGCATCTCCCGGAGGTGTTCTTTCAGGATATCGCCCTGGTCTTCAACACCATCACCGGCATCATCGAGGACGGGGTGCGCTCCGGGGTGTTCGTCGAGACCATCCCGCTGCTGGTCCACCTCATGACCATGGGGTCCATCTTTTTCTCCAAGGTGAGCGGCCCCCTGATCGCCACGCATCCTGCCGCCCCGGAGACGCTCAAGAATCTCGACCCGAAGCTGCTCTCCGTGGTCGATGCGGAGATCGAGCGGCTGATCCTGCGCTCCATCAAGGCCTGAAAGGGGATCCCTGTGCGCATCCATTCCACCCTGCCGATCGTCACCGTGGCGGCCGTATTGCTCCTGACCGCATTGTCCCTGGCGGCCGAGGCCCGGCGCAAGGGGGCCTTTAGCGGCCTTCTGCCAAAATTCAGCACGAGCTATGATTTTACCTTGCTCAACAAAGATCCCTCATCTTTCTTTCCCGGCATCAAATCCGAGATTCCGGCTATGACGATGACCTCAGAGCAGGTCACGACCGCCTATGTCAGGGTGCTTAAGGCCGAACGGCTGCGTGAGGTGGCGCGCCAGTCCGTCGCGCTGCTGGAGGCGCATCGGCGGACGGCGCAGGGCCTTTGCGACGTGCACATGCTGCCGCGCAATGATGCCCTGGGGGACGGCCACATCGCCTCTGCCCGTGTGGGGCGCGCCATGGGAACAATCAACGCTCAGGAGGGATGAAGTCCATGAAAAAACGCATCATAGCGGTCGTCTTTAGCGTGTTGCTGATCGGTGTGGGTCTGCTGGTCTACTATGGACAGTCCCGTAACAACTCCGAGGAGCGCTCCTATTCCGGGACCATCGAGGTCACGCAGGCCAACCTCTCCTTTCAGGCCGCGGGCCGGGTCATGCGCGTGCCGGTCCAGGAAGGCCAGGCGGTGACCACGGGCCAGGTCCTGGCCGAGCTCGATACCGCCGAGCTTGAAGCCCGCTGCGACCAGGCCCGGGCCAATCTGGAACGGGCGCGTGCCGCCCAGGCGCAGCTGGAGACCGCCCTGGAGATCTCCCGGGGCGCCCTGCCGGAGGATGTGACCCGCGCCCAGGCCGGGGTAGCCAGCGCCCTGAGCGTCCTGTCTGATGCGCGCAAGAACGATGACCGCTTCTCTGAGCTCTACAAGCGCGGGGTCGTGACCGAGAAGGAGCGTGACAGCGTCCATCTCGCCAGTGAGAACGCCGCACGCCGTCTGGAGGAGGCCGAGGCCGTCCTTAAGCAGGCCCGCACCAACCTCAAACAGATCACCGCCACCGCCCAGAACCTCGCGGCCGCCCAGGCCCAGGTCGTATCCTTAGAGGCGGTTTTAACGCAGAGCACCATCCAGCTCTCCTATGCTGAGCTGCGCGCCCCTTTCGCGGGGATCGTCACCAACCGCGCCGTCGAGCCGGGCGAGGTCGTAAGCCCCGGCCGCGAGGTCATGACCGTGGCCGACCTCTCGAGGGTGGACCTGAAGATCTTCGTGGACGAGACCGCCATCGGCACGGTCAAGCCCGGGCAGGAGGCCCAGGTGCGCATCGACACCTTCCCGGAGAAGACCTTCGCCGGGAAGGTGGCCTACGTCTCGCCCGAGGCGGAGTTCACCCCCAAGATCATCCAGACCAGGAAGGAACGCGTCAAGCTCGTCTACCTCGTCAAGGTGACGATCGCCAATCCGGACCTGGAGCTCAAGGCGGGGATGCCGGCCGATGCCTACCTCCGCTGATGCCTACCTCCGCGTCGCGGGTGTCTCGTGCGCCTTCGGGGCGACCGTGGCCGTCCGGGAGGTGTCCGTGGATGTCGCTCAAGGGACCATCTTCGGCCTGGTCGGCTCCGACGGGGCCGGCAAGTCGACCCTGCTGCGCCTGATCGCCACCATGCTCCCGCCCGATGCGGGCGCCATCACGGTAGCGGGGGTGGACGTCGTCCGGGAACGCAAAAAGGTCAAGCCCCTCATCGGCTACATGCCCCAGCGCTTCGGTCTCTATCAGGACCTCACCGTGGCGGAGAACATGGATTTCTTCATGGATATTTTCGGTGTCCGGGGCCCTGAGCGGCAGCGCCGCAAGGAGAAGTACCTCGGCTTCTCCAACCTCCTGCCCTTCCTCGACCGCCAGGCCGGCAACCTCTCGGGCGGCATGAAGCAGAAGCTCGGGCTGGCCTGCGTGCTGGTGCACGAGCCCCGGGTGCTCATCCTGGACGAACCCACCAACGGCGTCGACCCGGTGAGCCGCCAGGAGTTCTGGGACATCATCCTGCAGATGCGCGCCGAGGGCATGACCATCCTGGTCTCGACCGCCTACCTCGACGAGGGCGAAAAGTGCGACCGCCTGGCCCTCATGCACAAGGCCCGGATCATCCGGATCGGCGCCCCGCACGAGATCGCCGCCGGGTTTCCCAACCTCGAAGAGGCCATGATCCAGCGCATCCAGGCGGTGGATGAGGAGCTTACCCATGACACCTTCAAACACTGACGTCATCGTGGTGCGCGATCTCGAGAAGCGCTTCGGCGACTTCGTGGCGGTCAACAAGATCAGTTTCCGCGTCAGGCAGGGCGAGATCTTCGGCTTCCTGGGCTCCAACGGATCCGGCAAGTCCACCACCATCCGCATGCTCTGCGGGATCCTCTCGCCCAGCTCCGGCCAGGCCATGGTGGCCGGGCACGACATCGTGACCGAGGCCGAGGAGGTCAAGCACGCCCTGGGCTACATGTCCCAGAAGTTTTCGCTCTACGAGGACCTCAGCCCGCGCGAGAATATCCGCTTCTATCTCGGGGTCTATAACGTGCCGCAGGCGCAGTGGAAGGCGCGCATGGACTGGGTGCTCGACATGACCCAGCTCTCAGAGGTCGCCCACCGCCAGACCAGGGAGCTGCCCCAGGGGTGGCGCCAGCGCCTGGCGCTCGGCTGCGCCTTGCTCCATAAGCCCGAGATCCTCTTTTTGGACGAGCCCACCTCGGGCGTGGACCCCATCACCCGCCGGCACTTCTGGGCCTTTATCCGCCAGCTCGCCGCCGAGGGCATCACGGTCTTCGTCACCACCCATTACATGGACGAGGCCGTCAACTGCGAGAGGCTCGTCATGATCAATCTGGGCACCATCGTGGCGCAGGGCAGCCCGGCCGAGATCGTGGCCGCGTCCTGTCCGGACCTGCCGGGCGCGGACCTGAACGCCGCCTTCATCCGGCTCATGGCCAGGAGGGCGTCATGAGCCCCCGCCGCATCAAGGCCGTCGCCCGCAAGGAGTTCTACCACATCATCCGCGATTTCCGCAGCCTCATCCTGGCCTTCGCCATCCCCCTGCTCCTGATCCTGCTCTTCGGCTACGCCCTGAGCCTCGACGTGGACAATGTCGAGACCGTGGTCGTGGACCAGGACCACACCGCGCGCACGCGCGACTTCATCCGGCGGCTCGACGCCTCGGCCTATTTCCATGTCGGCGCCGTCTTGCAGGACACCCGGCAGGTGGACGCCTTCCTCGACTACGGCCGCGCCACGCTGGCCGTGGTTATCCCTCCCGGATGGACGGCCGAGCTGAGCGCCGACCGCCCCGCCCCCACCCAGATCATCCTGGACGGCAGCGACCCCAACTTCTCCAATATCGCGCGTGGCTACATCAACGCCTTCATCGAGGGCTACAATCAGCGGATCATGCTCGACACCCTCAGCCGCACCGGCCGGGAGCCCATCGCCCCGCCCGTCGAGGCCCGCATCCGCGTCTGGTTCAACGAGGACCTCGAGAGCCGCAACTTCATCATCCCCGGCATCATCGCCGTCATCATCATGATCGCCGGGGCCATGCTCACCTCGCTCGTCGTGGCGCGCGAGTTCGAAAACGGCACCATGGAGACCATCAAGTCCCTGCCGCTGACGGCCCTGGAGTTCATCCTGGGCAAGGCCATCCCCTATTTCTTCATCGCCCTGATCGATGTCCTCATCGCCATCCTCATGGGCCAGCTGCTCTTCGGCATCGTCATGCAGGCCTCCTTCGGGCTCATGCTCCTGGCCTCGAGCATCTACATCCTGGTGGCGCTCACCTTGGGCCTCTGCATCTCCAGCGCCACCAAGAACCAGCTCCTGGCCAACCAGGCCGCCATCCTCATCACCTTCCTGCCCTCCATGCTGCTCTCGAACTTCGTTTTCCCGATCCTCAACATGCCCAAGGCCCTCCAGCTTTTGACCTACCTCGTGCCGGCGCGCTACTACATCGAGATCCTCGCCGGCATCTACCTCAAGAACCTGGGACTGGCCGGCCTGTGGCCGGCCTTCGCCGTCCTGACCGGCATGTTCATCGTCTTGTCCGGGCTCAATATGCGCCTGCTCAGAAAGGAGGGCCTATGAGCTGGGTCCGCATCCGCGAGCTGGTCCGCAAGGAATTCATCGTCCTCTTCCGCGACAAGCTCAACCGGCCGGTGCTCATCATCGCCCCCCTGATCCAGCTCATGGTCTTCGGCTATGTCGTCAACTATGATATCAAGGATATCCGCGTGGCCGTCTTCGACACGGCCCGCACGGCCGAGAGCCGGGATCTGGCTCGCCAGATCGAGGGCAATCCCATCTTCCGCATCACCCACTATCCCGCTGATCAGGCCGTCCTCGAAGACCTGCTCCTGAAAGGCAAGGTCGATATCGGCATCAAGTTCGCCCCGGACACGGGCTCGCGCATACGCGCCGGACAGACCGCGGCCGTCCAGGTCCTGGCCGACGGCAGCATGAGCAACATGGCCGCGGTACGGATCTCCTACACCCTCATGCTCTTCGACCGCTACAACCAGCGCCTCCTGCGCGAGATCCACCCCTACCACAGGGACATCGGCCGCATCGACGCCCGCATCCGCACCTGGTACAACCCCAACTCGGACAGTCAGTACTTCTTCGTCCCGGGCATCGTGGCCTTCATCGTCATGCTCATGTCCCTGCTGTTGACCTCGATCGCCATCATCCGCGAGCGCGAGACCGGGACCATGGAACAGCTCATCGTCACCCCCCTCAGGCCCTTCGAGCTCATCCTGGGCAAGACCATCCCCTACATCATCATCTCGCTCGTCCAGATGGTCGTGATCATCTTCATCGCCAAGCTCTGGTTCAAGATCCCCATCGCCGGCAACCTCCTGGTCATGTTCGCGGGCACCTGTGTCTTCCTCTTGAGCACGCTGGGAGTCGGGCTCTTCATCTCGACCGTCTCGGCCACCCAGCAGCAGGCCATGATGACGACCTTCTTTATCATCATGCCCTTCTTCATGCTCTCGGGCTTCGCCTTCCCCATCGCCAACATGCCCGAGGTGGTGCAGTGGCTCACCTACCTCAATCCCCTGCGCTACTTCCTCGTTATCATCCGGGGGGTGTTCCTCAAGGGCGTGGGGTTCCACGTGCTCTGGCCGCAGTTCCTGGCCCTGACCGTCCTCGGCGCCGTGCTCTTTACCGGCGCCACCCTGCGCTTCCACAAGCGGCTCGATTGACACCCTCGCATCCACTCGGACGCGCCGGCGCGCGTAAGGGTTGCGCCGCCGTTGAGCTTGAGGGTGAGGAATGGGGTCCATCCGAGCGATATGGCTCATAAATGAGACGTGCCTGATCGCCGAGCATGGGTATGAACCACTAAGGCCCCCTGGGGCCGTTGGGCCGCCGTAACAGGTAAGGAAAAGAGAACATGGCGGATTATCATGTGAAAAGACGCCTTGCCGGGTCGCTCGGCCGGAGGAGGTCGCCCGCCTTTGACTTCCGATGACGTCCGCTTATATAGTGTATGGCGCATATGGCGTAATTTCCACATTTCGATCTGCGTGTATTTCCATGTGATGCGAATATCCATTTAGAACGTGTAAGCGCAATCGACCGCTGAGAACCCAGCCCCCTTTTAGATCGCTCATGGTCTAATTCCCGCTGGTTGCAGCGGGAAGCAGGGGCCTTGGGCTTGTCCAGGGGTCAGACTCATGATTGCAGGCGCCATCCGACCATCCCGGGCCGAGGAATGCGAAGCAAAGGGTGGTGGCGTAATGGCGGCTGTGCATGTTTGAGTGAAAGCGTATGACCCCGGGGTCGCGGATGTCGATCCCCGGGAATGGGAACAACCGGTAGCGGGGCCGCAAGCGTTCACGTAGGGAACGCACGTAGAGGAGGCCGCCATCGACGCGATCCGGTTCGGTCAGATTTGTCGGGTAGGGGACAAGATATTGCGTGAGACGGGAAAAGGCATGGCGAGTCGTTTCGCGGGAAATGCTCTCACGGACCGATAAGCTTGCTCAGTTCCGGGCGGAAAGAGCAATGGAGACTGAAAGGAGGGATCCATGAAGGTATTTATTACGGGGGGGACAGGGTTTATCGGGCGTCACCTGGTGCAGCGCATGGCACAGACCGGGCACGAGATGTACTGCCTGGCGCGCAGAACCAGCGATACCCGGGAGCTCCGAGCCCTGGGCGCGCACATCGTCATCGGCGACGTAGCGGAGAAGGCTTCGCTGAAAGAGGGCCTTGGCGGGTGTGACTGGGTCTTCAATCTTGCCAATGTATACACCATGTGGGAGCCGGACAGGGACATCTACCGGCGGGTGAATGTCGAGGGCACCCGCAATGTCATGGAATGCGCCCTGGAGGCTGGCGTGTCCAAGGTCGTCCATGTCAGCACCATGGGGGTCTGGGGCACTCCCGAGGAGGCCCCCTTCCGGGAGGAGACCCCCGTGGCTGCGTTCAGGGAAAGCGAATATAACCGCACCAAGTACGCAGGCGAGCTGATCGTCTGGCAGCTCTCCTCTGAGAAAGGTTTGCCCATGGTGATGATATCTCCCTGCATGGTTTTGGGGATGGGGGATACCAAAGCCTTCGGTGAATTAATTCGGCTCTTTATTGAAGGGCGCATGCCGGCCACGGTATTCCCTGATACGGTCATTACCTTTGTGCATGTCCATGACGTGGCGGAAGCCATTCTCAGGGCTGCGGAGAAGGCGAACAATCTCGGCGAGAAATATATCATCGGCAATGCCAGACTTTCCCTGCGTGAGGTATATGCCCTGATCAGTAACATTTCCGGTGTGGCGCCGCCCAAGCTGCGTATGCCTGATGTCTTAGCCCTGCTCAACGCCCGGGTGCTGACCTGGATCGCCGACCGGATCAAGCGTCCTCCGCTGTGGGGCATGGCCATCGATGCCATGCGGGAGATGCGGCATGGTTGGATTGTCGACGGCGGCAAGGCCGAGCGCGAACTCGGGCTGGTCTACACCCCCATCCGGAAGGCCTTTGAGGATGAAGTCGCCTGGCACCGGATGTCAGAGACCGAGCGTCTGCGTGCCCGCGAGGCGCAAGGCATGCCCAAGGCCCGCGCCCAGGCCTGGCCCGCTGCGGAGCGGCGCAGCCAGGCGCGGCAGGTGGTGGACCTTCCGTGCGACCTCGACGGCCTCTCCAACGGCCACGATGCCCATACCAAGGCCCAGGTCGCCAATCTGAGCGCTCAGGGCATGTATGTCCAGGCCGCGGAGCCGTTCGACGAGGGGACCGAGGCCCGGATCACGGCGATCCAGTTCGGCGAGACCTTCTGGGTCATGGGCAAGGTTCTCCGAAACACGGACAGTGGCATGGCCATCCGGTTCACGGAAAAGGCGCCCAAAGAGATTGAACGCATCCTCGATGCCAACCGGGAATGATGTAAGGCGAAAAAACCCATACCCCACCTCCTCAGAGACACCCTTGAGATCAAAGGCGGGGGACGGAGCTTCTTCACGGAGGTCATCCGAAGAGTATGGTTTTCTGGAGGCAACGATTGCCAGGATGAAGCTGAAAAGAGATTGTCCGCTCGGTCATTCATGAGGGCTTGGGCGTCAGAGAGGAGCACTGGAGGGACATTCATCTTTGCCCTCTCAATGAATAGGGTGGCTGCTATGAATCTGACCCTGCTCTATGAACCTCAGGGCAAGCCTAGGACCCGTCTCGACGCCGCCAGCGGGAAGGGAATCTAACCCTGCGCGATAATAATAACCGAACTTATTTTTGCGCGAGATCAGGATAGAGAATCTTTATGCATTCAGGACAGATACTATGGGTGAAGACCGCATCAGAGCGTTTTGAAATATAGCTCTCGATCCGATTCCAATAACCTGTGTCATCACGAATTTTTTTGCAGTTTGCACAGATGGGAAGCATTCCGCTCAGGATTTTAACATCGGCAAGGGCCTGCTGCAATTCACTGAAGAGGCGTTCCCGTTCCAGGGTCATGATCTTGCGATCGGTAATGTCTACTCTGACTCCCTCTATGTATTGCACCGTTCCGTCGGCGTCATAAACAGCATGGGCATTCAACGAGATCCAGAAGGGTGAGCCGTCTCTTCGTCTTACCTGCACTTCGTAATCTTTGACCACTTCCCCCTGCATGAGGAGCAGGATCAAGCTCTCCCGGTCCGCCGGATCAACGTACTCCTGGCTGCCGATATCTGTGGTCTCGGATAGCATCACTTCCGGTGATTCGTATCCGTACATGCGAGCAAGAGCCGGATTAACGGCATTATAACGTCCTTCAAGGGTTGACTGGAAGATTCCTTCAATCGCATTATCGAAGATATCCTTATATCTTTTTTGACTTTTCCACAGCTCCTTGGCAGTATTGTTGCGGTCGGTGATGTCAAGGATAGCTCCGATCGACCCGATGACGCTTCCCTGGCCGTCGGTGAAGACTGCCTTGTGGATGATGACATCCCGCACATCCCCAATCGCATTCATTATCTGGGTTTCGTACCTCTGTTCACACCCGCTCTCGAACAGTTCATTATCTTTGGCGTAATAGATTTCTGCAAGCTCCGGCGGATTAATGTCAAACACGGTTTTTCCGATCAGACTCGTCCTGGGGGCATTGAAGAATATTTCGAAGGCCCTGTTGAACCCTGTGTAGCGGCCCTCCCTGTCCTTATAGAAAACAGGAATCGGGATGGAGTTGAGCAGTTTGTCTAAAAAAGCTTCGTTTTCCCTGAGCGCCTCATCTGAACATATACGCTCTGTGATCTCCTCTTTCAGTTTTCTATTCGCATCTTCAAGCTCTTTCGACCTCTGGTCGACCAGATTCTGCAGGAGGATATTGCGTTCGAAGATCCCATAGGCCCCACCCACGGAATCCATACTCCGTTCCACCCTTTTCATCAAAACCTGGCAGATTTTGTCCTTGGCTGAAAGGCTTCTTTCAAGCTCGTGCACCCTTTCTTCAAGCTGCCTGATCCTTTGAAGATCATCCACCGATTACGACTCCTGTAAGGGTTTGGTTGACGTGAATGGAGTTGAACTGTTCACCGTAGGTGCTGAATCCGATGGCATTGACACCGCCAAGAAAACTGTTGATATCATTGATCATCTGACTTTCACTCAATTCCAGTTTCCGCAAGATGCAATCACAGAGGATGAAGAACCGGTTCCGGGGCATCTCATTGTCCAAAAGGGTCAGCTGATCAATGAAATTCTTGACGATATCGACACCTTTCCCGATCGTCAGCACCAGACCTTCCTCGATGGCACTGAACATGTTCAGACTGTTGTCATCGTTACGCCTCTGAACAGAGCGGACATACCATTCGCCGCCGATTCTTAACATCAAAGGATTTTTTGAATATACGGTCGGATTCAGCTGGTTCACTTCCAGCCCCAGGACCCTGGCATATTCGATGGCAGCTGGTTCACCATTGATCTCGGTGATAACCCGGTTTTGAGGATCAGCCGCGGTAATGACTATTTTTTCATCGGTCGGCTGGAAGTGTTGTATCCTGAAGGTCCTGAATGGAAGCGTTGTTTCAAAAACTGAAAAAATGGCACTATCGGATTTGAACTGTCCATCTTCATAGATATATGTTTTTTTATACTCCAGGTCGTCGCCGGCTGAGCCGCCAATAATTGGAATATTTCCAAAGCAGGTGTGAAGATTGGCAAGGGTCTCTTCTTCGAGTATGGAGAGACCGTCGATCAAGATAAAGCCGAACATCTCTTTCTGCCCGAGATCCTTCGCGAGCGACAGGTTCGACCGCGTTTGCGCGGCAAGCTTCTCCGCTTCTTTAGAGGAAAACCCGCTCAAGGGAGAAAGGATGTGGCGATGGACCCTGAGCTCCTCAGAACAAAGACTGGCCCCGACGATCCCTCCTGCCTGATATCCAAAGGTCGACAATTCGCCGGCGGAGGTGCAACCGATGATTGGACAGTCAAAGCGTCCTGCCAATTCACTGCCAAGGATCTCCAGGTTGTATTTCGAAGAGCAGAAGAAGATGAGTGCCTGGGTATCGGGCTGATACACGGCTGCATGAAATTCGCGGACAGCCATCCTTTCATCCATCAAGAGGGATCTGCCCGTTTTAATGCTTAGTTGGCTTTTCCCCATAGGGGCCTCTCCTTGGAAGTGTCGTTATATAGGTGTTGATGTTGATGGCTAGAATTAATGTTCGGATTTTTTCACCTGTAACTTGAATTAAAGAAAGAGGGGGACATCCTATATTCGAGTAGTCCCGGGCAATCACGCATAGATTTTACTGGAGCCCTGCCTCACCTTATCGTACGAGGAATAGCGCCTGGGAGAATTATCCTTGCTATGGGTCAAATTCCCTTACTATTTGAGGCAGTAGGCTTACCTTGGGGTCTTTAAGTTGAGGACGTTCCGGATATGCCTGAGCGCTTGAATCTCTGCTTTTAAATCGCGCCCGGTTTATGCTAGAGACCATTCCCAAGCTTCTGGGAGGACAGCGATGATTACACCCATTCAGCAGAAGATCAGGAACAAGAAGAGGACGCCCAAGCAGATCGCCGATATGGTGAAGTCCGGCGACTGGATCAATGCGGGCAGCGTGGGGGGAGACTCCACGGTCTGTCTGGAGGCCGTGGCCCAGCGGTTGGGTCCCGGACCGGGGCAATTGAAGGATATCGAGCTGTGGCTCTATGCCATGTTCTATCCGCATCCGGAGTTTCAGGCGATCGATCCCCTCCAGCGGTACCACTGCATGCATGAATTCTTCTTCTTCCCCTGGAACCGCGAGGCCAGGGACAAAAACAATGTCACCGATTGGACCCACTGGGGCTGGGCCTACGGGATGTGGGCGCATCATTACCGTTTCGTGAACGCCGCGCGCGAAGGGCGAGGGATGGACTGGTGGTTCAATGCCGCAACCCCGCCCGACAACCACGGCTTCTTCAACATGTCCTACGGGACGAATAACTGCAATATTTTCAAGCAGACCGCCAGGAAGATCGTCTTCGAGGTGCGCTCCGACTATCCGTGGGCCGAGGGCGGTCGCTTCAACACCATCAACATCGATGAGATCGACTACTGGGTGGAGGTGGATTGCGATAAGTACCAGTGGCCCCAGATGGATGAACAGGCCATCAAGGCCAAGCCCGAAGAAGAGGCCATCGCCAATCACATCATGCAGATCATGCGCGACCGGGACGTGATCCAGGTCGGCATCGGCTCGCTGCCGTCGGCCTGTGTCGGGGCCATGGCAAAGGCCGGTTTCAAGGACCTCGGCATCCATACGGAGATGCTCAACCACGGGCTGATCAACCTGATCGAGTCCGGGCAGGTGACCAACGCCTACAAAAACCTTGATCGGGGCAAGAGCGTGTATTGCTTCGCCTTCCCCGTGGATACGTCGTGGTACTACGAGACCATCCACCATAACCTGAACCTGGCCGTCTATGACATCAGCTATACGAACAACTTCAACATCCTCACCCGCATCGACAACCTGATCGGCATCAACAACTGCGTGGCCGTCGACCTGCTGGGGCAGCAGTGCTGCGGCTTCTATGAGAAGCGGCCCGTATCGAGCTCGGGCGGTTTCTTCCAGTTCGCCGCCTTTACCGGGCATGCCAGGGGCGGCCGGGGGGTGGCCGCCATGACGTCGCGCAGCAAGCACGGCACCTCCCGCATCGTGCCGTTTTTGCCCGAGGGGTCGTCCGTGGATGTCCCGGCCCAGTTCGCGCAGTATGTCTGTACGGAATACGGCATGGTCGATCTGAGGGGGTTGACCGGCTATGAGAGGGCCTCGGCGCTGATCTCCATCGCCCATCCCGATGACCGGCCGTGGCTGGAGGAGGAGGCCAAGAAGCACGGCCTGCTGCCGCCGCAGTTCCCGATCTCCATGAATCCGCTGGACGGCAGCCGGCGCTGCCCCACGTATGCCGAGCGCCGGGATTACAAGATCCCCTTAAGCAGCGAGATCTGGGGCTTCGACTGGGATCCCTACCAGTCGGGCAAGTAATGCGTGCCAGGCGTCGGGGGCGGAGACCGGGTTCGGTCTCCGCCCCCGACCGTCCCCCCTTCTGCGGAAGCCCCCTTGCTTGCCGTCAGTCGATGACGTATGATTTTCCTCCATATCGTCAATGCAGTCGAGAAAGGGAGGTGCGCTCATGCTCATGACCAACGCCGCGATCACCGCTTCGGCCCGGACGCGGCTGAAGGGAGCCTGGAAGATGCCGATCCTGGCATCGGCCATCTATCTGTCGATTGTCACGCTCTTGTCCTGTATCCCGCTCCTCGGCTGGGTCGGCGCCTTATTCCTCACCGGGCCGCTGCTGCTGGGCTACTGCATGGCCTACCTCGCCTTTGTCCGCACCTCTGAGCTGCGGCTGTCCCAGCTCTTCGACGGGTTCGGGTTTTTCGTGAATGCCTTCCTGGCCTACCTCCTGCGCACGGTCTTCATCGTCCTGTGGTCGCTGCTGCTGATCATCCCCGGCATCATTGCCTCTTTCAGCTATGCCATGACCTTCTTCATCCTGGCGGACAACCCCGGCCTGGAGGGCCTGGCGGCCATAACAAAGAGCAAGTTTCTCATGCGCGGCCGGAGGTGGAAGCTCTTCTGCCTGTGCTGCCGTTTCATCGGCTGGGGCCTTCTGGGCATCCTCACCCTGGGGATCGGCTTCCTCTGGATCGTGCCGTATTTCCAGACGTGCCTGACCCTCTTTTACGAGGACCTCCAGCGTGAGGCGGCTGCGACCGCTCCTCCCCCGCCGCCCGGGGAGGCGTGACCGGCACCCCCTGATCGAGGGCAAGACCCCCAGGCCCTGGGGTCCATCCCCATGATCTTCAGGGGAGGGAAGCCCTGCCTTCTCCCTTTGGCGTCTCGGCCGGGGAGCTGCGGCGCCGGTAATAGGCCGACACCTTGGCGATGACGCTTAAGGCCTTCTTCACATCGTCGTAGACGGGGATACCGGCTTCGCTGCACAGGCGTCTGGTTTCGCGGATGATCTCTTCGATCTCCAGGGCGTCCTCCGCCTGCTTGTGGTTCGGGAGCACGAGCACCACCGGCTTCTTTCCCCTGAGCACGGCCGCGCGGCACGCCCCGGCCAGCTCGCGGTGGGCGCTGACATCCGTGATGCTCGCGGCCCCCAGGGTGTGCTGCAGGGCCTGCGCATGATAGAGCAGCGCGATGACAAGGTGGATGTCCACCTTTTCGTCCTCGGAGGCATAGGACAGGATCTCGTGAATGTCCTGGGGCGACACGTGCGGGTTGGCGATATCGACGGGGTTGGCCGCCGATGATCCGGGCTTGGGCAGCAGCTCCCTGAGGGAGGCCTGCAGGTCCTCCCGCAGGCGGGGGATGCACAGGCCGCAGGACTCGGCCGCGTCCGCCGCGGCTATGCCGAGCGCGCCGCCCCCGCCGATAATGGAGCAGCCCCGGTAGACCTTCCCCGGCAGGTGGGCGAAGGCCAGGGCCGCATCGACCATCTCCGGGATATCTTCGGCTTGGGTGGCCTGGCACTGTCTGAGGACCGCTTCCCAGACGTCGCGTTGCCCGGAAAGGGACGCCGTATGGCTGGCGGCGGCCCGGCCTCCGGATTCCGACAGCCCCCCCTTGACCACCACGACGGGCTTGGTTCTCCCCGTCTCGCGCAGGGCCTCAAAGAACTCCCGGCCGTCTGATACGCCCTCGATATACAGGCAGATTACCCGGGTTTCCGGGTCGTGGAGGAGGTAGCGGAGCATCTCGGTCTCCCTCAGGTCGCAGCCGTTCCCGAAGCTCACCACCTTGGAGAAGTGCACGCCCCGCCATTTGCCGATATGGGCCGCATCGATCGCGTGGCCGCCGCTCTGCGAGAGGAAGGCCACCCCCCCGGGCTCACGCGACAGGTCCGGGCCCGGCATCAGGGTCTGGCCGGACCTGGGGCAGTAGATGCCGAAGCAGTTGGGCCCCAGGATGCGGATTCCCCGCTTTGCTATCGTTTGCAGCTCCTCCTCGAGGGCGATGCCCTCAGGCGTTCCGGTCTCCCGGAACCCTGAGGAAAGGATGGCGACACCGGCCGCAGCCTTTCTCCGGCAGGCCTCGACGGCGGCGGGAACGGAGGGCGCCGGCACAGCGATGATGGCGAAATCGATGGTTCCCGGGATCTCGTCCACGCTGCGGTAGACCGGCAGACCGGCGATGGTTCCCCCGGATCGGCTGACGGGGTACAGTCGGCCTTCATACCCGATTGCAAGGTGTGATAACAGGACCCTCCGGCCGAATCCGATGCCCCCGGCCGAGACGCCCACAATGGCGATGCTCGCTGGATTGAACATCCTGGTGAGCTGATCGAAAGACGGTGATGCATCTCGTGAAGTCATGGAGCCCCCCTTTCATCGCTTGAGGGTCGAATTCCCAAGCCGTTTGCGGCGGTCAGGAAGGGCCTTGGGCTTGTCCTGGCTTGCATGCCCCTGATGCCCCCCCCGAGCACCTTTTCCCGCTGCCGCCCGGCGGCGGATGATATCTTGTATACTAGCTATCTCAATAAAAAACTACCTCCACAGGTCCTTCAGCATCCTTTCCAGCAGCAGCCTTTCCTCCGGTTTGAAGACGGACAGGACCTCGCTGTCCAGGGCCTCGACGTCCCTCAGCAGGGCCTCCCTGATCTGGGAGGCCTTCTGCGTCAGGTAGAGTTTCGTGACCCGCCGGTCCCCGTCGGGGGTGTTCTTGACCAGCCAGCCTCCGTCCACCATGCGCTCCAGGACGCCGGAGAGGGTGGCGCTGTCCAGGACGAGCCGCTTGCCGATCTCTCCGGCCGTAAGCCCCTCGTCCTGGTATACCGCATGGAGGACGAGGGCCTGCATGGGCGTCAGACCATAACGCGAAAACATGGGCTTGAATCTGCCATGGACCCGCTGGTTGGCCTTGGCGAGGATGAAAAGAATGACATCTTCATACAGCAACGGCCTGTCCCCCTTCATTTCGTATGCAAGATAAATCATTGCGCCTCCCCCCTCAACAAAAAAGATCCCCCTGAAGGGGGGGGGCGCGGGTGATTCTCTGCCGGGATCGGATGGGCCCGACCCGGCCGGTAGCGGAGGGTGCACCCTGCCCCCGGGGCTTGTCGCCAGCGCCTGTCGTGCGCTGTCCCTGCCGGTGCACCTCCTGGTGCCCGCACGCATTCAGGGCGGACAGGGCGGATCAGACCCGGCCTCATCCTGGAAGAGCGGGTCGGCGCCGTCGGCGACCTCGTCGAAAGCGGCCCAGGCGTACAGGGGTCCCTGACCCAGGTGCGCCAGATCGGCCCCGGCATCGATGGCCACGAACAGCCCCTGATATCCCCGGCCTTCGTCCTTGGGCACGATGGCGCCTCCATGCAGGAATCCCATGCTGGCCTGGATCATGGCGATATGGGTGAAGTCGTCGTCGAAGAGCAGACTCAGAAGGGCTTCGTTGGTGTAGCGGAAGTCCAGGAGGTCCGGCGTCGCGCAGGTGTAGTGGGCCCGGTTACGGGCCGGTAGAAGCGCAGGGCCATCCCCGTTGATCGGTGTGAACCCCGAGCCCCTCCTTGTCGCTTCCGGGGTTGCGGAACTTCGACCCGGAGCCATGCCCGGTCACAGGTGCCCCCTTTCCGGCCTCGCCTATATGAGGCCGGAAAGGTGCAGGCGTTCCATCACCGGGGGGTAGGGGAAGAGCTCCTCCTCCTCGACGCCGGCCAGCCGGGGGTCGATAGCGGCGAGCTTCCCGGTGAGGGCGGAGACGGCCTGGGGCCCGGCGAAGCTCATGAGCGCCGCATGGCAGGAAACCCCCTCGGCCAGCAGGTTTTCCAGGGATCTGATCTGCAGCCGGAATCCGGTCTCCTCCCTGCCGGTCAGTCGGCGGAATTCTTCCGGAGTGCACCCCTTCAGGCTGACGCGGACATGCAGATTCGGGAACTGTGCCAGCTCACGGCAGTAGCCTTGGTCGAGCCCGAGCAGGATGCCGTTGGTCTCGAGGATGAAGCGATACGGCGGGGGGATGGCCTGAAGGACCCCGATGAGGTGCGCGCGACCCATGGTCGGCTCGTTGCCGCTGATGCGCAGGCGGTGTCCGTGATGGCGGCGGGCGATGCGTACCAGCTTTGAGGCTGCCTGCTCGGGGCGGTAGAAGGTGCCCACCCTCTCCGCCCGGGTGACCACATCCCAGGACCAGCAGAAAAGGCAGCGCAGATAGCACCCCACGCAGTCGGCCGTGGCGATGCCGCCATAGAACCTGGCCCAGCGGAAGCGATAGTACTTGCGCAAGTCTCCCCGGCAGGTCTCGGTCTGCGTGCGTCTGATGGCGTCCTCAAGTCTCATGGCACCGTCTCCCGATTTCCCGGCCGGATCTGTCCAGCCGGAGTGCACCGCACTGGATCGCGGCCACACGCCCGGCATCGAAGGGGGGTGCGGTCAATGCCATGTGGCCCAGCTCCCGGTCAACGCCTTCTATGATGCCGAGGACGAGCACGCACCCGTCCGGGTCGCTAAGGGCCACCAGGCGATGGAGGTCCTTAGCTGCCGTCAGCTCTGCGGGCAGTCCCCCGTGCCGGCTGAGGCCGGCCAGGTCGAGATCCTGGGTGCATGCCGCCTGGAGGTACTGCCGGAAGCGTTCCCTACGGTAGGCCCGGCGCTGGCGGGGTGTCCGCTGGCTCACCGCCGGGGACACCCCGAGGCGGTGGATAGGCGCTGCGCCCCTGAAGCCGGCAAGCAGGCCCTCGAGCTCCCGCCCGCGCTGGAGGGCGATAATATGCGTGGGCCGCACCAGCTCCAGCACGCCGAGGTGCAGGGCGGCGGCCTGGGCCCCGGAGACCAGGCCGCAGGAGTCCAGGACGACCTTGCGGGCCCCCCTATCCAGCGCCCGCTGCGTGAGGTGTTTGATCCCGGTCACCGTCCGGGGCAGGTGACCGCGCGGCGAAGTCGCGCCCACGAAATTCAGGCACACGCTCCCGTCCGGCAGCTGCACCCCGAGCGTCGCGGGCGGTCCGACCGCAGACTGGCCGGGGTCGCCGTCGAGCAAGGCCGCGGGCCCCAGGGCCGCCAGTCGTCGTGTGAGAAATCCGCACAGGGTGGTCTTACCGGTATCGACGCCACCGACGACATACACGATATCCGTCCGCCCGGGGTCACCCATCTTCCCGAGCACCTCGTTCCAGGTCGGCTCGATGTGTAGCATGCACTCCTTTCCGGCTTCAGGCCGCGTCGATCACGTTTCTTTGATGGGAGGGCGTGAAAACGGGCCGCATCCACATGACATTCTGATAAGATGAGTGAAGGATGGAAAAAGATGCCTGTTTGGGGGCCCGGAAACCGCCTTTGAAGGGCCAGAACAGGGGCTGAGGGAAGGCAAGCGCGCCGCTGCCTCCCGGGGTTGATTACGGGTTACCCTGTAATCCTCAGTACGATCATGCAACTCATCCAGGGTGCATATCCAGAAAGTTCAATGATCAAGAATTGATATCTATTGGCATGCATACTGCTTCCCCTTTGGCGTATCACACACCAGGCCGATGACGAGAAAGCATGCTTCGAGAGGTGATATATGAAGAATGTCAAGAAAATCAATGACAAACGCTTGGTTTTGCTTCAGGCCCTCATCCATCACGCCGACCTGTCCGGCAGCGATGACCCGCATTGCTATAAGGACGAGCTGCTCAAGACCCTCGATGTCTGTGAGCATGTCTTCAACGTCATGCTCCGGCAGCTCGGGGACAGGTACTGCCGCCGGGAGGTCTGCTTCGAAGAGAACCGCAGCAGGTTTGCCATCAATCTCAGGGCGTGCCTGGCGCTCCGCACGCAGCTCACAGAAGAGAAGACCCGGCAAAGACAAGTTCGCCAGGGCGTTCGCAACACCCTGCTCGCCGCCTCATTCGGCACCTTCCTGGTCCTGCTCGTGATGGTATGAATCGCCGGCAGGGGCGCTCGTAGCAATCCTGCCGGCAGAAAGTCCTGATCACGCAGCTATAGGCACACAGCTGATCACTCAGGGGCTGATTCCCCGTTGTTTGCGGTGGCAAGCAGGGGCCTTTGGCCTGCCCTGGGGTTCAAACCCACGATGGGCTCCAGACATGCCTCTTTCCTCCTCCCTGAAAGATTAAAACAAAACATCCGATATACATGCCAAAAGCATAGAGATGACTTTTATTGAACTATTATACTGTTCTTTTGCAAGCTCAACGCAATCGGCAGAGAATATGATCTCAGCTTAATCAATTAGTTATGCAAGCAACCGTTCCACGGAAAGTATTACCGAAAACATTTCACCAGTCACAGGGCAGGCCCCCAGGCAGGGGTGCATGCTGCAGATGACGGTGTTCGGCTTGCAGGGGCGTCCGGTACATGCCTGCAAGGGGGTGTTTCGTACCGCCGGCGGCACAATATCCTTGTATGCATTGTTTGCCCGCCGGGATCTGTGCTAAAAGGCACAGGTATATGGAATGTCCCCATTGCCGCCATAGTCTGGTGTCCCTGGAGTTTGCCGGTCTGGAGATCGATTACTGCCCCAGCTGCCGCGGCGTCTGGCTGGACGAGGGCGAACTGGAGCTGTTGCGGGAGCGCCCGGGCGCGCCCGGGGAGTCTGTGGAGGACGTGCGGCCCGCCCGCACAAAAGCGAGGGACCGGCGCTGTCCGGTCTGCGGCAAGCTTATGCCCAAGGTTCTTCTCGGGCGTCATGCGACGGTGCTGGACCGCTGCGAACGACACGGTATCTGGTTCGATCACCGCGAGCTGCGCGAGGTGCTGGGGGAGGGCTCCCCGGGGCCGCTGGTCGGACTGCTGGACGAGATGCTGGCCAGCGACCGAGCTTAGGAGGTGAGTATGTCGGCAGGAGCAATCGTTCTCATGGTCCTGGCAGGGGTGGTCCTGGCCCTGGTCCTCACAGGTGCGGCCGTCTATAACGGCCTGGTGGGCCTGAGGAACCAGGTTCGCAATGCCTGGTCGCAGATCGATGTGCAGCTCAAGAGGCGCCATGACCTGATCCCCAACCTGGTGGAAACCGCCAGGGGCTATATGCAGCATGAGCGGGAAACCTTCACGGCCATCACCGAGGCCCGCGCCAGGGCGGCCGGGGCGCGCTCCGTGAAAGAGGCCGGCCAGGCCGAAACCCGCCTGAGCCAGGCGCTGTCCGCCTTCAATATGGTCGTGGAGAACTATCCCGAGCTCAAGGCCAACACAAACTTCCTCTCCCTGCAGGAGGAGCTCACCAGCACCGAGAACCGCATCGCCTTTGCCCGCCAGGCCTACAACGACCAGGTGCTCTTCCTCAACAACAAGGTGGAGATGTTCCCCTCCAACCTCGTGGCGAACCTGTTCGCCTTCCGGCAGGAAGAATATTTCGAGATGGAGGACCTCTCCGAGCGCCAGGCCCCCCAGGTCCGGTTCTGAGAGATGTTCTGGAGCATCATCGCCGCCAACAAGCGCAAGACGGTGCTGCTCATCGTCCTGATGGGCGCGCTCCTGGCCGCTCTGGGCTACCTGCTGGGGGTCTATCTCGGCGGAGACTTCCACCCGCTCGCCGGCTGGGCCGGCCTGCTGGTAGCCGCCCTGGTCTGGCTTGCGATGCTGGCGGTCTCGCTGACGGCGGCCGACGACATCTTTCTGCACCTGGCCGGCGCGCACGAGGTGGACCGACAGAGCTGGCCCCAGCTCCACAACGTGGTGGAGGAGATGCAGCTGGCCGCCGGCATGCACCGCATGCCGCGCATCTTCGTGATGGACGATCCGTCGCCGAACGCCTTTGCCGTGGGCCGCTCACCGGCCGACTGCGCGGTCTGCGTCACGGCCGGCCTGCTGGCGTTGTGCAACCGCGACGAGCTGCAGGGGGTCGTGGCCCACGAGATCGGGCACATCATCAACCGCGATATCCTCTACATGACGGTGGCCGCCACCATGCTGGGGGCCACCTGCTTCCTCTCCGATATCTTTTTGCGCAATCTGCGCTTTTCGGGCGGCCGCCGCTACCGCTCCCGCTCCCGGAAGGGCTCCGGCGGCAGGGCGGGGGGCTATCTCCTGATCATGGCCCTGCTGCTGGCCATCTTTGGCCCGCTCTTTTCGCGCCTGCTCTATTTTTCGGCCTCGCGCAAGCGCGAATACCTGGCGGACGCCACCAGCGCGCGCCTGACGCGCTATCCCGCAGGCCTGGCAGCGGCCCTGGAAAAGATGCGACGCTCCCCGGCGCGCCTGACCACGGCCCCGAGCGCCACGGCGCCCTTCTACATCGTCAACCCCTACCGGCCGCAGCTCAGCGACAACGCCTTTGCCACCCATCCGCCCCTCGAGCGGCGCATCGGCATTCTTAAGGGTATGGCCGGCGGCGCCGGGTACGGGGAATACCTGAAGTCCTATCGGCGCGTCACCGGCAGCCGGCGGGCCCTGATCAGGGGGGGCGATCTCAACCGGTCGCCCCTGGCCCAGAAGGTCGACCAGCGCGGGCCGCAGGCCCAGAGTGTCGCTATGGCCGCAAATGTCGCCGCGGCCCGGAAGCGTTCCGGCGACATCATCCGCGCCGTGAACGGCTTCGCCTTCATCCCCTGTGCCTGCGGCATGCAGATCAAGGTCCCGCCCGATTATGCCCAGAGCACCTTCACCTGTCCCCGGTGTGGCGCCGTCCACCGCATCCCGGAGGTAGGCCGGGAGCACGTGGCCGCCATCCTGGCGGCGGCCGCCGCCATGTCGGCCGGGCGCGCGGACAAGAGACAGCCGCAAGCCTCGGCCGCGCCGGGGTCCGCCGAGCGCAAGGAACAGGTGGTCGCCCGCCTTCCGGGGCAGTGGCAGGGCTTCGACTGTAGCAGCTGTGGCCGCCATTACCAGCTTTCGCCCGCCTTCCGGCTGCGGCAGCTTTCGTGCAGCCGGTGCGGGAACGTGATCCGGGTGGAATGATCGAGAACTGAAGGAAGGAGCGCCCCCCTTAAGATCCGCACAGGGCGGCTGCAGCTCTTCTTTTCGCCGGAATGAGTAAACCCCATAACGGCCATGCCGTCGCCGGAGGCCCGCATTTTCTATCGCTCCGGGTCGCATTCCCCGCTGCTTGCGTCGGCAGGCAGGGGTAAAAACTTGCCGTGTGATAAATACCGATGATTCGCTATGGTTCTGATTCCCCTACCTCCTGGCGGCAGGCAGCGGCAAAAGCTTGCCTCGGGGCACATGCCAGTGATCTCCATACGGTGTGGTTGAGGGGGTCTGGCCGGGGAGCCACGGGTTTTCCGGGGGAGGCGGGTTTGTCCCCGGTGCCGGCGGGCGATTTGCGCTCCCTTTGCGGGGGCGGATTGTGTTAGGAATGTCTGGCGCTCGAGGCCTGCCCCCAGGCCCGGCTAAGGTATGTGCGACGATGGAGACCACGATAGATGAAACCCTGCAGGAAGTCTTCGGCTATGCCGCCTTCCGGCCGCATCAGCGGGAGATCATCGAAGGCCTGATCGAGGGGCAGGATGCCTTCGTGCTTATGCCCACCGGCGGCGGAAAGTCGCTGTGCTACCAGATCCCGGCCCTGCATTTGAGCGGGGTGGGGGTGGTGGTCTCGCCTTTGATCGCGCTCATGCAGGACCAGGTGGAGGCCCTGAAGACCTGCGGGGTCAGGGCGGCCTTCTACAACTCCACCCTCGACGAGGGCGAGGCCCGCCGGGTGCTGGGCCGGCTGCACCAAGGCGCTCTGGATCTGATCTACGTCGCCCCGGAGCGCCTGATGAGCCCGGGCTTCCTGGAGCGCCTCCAGGGACTCAAGGTGGCGCTGTTCGCCATTGACGAGGCCCACTGCATCTCGCAGTGGGGCCACGACTTCCGGCCGGAATACCTCCAGCTGGGCCAGCTGCGCCGCCTGTTCCCCGGGGTGCCGCTGGTTGCCCTGACCGCCACGGCCGAGGCCCATACCCGCCGCGATATCGTGCAGCGCCTCGACCTGCCCAAGACGCGCTGCTTTGTCGCGGGCTTCGATAGACCCAACATCCGCTATACGGTCGTGGACAAGCTTAAACCCTTCTCGCAGCTGACGGATTTCCTGGAGGGCCGTCCCGGGGAGGCCGGCATCGTCTACTGCCTGAGCCGCCGGCGGGTGGAGCAGGTGGCCGCCAGGCTCCTGCGGGCCGGCTACCGGGCCGCCCCCTACCACGCCGGGCTCTCCGGCACCGAGCGCGCGCAGGCCCAGGACGCCTTCCTGCGCGACGACATCGACATCATCGTGGCCACCGTGGCCTTCGGCATGGGGATCGACAAGTCCAACATCCGTTTCGTGGTGCACTACGATATCCCCAAGAACATCGAGAGCTACTACCAGGAGACCGGCCGGGCCGGCCGCGACGGCCTGCCGGCCGAGGCCTTGCTGCTCTTCGGCCTGGGCGATGTGGCCGTGGCCCGCAGCCTGATCGAAAAGGGCGCCGACGAGGCGCAGCGCCGCATCGAACTGCACAAGCTCAACGCCATGGTGGGCTATGCCGAGGCCCTGAGCTGCCGCCGCCGCATCCTGCTGAACTACTTCGACGATCACCTGCAGGAGGACTGCGGCAACTGCGACGTCTGCCTGCACCCGCCCGAGCTGATCGATATCACCGAGGACGCCCGCAAGGCCCTCTCGTGCGTCTACCGCGTGGGCCAGCGCTTCGGGCTGCAGCACGTCGTCGAGGTCCTGCGCGGCTCGCGCAGGGAGCGCCTGCTGCAGCTGGGCCACGACCGGCTCTCCACCTACGGCATCGGGGCCGACAAGGGCCAGGAATACTGGCAGGCCCTCCTGCGCCACCTGGTGCAGCGCGGCTACCTGGAGCAGGACCTGGCCGACTTTTCGGTGCTCAAGCTCCGGCCCGCGGCCCGGCCGCTGCTCAGCGGCACGGAGACGCTCAGCATGGCCCGACCGCGCGTGCGTCCGCTGACCGCCGCGCACTCGGCCCGCCGCAAAAAGGGCGAGCTCGACTATGAACCGGAGCTCTTCGAGCGCCTGCGACGCTTGCGCAAATCCCTGGCCGACGAGGCCGGGGTGCCGCCCTTTGTCATCTTCAGCGACAAGAGCTTGAGTGAGATGGCCGCGTTCCGGCCCACCGACGAAGAGGCCTTCCTGAGGATCAGCGGCGTGGGCCGGCACAAGCTGGAGCGCTACGGCGCCGAGTTCCTGGCCGAGATCGGGCGCTTTTTGGCGGGAAAGTGAGACAGGAGGGAAGAACCCGTGCAACAGGGGACCCACGCCCGGGGCGATACCTTGGCTCCGGGACACATTTCCCGCCGTTTGCGGCGAAAAGGAGAGCCTTGAGGCTCACTCAGGGGTTCATACCCCTAGGGCTGCGGGGGGAGGGTACGCGCCGGCGGCCGTGGGGCTGACAAATGCAGGTGCTGCCTGAAGACAGGCGGTAAAGAAGAAAGGACGGGCCTATGCGCGATATGTTTGCGAACGTACAGGAAGCGATCACCGGGCTCGCAGAGGGCTGGAGCCCCCGGCTGGCGGACCTGCCCGAAGCGGTCATCCGTGAGCGTCGGAACCGCCAGAACCGGACGATCAGGCAGATCCTCGGGCATCTGGTCGATTCGGCGGTCAACAATCACCATCGCATCGTGCGGCTGCAGTACCATGAAAACCTGGAGTTCCCGGATTACCGCCAGGACAACGACCGCTGGATCGCCATCCAGAACTATCAGGAAGAGCCGTGGGACCGGCTGGTCTCCTTCTGGAGGTTATACAACCTGCATCTGGTGCACATCATCGGGAACGTCGATGAAGCGTGCCTGACCCATACCTGGCATGACTTCGAAGGCACCCGGGAGACCCTTCAGACGCTCATCGAAGGGTATCTGTGGCATCTGAAGCTGCATCTGTCGGAGATCGAGGCCCTGATCGAAGGCTAGCCCCCGAATGCCGGCCTGCCGGAAGCGTTTTTCGATGGAGCCTGGTGGCGCCTCTGGAGCCGGGTTTCATCCAGGTAGCTGACAACCGCTCCCGCGTCTGGCCTGTGGGGAATCGCCCTCCAGCACCTTGTGCACAACCCTGGTCAGGTCTTCCATCTTTGAGGGCTTGCGGACGAACTCCCGGATGCCTGTCTCTAAAGCCCGCTGCCGGGTGAGCTGTCCGGTGTCTCCGCTGAAGAGAATCACCGGCACGTCGAGCCGGATCTTCCTGATCTGCCGTGCCAGCTTGTCGCCCATGAGTACGGGCAGGTGCATGTCGGTGATCGCCAGATCGTAGCGGTTAGGGTCCTCCCCGAACAGACTGAGGGCCTTGACACTGCTCGATGTCGCTGTCACCCGATAACCGATCCACTCCAGGATGCTCTTGGTCACGTCGAGCACGGCCGCCTCGTCGTCGATCAGGAGTATCCGTATGTCCCTTTCAGCGCGTTCCATAGGCATAGAGGTGCCACCTGTCTGTGAAGAAACGATGATGAAAGTATGGGATGATTGTGAGGATCGCCGCACTCGATCTGTTCCGGCCCGGAAGCTGTTCTTCGCGACGGCCTGCATGCCAAGGGGAGGGTGGACGTGAGATGCATCCATGAAAAACGATAAATCTGAATGCCTGAGGGTCGAATTCACCGCTGCTCGCAGCGGCGAGCAGGGACAAAAGCTTGCCCTGGGGTTCATGCTCATGACTATGATATCCTTTGCCTTTCTTCCGCGGTAGGGAGTATGCTTGTCGTTCAGGGAGAGAGGTCAATATCATGGATGGAAAAAGGCGTGCCGACATCCGGCCCGGAGCGCGTGTCAGGGTGGTGCAGAAACAGGACCAGCGCAGCGGCAGGCTCACGGAGGGGATCGTCCGGGAGATCCTCACCCGATCGGCCAGCCATCCCCACGGGATCAAGGTGCGCCTGTCGGACGGGAGCGTGGGGCGGGTGAAGGGGATTCTGGAACAGGGGTAACCAGCAAACAGGGAATATCCCTGAAATATTTACATTTGGTTTTAAACTTCGAAATCATTTGTTACAACAGACATATGAAATTTCCAAATATCATGGACGTCCCCTATTTCCCTATTTCCCCTGATAGGAGCTATGTTATGACGATGCCTTTCACCCGTCGACTGGTATTGCTTTTTTCGCTCTTTTTCCTGTGTGCCGGCTGCGGAGGCGGCAGCAATGACGGCTGGATCGTCCGCGATGATGACCCGGCATCGCTGTCAGACAATGCCAACCTGGCGTCTCTGACCCTGTCCTACGGGGCACTGAACCCTTCGTTCTCTGCCGCCACGACAGAATATGCCACCATGTTCGTCGGACAGGACTCGATCATACTCACGCCGACGGCCGAGGATGACGGCGCAACGATCACGGTCGATGGGACACCCGTGGTGTCAGGGCAGCCGTCAGCGGCTATCATCCTTGATCCGGGAGAAAACACCATTACCGTGACGGTCACCGCGGAGGACGGTTTCACGACCACGACCTATACCATAGCCGCCGGGTATCTCACACAGGAGGCCTACATCAAGGCCTCCAATACCGACACAAGTGATGGTTTTGGCTTAAGCGTATCCCTTTCTGGTGACACCCTCGCAGTGGGGGCCTTTGCTGAAGCCAGCAGCGCCACGGGGGTGGATGGCAACGAGATGGATAACAGCGCTGTTAATAGCGGGGCGGTCTACGTCTTCACCCGCAGTGGAACCACCTGGAGCCAGGAGGCTTACCTCAAGGCCTCCAACAGCGACGCAGATGATTTTTTCGGTTGTAGCATTTCCCTTTCCGGTGACACCCTCGCAGTGGGGGCCAATAGAGAGGACAGCAGCGCCACAGGGGTGAACGGCGACCAGAACAATAACGCTGCCGTTGACAGCGGGGCGGTGTATGTCTTCACCCGCAGTGGCACCACCTGGAGCCAGGAGGCCTACCTCAAGGCCTCCAACAGCGACGCAGATGATTTTTTCGGTTATAGCATTTCCCTTTCCGGCGACACCCTCGCAGTGGGGGCCTGGTTGGAAGACAGCTGCGCCACGGGGATAAACGGCAACCAGGCCGATAACGCAGCCAATGGGAGTGGGGCGGTTTACATCTTCACCCGCAGCGGCACCACCTGGTCCCAGGAGGCCTATATCAAGGCGTCCAATACCGACGCAGAAAATGCTTTTGGCTATAGTGTCTCCCTTTCCGGCGACACCCTTGCGGTGGGGGCCTGGGGTGAAGAAAGCAGCGCCACGGGGGTGGATGGCAACGAAATGGATAACAGTGCTGTTGATAGCGGGGCGGCATACGTTTTCACTCGCAGCGGCACCACTTGGAGCCAGGATGCCTACCTCAAGGCCTCTAATACCGGAGCAGATGATTATTTTGGCTCAAGCGTCTCCCTGTCCGGCGATACGCTCGCGGTGGGGGCTTATGGTGAAGACAGCAGCGCCACGGGGATAAACAGCGACCAAGCCGATAACGCAGCAAGTCTGAGCGGTGCGGTGTATGTCTTCACCCACAGCGGCACCACTTGGAGCCAGGAGGCTTACCTCAAGGCATCCAATACCGATGCCGGTGCGGCGATCTTCGGTGTGAACCTGCGGCTGCGGTGGCCGTTCTTCATCGGCATCGCCGCGGCCGGCGACGTGCTCGCCCAGACCATTCTCGACCTGGACGCCACGGACGAGCAGCTGGAGTTTCCCCTGCTCTATGCAGTAGGCCGG
>CAZUDI010000041.1:0-34203 GCA_964618975.1 uncultured Bacteriovoracaceae bacterium | reverse complement strand
CATGAAGGTAAGCATGTCGCCGGAGACGCCCGACTCGCGCCCCACCGCACGGCAGGCCCCTTCCGCCGTGACCCCGTTGCCCATGCCCGAGCCGATAGCGCCGAAGCCGATGGCCAGACCGGAACCGAGCATGGCCGCACTCGTCAGGAGCGTGCCTTCCTTGGGGCCCACGGTGATGAGCATGATGGCAATCAGCAGGGCGAAGATCGCCGGGGTCTGCGAGACGGCCTGGCCCACCAGCATGAGCGTGGTGAGCGGACTGCGCAGGCGGGGCTGGCGGGCCACACCTTCACAGGCCGCACCCCCAGCCTTGCCGCCGCCCCAGCCGCTGCCGATGGCGCCGAAGCCCATGGCCAGACCGGAACCGAGCAAACAGGCGCTGTAGGGCCACATGGCATACCCGCTGCAATTTTTGAACATGAGCATGAAGGCCACCACCAGGGCGAAGATCGCCGGGGTCTGGCAAACGGCCTGGCCGACGAGCATGGTGGTGGTCATCTGTCCGCCCACCGCCGGCTGCCGCGACGTACCCCAGAGCGCCTCCAGGGCCGGATAGCCAGCCCCGATGCCCGACCCGAAGGAACCCAGCCCCATGGCCAGACCGGCGCCCACCGCCGCAGCCCAGGCGCAAATACCGTTGCCCGACATGTCGCCGAACAAAAGCAGCACCGCGATCATCAGGGCGAAAATCCCCGAGGTCTCGGCGATGGCCTGACCGATCAGCATAGTGCGGGTGTAGGGTCCAGCCATCTCGGGCCGTCTGGAGATGGAGCTGTTGGCGAACCCGCCTACAAAGCCTTCACCCACCGCCGCCCCGATGGCGCCGAAGCCCATGCTGATGCCGGCGCCCAAGACCTGACCCGCCTTCACGATCGATACGGTATCGAATGATAATACATCCATGATATTATTCCCTTGACGGCGCTACTTGATCTGCACCGAGATATACACCAGCGTCAGCATGGTGAACACGAAGGCCTGGATCGTCCCGACGAAAAGCCCGAAAAAGCCGTAGAGGAAAGGCGGCAGAACCAGCGAGTACACCAGGTAGCTAACCACCAGGATAATGATCGACCCGCCCATAATATTGCCGAAGAGACGGAAGGAGATCGAGATCACCTTGGACAGCTCCCCGATCAGGTTGAGCGGCATCATGAAAAAGATGGGCTCGAAATACTCCTTGGCATAGCGCTTGAACCCTTTGAACTTAATCCCTGAATAGTGCGCCACGACAAAACCCAGCACACCGAGGCTCAGGGTGGTATTGATATCCTTGGTCGGCTCGGCCATGAAGGGGATGATCCCGATCACGTTCGATACCCAGAACAACAGAAAGATCGTGCAGATAAAGGCAAAATACTTACGATCGGTCAACCCGAGGGCATCACTGATGAGTTCGTCCCAGGTCCCTACCAGCATCTCCGCCGTGCTCTGTAGAGGATTCGGCACCAGCCGCGTCCTCTTCGTCGCCAGCAGTGCAAAAAGGATCCACAACGCCATCACGATCCATGTCATGATGAGGGTCTCGCTGTTCACAACCACACGCAATCCCAATATGTTAAAAGCCCACTGGGGCACAACGCCTATACTTTCCACTTTCCAATCTCCTCTGTGCTGTCAGTCCTCACTTGATCCATGATGAATACCACATGAACGAAAAAGAGACCTGCAACCGCGGCAAAGAAGGCCTTTAAAGACAGCATGATCCCCAGAACAAAGGCCAGCGCCACTACCCCATAACGCAGGAAAAACAGCGCCAGCGAACGCTGCCCCGTGACCACCTGACGCCCCAGAAGGTATGACTTCAGCATCCCGGCGGCAGCCCCGATCAGCACCCCGCAGGCCATATCCGGGTACCCCAGGGCAAAAAACAGCACACTCGCGACAAGCGAGACCGGGACCGAGATCGCTACCGTATGCTGCCCGAGGTAGTTATGCATCCCTGTCCTCTCCACGCTTGTCATTCCCCTCACCCCTGTATACATCCTGAATCTGCCGATATACCGTCCAGCCCCCTCCCACAATTCCCAAGATGATCGAAACCGTCAAGACGATCCCATGCGCACCCAACCACCCATCCACATGGTACCCGACCCAGAAACAGAAGCCTATGCAACCCGCCATGGTAAACCCAATCTGAGTTACAACTGCAAGATCCTCTAAGATCCGTGCATCATTCTTGCTGCTTCTAAAAATGCTGCGTCGGGGCTTGTTAGTGAATGGCGCTTCACTCATTCTTTGTTACCGTTTCTATCATCTCGCCTATATACTGTCAACAATTTTATTACCTGTCACATCCCAGGCAGAGCCATCCTCGGAGGTAATCCGCCGCATGTGGCATTGTCCTTCGAAGATCACACCCTCTTCCACGGCGAGCGTCGCGGTTACGATATCCCCGAAGAGCCTTCCGGGGCGCTTGAGGGTGATCCCCTCGCGCGCATGCACCTCGCCTAACACCGTACCGCGGATCACGACCTTCCCGGCCTCGATGCGGGCCATTATGGAGGCCCCCTCTCCGATGACAAGCGTCCCCTCGGTATAGATCTTCCCGGTGACAGACCCATCTATGCTCACGGTTCCACCCAAGACGAGGGTGCCCTCAAAGGACGCCCCCTTGCCGAGCAGTCCGGGGAGCCTTTTGCTCTCCCCTGTCTTTGTCATGCTCCCACCTCCGGGGTTCAGTGATGCCTCTATATCACAATACCGATCCCTGCTTCAGCCTTATTCTGTGCCTTGGTCCCACGTACGTCCACTACAAATCCACGGCCCGGCACCGTTGCCCTTGAACAAGGCCAACGTGTGTGTTATCTGAAGGGTTATGGCGGAGATGGTTGAAGTACGGCTGAGGCTCCGCAGGGGTGACATCTCCTATGTACGGTATATCCTCGAGGGTTACGACGGCTTGGGGATCCTGACAACCCATGACGCTCATGCGGCGCAGGCCTTTATACGATATCCTTCCGATCAGGAGGAACTCTTGAAATCATTCATCGCGGCGCTGAAGGATGAGGGGGTCATTGAGGAGGATTATTAAGCTATGCGGGTCAATACATCGGCTCTTCGTATCCTGGTCCTGGCCACGGCGGCCTTCCTGGTGGGCATGTCGGGTCTGACGCCCACGGGTCAGACCCAAGAAACGCCGTCGATATTCAGTGCACGTATCATGGACGTGGCCGACCATGAGGTTCTCATCACCGAGGCGACGCTCGACGGCAAGACGCTCTTCGTGGGCTATCTGGGCAAGGGGCGCGTGCAGATCCCTTTCGAGAATATCCTGCGCATCGAGATCTCCCAGGGAAGCGCTTCAATCGTGCTGGAGGGAGGCGAGCGCGTGTCATCCTTGAGGATCACGGGCATGTCACGCCTGGCCGGGAAGACCCCCTTCGGCAGCTACCAGATCGCATTGAAGGATCTCCGGTGGGCCGAACTGACAAAGCTCGATCAGGTAGTCGATGAACGCCCTTGATGCCGGGATTCTCGCTGTCCTCACCATCTTTCTGGTTCTGGGCGCCTTCAGCGGATTCATCAAAGGCATCTCATCGCTGGTTTCCCTGGCAGCCGGGCTTCTCCTGGCCAACCGCTACATGTCCGCCGCCTCCACGCTGCTGCTATCCCTCGGCCTCCCCGATGCCCATGGGGTGATCGGATACCTGATCACCTTCGGGATCTTCTATCTTGGACTGAAGGTAGTCTTTCTCCTCGTGCGCAAGCTCTCCCACGCCTCGGGGCTCAACGCCCAGGATAGGGTTCTGGGCGGACTGCTGGGGCTGATCAAGGGCGGGATAATCGCCATGTTGCTTCTGTCCCTGCTTCAGCTGTCCCTGCCGGGAAACAGTATCATCTTGAAAAGGTCGCGCCTGCTGCCGTATGTGAACAAGACCATCGTCATCAGCAAGGGCATGGTTCCCGAGGGGCTCGTCGCCAGGATCCCCAAGATCAGATCATGAAACGCTTTGTCTTTTCCGATAAGTATTTCTCAATGAGAGTCTTCGACAGCGTGCGACAGATCTGGAATAACTTCAACAAGCACCATGGATTCCTGTGGGCCACCTCCCTGACCTACACCACGCTCTTCGCCCTCGTCCCCCTGCTGGCCGTGGCCCTGTCACTCTTCAAGGCCTTCGGCGGGTTCGAAGACATACAGGAGAACATCCTCCTGCCCTTTGTCTCCGAGATCTTAGACCCCACCAACAAAATCAAGGTGATGCAATATATCCAGGGCTTTGTAGACAAAATCAACGCCGGGGCCCTGGGCCTCATCGGCACGACCGTCTTCATCCTAACCTTCGTCCCCCTCTTCCTCGGTATGGAAACGGCCATCAATACCATCTGGGGCAAGGTGGACGACCGTAGCATATGGAATAAATTCGTCACTTACTGGGCCATCACCACCCTCGGACCTGTGGCCATCGTGCTAACCATTTCGGTGGTCTCCTTCTTCGAAGACTTCATACCGGGGATGCACCTGCTGCAGTCCCTCAAGCCCATGATGGTGATCTATCTCATCTTCGGGCTCTTCCTCATCAACAAGCTCGTGCCCAACACCGAGGTGGGGAACCTCCCGGCCTTCATCGGTGCCTTGGCCGGAGGTATCGCCTGGATCATCGCCAATCTGGGATATCAGACCTACATGGGATACGCCACGGCCTCATTCAATATCTATGGTTCTCTGGGAACAATCCCCGTATTTCTGCTTTGGATCTACATCAACTGGATCATTGTGCTGGCATGCGTCGAGGTCTGCAGATTCGCCCAGCATCCCGAACTCGATACGCTCAACGGCGGATCCACCCCGGTGAGGTATTTCACCTGTGCCCTGGATCTCTTAAGGGTGCTGTATACCGGCATACAAAGGGGGACCTATTTCACCGAGAGCCAGCTCAGGAATCAGCTCGCCTTCCCTCCGGAGATCACGTCCGCGATCATCGCCGACCTGAGGGAGTCCCGGATCCTCATCATCAAGGGCAATCTCATCCTGCCCAGCAAGGGGGCGTCTGAGGTCTCCGTGGCGGATATCGCCACGATCTTCTTCGGAAACGTAAGCGAGAAGCTCTTGCGCTCCCTGAAAATCGACGTGAGCGGGCTCAAGGGAATGACGCTCGACGATCTGGAGCGCTGAACGTCTATTCTTCGTCTTGATAATCCGTCTCTTTTTCGACATATTCGCCGTTTTCTTCCAGAACAATATCCTCCATATCCAAGATATACTCCTCGACCTCATCCTCGGAGTCGGCCATGCCGTCAACATCATCCGCCGATTGCCGCACATCGACCTTGCCCTTGGCAAGCGCTCGGCGTTTCTTGCGCTTGAGAATCTTCTTGGTTTCTTCGTTTGTCTGATCCTCCCCACACTTGGGACAGATGGGATCAGGCTTGTTCAAGTCATAGAATTTACATCCGCATTTGTAGCAATTAAACTTCTTTCCCAGTTCCGTCACATCCTTCTCCTTGCCTCTCAATCGTGGTCTATACATCCTGTATGCCCAATCCGTTTGTCAAGCGCAAAATGTGGACCTTTTTGATTTAATCATACAGTAATTTCTACTAGTTGTTGACATATGGCCCCAGCCATCTATAATATTGCCTGAAATGAAGATAATTCCGACATACACAGGCGTCCTTCTTCTCGCCTTCTGTCTGGGCCTGGGGGCCTGCGCGGCACCGCAGCCGCAGAGGCATGCAGATCCCAAAACTATCTTCGCTCAGGCCGCAGCCCAGGAGGATGCAGGTGATCTCGACGGGGCCGTGCAGGGGTACCTTTCTCTGTGGAAGGCCTTCCCGGGGCATGAGATGGCTCCCCAGGCCTTGTATGCGGCCGCATCCATCCTTGAGGAACCCTCCCCCTCCCGGGCCATCGATCTCCTCGAGCGCCTCATCACCGCTTATCCCGAGACCCCACAGGCCATTGCCGCCCGCGAACGGCTGCTGCTCGACTATCTGAACCAGAAACGCCTCACCCAGGCCGCCACACTCTTCAACCGCACGAGTACCTCCCCGGCAGAGCCCATGTGGTCCCTATTGGGGATCAAGCTTATCTCCACGCTCATCGAGGCCTCCCGGCAGGCCGAGGCCCTGGAGGTGATCGCCACGCTCTACCCTAAGGTTGACGAACGCACGCAGGCCTCCCTCCTCACCCTCTGGAACACGACCCTGCCCCAGATATCGGATCCTGAGGACCTGTTCCGTCTCGAAAAGCTCAACCTGGACCCGGCTCTCACCCCGGCACTGCATGAAAGCAAGGCCGCCCTCGATCTTCAGCCCTCCGGCCGAGAGGACGGCCAGATCGGGCTCTACCCCGCGTCGCCGGGGGAGGACACGGACCAGACCACAGCCCTCATTACCAACACCGTCGGCGTTCTGGTACCCTTGAGCGGCAGGTGGCAGACGATCGGTGACAAGATCCTCAAGGGGGTTCAGCTCTCATCCCAGGTATTCACGACCGGCCCTACCCCTGCCCTTCACTATCTCATCCGCGACTATGCCAGTGACGAGTCACGCATACCAGGGCTCATCGATGAACTCGATCGCGAGGGCCAGGTGAGCGCCATCATCGGTCCCATCGGGGAGAACGCCTGTGATGTCGCCTGTAGCGAGGCACACAAGCGGGGGATTCCAACCCTCTTCTTCGCCCAGGCCGAACGAGAGCCTGTCGAGGAGGCCTACTGCTTCAGAAACTTCATCACCATCGGTATCCAGGTTCAGACCCTCCTGGAGGTAGCCCGGAATCGCGGCATCTCTTCCTTTGCCATTCTCTATCCCATGGACCGTTTCGGGACCGATTTTTCCACCCTCTTCTCCCTGATGGCCCCGGATTACGGCATCGAGGTGGTACGCACCGTAGGATATTCGCCCCAGAAGGTGGACTTCAAAAACGAGGTCTCGGCCCTGACCGAAGGTCTGCCGGAGGGTGGTGAGATCGATTTTCAGGCCGTACTCATCCCGGACACGGCCATCAACTCCGCCATGATCGCCACCTATCTCCCCTACGTGAACATAGAGGGAATTACCCTCTTCGGACCCTCATTATGGGACAGTCCGGACTTCGTAAGGATCGGCGGCACGTACGTGGAGAACGCGATCTTCGTGAGCGGATTCTTTATCAACAGCCAGCTCCCCTTTGTCCAGGAGTTCAATGACGCCTTCTACTACACCTTCGGGTACAACCCCTCCCTCTGGGAGGCCGCGGCCTTCGATACCGCGACCATCCTTGAAAACCTGCTCACGGGGGAAATCCATACCCGGCACTCCCTGCGCGAACGCATCGCCTCCCTCAAGGACTACCCCGGCGTGACCGGCTCCACGTCGTTCTGGCCCAAGGGAGAGGTGGAGAAGGTCATCTTTGTGCTCACGATCAAGGGCGGCTCGGCCATGGAGATCACCCCTTGATCCTAAGACCCTTTTGGCCTATGGTGGTGAGCCTATGAAGAAGATTTCCCTCCTCATTGCCGGTTGCTGCATTGTGTTCCTTGCGCTGGGCTGCGCCCATGGCCCCGACCAGAAGAAACCCCCGGAGGACCTTTTCGCAGAGGCCACGAAATATGCATCCAAAGGCCGGGTGGAACGTGCCACAGAGCTTTTCCTGCAATTGAGAACCTACTACCCGGGACACACCCTTGCGCGTGAAGCGCTCCTGGCCATGGCCGATCTCTCCTTCGAGCATGCGGAGTATGACGTAGCGCTGTCCAACTATCGGGAATTCAGGCTCCTGTACCCCACGGATCCCCAGGCGGTCTACAGCCTCTTTCGCATGGGGATGTGCCACTTCAATCAGAAGGCCACCTTCGACCGCGACCAGACCGAGGCGCTAAGGGCCATCTACGCCTTCCAGGATTTACTGGACCACCATCCCGATTCGCCTTATGCCGAAGAGGCACACACCCACATCCGGGAAGCCAGGATCGTCATGGCCCAAAACACCCTCTACATCGGGAAGTTCTACCTGAAAAAAAAGAACACGCTGGCGGCCTGCCGGCGTTTCCGGGAAGCGCAGCGGCTCTATTCAGGCCTGGGGTTCGACGAGGAGATCGATAATCTTATTTCCAGGACGTGCGGCCCGGATTAGACCCGGGCGCGGGTTCTGTCCACCCCGGATGCGCCCGGGGGGCCTCATTGTTTCTTGGAGACCAGTTTGCGAACATTGCCCACCCGCATAGTGAACTTGATCCGGTCGAGATACTCCATATAGGGGATGGCATACTTGCGGCTGAGCCCCATGACGGCCTTCATGTCTGTGGGAGACATGCTCTGATTGAGTGTTAGGTAATCACCGACCCGCCGCTTCAATTCGCATTCATTCCCCTCGGTCAGGAAGAGATCCTCCTTGATCTTGAGCAGCTTTCCCTCACGGCTCATGAAACCGATCACCTTGGCCAGATCCTTGGGCGGGGTCGCCAGCCTTTCCGCCAGCTCCGCAACCTTGGGCGGTTCCAGACCGGACTGATCAAGCAGGCGGTAAAGCCGCTCGCTCACGTCACCCAAATCATCCGCGAGCGAGGCGCAAAATCCCGTCCGGCGGATACCCGACCCGACTTCCTCGATTTCCCCGGCCTTGATCAGATCGACAATCACCTTGTGGAACAGGCGCACATCGAGGCTGATGCCCAGCGAGGAACGCAGGTGTTCCCTGGATATGGCCGGCGCCAGCTGATTGTGCGTATGGAAGGCGCTGACCGTGTCCAGGATGAGCCCTCTAAGCCGCTGAACCATGGTGACACTCACATACTGATCGTTGGTGGTGTCAAATCTGACGATCTCACCCTTGGACAGCAGTTCGTGCAGACATTTGTCGATCCTGGCCTCGGGATCTGAAAAACGAGCCACGAGATCCCTGCGGGATAGGCCTTGCATGCCCGCATCACTGATCAGGGCCTTAAGATGGAGGGTGCGCTCCTGGGCGAGCAGGCCCTGAATCACCGGTTCGGAAAACCGGCGCATTGGGGCAGGATTCAACACAAAGCCCCCGCCAATGGTGTGTGCCGGAGAGACGCTGCGCACAATAAAACGATCACCATGGCAAGCGACTATAGGCGCCTTCAACCGGATACGCGCCACGTCCATCCCATCCACCGCATGCAGACTCATCTCCCCCATCACCTCGGAGGTGCCGATATAGAGCTTGATGCCCCCCTTGCCGGGTCGCTTGATCAGGCTGAGACGGGCATCGATGAGTCGGGTGGGTCTCAGGGTATCGGCCGGCACGATCCAGGATCCCCGGTCAACCTCGTCAATGGTCATCCCCTGGAGATTGACCGCGGTGCGCATGCCCGCCATGGACTGGTGCACCTCCTGGGAGTGTACATGCAACACCCTGATCTTGGCACGCCTGCCCGCAGGAAGGATCTCCACGTCGTCGCCCTCGTTGAACACCCCCCGGGCGAGCGTCCCCGTAACCACGGTACCGAAGCCCTTCATGGTAAATACCCGGTCCACGGGCAGCACCGGAACTCCCGTGGTCTGCCGCTCCTTGAGCGTATGGATTTGACCCTCTATCGTGGCCACCAGCTCTTCGAGACCGGTGCCCTTGACCGCGCTCACGGGAACGATGGGTGCATCCTTCAGGAAGGTGGTGCCAAGAAACTCCCGCACATCGTCTGTGGCCAAGGCCAGCAGGTCGTCGTCCACGATATCCACCTTGGTCAGGGCTACCACCCCCCGTTGAATTCCCAGGAGTTCACAGATCTGAACGTGTTCTGCGGTCTGCGGCATCACCCCTTCGTCGGCGGCAACCACCAGCAGCACCAGATCGATACCGGAGGCCCCCGAAAGCATATGCCGGATGAATCTCACGTGGCCGGGGACATCCACAACCCCCATCTCCTGTCCGGAAGGCAGGCGCAGGGAGGTGAACCCGAGCTCGATTGTGAGACCGCGCTCCTTTTCCTCTTTAAGTCGGTCGCAGTCAACCCCGGTGAGGGCCTTAATGAGCGAGGTCTTGCCGTGATCGACATGCCCCGCCGTACCGATTACCACGCGTTTCATGGCGCCAGCTTACACGCATTCGGAAGCCTTCGTCAATTTCAATGCTCGCTCCCGCATGTTTCCAGGGAGTGATTTCGGCACCCGTCCTGCCCCGAGGGGGGCCATTCTCCTCTTCAGAGCGCAGATTACTCCTCGTAGTGATTGAATACTCGGGCGATCCGGTATAAAACGACACGCATGGACAGGAGATTGCGTGCTATCACTGCGGTCATTGCCCTCGAGATCATCCTGCGGTCGGCCTATGCGCACGTCGCCATGGATCCCCTGCTCTATACCCTGCTGGCCCGCAGCGCGGAGATGCTCCTCATGCTGATGCTCGCCTTTTCTGAGTGTGGCATCATCAGCACCAGCCTCAGCCGGGAACTCCTGGTAGGTGCGGCCTCGGCCTGTGCCTTTGGCGGCGCCGTTCTCCTGGTGGATCTGATCGCACGCCTCGTTATCAGTGGGGGTCTGCTGCGGCTACTGCTCGTGGCGTACCCCCTGGAGAACCCCTTCATGTTCGTCTTTGTAGGATGTATCGTCGCCCCTCTGGCAGAGGAGCTCTTTTTCCGCGGGCTCTGCTATGCCTGGTTGCGGCGCCGGCTGCCCCTGATCGTCTCGCTTTCGCTTTCGGCCCTCATGTTTGCCTGCATGCACGGCTTTATCGCGCCCGTGCAGCTGATCGGGGGGCTCGCCTTCGGCGCACTCTACGAATGGCGACAGAACATCTGGGCGGCCTATGTGCTGCATGCTACGGCCAACTTCGGCATCTGGGCCATACCCTCTATCTTACCCTGTCTGAGCGCCTGAGGAACTATTCGAAAATGACGGTCTTGTTGCCGTTGATGAAGACCCGCTCTTCAAACACCAGCTTGAGGGCATGCGCCAACACCACCTTCTCCACATCCCGTCCCGCCTGCATCATATCCTGAGGCGCATAGGTGTGGTCAATGGGGATGACCTCCTGTCTGATGATGGGACCCTGATCAAGGTCATCGCTTACGAAATGCGCCGTGGCGCCGATGATCTTCACGCCACGCTCAAAGGCCTGCCGATAGGGATTGGCCCCCATGAAGGCGGGCAGGAAGGAATGGTGGATGTTGATGATCCGGTTCCGGTAACAGGCGACAAAGGTCGGGGTGAAGATCCGCATGTACTTGGCCAGAACCACATAATCGGGTTTACAGGCATCGATGATCTCCGCAAGCGCCTCTTCATGCCCCCTCCTCGCCAGACCCTCGTGGGGCACATAATGAAAGGGGACGGCAAAGCGTTCCACGATTTCGCCCAAGGTGTCATGATTGCTGATCACCCCCAGGATGTTGGCCTTGAGTTCGTGTGCCGCGTGGCGGATCAGCAGGTCCCCGAGGCAGTGCGGCTCCTTCGTAGCCAGCACAAGGATATCCTTGTCCCGCTTCTCGGCGAACCGCACGTTGGCCCCCCCGGGCAGCACCTCTGCCAGCTCGCGCCCCCCCTCGGCCGGGTCGAAGTCGCCACTGAATTCCGTCCGCATGAAGAAGTGTCCCCGCTCGCGGTCCACGAATTCCCCGTTACTCGTGATGTTGCAGCCATGACGACAGAGCACGCCGGTGATGGCATGCACCAACCCCTTTTGATCCGTGGAGTCGACCCGCAGGATATGTTCAGACATGGGCACCCCCCCTGGAAAATTGTTTTGCCGATCGACAAACGCTCCTCAGCGGATGTCCTCGTGATAGCGCTGCAAGGCCTTGACCTCGCCCTTGCCGTCCCGGTAGGCGGCAATCCCGCGCGCCGCGGCGATGGCCGCCGACAGGGTGGTGATATAGGGAACCTTGTAGCGGATCGCATCCTTACGAATATAGGAGTCGTCATACTTACTGAGTTTTCCTATGGGAGTATTGATAATCAGATCGTATTCCTTGTTCTTGATGCCATCCACGATATTGGGGCGGCCTTCATGCAGCTTGAGAACCATCTCGGAGGCGATGCCGTTCTCGCTCAGGAAGGCATGCGTATTCCGTGTGGCCTTGATCTTGAATCCCAGATCGTCGAAAAGTCGCGCCACCTCGAGGACCGCCGGCCGCTCCCGCCGTGAGACCGTGAGCAGTACGGTGCCCGCCTGCGGCAGGACCTGCGAGCCCGCCTCGGAGGCCTTGTAATAGGCCAGCCCGAATGAAGGGGCCATGCCGAGCACCTCTCCGGTAGAGCGCATCTCTGGCCCGAGGAGCGGGTCGACCTCGGGGAACATATTAAAGGGAAACACCGCCTCCTTGACCCCGAAGTGGGGCAGGGGATGGAGTTGCAAGTCGAAGTCCTTGATCTTACTACCGAGCATGATCAAGGTGGCGATGTGAGCCATGGGGATATTGCACACCTTGGATACCAGCGGCACGGTACGGGAGGCGCGGGGATTGGCCTCGAGCACATAGACCGTGTCCTTGGCGATGGCGTACTGCATGTTCATCAGACCCACCACGCCCAGCTCGATGGCGATGCGGCGTGTATATTCATTGATCGTATCGATGTGCTTGGTCGGAATGCTGATGGGCGGGATCACACAGGCCGAATCGCCGGAATGGACGCCAGCGTGCTCGATATGCTCCATGACCGCCGGCACAAAGGCATCCTCTCCGTCACAGATGGCATCCGCCTCGACCTCGATGGCGTTCTCGAGGAACTTGTCGATCAAAATCGGCCGTTCGGGTGTCACCCCCACGGCGGCCAGGAGATACTCCCGGAGCATATCCTCGTCATGCACCACCTCCATGCCGCGGCCGCCCAGAACGTACGAGGGTCGCACCATGAGGGGATAGCCGATCTTGCCGGCAATCAGGAGCGCCTCCTCCAGGTTGCTCGCCATGCCGGACTCCGGCATGGGGATGCCAAGCTTGGTCATCATCTGTGCGAAATGCTCCCGGTCCTCGGCCAGATCAATGGCGGCCGGGGACGTGCCCAGAATCTTGACCCCCGCCCGTTCCAGCTCCCCGGCGATATTGAGTGGCGTCTGGCCGCCGAACTGGACGATGACCCCCTCGGGCTGCTCCTTCTCGTAGATACTCAACACCTCCTCCACGGTAAGGGGCTCGAAGTAGAGCTTGTCCGAGGTGTCATAATCGGTGGAGACGGTTTCGGGATTGCAGTTGACCATGATGGATTCCAGCCCCGCCTCACGAATGGCAAAAGCCGCATGCACGCAGCAGTAATCGAACTCGATGCCCTGACCGATGCGGTTGGGCCCTCCGCCCAGGACCATGATCTTGCGGTTGCCGCTCACCTTCACCGTGTCCGGGGCATTATAGGTGGAGTAGTAGTATTTGGCGTCATCGACCCCGCTCACCGGGACACTCTGCCATCCGTGGACCACACCCAGGGCCATGCGTCGGGCGCGTAACTCCTCCTCGGTCGTCCCGAGAAGCATGGCGAGGTAGCGGTCGGCGAAGCCGTCCTGCTTGGCCCGCACGAGAAGCTCCTCCGGAAGATGCGTGCCGCGGCAGGCAAGCAGCTTCTCTTCGAGGTCCACCAGTTCCTTCATCTGTTCGATAAACCAGCGCTTGATGGAGGTCTTGCGGTAAAGTTCTTCGACCGTGGCCCCCTTCCTCAGGGCCTCGTACATGATGAACTGGCGCTCACTTGAAGGTTCACCGAGTTGATCCAACAGGCCTCCCAGATCGAGTTCATGGTAGTTCTTCGCAAAGCCCAGACCGTATCTCCCGCTCTCCAGGGAACGGATGGACTTCTGCAGGGCCTCCTTGTAGTTCTTGCCGATGCTCATGACCTCGCCCACGGCCCGCATCTGCGTACCGAGCCGGTCATTAACCCCCCGGAACTTTTCGAAGGCCCAGCGGGCAAACTTTACCACCACATAGTCGCCCGAGGGGGCATACCTCTCGAGGGTCCCCTCCTTCCAGTAGGGGATCTCGTCCAGGGTGATGCCCGCGGCGAGCTTGGATGAGATCAGGGCGATGGGGAAGCCGGTGGCCTTGGAGGCCAGGGCCGAGGAACGCGAGGTTCGCGGATTGATTTCAATCACCACGACCCGGTCGGTTTCGGGATCATGGGCGAACTGGACATTGGTTCCGCCAATGACCTCAATGGCCTCAACGATGTCATAGGAGTGCTTCTGCAGCCGTGCCTGGAGCTCGGGACTGATGGTGAGCATGGGCGCGGTACAGAAGGAATCGCCTGTATGTACACCCATGGGGTCCACGTTCTCGATGAAACACACCGTAATCATGTTGTTCTTGGCATCCCTGACCACCTCGAGCTCCAGCTCTTCCCAGCCCAGGACCGACTCCTCCACGAGTACCTGTCCCACCAGGCTCGCGGACAGCCCCCGGCCGACGATGGTGCGCAACTCCTCAACGTTATATACGAGCCCGCCCCCGGTCCCGCCCAGGGTATAGGCCGGACGGATCACCACAGGGAAGCCGAGCCGTATCGCGATCTCCTCGGCCTCTTCGATACTGTAGGCGGGTTCGCTGCGGGGGATCTCAATCCCGAGTCGGTTCATGGTTTCCTTGAAGGCGATCCGGTCTTCGCCGCGCTCGATGGCGTCGATGGCCACACCGATGACCTTGACGCCGAACTGGTCCAGCACGCCTAGGCGGGCCAACTCGGAGGTGAGGTTGAGGCCGGACTGCCCTCCCAGGTTGGGGAGGATCGCATCGGGCCGTTCGCGTTCGATGATCAAAGAGACCGTCGTGGCGTTGAGAGGTTCGATATAGGTGACATCCGCCATATTGGGATCGGTCATGATGGTCGCCGGGTTGGAGTTTACCAGAACGATCTCGTACCCGAGCTCCTTGAGGGCCTTGCAGGCCTGGGTTCCCGAGTAGTCGAACTCACACGCCTGTCCGATGATGATGGGCCCGGAACCGATAATCATGACCTTGTTGATATCATCTCTCTTGGGCATTCCCCCACTCCCCTTCAACGCGAATTTAGGTTAAACGTTCGGACTATAAGAAACCGCATGCGGCAAGTCAAGCTGAAAAGGAACCCTAATCGGCGACAGATTGTTAATTTATATAGAATATTCAGAGTGTTGCGGCAACAGCCCCACAATTCCAGGTCGAGCCTGAACCTGCAGCTCGGGGTCCGACTCCTCCGTTGAGGGACCTGTGCCCCGGGCCGAGCCCCGATCTGGGCCTTGAACCTGGACTAACCCGCTTGCGGCTTCCCCCCTAGACGGTGTGCGGCAGAAAAGCCTTCCACCCCTTCGGCCTAGAACCCCTTGTCGGCCATATAGTGTGCCAGGTCAGCCACACGGCAGGAGTAACCCCACTCGTTGTCATACCAGGTCACCACCTTGGCCATAGTACCATGGAGCACCTGAGTGAATTCGAGGTCCACGATGGAGGAGTGATCGTTACCGCGGAAGTCGGAAGACACCAGCGGCTGGTCCTCGCAGGCCATGATCCCCTTGAGTGAGGTGCGGGATGCCTTCTTCAGGGCATTGTGCAGTTCCTCGGTGGATGTCTCCCTTTCCAGATCCATGACCGCATCCACCACCGATACGGTGGGTGTCGGCACCCGCAGGGCATAGCCATCGAAACGCCCCTTGAGCTCGGGGATCACCAGGGAGAGCGCCCGTGCCGCCCCGGTCGAGGTGGGAATGATATTCATGGCCGCCGCCCGGGCACGTCGCAGATCCTTGTGAGGCATATCGAGGATCCGCTGGTCATTGGTATAGGCATGCACCGTGGTCATCATACCACGCAAGATTCCAAAGGCCTTGTGCACCACCAGGGCGGCAGGAGCAAGGCAGTTGGTCGTACAGGAGGCATTGGAGACAATGGCATGCTTACGGGGATTGTAGCGCTTGTGATTAACCCCCATCACCACGGTAAGATCCTCGTCCTTGGCCGGCGCGGTTATAATCACCTTCTTGGCCCCGCCGTCGATGTGCGCCGAGGCCTGCTGGCCCGTCCGGAAAAGGCCGGTGCTCTCGATGACGATATCCGCCTCCACGTCGTCCCAGGGAATCGCACTGGGGTCGCGATAGGAGAAACTCTTGATCATGGTCTCGTTGATCTGCAGGGTGTCCCTCCTGGCCTGCACCGTGCCGGAAAAACGGCCGTAATTGGTGTCGTAGGTAAAGAGATGCGCATTGGTCTCCACATCGAAAAGGTCATTGATGGCAACAACCTGCAATGTATCCGGATATCTTTCTATGATCGCCTTGAGCACTTGGCGTCCGATCCGTCCGAACCCGTTAATCCCGATACGAACCATGTCATCCTCCTTCAGTTATCATCCAGGCGATACTTGTGGGCCACGAGCAAATCGTAGTTTGTCTGCAGGGCCTGGTGAAGCCGGGCATTATCCAGGGCGATGGCGCTGAGATTGGCCACGGCCTGAAGAAACTGGATCTCCTGTTCCTTGAATTCCCGAATCCTCTCCGAATACACCCTCAAGACACCGATCACGTTCTCGCCCACCCTTAAGGGGACAACGAGCACCGACTTGATCTTCTCGGCCCTGGCGCCGGCCCCATACTGGAAATCCGGATCGGTCTGCGCATCTTTGATATAGATCAGCTGACCCTTGAGCACCTTCTGATCCAGGCCGCTCTCCTTGACCAACACCGGGCCTTTGCGGATATAGCCCTTGGAAAGCCCGTGGGCGGCGCCCATGATCAGGGCCTTGCGGCGGGAATCAAGGAGACGTATGGACGAGGCCTTGACATTCATGGTCTCCACAACGGCCTTGACAATCTCCTCCAGCACCGTGGTGGTGTCCAGCGAGGCGTTGATGACCCGTGCCACCTCATACAGCGCCAGGGTATAGTTTTTCTCCTTTGATTTCATGGATCATCCTCCTTATCCTGTGCTCAAGCCCTGATATCAACATCAGCAGCATTCTGTGAATTTAATAACCCACCCTGTCAGCGAGTCAAGGTTATTTATCGATCTTTCTAGGTATTTTCTTGACATCCCCAGCGGATACCCCCGGGGCCGGAAGAATCGTGCTCTCTTCTTCAAGCGAACCACCCGCCCCCCTGCACGACAAGGTGATGAAAAAATCATCCATCCATGAAAACCCTGCTGGAAAGTGACCTAGGACTTGAAACCCATGTCCTTCAAGTGCTCGATCCGTTGGTTCAGGGGCGGGTGGGAATAGTAGAACCAGGCATAAACGGGGTGGGGGTGCAGATTGGCCAGGTTGTCGGTGGCCAGGCGTTTCAGGGCCCTGACCAGGGAGTCGCTCTCGCCGCACAATGCAAAGGCGAAGTCATCCGCCTGGCGTTCAAAGCGCCTTGAGAGCCACCCGGCCGCTGGTGAGAGGAAGAACGCAAAGGGCGACGCCACCAGCATGAGCAAACCCAGTCCCGCATAAGCCGGCGCGCCCGACAGGCCGAAGGCACTGTAGAGCTGCGCCCACTGCAGAAGCCAGTATATTCCGTACAGGCACCCCAGCGCGATCGCCAGGGAAAAAATGATCTGCTTGCGGATGTGGCCCAGTTTGAAATGCCCGAGTTCATGCCCGAGCACCGCCAGGATCTCTCCCTGTGTGTTGGTGCCAAGCAGGGTATCGTAGAGCACGATGCGCTTGGCCTTGCCGATGCCGGTGAAGTAGGCGTTGGAATGCCGGGAACGGAGACCGGCGTCCATCGAGAAAACGCCTGTAACCGAGAGCCCCACCCTGTGGGCCAGTTCGGTGATGCTGTCCTTGAGCTCTTTGTCCTCGACCGGCTTGAATGTATTAAAGACAGGGGCGATGAGCACGGGGTATATCCAGAGCATGAGCAGCTGGAAGAAGGCGTAGAAGGCCCACACGAAAATCCACCATGTGTACGGGAAGCGCTGCATAAGCGCCAGGAAAACCGCCATGAGGACACCCAAGAGGATCCCCGCAATCAGCAGCGACTTGATCAGATCCACAAGCCATAATCCGGGCGTGATGGTACTGAAACCAAAACGCCGCTCCACCACAAAGGTGGAATACAGGTCAAAGGGGAGCGTTATGGCGCCCGTGATGATCGCCAGGGTGAAAAGCAGCAACATCCCCGCCGGCACAAAGGGCAGGCCAAGCCCCACTACGACCCTGTTCAGCCAGGGAAACAACCCCAGAACGATCACGAGGCACAATAGGTCGCTTATCAGACTCTCGATGGCGGCCACCCGATTCGTGGCCATCGTATAGGCCTGCATGCGTTTCAGGGTTTCGCGATCCACCACATCCGTAAAGGCCTCGGGTACCACATCACCGTGGGCCTTCAGGTGCCGGGTATTGAGTCTCTCGAGGCCCCACCGTACGGCCTGCGCAAGCACCAGCATGACAATATAGAGGATCAGGAATGGTTCTCTATGCACACCTCAAACTATCAGGAATCCCTTTCCCGCTCAAGCAGTTCCTTCAGGGTCGCACCCTCGATGTTTTCCTCCCTGAGCAACACCTCGGCCCCCGCTCTTAACACCTGGCGGTGGGCGCTGAGGATCTCCCCGGCCCGGGTATACTGCTCCTCCATGATGGCCCGGAGCTCCCTGTCGATGGTCTCGGCGGTGTGCTCGCTGTACTCCGGGACCTGGCCCTGAGGAAGGCCAAGGGGGTTGCGGTGCCCTGAGCGTTCGTAGACCACCTGTCCCACCTCACGGCTCATGCCGTATTGCATGACAAGACTGCGGGCGATGTCGGTGGCCTTGGCCAGGTCATTCTGGCCCCCGGTGGAAACATCCTCAAAGACAAGCTCCTCGGCCGCCCGGCCGCCAAGCAGCACGGCGATCTTATCGAGCAGCTCGCTCCTGGTCATGAGGAAGCGGTCCTCGGTGGGGGTCTGCATGGTGTATCCGAGCGCCGCTACCCCGCGGGGCACGATGGTTATCTTGGTCACAGGATCGCTTCCGGGCAGGCTCAGGGCCACGAGGGCGTGTCCGATCTCGTGGTGGGCCACGATCTGCCGCTCACGTGGATTGATGAGCCGGTTCTTCTTTTCGAGTCCGGCCACGATCCTCTCCACCGCCTCGCGCAAATCGGCCAGACTCACCCTGTCGCGGCCGTTGCGCACGGCAAGCAGCGCCGCCTCGTTCACGAGATTGGCCAGATCGGCGCCCACGAACCCGGTGGTCATGGCCGCTACGGCATCGATATCCACATCGCCGCCAACCTCAACCCCCTGAAGGTGCACCTTCAGGATGTCGGCCCTACCCTGCTTGTCCGGCCGGTCCACCAGCACCTGGCGGTCGAACCTGCCCGCCCGCAGCAGGGCTGGGTCGAGGATTTCCGGCCGGTTCGTGGCCGCCAGCATGATGATGCCGGCCGACGAATCGAAGCCGTCCATCTCCACCAGGAGCTGGTTGAGGGTCTGCTCGCGCTCGTCGTTGCCGCCATAGGCCCCGGCAATCCCCCGTGCCTTGCCCAGGGCATCGAGCTCGTCGATGAAGATGATGCAGGGGGCCTTGGTCTTGGCCTGGGAGAAGAGATCCCGCACCCGCGCCGCCCCCATGCCCACGAAAAGCTCCACAAACTCGGAGCCGCTCATGCTGAAAAACGGGACCCCGCTCTCGCCGGCCACGGCCTTGGCCAGGAGGGTCTTGCCCGTGCCCGGAGGACCCACAAGGAGGACCCCCTTGGGGATCTTGCCCCCCAGACGGGTGTATTTGTCCGGGGTCTTGAGGAACTGGATCACCTCCACAAGCTCGTCCTTGGCCTCATCCACCCCGGCCACGTCCGCAAAGCTCACCCCAACGTCGTCTTCCATGTAGATCCGCGCCCGGCCTTTGCCGAGTGAGAGGAAATTCCCCTGCTGCGAGGAAAAACGCCGCATCATGAAATACCAGATCCCGAAAAAAAAGAGCACGGGAACGAACCACGAGAAGATGTTCTGCCAGAACTGACTGGCCACCACACCCTTGAACTGCACATCATACTGCTGGAGCAGATCCGAGAGCCCGGGATCCACCCGCACCGTCTCGAAGTCCCTTATCGTTTCCGCGGCGCCCTCGGTAATCCGCCTCCTGCCCCGAATATGGTCCTGCGAGACGGACACCTCGACCACCTCACCCGCCTTCAGGGCCTCGATGAAGCGTGAATACGGGATATGTTCCACAGAGAACATCTGCATGATCAGACTGTGGGCGATCATGACGATCCAGATCGCAATCAGTACATACCAGAGGGAAAATTTGTGGTGTCTTTCCATGTCATCACCTCACTTCTTCTGGTGCGCAGGCCTCGACCAGGGCGACGATCTCCGGCGCGTCATTCCGCACAATACCCGCGCCTGAAATTCTATCCCCCATCGGTCTGGGGAAAGGCGGTGTTTGAATAGAGGTATTCCACCTTTTCCTTGTGCCGAAGTTCCTCGCCGGCAATCTCCAGGAAGAGTTCTCTCAGGGTGCCCTCGGGGTGAAGTTCGGCCAGTCCCTTGTAGAAATTATACGCGTTGAGTTCCCGATGGGCGGCCACCAGGTAGATCTCCGCGCTGCCCATATCCTTCTCGAGGTCGGGCTTGTCCATATGTTCAGCGATCCTGTAGTCGATAACATCACTCAGGCGCAGGGCCTGGCTGTCGAATTCCCCGTCACGGTAGGCCTCGAGAAAAGCCCGGTGTTTGAGTTCCTCGCCCGCCAGGAGTTCCAGGGCATCCCTGGCCGCCTTGTCAGCTGTCCTGCGCATGAGCTCCGTGTAAAAGGCATGGGCCTCAATCTCCCGTTCGATGGCGATATTGAGGTAATCCCTGAGCCGCACTTTTTCCATCTTGGACCCCTCCTTTCCTCAGCACATGTTCTATACTACATAGGTATAACCGGTCAGAAAAACAAATCGTGCCTGGTTATCCTTCCGTTACTGTAGTCCCCTCTTCGCCCTCTATCGCTGCTCCTGTGCGGTTGTGCATTGGATTGTTGCTTCGGGAAGACGTGCTGGAGGCCGTTGCTTTAGCGCCTACCATTATCCCGCCCTGATGCCGAATCGCAACGATGGGATTACTGATACAAAACTCGGCGCAAGCCCTGGAAGCCGCAGACGACGGGGAATGTGACCTCTAACGATTCACACGCTGTTCCTGGTGGACACGCACCCTACGAAAAACATCTTCTTGAGGAGCTCCTGTTTGAAGGCCCCGTTGGAGAGAAACTTCTTCACCAGCGCATTCACATCCTCAGCATTGCAGAAGGCATTCTCCATGACCTTCATGTTCTGGTACTTGAGCTTACAGGCCGCCAGCCAGCGCTCGTGATACCCGGCCAGCACCTCATCGGAGGTGTCGTTGCCGTCCAGGGCTACAATTGCAATGTCAGAAGCCATCTTGGCACTCTCCATGGCCGGCCCGACCCCTTCGCCGGTCAGCGGCAGGGCGCAGCTGCCCGCATCACCGATCAGCATGGCGCCGGGGGCATGATTCTTCCCGGCCTGGGTGCCGCACGGGATACGGGAGCACTGCCACTCGCTGACCTGCTTGGCATCCAGCAGGCGCCGGCCATAGGGGCTGCTGCGGACAAACTGCTGGAAATACTTCGTCAGGGCCGTACCCCGGTGGATATCGGCCCTGATGCCCAGCCCCACATTGACCAGTCCCTCCTGATTGCCCGTAGGGAAGATCCACAGGTACGTGGGCAGCACATGGCGGTCGAAGTGGAACTCTAGGTAGCCTTCCATGGGCACATTCTCGTAATAGCAGGACATGGCCACCGCCACGTGGGCCGGGTTGTCCGGAAACATATCCAAGGCCTGGGCGATCACGGAATGGGCCCCGTCGGCTCCGATCACCAGTCGCGAACGCAGCTCCAGATCCTCGCCCCGGCAACGGGCCCGTACCCCGCAGACCCGCCCGTCCTGCCTGATCACGTCGTAGACCCAGCATTCCTCAACCATCTCGGCACCATGCCTGATGGCCGTGCGCTTCATGATATCGTCGAAAACGAGCCTGGGGGTGGTGCGGCGCTCGCCGGGCGCGTCGAGATAACAGCGGGTGTAATCCGGCGCGGTCAGCAGCAGCCCCTTGTTCGGATACCCCGCCTGCTGCACCTCGTCAAAGGCGCCGAGCTCAATCACGTGTTCAAGGGCCACCTCGGTCTGGCTTCCGCCGCAGGGCTTGTCCCGTGGAAACTTCTCCTTGTCGATCAGGAGCACATCGATTCCGGCCCGGCTGAGGTAGGCGGCACAGGTTGTGCCGGCCGGACCGGCCCCCACCACAATCACATCGTATTCCTTCATCATCTCACGTCTCTCACCGGCCATCCCCATGTCTGATCCGTACGGGCACCAGCTGGCTGTGTTATGACACAGTCCTGCGACCACCGTCAATCCTGGGCCATCGCCGTGGCCTTCCGGCAGGGAACTCCATGGCGTCCCGGCTGCCCGAGGGTCTCGATGTCTGCCCTGGGATCGTCCGGCTGCCCTACAGGCTGGCTCTCTGCATCCCACACAAAACGACCGGCATCCCGCCCGTGATGGCAGGGTGCCGGCCCGGGGGAGGGACTGGCAGGAGAAACGGGTCGTACCCGCGTCCGTGCTAGTGCAGCATCATGATCTCGTAGAGGGCTTTTTCCTTGATCATGTCCCTGATCCCTCCGAAGTTGACGTCGATCTCGGTTTCCGCGTTGAACCTGAAATAATGGGGATTGGTGAAAATCCGGGCCAGCTTGCGTTTGAAAAACGGCAGGTCGGCCAGCAGGCTTCGCGCGTCGATCACCTCGGGATTGGAAGTCGTGATGGTGATGGTCTCCCCTTTGTCCTGCCAGTGGAATTTCAGGTCTTTTGCATAGGTTTTAGCGCTGGGGGTATGCGGGATAAAGTTGTTTTCCTGCAGGGTGAGTCTGCTCCCGTCGCCGGTGAGGATCTGGTCGTTCTTGGCGAACATGAAGAGCGGCAGGCGCACAGAGCCATATTTTTTGGCCGAGATCAGCTGGAAAAAGATGACCCTGTAGTCGCCGATATTGAGGCGGCCCCAGTACCAGTGGTCGATGGCCTTGCGCAGGGAGATGTTACCCCAGTTGTGGTCATGGTAGCCGGTCCCGTTGACCATGTGCTCGGCGCCTTCATAAAATACTTTACCCCTGACGTTGCCGAAGGGGATCGGCACGAACCAGGCGAAAAAATCCTTTCTTTCCTCGCCGAAGCTGCATTTGCCTGTCCCGGGCCGCCACGAGGGCACCACGCGGCTGAATTCCAGGTCGGCGGAGATGTCTTCTTCAGCGAAATGGATGGCATAGTGTTGTAGATCGCCTTTGATCCAATTGCCGGCCACCTTGACGTCGCACTGCTTGTCCGAGGCGCTGAAGGCGCTTCCCGGATAGTTGATCAGCTTGAGGTAGGTCTTACCGGACGGGGTAGTGATGCTCAGCTTCACCTGCGGGGACAGGGGCACGTCGATATTGGCATACGATTTGGTGAAGATGATGGCCACCACGGTGGTCTTGTCATCCATGTGGGCATCGAAATACCACCACTCGAATTCGCCTGGCCCGGTGCCGATGCGGATGCCGTCCTCCCAGACTGCGGGGTCGGGTGTCAGACCCTCAAGCTCGAAGTCCTTGGGTGTGGTTCCCAGTACTGTCAGAATGCTCATCGATGCTCTCCTTTCTGGCTCGAAACACGACCATTCTTTGGCCTTGTTTGTCCTGAGATTGCATCCCTCATGCAACGGGGCGCATCTCCCGACGGGCCGGGGGGGTTCAGGAGATAGTGCGGTGGTAACGACCCATCACAGACCCATGGTCACGCGAACGCCTGCCCCAGGTGAAGAAACCAGGGCCGGGGGCGATCAAACCGCCGGAAACCATATCCGGTCAACCACCTCCCCTGCATGCACCGCACGGGCGGCAGTATGGCTCGTGCTGCCGCGGTGCGTCTCATCCAACCATCCGCGCGGGTATCGCTGTCCCACCCGGATGCCTTATGCTGTCAAGCGGGCCCGGCCGCGATAAGGCCGGGCCCATGCTGCATCTAGGCCTGCTTCTTGGAGTCTGCGAAATACATCATCTTGAGCACTTCGGCCTTGAACGCCTCGTTGGTCAGGTACATCTGGACCGTGTTGTTGATGGCCTCCGGGGAGCGGAAGGCATCGTTCATGGCCAGCATTTGCCGGTATTTCTCGTCATAGTTGCCGTGCCAGCGTTCGCCGAACTTCTTCATGGTCTCGAGTGAGTAGTCACCTTTCTCGAGGGCCTCAATGGCGGTATCGGCCGCCATCTTGCCGGTCTCCATAGCCGGACCGACGCCCTCGCCGGTCAACGGCAGGATGAAGCTGCCGGCGTCGCCGATCAGCATGGCGCCGGCGACGAAATTGTCAAAAGCCTGCGGAGCGGTGGGCAGGCGCCAGCCCTTCCAAGGCGAGATCTGGCGGGCCGTCTTGAGTCGCTCACCAAACGGGCTGTTTTCGGTAAAAATCTCGATGCACTCCTGCAGGGTGCGGCCCTTGTAAATATCCATGCCAAAGCCGATGCCGACATTGACCACGTTGTTTCCGGCCGAGCCTGATGGGAAGAGCCAGACATAACCGGGCAGTACGTCCTTGTCGAAATGGATTTCGATATAGCCCTCGTGATCGCAGTTCTCGTAGTAGCACCGCAGCCCGGCGCCGGTGTCGGGCGGGTTGTCCGGGAACATGCCCAGGGCGCGCGCCACCTTGGAGTGGGCGCCGTCGGCGCCGATGATGACCTTAGCGCGCAGCTCGATATACTCGCCCTCGTACTTGGCCTTGATCCCTACGACCTGGCCATCTTCCTTGATCACGTCGTAGACCCAGCACTCCTCCATGAACTCGGCCCCGTGCCTTAGTGCCGTGTTCTTCATGATGTTGTCGAAGAGACGCCGCGGGGTGGTGAAGCGCACGCCCGGTGCGGGCAGGTAGGCCTTCTGGTAGTCGGGCGAGGTCAGCAGAAAACCCTTGTTGGGATAGCCGACCGCGGCCAATTCGTCGTAGGCGCCCAATTCGTGGACATGCGACATGGTCACCTCGGCCTGTGAATCGCCGCAGACCTTGTCGCGCGGCCAGCGCTCCTTGTCGAGCAGGAGCACGTCCACTCCGGCGCGGGCGAGGTAGGATGCACAGGCCGATCCACCGGGGCCGGCTCCGACAACGATAACCTCACGTTCGATGGTTTTCATCTCACTTGCCCTCCTTGTGTGCTGATCTGGTCATGGTGATGGCATTCTGTGGGCACAGGGCAGCGCATATGCCGCAGCCGATGCAGCGCTCCTCGTCGACCTGCTCGAAGCCGCACTTCATGCAGCGCTTGGCCTCCAGAATCGCCTGACGCTCGGTGAAGCCCAATTCGATCTCGTCGAAGCCCGAGCGGTTCTTGATCTCGGGCATAACCTGGGGTTCGAGTCTCTCGAGCATGACCGGGAAGATCTTCTCAGCCGGTTTGGCCGTGGTGAGGGTGTGTTCGACCCGCTGGGCCAGGCCTCTCCCCTGGAGCAGATTGTCCACCCCCAGGGCCGCCTTGCGGCCCGAGGCCAGGGCCTCGATCACCGAACCCCGGCCCGTGACCGTATCGCCGGCCAGGAACAGGCCAACGCGTTCAGTCATCAGGGACGCGGCGTCGTAGTCCAAGAGACCGGCGGCATTGAGCTCCAGTCCGGCGCCCTTGGCGATGAAGCGCAGGTCGGCCTTCTGGCCGGTGGCGAAGACCACCGTGTCGGCCTCCAGGGTGAACTCGGTACCGTCGACCGTGACCGGACGCAGCCGACCGCAGTCGTCGCATTCGATCGCGCTGACCTTTTTGAACTCCACGCCTTCGACCTTGGTCCAGGCGGCCAGGATTTTTGTCGGGGCGGCACAGGTGGTGAAGACAACCCCTTCCTTGACTGCATCCGCGATCTCGGCCGGCATGGCCGGCATGGTCTCGTCGTCCTCGATGCAGACACAGTTCGCCGAGACCGCGCCCTTGCGCAGCAGGGCGCGGGCGGTATCGAGAGCCACCGAGCCGCCGCCGATGACGATAACCCTGCCGTAAGCGATGCAGCGGTTGGTGCCGGTGGCGGTCTGCGGGATCTCCTTGTTGATGCGTGTCATCAGCGAGACCGCGTCGTAGACCGTGTCGGCGTTGGCGCCCTCGATCGGCAGGATCATGCCCTTGCTGGCGCCGACCGCTACGATGACGGCCTCAAAGCCGCCCGCCAACAGGCTGTCGATGGTCGGGTTCTTGCCCACGGGCGTATTGTAGATAATCTCGATCCCGGCGGCGACCAGGGCGTCGATCTCGGAGGCCAGCACGGCCTTGTCCAGACGGAAGGCCGGGATGGCGCGGTTCATCATGCCGCCCGGTTCGGGACCGGCCTCGAAGATGGTGACCTGGTAGCCCTTCTTCGACAGGTCGAAGGCCGCCATGATGCCGGCCGGCCCGGCGCCGATCACGGCCACACGGGCGTCGAACTTGGGAATGAAGGGCCTCACCTTCGGCGCAACCCTGTCGGTGACGAAGCGTTTCAGGCCGCGGATGTCGAGCGGCGCATCGATCAAAAGCCCGCGTTTGCAGTCGTCCATGCAGGGATGGTTGCAGATACGGCCACAGACCCCCGGCAGGGGGTTGAGCTCGGCGATCAGGTCATAGGCCTCCTCGAACCTGCCCTCGGCGATCTTGTTGACATACCCCTCGGGGATGGTCCCCAGGGGGCAGGCGATACTGCAGGCATGCTCAGCAGCATAGGCCTCGGCCGTGTCCGGGAAAAACTGCGGGCCGTTGGCGCAGTCCGGGCACAAGCGGCAGATCACCCGCTGCAACTCGGAAATCGCCTCGGTCGGGCAGCTTCGGCGGCAGGTGCCGCAGTTGATACACAACGCCGGGTCGATCTTCGCCACGGCGCACCGCTGCGCCTCAAAAACCTTGGCCTTGCCGATCTTGATGGTAAGATCCTGTGTTGGATAATTCATCTTGTTTGGCATCCTCCTTTCTGTTGGGTCTCTTTGTTAGGAGGACTTTGCAAGGCGCAGGCCAGATACTCCCGGCGCACGCGCTCATGTTTAACTATTTGATATAATTTACTGAATTAAACAAGGCCTCCAGCCGCCGATCCGCACCTCCCCCGGTAGTGTTAATTTTATCATACAGATCCACGGTACAAGCCGCCCTGCTGGAACCTCCCGGGCCGGCACCGGCCGGGCTGGCCAAGACTGCTCCTGGCTAGGCTGGCTATGTTTGATGGGCATCGTTGCCGTACAAACCGTCGCCGCTTGGGTGTCGTCTAGATCATACACCTGACCGAAAAGGTCCGCCTTTCAGCGGTTCGCGCCGCGCGCCTCATGCGTAGCGGCCACGCCTCAGGGTCTCAAGTGTTAAATATCCATGACAGCAGGGCATCTTCCCCGATTCCCTGCCCTGCTGAGGCGGGCGGATGCAAGAACGGCAGGTTGCCGGTTGGAATACGGGAGGGCAATGGTTGAAGATGGGTAGGGCCTACTGGCCGATCTTGGAAATCACGGTCTGGCGCGAGATGCCGAGCATTTGAGCGGCCCGGGAGCGGTTGCCGCCGGACATCTCAAGGGCCGTGTGCACGATCAGACGCGAATATTGTTCCATGAGACAGGCATAGGGATTCTCTGCCCTGGCGGTCTCGAGAAAATGGCCGATCCACTCCTGTGCCGGGCTGCAGGCTAGCGATGCGGGCTGGGCAGGCTCGGGATTCCAGCGCCCGGATTCTCTTAGGGGCTGGTCGCCTCCGGAGATGGCCTGGGCTATGGTGTCTGGGTTGATGCGGCAACCGCGACTGAAAATCAGGGCCTTGTAAAGCGTGTTGGCCAATTCACGTACGTTACCGGGCCATTCATATCGCGCCAGGACCTCCAAGGCCAGTGGCCAGATGCCCGGATTGGCGATCCCGGTTTCCTGCGCAAGACGCCTCAGCAGATATTCACTCAGCAAGGGGATATCGTCCGCACGCTCCCTAAGCGGCGGCAGTGTGAGGGTGACCACCTTGAGGCGATAATAGAGGTCTTCCCGAAAGCGGTGTGCGGCCAACGCCTTTTCCAGATCGCGGTTGGTGGCGGCGATAATACGCACATCGGCCGCGACAGTGCGGGTGCCACCCAGGGGTTGGAAATGCTTCTCCTGCAGCAGCCGTAGGATCTTGGCCTGGATATTGAGCGGCATATCACCTATCTCGTCCAGCAGGACCGTGCCACCCTGGGCCCGCTCGATATGGCCGGCGTGACGCTGGGTGGCCCCGGTAAAGGCGCCTTTCTCATAACCGAAAAGCTCGCTTTCGAGCAAATTTTCCGGAATGGAGGTGCAGTCGATCACCTGGAAGGGGCCACTGGAACGCTTGCTGTAATGATGGATAGCGCGGGCCACGAGTTCCTTACCGGTGCCCGATTCACCACGGATCAGCACCGTGGCGTTGGTCGAGGCCACCCGCCCGATGGCCTTGTAGAGCTCTATCATAGACCGGCTCTGCCCAATGATCGCATCCATCGAGGGCATATCGAGCCCGGGGTGCGCCCCCTTGTACGGCTCGTGGTATCCGAATTCCTCGAGGGCCTGATCGATCAAGCCCATCACATCCCGCAGGTCGAAGGGCTTGAGTACATACTCGAAGGCGCCGAGTTTGGTGGCCTGGATCGCCGTATCCGTGGAACCGAAGGCGGTCATGATGATGGCGGGCAGGTCCGGCGCAAGCTCCCGTATGCGCTCATAGACCTCCAGTCCATTCATACCGGGCAGACATACCTCCAGCAGAACGATATCCGGACGACGGGTCTGTATCAGGGAAAGCCCATCTGGACCCGAGGTAGCCGTCGCAACCGTATACCCATTGTCCGAGAGCAGCCGTCTGAAATCCTTGAGCAGGGTACGGTCGTCATCAATGATCAGAACCATACTCACGCGCTACTCCTCTCAATCCCTTGGGCTTCTCTAGACCGCTGCGTGCGGCTCAAGCGAGCCCCATGGACTATCCTCAAACTACGGATTAGTGCCGCGACTGCCTGCGGCAGGCATGTCACGGCGTTGATATCATAGAAAACGCGTATCTTCAAACGGACAGGGTTCATCAGGGTCGTCCTGCTTGCATATCACCGGCGAAGATATCCCTAGAACCCGAGGTCCTCGTTGATGAGAACCACCGTAATCCTCCCCGGAGGAAAGGATTTCTCGGTGATGGTCCACACATTACAGATCCTCTCGGGCGAGAGACAGTCGCTGCACTTTGAAGTCGCCGCACAGGGGGTCTTCTTCTGCAGCCGGCGGGTGTTCACAGGTGCGGCGTAGTCGCGGATACGGGTCATGGCTTCCTCGAGACCGGGAACGATCTTGTTACGTCCGGCGAGCACCACCACTTGCCGCGGCCCGAAGGCCAGTGCCGCCACCCGGTTGCCGATCATATCGAGATTCACCAGCTTACCTCCGGCGGTGAGCGCATTGGTCCCGGTGAAGAAAAGGTCGGCCATGAGCGCCTGTCTGCGCCGCTCAAGCACCTCTTCGCGCGGAATGCGCTTGTCGTAGGTATCGATCACTTCCATCCCGCCCACATCCTTGAGCAGCTCGTAAAGCCCGGTTTCAATGAAGGTCAGAGAGCCTCCCCAGGCGATGCTCCGGGCCCCGGCCTTCTCCAGGATATCCTCGATAACCATGCGCCGGGCGGCTTCTCGATCGTGCGCCACCAAGGCCCTGAATCCGTTGTCCTCCAGCGCCGCCTTCACATCTGCCAACCGCTTCTCCCAGTAACGCTCAATGGCATTCTCCATGACGCACCTCCCCTTCAATGCATCTCGCTCAGCAGACGCAGCAGGGCATGACGGCTGAACGCATACTTCTTCCGGCAGTACTCACAGGTGACCTCAGTCACCTCCTCTCTGTCCAGGATACCCCCAATTCCCTCTTCCCCCAGGGTTATAAGGGCCTGCTCGATACGCTCCCGGCTGCAGGTGCAGCCGAAGGCAAGCCTCCGGCGTTCCAGGATCTCGTAGTCGATGTCACGCAGAAGCAGCTCGAGAAGACCTTCGGGTGTGGTATCCTCCCGCAGCACCCCCGTGAGCGAGGGCAGGGCCAGAACCTGTTTCTCCAGCTGTTCCACAAGCGCCTCGTTCGTAGGCGGCAGGGTCTGAATGAGGAAACCTCCCGCTGCCGAAATGCGCCCGCCCTTCTCCACGAAGACACCCAGCCCCACGGCCGAGGGAATCTGCTCGGATTCGGCGAAATAGTAGGCCAAGTCCTTGGCTATCTCTCCCGAAACAAGATGGACGATCCCCGTATAGAGAGCCTTGAGCCTGAGGTCCTTGGATACCGTGAGGAAACCCGTTCTCCCCAGCGCCCCGGCCACGTCGAGCTTGCCGTTCTTGGGCGGCAGGTCCACCTGCGGGTTGGCCACGTAGCCCTTCACCATACCGCGGCTGTCCGCCTCGGCCAGAATCTTCCCTAGAGGGCCCGAACCCTCGAACTTGAGCGCCAGACGCTGCTCGCCATCGAGCAGTGCACCCATGAGCGCCGCACCGGCCAGTACCCGACCGAGGGCGGCCGAGGCGGTCGGATAGGTCCCATGCCGCCGGCAGGCGTCACTGACCAGCTGTGAACAGGTACACGCCATGGCCCTGAACGAACCGTCCCGGGCCATGGCCCTTACCAGGATGTCTTCGCCCTTATGCCTTGATGTATCCATCAGTATGGCCCCTCCTGCGCAAGGATCAAGCCCCCTCCAGCGAGGCCTTGACGCGCAGTTTGGCATCGATGAGCTCGCTGTGCCGCAGGCCGAGCAGATCGGCCAGTTTGTGCACGAGGTAATCCTCGTTGTGGTCGAGCCTACCATCGGCATACACGATCTTCCAGATGGCCTCGATCACCTGGATCTTCTCCTCCACGCTGTAATGGTTTTTGATCAAACGGGTGAAACGCCACAGATCGATACTCTGAGCCACTTCCCTTTGGGCCTGGTCCATGAGCGCAGCCACGGTTTCGGCCTGAATCCCCAGATCTTCCCGCAATATGGTGACGAGACGGGCGCGTTCCTCTGTGCTGAACTCACCGTCGATGGCTGCCATCTCCAGCAGCAGTGCACAGGTAGCCACGTGAACGTCATGCCCTGGATCCTGCGCCTGACCTCCGGGGCCTTTGTCCTGTCCCTTACCGAAAAAGCTCTTCACCAGATCGATCATGTCTGTTCCTCTCCCTGCCCCCTTCCATAAACGCATTCGTCCCGATCGGTCAAGGGCACCTTCTCCGGCTGAGAGGCGCGCCCAGTCCTCCTATACGACCCTCAGCCGGCACATCCGCGGCCTCTAGACGATCCTTCGGGAGGAGCGTGACCATGAAACCGCCCTCATAGCCCTGCTCGACGAGGAACGCCTCCGCTCCATGGTCCTGGGGCTCAATGACGCCCTGGGGGAGCTCGCCGGTGCCATGGACGGCTGCCGCTCGCCCTGCAGAATACGACCCTTATCACCTTGGTCGGCTCCATCACCGACATTGCCGTAGCGCCTCTCCATGGCAGCTTCCGCATGCCTGTCCACCAAATCCGAAGAAGACAATCCTGTATACGGGTATCGTTTACCTCCTGACCGAGCTCGTGCGCCTTTTCCCCCATATGCTCCTGCGCAAATACTATGCCTGTCTGGGACTCAGCCTGAGATTGGCCGTGTTCATCTCCCCCATGGCTGTCTTCAATTTCTATATCGCCATGGCCAAGGATCAGGATTTCCGCGGGCGCTTCATCAAAATGAGTACCCCGAGCCTGGGTATGGCGGGACTGAGCTTCCTCATCGGGCTCCTCCTTTGGACCGTGCTCATCATTGAGGTCTGAACCCCGTTTCCGGATCTTATCACCCTGGCCCTCGGTCTTGAAGTGCGGGAAAGGAAGTAGTATATGGCCGGGATGTGGTATCCCGGCACGCAGGCGATAACCTCGGGTCACAGCAGGAACAGGGGGGTGACCCATAAACACCGGCCCCTCCCCCTGGCTGCACCCGTGGAAAAGACGGACCGGTCAGCCCATGGGGAACAACCGATCATGGGTATGAACCCAGGCCAGACACTGGATCCCCTTCACGCCATTAGCGGCGGGGAATGCGATCCAGAAAAAACGCTCATCAAGGATCATGAGGAGACTGCATGTCGGAAGTGATCGATACCCGCCAGGCCGCCCTCCCTGAGCACCCCCCGGTTGCACTGGCCTACAGGGCCATGCTGGACAACGATTCCGTGGTAATCATCGTAGACAATCCCGAGCCGCTTAAAAGCCTCCACCAGATGGGACACAACCTGGGATTTGATGTGCGCGAGCTAAAAAAAGATGACGGTATCTACGTCTACATCCAGAAGGCCGCCCGGGAAACGGAGGTGACCAAGCACCTTGTCCTGCTCTTCGACTCGGCCACGCAGGTCTTCCTGGCCGAGAAACTCCTCAAGCAGGCCGCCCTCGAACACAAGGTGATCCCTACCCCGCGTGAAATCAGCTCCGATTGCGGACTCTCCATTCGCATTCCGCAACAGGCCTTCGAACGTGTCCGCGAGGTGCTGGATAAAAGGGTCACGGTGCGGGAGCACCATCCCGCCTGAGCCTCCGCGCTACAATGTGCACCCATCTCACTGCCGGACCAGACGCCACTGAGGCACCTCGTCCGGCTGCAGCGGATGGGAGGAACGCACCGGGTTGATGTCGATGCCGCCTCTTCGGGTATACCGGCAGGAGACCGTGATTTCCTCAGGGCGACATCTCTTTGAGATATCGGTAAAAATGCTCTCGCAGCACTCCTCGGCAAACCCTTCATGGCCTCGGTAGGAGACGATATATCTCAGAAACGCGGTGTGATCGATCCGATGGCCACGGTAGTCCACCACCACCGTGCCCCAGTCGGGCTGATTGGTGATCGGACATAGACTGCGCAGCAGGTCGGAGAAGATCACCTCGACCACCCGTTCCTTTTCCGACTTCAGGAGGCCCGCATCCTCCCGGTAGTCAGCGATCTCTAGGTCGATGCCATCTACACATACGCCCCGAACGACACTCTCCCAGTGCGGCTGGACCAAGGCCGCCTGGGCGATGAGATGCACCCCCACCCAGGGGGCCTTAAGCACCCGCGCAAGGTCGTCCCTGATCACCCGGGAGATCTCGCCCGCATCTGCAAACCTCTCCTGAGAGAGCCCAGCAAGGTAAAACTTCAACGACTTGGACTCCACAATACAACTGCTCTCGAGGGGGAAGATCAGCTCCAGGATGGCAATCTCGGGCTTGCCCCGGGGATTCAGCCATGAAAGCTCATAGGCGCGCCAGAGGTCAAAACCGAACATGGCCAGATCCCCCGGGGTGCGCATGATGGGGTGGAGCACTCGGGGGTCATATCCCCTAGGTCCTCTCACCTGTTTTCCCAATAGATTCCCGTTCATGACTGACCTCTCCTCCTTGTGGCCGGGGGGCCCGCCCCCTCCAGGCCGCAGCCAGGTTTACTGTCGCTACCTATACCGAATCGTCGCTTCCGGTCAAGAAAGCGCGTGGGGACCGTCCGTGCCAGTATATGTTCTCCATCCTGTACAATACCGAAACAGTGCTGGAAACGGTTCTGTTGAATTATGCCCCTATTTATGTGATAAGGGCAGAAACCCACGTATCTGTTCAGGAGGTAAGATGTCACTGTGGGATCTCTTTTTGAGGGGCGGGCCCATGATGTGGCCCCTGTTGGCATGCTCCGTCATCGCCCTGGCCATCTTTATCGAGCGTCTCCTTGCTCTGCGCCAGGGCAAGATCCTGCCCCGGGAGCTCATCTCCGAGATCGAACGCCTCACCCGCATGGGCCGGCTAGATGACATCGAACAGCTGCTCAAGCGCAGCTCGTCGCCCATCTGCCCCGTAATCATGGTGGCCATAAAAAACGCCGGCATGCGCCGGGAGATCATCAAGGACTACATGGAGGAGGCCGGCGCCAGCGAGGCCTATAACATCGAACGTTTCATTGATATCCTCGGTATCATTGCAACTATCTCCCCGCTTCTGGGCCTGCTGGGTACGGTCTCGGGCATGATCAGGTCCTTCCATGCCGTCGGCGCCGGTGGTCCGGAAAGTCAAATGCTTGCTTCCGGCATCTCCGAGGCCCTGATCACCACCGCCGCCGGACTCTCGATCGCTATCCCGGTCTACATCTGCTACCGCTTCCTCATGGCCAGGAGCGACTACCTCCTGCTGGAGATGGAAAAGACCTCGGCACGGGTTCTCGAATACCTCAAGGGCGAAGGCCGTGAGATTCAGACATAGGCAACGGCCTCCCATTTCCACACTTGACATAACCCCGCTGGTGGATGTGGTCTTCCTGCTGCTGATATTCTTCATGCTCTCGTTCGGGTCCCCCATGCAAGGCAGCTACATCAACCTTCCCGAGGCGACAGAGGGCCAGGAACT
>CAZUDI010000040.1:0-37249 GCA_964618975.1 uncultured Bacteriovoracaceae bacterium | reverse complement strand
CGGGTTTGTCTTTTCTAAATGGTGGAGGCGGCGGGAATCGAACCCGCGTCCGAAAGCCTTCAGCCCAAGGCGGCTACATGCTTAGTCTGTGAATTTTTGTCTCGGTTGCGTTCTGCCCACAGACAGGCCATTCGCAACCCAGCCCTTTGATACCCTCGCAGCCCAGGGGCGGAGCTGAAAGGGGCGCCCATCTGCTTTTGACATCTTTGGTGACGACCGACGGGCGGGCCGTCACCCGATGTGGCCGTATTTAAGCGGCCAGTGCGTAATTGTAATCGTCGGCACTTGTATGTGCGTAGCCTGTTTAACGAGGGGGCCGCCTCGGCATGCTCCTTGAACCTCAACTACTTCCGTCGAACCCATTACGCCCCCATGGGTCTCGCATCGCTCTGGTGCAGGATTGCCTTGCCGCCCGCGGCGTCAGGGGAATCCTACCCCAGACCCCTTACATAGTACCGCCCGCAGCATCTGTCAAACGGAATCGGGCCTCAACTCCTCAGGTGGCCCGGGCCTCAACGATCTCGCAGAGGATGTGGCCGATGGTGATGTGGGCCTCCTGGATGCGCGGGGTGGACTCTTCCGGTACGGCGATGAGGCAGTCCACCAGGTCGGCCATCCTGCCGCCCGCACCGGTCAGTCCGATGGTGGCAAGACCCAGGGCGCGGGCGGCTTCAAAGGCGCGGATGAGGTTGGGCGAGTTGCCGCTGGTGGAGATGCCGAAGAAGACATCGCCCTTGACTCCCAGGGCCTGGACCTGCTTGGCGAAGATCTCGTCGAAGGCATAGTCGTTGGCGATGGCGGTTATGACCGAGGTGTCGGTCGTAAGCGAGATGCCCGCCAGGGGCCGGCGCTCCTTCAGGAAACGGTTCACCAGTTCGCCCGCCAGGTGCTGGGCGTCGCCGGCCGACCCGCCGTTGCCGGCGAAGAGGATCTTGCCGCCCTCCCTGATGCAGGCGGTCATGAGGGCGGAAGCCGCCTGGATCTGGGGGATGATCGCAGGCAGGCGTCGGTGGACCTCGATACTGGCCTCAATGCGGTTACGGATCAGCTCTTCCATGCATGGCCTCGCAGTGTGTCATTCATAGTGCATGATATATGTCACCGGCGCGCTCTTCACAAGGGAAAATGCGCCCGCAAGACCGGGGGCGTGCCCCTGCCGGGCAGGCTCCGCTGAGGTCCGGTGCCTGCGTGCACCCGGGGTGCGCCCGGGTGTCTCACGCGTCGTGGTGTCTACAAGGGAGGCTCGTGGTCCTTCAGGGGGGCCAGGCCGTGGGTGTCAGACCCGGAAGTGTCCGTCGCGATGCGAATGGTCCAGGAGGAACTCCTGCTTGTGGGCCTGGTGGATGTCATAGACATCCTGGTTGTAGCTGGTGATGGAGGAGTGCATGCGGAACCCGCCATCCAGGTAGCCGGGGCGCAGCAGTTCGTCCATGCTGCAGGGAAAGACACCGGTCATGTCCAGGGCGTCAAAAGAGAACGCACCCTTGAGGTGGCCTCCATAAAAGAGAGCGTTTTTCAGCTTATTGAGGATTTCTGCGATAATCTTGCCCATTTCCTTACCTCGTGGAGTTGATATTCAGGTTGTACAGTCTCTATCGGAATTTTTGGGCAAAGGACAAGCCCCAAAATGGCCCTGTGGGGGACTTTACACCTAATCCTAAAGAATAAAATAACTTTTGCCGATAGGACAACAAGTATGAATGGCTCCATAAAAGACCTGCTCAAAATCCCGGGCGTGCACGGCTACGTCATCGCTAAGGGTAAGAATATCCAGATAAAGCTACCATCCCGGCATCGCTTCGCCGCCTCCAAGGACCGCATCCGCCTGCTCTACGAGGAGGCCATGGGCGACAGCCGGCGCCCCGGCAACATGGTGGAGATCTATACCGAGGACATGGTGCTCACGATGTATTTCAGCGGCGATGTCATGCTCATGGTCATATCGAGCCGCAGGACCAACCTGGCCCTGTTGCGCATGACAGGCAAGCTGGTGTTGGCCAATATGATCAAGGAGAAGGGGAAATGAACCAGGAGATCAGCGGCGAACTGGTGAACACGCGCTGCCCCGAGATCATCAAGATTCTCTCGCTGGGCCGGCGTACCGGACGGCTGTACCTCAACAACGGGGCCGAGACCGGCAACATCTTCTTCCAGGAGGGGGCCATCATCCATGCCAGTTGCGGCTCCCTGGAGGGCGAGAAGGCCGTCTACGAGGCCGCGGTGTGGACCGCGGGCGAATACCGCTTCTTCATGGACGACACCCCGGACGTCATCACCGTCCAGAAGGACGTGGACGGCATCCTGACGGAATCCACCACCCGCATGCGGCAGATGGACCGCATCACCGCCCTGATCCCCTCCAGCTCCATGATCTATGCCCTGGACCCGGACATCAAGGACAAGGACCTCAGCATCAAGTCCATCCAGTGGCGGGTGATCGCCCATATCGACGGCCGCAGTTCCATCGCCGAGATCGCCCCCCTGGTGGGGCTGGGGGTCTCGGACACCATGAAGGTCTTCTACACCCTGCTCCGCCTGGGGCTGCTGCGCGAGGCGGACCTGCAGGTATCCGACAACACCAGGCATTCCATTCAGCTCCCCGAGACCGCCTTCGTTAAGGCCCTCACGCGGGACCTGACGCGGGCCGTGGGGCCGATCGCGCCCTTCATCATCGACGAAACCGCCCGGGATATGGGTCTGGATCTCCTCTCCGACGATCTGGACCAGCGCGCGGCGCTGATCGAGACCCTCTCCAGCAAGATTCCCGATGAGACCATGGCGCTCAACTTCCTGAACACCATGACCGACTGGCTGCGGACGGGGGGGGAGGGACTATGAAATCCAAGCTGTTTCTCACCATCCTCATCGGGGGCATCGCCCTGGTGGCGGGATCGGCCCTGCTCGTCTACGCCCAGATAAAGATGGTCTCCGCCGTCAATCTGGAGCGCGTGGAAGAGCGTCTGTACGCGGAAAACACCCAGATCCTGGGCTGGGCCATGCAGCAGCTCCAGGACACCACCCGCCTGGAGGACAGCGCCATCCCCGCCTCCTGGGCCGAGATCCTGGTGGTGGACAACGCCAGCCTCAGGATCAAGACCTCCACCGCGGCTGAATCATCCGGAAAATTTCTGCATGACCATCCCCAATTGCTCGACCAGGCGGCCCCCATCCTCGAGGCCATCAGGGCTTCCCGCGCCCAGGACATCGCCACGCCGGACTACATGGTGGCCGTCCGGCCGTTCAAGGATGGCTCCACCCTCCTCGGTTTCAAGCCCCGGGCCTGGGAGCGGGGGCTCATCACGGACCAGCGCAAGCTGAGGGAAAGCCTGGCGGGCAGGATACGCCTGGTGCTCATGGTCTATCTCGCCGGAGGCATTACGGTGGTCATCCTCGTCGCCCTGCTGGTGGCCCTGATCGCCAGCCGCGGCACACAACGCATGGCGCGGGCCTTCGAGGCCTTGTCCCTGGGTGATTTCGAGGCCACGCCTCCCGCCGGCAGGGGCCGCGACATGCAGGCATGCATGGAGACCTATCAACGCCTGAGGACCTCGCTGCAGATGGCCCTGGAGAGGCTGGGGAGTCGCTAAGGATGCCAAAGAAGGTCCTCATTGTCGACGATGAAGAGACCCTGACCTGGTCGCTGGCCAAGTCGCTCTCCCACGACCGGGAGATCTACGAGGTCACCACCACCAACGACGGCGAGAGCGCCCTCGACCTCATGCAGCGCGAACCCTATGACGCGGTGGTGCTCGACATCCGGCTTCCCGGCATCAACGGGCTGGACATGCTCGTGCGGATCAAGGAGCGTCACCCCACGACCAAGGTGATCATGATGACCGCCTACGGGTCGTCGGAGATCAAGGAGAAGGCCAAGGCCCGGGGCTCGCTGTACTATATCGAAAAGCCCTTCGAAATCGACCAGATGCGCGGCCTGATCCTCAAGGCCCTCAAGGAGGAATCCGGCAAGGGCTTCAACGGCAGCGTCTCCGGGCTGCAACTGGCCGATCTGATCCAGATGAACTGTCTCAGTCAGATCACCACGGCGCTCTATGTTCAGAAGGACCAGCGCGAAGGGGTGATCTATTTCGAGGACGGCCAGATGACCCATGCCCAGATCGGGGCCCTGGAGGGAGAAGAGGCGCTCTTCACCATCCTCTCGTGGCAGAGCGGCAGCTTCCGCTTTGTCGGCGCCCAGAAGGCCCCCACGGTCACCATCAACTCCAACTGGGAATACCTGCTCGTCGAGGGCATGCGCAAGGCCGACGAGATGAGCATGGCCCTGGAGAAGGGCGAGGTGGACGACAACGACCTGGCCCCCATCGATCAGCAGTCCCGCATGCTGATCAAGAACATCTCCTCGCTGAGCGAATGCTCGGGCCTCGCCCTCATCACCCCCGAAGGCGAGATCCTCCACCAGAGCGGCACCATCGCCCGGGATATCGACGTCAAGTATGTGAGCCGTTTCTTCATGAACCTCTCGGAGAGGTTCGGCGAGCTCATCGAGAGCGTGCCGCAGAAGGTGTCCTTCATCGACCAGGGGCGCCTGGTGCTGGTCTATCCCTTCCGGATCTTCGTGCTCGTGCTGCTCTTCAACCGCTCCGTGCTGTCACAGGAAACCCTTACCACCATTGAAAGGGTAATCACTCGCTATCAGGTTGAGAGCGCCTAGGTCATCCAGCCCCACCCCACAGACCCCCTCGATCAGGTCCTGCATCTGGCGGGCGCTGGCGTGCAGGCCCAGGATGCGCTGCCTCCGGGTGTCGTCGAGGCCGTAGCGCTGAACGAGGTCCACGAAGCGTTGATCGAGGGAAACCACGCGTTCGTGCATGACCCGCTTGTCGGCATAGTGCACGATCAGGGCCTCGTCCAGACGCAACTCCTTCAGGCGCACATGCTGGGCGATCACCTCGCCCACGCGCGGAAAACCGTGCCGGGTGAGGAGCTCGCCGCCCAGCTGGGCGTGATCGCCGCCGGAATAGATCGCCTCCATCTTGCAGATGTCGTGCAGCAGGGCCGCGCGGTCGATCAGGCGCGCCTCGAGCGGCACGCCGTTCGCCCTGAGGCCCAGGGTGATGGTGAGCGCCACGCGCTGCACCATCACGCTGTGCCGGAAGATGTGCCGCGGCAGGTCCCGCTCGCGGATGAGATTCAGGGTCCATTCGCGGGAGGGCACCATCAGTCGGACTCCAGGGTGCGGCTGGTGCTGATCACGTCCCCCAGCCCCAGCAGGTTGATTCTCAGCTCGATGGTGGTCTCCCGGGGCAGGGTCTCGCGCGTGGTCACCCCGTCCACCTCCAGACTCACGTCGTGCCGGGGCTCGACAAAGCGCACGAGCTCGATGCTCCAGCACTGGGAGGTGTAGGTGATCCCGGTGGAAAAATACCGGAAGCATCTGCGCATGTCCTCGAATTCGGTGACATAGTCGTACCTTGCCTCCGCGCGGACATCCAGTCTGTCACCGATCTTGAGCGTGCCGCTGCCCACGAGCGACTTGGTGTCGAGGCGGTCGTATTCCCCGCTCAGGCTGAGCGTGTCGCCACGGGTGTCCTCGAGGCTGAGGGTGCTGCTGTGCTCGTGGGTGGCGTAGGGCCTGAGCTCGTTGCGGCCGAACCTGTTGGTGTGTTTGAGCGCTATCCAGGGGGCCGGGCTGAAGGCAAGTTCGGCCTCCACGCGGTCCCAGGTCTTGGGGAGGTAGTGATAGACGCGCCCGAGTCCCAGCTCGAAGATGGCGCGGCCGCTGGCGTCGCGCACGGTGTTCGTCAGGGCCAGATCCATGTCGAAGTCCCGCGTCCAGCTGTCACCGGAGAGCAGATCCGGGTAGATGTCGCGCTGATGGGCGGGATCGTTGGCATCGTAGTTGTCGCCGTGACGCGAGGTGGCGGACCAGCCCGCCTGGGGCGTGATCTGGTGGTACCAGTTGTCGCCAAAGCGGGGGCTGTAGACATTGGTGGCCAGCGACACCCCGCGCACCTGCCAGCGCTCGGCATAGGTGTTCTTGGCATAGGGCCGCTGACGCCATGCCCAGCTCGTGGTGTTGAACGAGCCGGCATTGGTGGTAAAGAGCGTATCGCGGTATTGCTCCCTGAGATAGGGGCGCAGCGTGAAATACGGGGCCACGCTCAGTGGCCAGGAGAGTTCGAGCCCGGCCTGGTTCTTGATGGCCTCGATCCACTCACGGGTATAAACCCGCACACTCCCCGCCTCGGCCGAACACTTCAGGGGGGTGAAGGGCACCTCCTTCTGGGCCATGCGCAGCTTGAGCCGGGGGAGTTCCTGGATGGTCCGCTCGTCGCCGGCCACGGTGAGGTCCTGTTTCCACTGCGCCGAGACGCTGGCGGAGAAGCCGTTAGATCGCTTCAGCCATTCCATGCGCGAGATGAGCTCCTCCAGGTCCTGGGGCCGCTTGTCTCCCAGCAGTTCCTGGTCGTCCTCGCCGAAGCGGTAGAAGGTTCCGATATCGCGGAAATAGTCTTCATTGCTCACGAGGTTCACGTCCCACATGAGGTCGGGTCCCTGGTGGCTGGCCTTGAAGAACCAGCGGTCTTCTGGGATCGTATCGAGGATCGTGCCCGTGATGGGTTTGCCGCCCCTCTCGTCGTGCAGGCCCTCCAGGTAGAACTCGCCCCCCTCGTCGTAATCCAGCCGGTAGCGGAACTCAGCGCTCATGAGCAGCCCGCGCCGAGCGAGCAGCGTGGGGGTGATGGTCAGATCGCTCGAGGCGCCGGTGACGAGATAGATGGGCAGACCAAGGTAGTTGCCCGTATCGGTCGAGTTGCCCAGCACCGGGAACAGGATTCCCGACTGCCGGGAGAGCTTGGCGGGATAGAGCAGGTAAGGCAGTGCCAGCGTCGGCACCCCGCACACGTTGAAGCGCGCACCCTTCACGCGGGCATACCCCTCCAGGGGGATCTCCAGTGAGTTTGCGGCGATTTCCCATGCGGGCCGAGGCGCCAGGCAGGGGGTGAAGACCACGTCCCGGCCCACATAAAAATCCTGCCCGTAGCGCGTGATGGCCTCCCCCGTGATCTTCAGGGGCTGTTCGAGGATCAGCAGCGACCCCTGGCGCACGTGCATGTCGCCTCTTCGCGCATTGAAATAGATGGTCTCGGCCTCGACCTCGCTCTGCTTCTCGACGAGCGTGCACTTCCCCGTGGCCCAGATATCGCCCGTGAGCGTGTCGTAGACCACATAGCCGGCATGCAGTTCGAGGGCCTGCCCCGTGATCACGACCTTGCCGGCGGCCTCGATGCGATCGCCCAGGCGCTGCACGTGGTCCGCCTCCACCTCGAGCATGGAGGCCTCGAGGCGCGGGCAGAGCACCAGAAAGAACAGGAGCCAGGCCCTGAGACCCTTCATATGAGAAGTCCCCTCACCTCGCCCACCGTGTAGAACGAACCCGTGACCACCACGCCCTCATGGTGCCGGGATGCCCGTGCAAAGGCCGCCTTGATGGAGGAACATCGGTGCACCCTCCCCAGGGCGAGGCAGGGCTTCATCTGCTCCGGTCCCCATGACCGCGGGGTATTCAGCGGCGCAATGAAAACCTCGTCACACACCTCCAGCAGCATCCTCGTCATCTCAAGGTATTCCTTATCGGCCAGGATCCCCAGCACCCCGGCGCCGGCAAAACGCACCTGTCTCAGGTACCCTGTCAGGTCTAGCATGGATGCGGGGTTGTGCGCCACATCCAGGATGAAACGCTCCCCCACGCGCTCGACACGCCCCGGCAGAAAGGCGGCCCTGAGGGCCGCCGCCAGGTCGGCTTCACCCAACTCCACCCCCAGAGCGCGGCAGGCCCTGTCGGCCAGCGCCGCGTTCAGCGCCTGGTGGGGGCCTAAGATGCCGGTCTCGAAGGCCAGCGGTGTGTGTACCACCTCGAGGAGGGCGCCCACCTCCGCCGCATGACTGCGGATCGCGTGCAGGGCCGCGCCGCGGGCCGAGGTGATCAGCGGCCGGCCCGCCCTGGCTATGGCCGCCTTCTCGCACGCAATGGCTTCGAGCGTGTCGCCCAGATATGCGCGGTGATCCAGGGCGATGTCGGTGATAATCGAGAGCACGGGATCGAGCACATTGGCCGCATCCAGCCGGCCGCCCAGACCGATCTCGAAGATGCCGTAGTCCACATCGTGCCGCCTGAAGAGTTCCGCCGCCAGCACCACGCACCACTCGAAATAGGTCAGCCCCAACCCGCCGAGTGACACTTCGAGCTCGGACCTCAAGGCCGCGAGCTCGCCGGCGTCAACCTCACGCCCGTCGATCCGGAAACGTTCGGTGAAGCGGTTCACGTGGGGGGAGATGGTGGTCCCGACTCGCAGGCCCTTCTTTTTCAGCAGACCCTCGAGATAGATGCAGGTGGATCCCTTGCCGTTGGTGCCCGCCACCAGGATCTGCGCATAGGCTTTCTGGGGGGTTTGCAGCCTCTCCAGCGCCTGGCGTACCCGATCAAGCCCCAGGATCCAGAGTTCCTGCTGCAGGTCACCCAGCGGTGAATCCTTCGTGTTATCGCCCGTCTTCATTCACCTAGATGCTTACCACAGCCCGTGGCAGGGAAGAAAGCCCTTCTCTCCCATAGCGCCCCGGAAGGGCGCTCAGACACCCAGCCAGCCCAGCAGGAAGGCCAGGGTATCCTTGAGGTCGTGGCGGTGGACGATGCGGTCGAGGAAGCCGTTTTCGAGGAGCCGGGAGGCATCCTGGAAGTCGTCCGGCGGGGTGAAGTTGATAACCGATTCGATCACCCGCTGGCCGGCAAAGCCGATGCGACAGCCGGGCTCGGCGATCAGTATATCCGCCAGGCCGGAGAAGCTGGCCGTCACCCCGCCCAGGGTCGGATCGGTGAAGACCGTCACCATGGGCACCTCACAGGTGAGGTTACGGGCATGTACGGTCCTGAGCATCTGCAGCAGCCCCCATATGCCCTCCTGTACCCGCACACCGCCCGAGGCGCAGAAGAAGATCAGCGGCAGGGATCTCTCCGCGGCATGCTGCATGAGGGCCACGACGTGCTGCCCCAGGTCCACCCCCATGGAGCCGCCCTGGAAGGCGAAATCCATCAGGCCCAGCAGGCAGGGGTGCCCGCCGATGGTGCCCTGCCCGCAGGTAATGGCCTCCTCACCGCTTATCTGGTCGAGCACGATCGGCACAAACCCCTCGGGATCGCAGAGCATCTCGATCCGCTGGCGCGGGTTCAGCCGAAAATGGAAATCACAGTGGGGACACACCCACAGCTGCTCGGCCAGTTTGTGGGTGATGACGATCTCACAGCAGGCGGGGCATTCGGTCCAGCGGCCGTCCTTTTTGGCCACGTCGAGCACGTCGCTCATAGCTCGAACACCTCCCCGCCCTGGATATATTCCACGCGCCCGGGAAGCTCGGCGATGACCTCCGGGCCGTACTGGGGTTTGATGTGGTAGGAGATGACCCGCGCCTGGGGGTCGATGCCATCCACCCCGCGGCGCAGCATGCCGGGGGTGAGGTGCTGGGAGAGACGGGCGATGCGGGCCATGCGCTCGGGGAAGGAGGTCTCGATGAAAAGGGCCTCCAGGTCCTTTCCCAGGGAAGCCGCATAGTCGAAGAGCCCCTGGGAGTACCCCGTGTCGCCGCTGAAGATGACATAGCGACCGTCCAGGCCCAGGACATAGCCCAGCGATCCCGGGATATGGTCGACCTCGAGGGCCCTGACCCGGATGTCTCCAAGCATAAACCAGCCCTGCGGAACGAACTCGAAGCGCAGCAGGGTCTCGTCCACCTTGAGTTCCTCCATGTCGGGCCAGATGAGCCCGTTGAAGATGTGCTTCTTGAGGACCTCGATGGTATCTGCGCTGCCGTAGACCGTGATCCCGTCCTGACGCTGGGAGGAAAAGACCGTGTCCAGGATGAACGGGAGTTCCTTGATATGGTCGATATGGCTGTGGGTCAGGAGGATATACCGGATGTGTGCGAGTTCCTCGATCTCGAGGGCCGAGGCGGCCGAACCGGCGTCGATGAGCACGTCACCGTTGACGAGGATACTGGTGGTGTTGAAGCCTTTCATCACCGACCCGCTGCAACCGAGAATTTCTATCTTCATGTATTCCCACACCCCAGCGTATTCAGACCCCAAGGGCCTGCAACCCATTTATATCATCGGAAAGACGTGCTCGAAACTATAATCCCTCCGGGAATTCCTCGGCCTTCATCTGCCGGGCCATGGAACTCACCTCCTGGCAGCGCTGGCGCGGACAGACGAGGATGGCCCCCTCCCCCTCGACCACCACGGTGTCCTCCATCCCGATGAGCACGATCTTCTTCTCACCCGCCCACACCACATTGCCTTTTGAGTCCTTGAGGCGCACCTCACCGTGCACGGCGTTGCCCTGTGTGTCGGAGTCCAGGATCTTTCCCAGCGCATCCCACGAGCCCACGTCGTTCCAGCCGAAATCGGCCGGGATGACCCCCACGCGGGTGGCCTTCTCCATGATGGCATAGTCGATGGAGATGGGCTCGGCCTCGCCATAGAAGGCCTTGAGCGCTGCGTCGTGACTGTCTTCGAGACCCTGCACCTTCATGAGGGAGGCATACATGGCGGGCATATGGCGGCAGAAGGCCTCGAGAATCGTGTCGGCGCGCCACACGAACATGCCCGCATTCCACAGATAGCCGCTCTCGATATAGGTCCGGGCGCGGGCATGGTCGGGCTTTTCGACAAAGGCCTCGACCTCCCGCAGGACACAAGGCCCCTCGCCGTGGAGTTCCCGCCCCGGGGAAATATATCCGTAGCCGGTCTCCGGGTGGTCCGGCACGGTTCCGAGGGTCAGGAGGTAGTCGGGGTGGCGCGCGACACAGCGCGTGGCAAAGGCGAGGGTTTCCCGAAAGGCCTGTGCATCGGCGATCATGTGATCCGAGGGGAAGACCGCCATGAGGCCCTGCGGGTCATGCCCCTGGATGAGGGCGGCGGCATAGGCGATGCAGGGGGCGGTGTTGCGCCCCACCGGCTCGGCGATGATGTTCTCACCCGGCAGTTCGGGCAGTTCGCGCCGCACGGCCTCCGCGATATCGGCCCCGGTGACCACCAGCATATGCGCCGCATCGCATACCGGCAGGAGACGCTCCACCGTGGCGCGCAGCAGGCTTGCGCGCCCGTCGAGGCAGAGCAACTGCTTGGGCTTCTCATCCCGGGAAAGGGGCCAGAGCCGCTCACCCTTTCCCCCGGCCATGATTACGATATGCAGCGCCATGGGAATCCCTCCTGTGCTAATAAGCTTGCATGCGTCGTGTGGGTGTTTTGTATGCCACGAACTCAGGCGCGGTCAACCGTGATTTTCCGGTGGCCTCCCCTGGGTAAACGCTTTTATGGTCGACCTGGCGCTTTGGCATTGACAATCAGGCAGGCCTCAGATTATGTCCTAACGGTATCCTTGGGGATCGCCCCCTGCCGGCGGCACGGCGGCGCATCCCTTGTTTTTTTGGATAATCACGGGTATGAACCCCAGGGCAGGCCCTGTGAAGCCGCAAGCGGCGGGGAAAGCTACCCAGAGCTACAATCAAGGGGGGGGAATCGCCATGCAAGGGCTGCTGATATTCTTTAAGGAATCCCGGATCTTCATCTCGCGTATCTTCGCGGTTATCATCATCTTCCTGCTGCTCTTCTCGGCCCCCTCATGGCAGAACCGTCCCATACTCGACTTCCTGCTTGAGGCCTCAGGCTTCGTGCTCATCCTCGTATGCACCTTCGGCCGCATCTGGGCGCTGAGCTGCATCAACGGCCACAAAACCCGCGACCTCATCACCTGGGGGCCCTATTCCATCGTGAGAAACCCGCTCTACCTGTTCAGCTTCATCGGTGCCGTAGGCCTGGGCCTGGTTTCCCGAAACATCCTCGTTCTGGCCGGTATCCTTCTCATGTTCGCCTTTTACTACCCCTTCGTGGTCGTCGCCGAGGAGCGGCGCCTGAGCGAGGTGCACCCCCAAGACTACGCCGATTATGCGCGCCGCACCCCGCGCATCATCCCCGCCTTGGCGCTCTACCACAGCCCCGAGACCTATCCCGTGGACTCCCGGCTTTTCCTGAGGGCCTTCACCAGCGTCATGTGGTTCCCCCTGGGCTTTCTCTTCCTGCTGCTCATCGATGGGCTGCATGCACAGGGGGTGCTCCCGCTCCTGTTCACCCTTCCGTAGCTTGCATCTTCCGGGCACTCGATATATAGAAGACACAAAACCAAAATCATTATGGGGGGCTCGCCATGTTTCCGGAAGAGAGGCCAAGAAGACTGCGACAGAACAACACCATCCGCCGCATGGTACGCGAGACCCAGGTCTCTCGTGACGATCTGATCTACCCGCTCTTCATCCGCGAAGGCCGCTCCATCCGCGAACCCATCGAATCCATGCCGGGCCAGTACCGCGTCTCTCCGGACAACCTGGGCCAGGTGGTGGAAGAGATCTCCACCCTGGGGATCCCGGCCGTCCTGCTCTTCGGACTGCCCGCGAAAAAGGACCGTTTCGGTACCGCGGCGCATTCCAAAGACGGGGTCGTACAGCAGGCCATCCGGCGCATCAAGGCCGAAGACCCCGAGCTGCTCGTCATCACGGATGTCTGCCTGTGCGCGTACACCGATCACGGACACTGCGGCATCCTGAACGAGAAGGGCGCGGTGATGAATGACGACACCCTGGAGCTGCTCTCCAAGGTCGCCCTGTCGCACGCCCGCGCCGGGGCGGACATGGTGGCGCCCTCGGACATGATGGACGGTCGCGTGGGGATCATCCGTGACGCCCTGGACGAAGGCGGCTTCGAGAACACCCCCATCATGAGCTATGCCGTCAAGTACGCCTCGGGCTTCTACGGCCCCTTCCGCGAGGCGGCCGGCTCCGCCCCGGCCTTCGGCGACCGCAAGACCTACCAGATGGACCCCGCCAATGTCCGCGAGGCCCTCCGGGAGGCGCGCCTCGACGTGGAGGAAGGCGCGGACATCCTCATGGTCAAGCCGGCCCTGCCCTATCTCGATGTGGTGCGCCTTTTGGCCGACGAATTCGAGCAACCCCTGTGCGCCTACCAGGTCTCGGGAGAATATGCCATGATCAGGGCCGCCTCCCTCAAGGGTTGGCTGCAGGAGGAGACGGTCGTCATGGAGACCATGACCGCCATCAAACGCGCCGGCGCGGATATGATCATCACCTACTTCGCCCCCGAGGTGGCGAAGTTCCTGGCATGAAGGCCGCCCCCTTCATCCTGGCCTGGGAGCTCACCAAGGCCTGCAACCTGGACTGCCGGCACTGCCGCGCCTCGGCCCGGCCCGAGCGTGACGCGCACGAGCTCAGCACCAGCGAGGGCCTGGCCCTGCTCGACGAACTCAGCACCCTGGGCACCCGCATGGTGATCCTCTCCGGCGGCGAGCCGCTGCTGCGGCCGGATGTCCTCGATTTCGCCCGTCACGGAACCGCGCGGGGGCTGCGCATGACTTTAGCCACCAACGGCGCGCTCGTCGACGACGCCTGTGCCGCGTCCCTCAAAGACGCGGGTATCGTGCGCGTCTCGATCAGCCTGGACGGGGCCACCCCCGCGGTGCACGACGCCTTCAGGGGCCGACAGGGCGCCTGCGAGCTGGCGCTAGCGGGCATCGAGGCCCTCAAGCGCGCCGGCCTGCCCGTGCAGGTCAACACCACCGTGGCGGCAGCCAACCTCTCGCAGATGGAGCGCTTTCCGAAGCTGGTCGAGGACCTGGGGGCCGTGGCGTGGCACGTATTCTTCCTGGTTCCCACCGGTCGGGGGCACGACCTCGAAGCGGCACGCCGTCGGGAATATCGCTCGATGCTGAACGATTTCCTCCGCGTGTACCAGGGCGCCACGCTCGAGTGCAAGGCCACCTGCGCCCCGCAGTTCTACCGCCTGCTGCGGGAGACGGGAATTCCCCCCTCCACCCGGGGCTGCCTGGCCGGGAGCGGGTTCGGATTCGTCTCCGCCACCGGAGACGTGCAGCCCTGTGGTTTCCTGCAGGTGGCCTGCGGCAACATCCGCCAGGCACGCTTCGGGGAGATCTGGCGCAACTCGCCCTTTCTCAGGAGTCTGCGAAACGACGAAGAGCTGCAGGGCAAATGCGGGGCATGCGCCCACCGGGATGTCTGCGGCGGCTGCCGCGCGCGGGCCTACGAGGTCCTGGGCGATGCCCTGGGCCCCGATCCCATCTGCTGGTACCCCAACCCGTGAGGGTCCGTCCTATGGACATCGACGCCATCGACAGAGAGCTCCTCACCATGATACAGCGCGCCTTTCCGGTGAGCCCCCGCCCCTACGCAGAGATCGCCCGCGCGCTCGACCTGGACGAGGAAGAGGTCTTCGTCAGGATCGAGCGCCTCAGGGAGAAAGGGCTTATCCGGAGGCTGGGGGCCACCATCGACCCGCGCGCGCTGGGGTGGTATTCCACGCTGTGTGCCCTCGATCTGCCTTCGGAGAGGATCGACGAGTATGCGAAAGTGGTGAATGCCTACCCCGAGGTGACGCACAACTATGTCCGGGAGGGAAATCCCAACTGCTGGTTCACCATCATCGCCCCCGATGAAAGGCGCAGCCGGGAGATCATCGCCGCCGTAGGGCAGGCCCTGGGCGTGGAGGTGCTCGACCTTCCGACCAGGCGCATCTTCAAGATCGGGGTGTCTTTCCGTCTCACTTAGAGCGGGGGCCTCAGGCCCTGCCGAAGAGCCGGGAAATCAGCCCGGCGGACTTATCGGCCTTGATCTTTTCGGTCTCCTGCTCGTAGCCGATGATGGAGAAATAGATCATACGATCGAAGAACAGCACCACACGGTTGTTCAGCTCAAGGACCTGGTGCATTTCGTAGACCGAATCCAGGAAGTGGGCTTCCAGGACATAGAGCCACAGGTGACGTTTGATGAGCATGAAACACATGACGAGCTCGTGCAGGGGAATGCCCTCCTTGAAGCGTTTGCGCCCCAACTGGATGTAGTACAGCTGCACGTCCTCCTTGAGACGCTCCTTGCCCAGCCACTTGTCAAGACGGTTATAGACGTCGAATACCCGCTCGTAGATGAGATCTTCGGGCAGGCTCCTATAGCTCTTGGTCTCTTCCCGGCCCAGGAGGTCCTTCATGAGACGTCTGGTCAGCTCGTCGGCATTGTCCTTGATCAAATCAATCAGTTTCTGCGAAATCATAAAAAACCCTCCTTTTACTCATGATATAATCGCTGTCCCGGCATCTTCAAGCCGCAGGGATCCATATTTCGCGTCCGGGCAGCTGCCGCCATTTCCGGTCCCTGCCCCGCCCCGCCCCGGTCCCGGCCGGGAGGGGGTGTCCCGGTGGAACAAAAGTTACAACGAGTTCCGCGGGATAACCCCCTGCCGCGCCTTGACATCGTCCAGGGGCGCCATATCTTAAGTGAGCATGTGAATGTTTTCAGACGATGTTTTCCTGCAACATGGTATGACGTGAACCCTTTCAGGAGCATGCGGTGGATACGGGGGGCATATTTCTGTGCTTGCTGGCTCTCCTGGTGGCAGGCATTGCCGGCGGATGGATCGCCAAACGCCTGGGACAGCCGGCCATCCTCGGCGAACTGGCCGCGGGAGCGGTGCTCGGCCTCATCTATCATGGCGGCGTCCCCTTCTGGGAGCATCATGCAGAGGCCCTCCACATCCTCGGCCATATCGGACTTTGCGCTTTACTCTTCACCGTGGGTCTCGAGATCCGGCTACGGGATGTCATCAGTGTCGGCAGGGCCGCGGCCGGGGTCGCCATCATCGGCGTGGTGATCCCCTTTGTCCTGGGATACTGGATCGCCAGTCTCTTCGGCCTGCCCGCACTCGTACGCCTCTTTATCGCCGCCACCCTGACCGCCACCAGTGTGGGCATCACGGCCGAGGTCATGGACGAACTGGGCATGATCAAGACCAGCGCCAGCCGCATCATCCTCTCGGCCGCCGTCCTGGATGACGTCCTGGGACTCATCATCCTCACCATGGTATCCGGCGTGGCCTACACCCAGAGTGTCTCCGTGCCGGAGATCCTCAAATTGCTGGGCCTGATCGCGATCTTCTTCGTCATCACCCTGACCGTGGTGCGCCGCCTCATCTCGGTGCTCATGAACTTTATCGAGGCCACCTACGGCGAAAAGGGCATCACCATGATCAGCTTCGCCCTGCTGCTCGTTTTCGCCTATCTGGCGGCCCGCATCGGTCTGGATTCCATCGTGGGGGCCTTCCTGGCCGGGCTCACGCTCTCCGAGGTCAGACAGCAGCACACGATCGACCATGGCTTCCGGCCCTTCATCAATGTCTTCGCCTCGCTCTTCTTCATCCTCATCGGCACCGAGATGGACCTGACCCTCATGAACCCCTTCCGGCCCGAGAATCGCGCCATTCTCGGGCTGAGCACCTCGCTGATGGTCGTGGCCATCTTCGGCAAACTGGCCTCCGGCCTGGCCATCGCCGGTGACCGCACCAACCGCGTCGTGGTGGGCATCGGCATGATCCCCCGGGGTGAGGTGGGGCTTATCTGCGGCAACCTGGGGCTCGTGTGCGGGGTGCTGACCCACGCGCACTTCTCGGCCCTGCTCCTGGTTGTCATGGTGACGACCTTCCTGGGTCCCGTGCTCCTGAGATCCTTCGTACCCGACGAGCTCAAGCTCGCCCCCATGCTGCCACCCGAGTAATCAACGGGGCTGGCCCGCACTGTGCGCCTGCAGCAATCCCGCATGCTCGCGAGCTTCTGCCTATCGAAAAGCAGGGTGGTGGCCAGGAGGGCGCTCAGGCGCACGCGCTGATGGAACGCCTGGGAGCTTAGTGGTTGAATGAGCGAACATCAAGTATTATATAGTGATTATATGTTATTGAAATCGAGAATGCGCACAACCCGTCTTTACCGGGGCCTGTCACGGGCGGTCACCTGGTATCTGGCCCTCGTGAATAATCCCTCACCCTCGCGCCGCTGGCTCAGCCTGGCCATCTTTTCAGGGGTGATCTTCGTCTCCCTCCTGGGCTTGTTCCGTATCTTCGACCCCTACCCCCTGCGGGACTGGATCTACCTCAGGCTCACCCTGATGGACCTCGGCTACGCGGGCATGCTCGTCTACCTCATCATGCTGACCGTCATCCCGCTCTTCTCGCCGCTGAGCCTCATCATTGTCACGGGATCGGCCGCCTACGGCCCCTTTCTCGGCATGATCCTGTCCTACGTGGGCTGCCTTCTGAACGCCAATCTGGCCTTCTTCCTGGTCAAATCGCTCTCCTTAGAAAAGGCCTGGGGCAAAGGTGCACGCGCCGTCAGACTCAAGGAGGCCATCTGGCAGCACGGCTACCAGATCGTGCTCGTGCTGCAGCTCATCACCGTGATCCCCTTCACCATGATCAACGCCGCCGCCGCCGGCGCCGGCATCTCCTGGAAGGACTTCATGAAGGCCACCAGTCTGGGGGTGTGGCCATGTATCATCCTGTATTCTTTTCTGGGCCACCGTATCATCGCGAGGGCCATCTCACCCGAGGTGTATTTTGCGAGCATCTGCGTGCTGGCCTTAAGCATCCTGCTCATCGCCCTGCGTAAGAAGGACGCCCAGGTCAGCGGCAAAGGCCTCCCGTAGTCGCCCCACGAAGGCCTCCCGGGCAAAGCCGGGACAGAGATCTAGCAGGCCCTTGCCCCCTGCGGGGCAATCGGGACCGAAGACCCGTCCGGCAAGCGGGGCATCCACCTCGAGCGGGATCACCCCCTGCTGCAGGAAGCAGCCCCGCTGCCTGACCTGGGAGGCCCCCATGATCTTGTGCCCGTCGAGCAGCAGTTCCTTGGCGGCACTGCGCTGGAAGCACACGGTCGCAAAGCGTTCGGGGCCCTCCTTCATCTCCACCTTCGCCCCGCATTCCCCCAGCGCGCGGGCAAAGGCCTGGGCGATACGGGCATAGGTCTCGACGATGCCGGTGTGCCAGCCCCCTTCCAGGCGGGCGGCCACGGCATAGGTGATGTCGCTGACATGCAACACCGCCCCGCCGCCGGTAGGGCGTCTCAGTACGGGGATGTCCAGGGTGGGGTCATGCAGCCGGAAATCGCGCTGGTGGTGGCCAATGGTCACGGCGGGCTCTTGCCAGTCGTAGATCCTCAGGAAACCCTCGGCCCTCCCGGCAATCACCCCCGCCAGCAGCCCGGCATCGCGCGGCATGTTGTCATAGGCGGGGTGTCTTCCGTCGTGGATGAACCTCCAGGGGGTCACAGCTCCTCGACGATGAAGAGCGGATCGCCGTAGCCCACCCGTTCGCCGTCCTGCTTCAGGATCGCGGTGACGATCCCGTCTACGTGCGACTCGATCTCGTTCATAAGCTTCATGGCCTCGATCACACACAGACACTGATCCTTGGTGACGCGGTCGCCGATCTGCACAAAGGGCTGCGTCTCCGGCGAGGCGGAGCGATAAAAGGTGCCCACCAGGGGTGAGGTGATGGTAACGGTGGGGCGCTCGCTGAGGTGTTCCGGGGAGGCGGTCAGCCCGCGCGGGTTCGCTCCGGCGCCCCCCTGCGTCGTCCTGACGATATGGATCCTCTCCGGGCTCCACTCGATCTCGATGATATCGGTGCCCCGGATGAGCTCGATAAGATCCTTTACCGTCTTGATATTCATCTAGCTGACCCGCTCTATGTAGCTGTCGGTGCGGGTATCCACCTTGATGATGTCGCCCTCGTTGATGAAGAGCGGCACCTGAACCGTGACCCCGGTCTCGAGCCGGGCGGGTTTGGACCCCCCCGAGGCGGTGTTGCCCTTGAGTCCGGGATCGGTCTCGGCCACCGCCAGCTCCATGAACATGGGCAGCTCGATGCCAATGGGTACGCCGTTGTGAAACAGGATCTGCAGCTCGATATTCTCCTTCAGATAGCCCTGGGCGTCCTGGACGTGTTCCTCTGAAAGGGTCATCTGTTCGTAGGTCTCAGAGTCCATGAAACAGTATCCCGAACCGTCGTTGTAGAGGTAGGTCATACGCCGCTCCTCCAGGTTGGGAACATCCACCTTTTCCCCCGAGCGGAAGGTCTTCTCCAGTACATTCCCCGAAATCAGGCTTTTCATCCGGGTTCGCACGAAGGCCCCGCCCTTGCCGGGCTTCACGTGCTGGTACTCCACGATGATGAACGGTTCGCCCGACAATTCAATCTTGAGGCCCTTTTTGAATTGCGCCGTCGAATACTGCATTGCCACTCCTTAGTCGATTATTCGTATCTGATCCTTATCAATATTTGTGATGCGCTGGCAAGAATTATCTGTGAGCTCCAGGGTGTCTTCGATCCTGATTCCGAAACGTTGGGGGATGTACACCCCGGGCTCCACCGTAAGGACCATTCCGGAGGCCAGTACATCGTTGGACTTCTTGGAAAGCGTGGGCATCTCGTGCACCTCGAGGCCAACGCCGTGCCCGAGCCCGTGACCGAAGTATTTCCCGTAACCCTTGGATTCCAGGTGCCCCCGGGCAAGGGCGTCGATGTCGCTGGCCTTCGCCCCGGGGGTCAGCGCCTTGATCGCCTTGTCCTGAGCGGCCCTTACCTGGCGATAGGCCTCGGTGAACTCGGCACCCGGCTCGCCGGTGAAGACGGTGATGGTCTCGTCCGAGCAGTAGCCTTCATAGATACAGCCGAAGTCGATGACCACGGCCTCTCCCCGGCCGATCACCCGGGGAGAGGCCACCCCGTGCGGCATGGCCGACCGGGGTCCCGAGGCGATGATGAGCTCGAAGGACACCCCTTCGGCTCCCAGACGCCGCATTTCCCACTCGAAATCAAAGGCCACCTCGTCCTCGCGCCGCCCCACCAGGCCCGCGCTGAGGATGCGTTCGAGGGCCTCCTCGGAGATGGCCGCCGCCTTTCTGAGCTTGGCGATCTCGCCAGAGTCCTTGATGTTCCTTAAGTGTTTCAACTGCGATCCCAGGGGCGTGAGCTCGATGCCCGCGAAGCGGTCCTTGATCTCGAGGTAGGTGTCCACATCCATGATATGGGATTCCACCCCCATGCTCTCGAGCCCCAGTGTGGCAATATGGCGGGCGACATCCTCCCACTGGCGGGCGATCTCGATCACCCGTATAGAAGATGCCTCTTCCTGGGCCTGCAGGGTGTAGCGCGCGTCCACGAACAGGAACATCTCCTGCTCCGTGAGCACGAGGATGCCATCGGTCCCGGTAAAGCCGCACAGGTAACGAATATTAAAATGGTTGGTAAAGAGCAGGGCGTTAAGCCCCTTGAGGCAGTCCCGCGCTCGAGCGATACGTGTCTTCATGATATCCCCTTATCCCTTCCAGGGCGAGTACATAGCCGCGCGGACCGAGCCCCGAAATCGTGCCGAGCGCGATGTCGGAAAAGAAGCTCTTGTGACGGAAGTCCTCCCGTGCGGCGACATTGCTCAGGTGGACCTCGATAAAGGGAATGCGCACGCACAGCAGGGCATCCCTCAGGGCCACCGAGGTGTGGGTGTATCCCCCGGGGTTGATGATCATACCGGTGACCTGCGTTTCCCTGGCGGCGTGGATTTTCTCGATGAGCTCCCCCTCGTGGTTGGACTGAAAGAAATCGACCTCGATTCCCAGTTGAGCAGCCCTTTCGCGCACGATCGCGGCTATGCCCTCCAGCGTGGTCGCGCCATAGAGCTGCACCTCACGCGTGCCCAGCATGTTCAGATTGGGACCGTTGAGTACCAGCACCTTCATGTCTTCATCCTCTCACGCCATGATTCCAGGGTCTTGATGATATGCATCTGCTGCACCTTGAGGGCCTCGCGCCGCAGGGAACCATCGTCGCTGTCATCCACGAGCGCGGCGTAGATATCGAGGGCCTGCCGGTAATGCCCCTGGCTGGCATACAGCTTGGCCAGCTCGGGCGAGGCCTCCCACAGGAGCGCCTCCTCTGGCTGCGTCTGATCGAGGAGATCAAGGGCCTCGTCATCGTCGGGATGAAAGAGGGTGTAGCGCTCCACACACGCCCGTGCGGCCTCGGGGGCACCCTGCGCCTGATAGATCATGGCCATATAATATTGCGCCCTGATCAGGGAACTGACCAGGACGCTGATATCCTCGAAGATCTCGCGCGCCTTGTGCATGCGGCCCATCTTGTAGCAGGCGATCCCCAGCAGGAGCCGGTCTTCGGGATCGTCGAGGGAGTCGGACGCCGCAATGACGTCGAGGTAACGGCCTTCATTGAAGGCCTTGAGTATGTCTGTATATGTATCGCTCATAGGACTCTAATATGTTAGAAACAGTAAGTTTTCGAACGGTAGCACTCCCAACTCCCTGTGTCAACACAAAGTGGAGCCCTGCGGCAGCACCCTTCTTGTCGCGGAGCAGCGCCGCTTCCACCGCAGCTCTCCCGGGCAGAAACACCCCCTCGTCTACGGGACAGTACCTGCGCAACAAACGCATGATGCGCCCCAGATCCCGCTCGGTCAGGAGCCCCAGCTCGTTTGAGAGCCAGGCGGCAAAAGCCATGCCCAGGGCCACACCCAGTCCGTGGTGAATCGTGAATCCCGTGGTCTGCTCGACGGCATGTCCCAGGGTGTGCCCGAAATTGAGGATGCGCCGCAGCTCACCCTCGCGCTCGTCCGCCGACACGATAGCGGCCTTGTCCCGACAGCACAGACGCACCAGCGTCTCGTGCGCGGGGGCCTCCTCGCGTTCGAGGTATTCGAAAAGTTCCCTGTCCATGATGATGCCATACTTGATCACCTCCGCCATGGCCGAGCGCACCTGCTCCGCGGGCAGGCTCTGCAGCAAGGCGCTGTCGCACACCACGAACAGCGGCTGATGGAAGGTGCCCACGAGGTTCTTGCCTTGAGGATGGTTGACCGCGGTCTTGCCGCCCAGGCTGGAATCGACCTGGGCCAAGAGGGTGGTGGGCAGGTGGATGACCGGGATGCCCCGCATGAAGAGGCTGGCCGCCAGCCCCCCCAGATCGCCGGTCACCCCGCCGCCGAGGGCCACCAGGGCCCAGTTGCGGTTCGTGCCAGAGCTGAGCATGCACCCGAGGACCCGCTCCAGGAAGGCCATCGATTTGGCCTCCTCCCCCGGGGGAACCTCCATAACCCGGTGCGGCAGCTCCCCCATCAGCCCCACGAGACGCTGTCCGTACAGCCGGGCCACGTTGGCATCTTCCAGCACAAACAGACCCTCAGGCCGGATATGCCGCTGCAGGAGCCAGGGCAGGTGCTCCAAGATCCCCTCACCGACATATACGGGGTAGGACCGCTCTCGCAGCAGCACCGGGGCCGGGCTGCCCAGGATCGGCAGCCGGCGCTGTATCTCCCGCGCGACTTCCTCAATGCCCCTGGCATCGGTGGCAAGGCTCAGATCGCAGTCCGCATAGGCCGTCCGCCTGGATTGATAGAGCCCTTCGGTGGACGCACCCCACAGGGGACGGCCCTCGCCCTCGCCGACACGCGCCCTCAGGGTCTCCAGACGCGCCTTAAGATGGACAATCCATCCCGAGGCCTGCATGACCCGGCGGTTCAAGGCCTCCACGGGCAACCCGCCTCCGGTGGCCACTACGGCCTCCTTCGCTCCGGCGGCCAGCTCACACAGGAGTTCGCGCTCGATCTGCCGGAAGGCCCCCTCGCCCGCACAGGCGAAGATCTCGGCGATCGTGTGCCCGGTGCGCTCACAGATCAGGGCGTCCATGTCATAGGAGGGCACATCGAGGAGCCCGGCCAGAGCCCTTGCCACGGCGGACTTGCCGGAGCCCATGAAGCCGGTCAGATAGATCACAGCGCCTCCCCCCAGGCGCGCTGACGCGCGAAGGCCGCCTCTAAGTCCTCCATGTTGGCACAGGGGAAGCTCTCCAGGACGCTCGTGGCCACGGCAATGAGCGCCATGGCCTCCCCCACCACCGAGGCCGCCGGTACCGCGCAGCAGTCCGAGCGCTCGTAGGCCGCCCGCACCGGGGCGTGCGTACGCAGGTCGATCGAGGCCAGACCCTGCTTCAGGGTGGGGATGGGCTTCATGCTGCAGAGCAGAACGACAGGCTCACCGTTGGACATGCCCCCTTCGAGGCCGCCGGCGCGGTTGCTGGCGCGGCTCACCGGCCGGGTGGCCCGCAGCTCGTCGTGAAACTCGGAGCCCGGGATGTGTTCGCAGGCCACCCCCTGACCTGTCTGCACGGCCTTGATGCCGGGAATGGACATGAGCGCCGCGCTGAGCGCGGCGTCCAGACGCCGGTCCCACTGGGTGCAGGACCCGATGCCCGCCGGCAGGCCCTCGACCACGACCGTGAAGCCGCCCCCCAGGGTGTCGCCCGCACTCAGGGCCTCATCGATGCAGGCCTGCATGGCCCGGCTCGCCTCCTCATCCGGGCAGAAGACACTCGAGCGCTCGCGCGCTTGCCGGTCGAAGCCGCCTTGGTATCCGGCCTGTCCGATGGCGGTCACCCAGGCATACACCTCGACGCCCAGGTATCGAAGGAGGGAGCGCAACAGGCCGCCCGCTGCCACCCTCCCGGCGGTCTCCCGCGCACTGGCGCGCTCGAGCACGTTGCGCAGGTCGCTGTGGTGAAAGCGCACGGCACCTGCCAGATCGGCATGCCCCGGCCGCGGGGTGTGCAGCTCGCGCCCCGGTTTGATCTCCCAGGGGTCCAGGTAGTCCTTCCAGTTCTCGAAATCCCGGTTCCACACCGCCAGCAGGAGCGGACCCCCCAGGGTGAGCCCTCCCCGCAGGCCGCTGAGCACATCGACGGAGTCCCTTTCGATCTGCATGCGCCCTCCCCGGCCATAGCCCCCCTGGCGCCGGACCAGGTCGGCCTCGATCAGGGCGCGGTCCACCCTGAGCCCGGCGGGAACCCCGTCCAGCAGGGCGAAGACCCCCCGACCGTGCGACTCACCGGCTGTCAAAAATGTGAGCATGGCACCTCCCATCACATGCCTGTGCATAATCGCTATGGGTCGAACTCCCCGCCGCTGGCGGCCTCACGGCGGGTCCAGGGCTTGTCCTGGGGTTCATACCCCTGATTATCGCCACATGGCGCGCTACTATAGCATGGGTTATGCGGATGCAAAAGGGGGGTTGTGCGTCAGGCCCGGACATAAGACAGTGTCCTCACTCCATGCCGTAGCGCTTGATTTTCTTGTGCAGCGTGGCACGGGTGATGCCCAGGCGCCGGGCGGCCTCGCTCTTGTTGCCCGCAGTGGCTTGAAGGGTCGTGAGGATGGCCAGGCGTTCCACCTCGTCGAGGGTGCGGCCTTCCTGCGGTGAGGCCGTCCCCGGTGCCTCCGTCTCGGGGGGGGCGATGGGCAGGTCGTCGCCCTGCAGGTAGTCCTCCCCGGAGAGCACCACGGCGCGCTCGATGGTGTTCATGAGCTCGCGCACATTGCCGGGCCAGTCATAACGCAGCAGGGTATCCATGGCCTGCGGGGTGAAACCCCTGATGCCCTTGTGGTTCTTCTCGGCAAAGCTGGCCAGAAAATGCTCCGCCAGGAGCGGGATATCCTCGCGGCGCTCCCTCAAGGGGGGGATGGTGAGGGTGATGACATTCAGACGGTAGTAGAGGTCCTCCCGGAAGGCACCCTGCTGCACCGCCTGCAGCAGGTCCTTGTTGGTGGCCGCGATGATGCGCACATCGACCTGGATGAGGTCGTCGCCGCCTACGCGGGTGAACTCCCGCTCCTGGAGTACCCGCAGCAACTTGGCCTGCAGCGGGGTGGACATCTCGCTGACCTCGTCCAGGAAGATGCTGCCGGTGTGCGCCTGCTGGAAGCGGCCGTCGCGCCGGCGCAAGGCGCCGGTAAAGGAGCCCTTTTCGTGGCCGAAGAGCTCGGATTCCAGCAGGGTCTCGGTGATGGCGGCGCAGTTGATCTTGATGAAGGGCCCCTGGGCGCGCGGCGAGTTGAAGTGGATGGCGCCGGCGATCATCTCCTTGCCCGTGCCGCTCTCCCCGGTGATGAGCACGGTGGCGTCCGGCGAGGCGGCCGCCTTGGAGGTCATCTGCAGCAGGCGGGTCAAGGCCGGGCTGGTACCGATGATGTTGCGTGTGTCGAACTGGCCGCCGACCAGCTCGCGCAGGCGGCGGTTCTCTTCCCTGAGGGTACTGTGCTCCATGGCCTGGGCGATCTTGAGCCGCAGCTCGTCGAAGTCCAGAGGTTTGGTGAGGTAGTCGTAGGCGCCCTTCTTGAGGGCGTCCACGGCCGTGGCCACCGAGGAGTAGGCGGTCATGATGATCACCGGGATGGCGGGATTGTAGGCCTTGATGGCTTCCAGGGCCTCGATGCCCGAAACCTTCGCCATGCGGATGTCCATGAGAATGAGGTCGAAGGGACGCTGGCGCGCCTGGTCGATGGCCTGCTGGCCGTCCTCCACATCCACGATCGCGTAGCCCCATCCGCTAAGGAGGGTCCTGAGCATAATACGGTGACCGGAATCGTCGTCCACGACCAGGATGGTGGCCTCAAGTTTCGGCATACTCCCTTTCCCCCTGTATGTCCGGCAGCCTGACCGTGATGGTGGTGCCTTGCTCGGGAACGCTCTCCACCTGGATCAGCCCGCCGTGGGCCTCTACAATTTTATGAACGATGGCCAGACCCAGGCCCGTGCCGCTCGCCTTGGTGGTGAAATACGGGTCGAAGATATGGGTGAGATCCTCGGGGGCGATGCCGTGACCCGTATCGCTGACCGCAAAGCCCTTCATCTGGGACCGGTTCTCGCCCAGGGTTGCCACCGCAAGCCGCCCGCCCGTCTCCATGGCCTCGATGGCGTTCAGATACATATTGATGAGCACCTGCACCATACGGTCGGCATCCATCCACACCAAATCCTCCTCGGAGTGGACCCTCAGCTCGAGTTCGATGGCCTTTTCCTCGAGTTGGGATTTGACCATGCGCAGTGAGGTACGCATGAACTCGGCCAGATTGACGTAGGCCGGCTGCAGCTTCATGGGACGGGCGAATTCCAGCAGGTCACCGATGACATGGTTGAGCCGGTCCACCTCACCCACCATGATCTCGGCCGTCTTCAGGTCCTCGGGGACATCGTGGTAGCGCTCCTTGAAATAGGTGGCAAAACCCTTGATGGTGCTCAGGGGGTTGCGGATCTCGTGGGCGATGCCGGCGGCCAGGGAGCCCAGCGAGGCCAGGCGCTCCTTGCGCTCCATCTCGCGCTTGAGGTGCTTGATCTCCGAGATGTCCCGCAGCAGCACGAGGTGTCCCAGGGATGCCCCGCCCTCGTCCCGCAGCCGGCTGGCGCTGACCTCCAGGCACAGGCTGCGCTGTGAAGAACGGCATTCGGTCTCCTGCTCGGCCACCTCCCGGCCTTCCCCCAGCAGTCCCTGCACCGCAAGGATCTCCTGCGGGAGGGCCTGTGAGGCCGCCTGGCCTGTCAGGCTTCCGGGATGGAACTGGAGAATCCTTTCGGTGGCCGGATTGGTGGAGGTGATCAGGCCGTTGTCATCGATCACCACCAGCCCGATGGGCATGCTCTCCACCACCTTGTCGGACAGGGCCTGGACGCGTGCCAGCGTAGCCCTCGTTATGCGGTAATGCTGCGTAATCAGAATGGTAATGATGCCGGAGAAACCCACCACCAGGAAGATAATGCCGCTCAGGATGGTCTGACGCATATTGGATTTGCGAACCGCCTCCAGGGGCTGCAGGTCGAACCCCACGAAGATGTACTGGTCCGAGCGCTCGGGGGGCTCGGGCAGCATGTGCTGGGTGAACCAGTCGCTCATCAGGCGCCTGCCCCGCTGGACATCCGAGGGGATGAATTTTCGGTAGACCTCGTAGACCGCCCGGCCATCTGCGGTCTTCAGGATGCGTGAGGCCATCTCCTCCCCGATGGCATCTCCCCCGGGGAACTCCCCATGCTTCCAGCCGATGAAACGCGGTTTGTTGTGGGCGATGATGATGCCGTTAGAGGTGGTGATGAGGATGTAGAGGATGTCGGGCTGCTGGGCGGTCTCCATCAGCAGACGCTGGACCTGCTGGCCGCTCCAGTTCATGCCCATCATCCCGGTACGTGTACCGGCCTCGAAGGAGCGGATCAGAGCGGCCCCCTTTTCGTCCAGCAGCATGAACATACTGCGTTTCTGGGCATTGATACGTTCCATGGACATGAGGGCGAAAAGCGGGGCCAGGATGATGAGCGCCCCCACGATGACCCAGGGCGAGATGCCGATCCAGCGCTGATTGGGAGTGTTCTTCATATGCTTCCTGCACACGCCTGCCGTAATTTCAAGGAACGTGCCACGGTCCCCTCCCGGGCGGGGGGCCGCCGCAGGCCCTGTCCGGAGGACGATCTGCATAATATCTATACACCTGTTCCCGCACAGGTGTATACATTTTAATCATCTCCCCCGGCCTGGGGGTTAGTGGCACCCGTCCAAGGACCCTCCCGGTGGGGCCGGGACGACCTCCCCCTCCCACCCGAATGTTTGGCACGGGGATTGCTTAATATCCGGCAGAGCAACGGTAAAGCCAGAACCCAAGCTCACAGTAAAACCTTTATAACCTCCTCTGTGGATGGCGCTCTGCCCAGGGCGCCATCCTTTTTTATCATGGCACCTGTCTTCACAGGCGTATCTTGAGTCCCGCCAGCCCCTGATGCGTCCTTGACGCGAAGAAAATATCGGGGCGTACGCCCTGGCATCCGACAGGATCGTGACATGGGGTGCGTCAGAAATCCCCTTAAGCGCTGGGGGTCTGCTTCCCGGATGCTTGCGGAAGGGGTGGGCAGGGCTTGCCCCTGGGATCTTATCCAGGATCTGATATCCTGCCGGCAAACGCCGGACGGAGGAAGGCGGCATATCTGCAGGGCGGGAATACCCGTCTGCGCGCACATACAGGCAGGGGCCAACTCGGGCATTGGCTTGGGGGAGGAGGAAGCGCTCATTCTGACCGCCCCCTCCTCCTCTTCCCTTCATTGATCGATAGCCTCAAGCGCGGTCAGGAAGATCGTGCCTGTGCTGGACGTATAGTCCCAGACCGCGGCCGCCAGGAGGCCGGCCTGTGAGTTGGCGCTCAGCCGATAATACGAGCCTTCTTTGGGATCGGGGTCGAACTCTCCCAGCACGTTCCCCGTAGTGGCATCCAGGGCCGCGAAGTAATCGATGTCTTGCCCAGCGCCCCCGCCGGCCAGCATAATTCCCTCCCCGAGCCAGGTCAGGCTGCCGGCACTGAGGACATCGGCGAAATTATCCCCATCAACCCAGGCCTGGGGAAGGCTCGCGCAGGAAAAGGCCTTGATGAGGCCGGTCTGGTCATCGATGTCGTAGTTGCTGTAGCCGTTGCCGGTAAAGATGTTTCCGGAATCGTCCAGGCAGATCCCGCCCGAGGCCCCGGGGATGCCGGTCACGAGATCGGATATCGTATCCTGCGGAGAGGCGGCATCGATATCGATTGAGCTGACATAACCGGTATACAGCCAGGTGGTATAGTCACAGGTGCCCCAGGTGAAGTAGAGGTTGTCCCCCGCCAGCACGGCATCGAAATTGAGGGTCTCGGCCAGAAGGCCGACCGCCCCGCTCTGCAGACCGACACGGTAGATCCGGTCACCGGTACCGACGATGACCTCCGCGGAATCATAAACCTCGACAAAAGAGGCATAATTCCAGCTACCTGCTGTGCCCTCGATCGTGGCGATCACCTCGAATTCACGGCTGCCCCTGGGCATTTCGCACGCCACTTCGATCTCAGCGTCACTGTCGCCTTCGACCACCACCATAGTCCCATCCGGCAGGAAGGCCACCAGCGGGGCCCCGATACTGACCTGGCCGCCTTCGCCATCCGTGGCCGCAAGCGGGGTGGCGATCTCCTCCCACGTAAGGTCCTCGCCCCCGCCCAGGAGCGCCAGTCCCGCCGCATCGTCTCCATCGGACGAACTGCACCCCATACACACCAGTGCCACAATCAGCCACAGCCTTGCCCAGGATACTCTCCTCATAATCATCTCCTTATACTTTATTATTCACGATACAATTTCTCATGCTTACAGGGCGGTCGCCTTCACCCCCCGGGCTTCACATCGGCCACGGCATCGATCTCGGTGGATTTCTCCCCCAGCAGTGGATCATCGATATCCATACCCGTGGTGATGCGGATGTAGCTAAAGCCGTCCAGGCCGGAAGAGGCTCCGGTTTCGGGGTCCACGGCCCAGGCAATGTCAAAGGCATCGCCTCCGCAGCCCCCCGACGTCACCCCGGCGGTGAAGGGGTTGTCCGGACAGGTGAAAAACAGCAGGGGGTCGTATGAGGCCTCCAGGGCCATGACCGGGGTGATGTCCGCATAGCCCCAGGGAGGCCCTCCGGTACAAGGGTCGATCGCCTGCAGGCTTTCCGGGAGAAGGTAACCGCTGTAGGTGCCTCCGGCAGCATAGGTCTTACTCACGCGCGCATAGGCCGGGTCCTGACCGGGCTTCAGCGCGCTGCCGGGGATCAGGAACCAGGTGAGCAGGTCGTCGCTGATCTCGATCACGCCGGGTTCACCCCAGGAACCAAAGGCGTTGCCGAAGACGATGCAGTCCAGGCCCAGGGGATTGTCGGGATCGTCCTGCACACGGTGATCGAAACCCAGGGTAATCGACCCGCCGAAGCCACCCAGGCTCACCTGCGAGGTCGCATCCCCCCAGGAGGTTCCGGCCCCGACCGGGGCCCCCAGGGCGCGCAGAGGTTCGCTGAAGAGGGGATTGTCCACGAACTGACCCGGGGCCGGATCGAAATCGATGAGCTCCACGGCAAAGGGCGACTCTAGGATGACCTCGAGTTGAACCTCGGTGCAGTCGGTCTGCCCGTCGGTCGCACTCACGCACAGACGGGCCGTATAGGTACCCTCCGCGGCATAGGCATGTGTAACCGTCACCCCCTCGGAGGATTCCCCATCCCCGAAGTCCCAGCTACAGCACAAGGACCCCGTCGCCACGAGGCTGCGCGAGGCGTCGAAGGTAACAGGCATCCCCGGAGAAGAGATACCCGGATTCACCTCCAGGGCGGCCGCCAGAGACGCTTCGCCGGAGAGGTTACCCATTTTAAGCATCGCCAGCGGGCCGTCGCCAGTGAGGTGGGACCCCTGAAGCGCCCCGGCAGAATCCAGGACATAAAGCCTGTCATTGGTGAAATCCAGGGCGTAGAGGTATTCACCGGCGGCGCACACGTCGGCGATATAGGGACTCGCAAAGGGCAGGCTTGAGAGCACCTCTCCATGCAAGATATCGACACGCGCGATGCCGGTATCCAGGGCGTTCGAGGTATAGAGGATCATCTCGTCCGAGACCGTGGCACTGAAGGGTGCCGTGTCCGGCAGGCGATAGGTCTGCTCCAGGGCGAGCGTCCCGGCATCGATCACGGCCAGCGAGCCGTCACCGTCGAACCCCCCGGGATCGATGGACAGGATGCTGCCCGTATAGTGTCCGGCGCAGACCACGATCACCTTCGAGCCCACGCTGAGGGCCGCGACCGCATCGTGCCCCATGAGTTCGATGGTCTCAACCAGATGCAAGTCTTCCGCATCGATCACGGCCACCACGCTGGGACCGGCGGCGGTCAAACCGCCGTTATCATTGGTCAGATTGGCCAGGGTCACGAAGACGAGGCCGTTGTTGACCGCCACGCCGTGGGGATAACAAAAGTGTGTATGGTCGGTACCGGGATCGGAAGGCAGGTCGATACCGCGCAGGTCCACACTGGCGATGAGCCGACGGGCGTCGATATCCACGATGTCAAGGGTGCCGCTCATGAGCCCGGTGACGGCCAGCACCCCGCCCTTTACCAGGGCGGCATGGTAGGGGTTCTTGCCGGAGCCCACCGCGATCTCGGCCTCGATCGCCAGGGTCTTGGAGTCCAGCACCAGGATGGAATTGCTCAGGGAGTTGACGATGCAGAGCCTGTCGGCGTCCGCCACGATGTCATTGGGGGCATTGCCGGTGTACTGGACCTGGTTGTGCATCTGCCCGTCTCCGTCCAGCACGGAGAGCATCTCATCCAGGTTGTTGATGATCACCAGGGCCTCTTCCATGGCCTCGGCGCCGACGGTGCCGAGCTGATTGCGTTGCGGGGCCTGGTCGCAGCCGCACAGGATCACCAGGGCCCAGCCGACGAGCATAACGCTTTGAAAGATATCTTTCATAAGACTTCTCCTACAGGCACATCCGCAGCGTGACATAGGCGCTGCGCCCCTCAAGCGGGAACCCCCGCAGATCACTGATCTGCGTGTCGAAGATGTTCTTGACCTCCAGGTTCAAACTGAGTTGCTTGAACAATCCCAGGTTCAAACCGGCACTGACGATCCGGCGGTTATCGAGCTTCTTGGTGTTGGCGCGTGTGAGGAAGTTGCCCTCGGTATAGCTGCAGGAGGCGTACAGCCCGAGCCTCACGTGGCAAAGGGTGCGGCTGAGGTCCAGCTGCACATTGGCCGCATTGCGCGGTATGCCCGGGATCTGGTTGCCGTCCCGGTTGGGCTCGCCCGTGGTATCCACCATCTGGTTGTAGGTGTAGTTGCCCGAGAGCCTCACGCCCTCCCACGGTTCCAGCCAGGCATAGACCTCGTATCCCCGGGCGCAGGCCCGGCTGATGTTGTAGGGCCTGTAGTAGTAACCCGACTGCAGGATGTAGGCAATGAGGTCATCATAGCGGTGCCGGAAGGCATTCAGCTGCAGTCCGAAATATTCCCGGTCGAGGTCCACCCCCGCATCCCAACTGACCGAGGTCTCCGGCCTGAGGCCCTGGTTGCCGATGAAAAACCCGTGGTCGTAATAGAGCTCATAGAAGCTCGGCAGGCGATATCCCTCCCCCAGGCTGGCCTTGAGGGTGAGCCCCGCGGGGAGCGCCCAGGCCACCCCCGCCCGGTATGTCCAGCGGGGATTGAAGGAGGTGGTGTCTTCGCGGCGGAAGGTGGCCATGAGACTCACGGGGTCGTGCACCAGGTCCGAGCGCAAAACCAGCGAGCGCGTGGTGCGCGCCTTGCCCCCCACGTCCAGGTCATCCAGCTTCTCGGACAGATACACGCAGCCGGGTTTGAAACTCAGCCCCTCGGCACGATAGAGGAGATTCAGCGCGGCCTGGCGCGTGAGGGTCGCACTGGAAGAAAGCGCCGTGGTGTTAGATTCGGGGTCCGTATAGGTATCGTCCTGCTCCACCTGGCCAAGGTCCGCAGCGAGCCTCAGCCGATCGCCCAGACGAGCCTTCGCGCTCAGCGAACAGGTATCGCGCTCGATCTCCTGCGCGGCCTGGGGGGTGGGAAAGGTGATAGTTCCGGGCAGCTCCTTGTCGGCGCGGTAGTTATTCGCCAGCGCCCGCAGATCCCAGCCCTCGTCTTTGTAGACGAGTTTGGCCGTCAGTGAGGTGTCGTCAAAGGCGTTGTTGCGCCGTCGGTCGCGGAAATCGTCGCGGGGATCAAACTCGGTACCGGCGTTGTTCTCGAAGACATAGTCATTGTCCGCGCGTCGGCGTGCCAGGTTGAGTGAGGCCCCCAGCGGCCCCCAGAGCGGGCTTGCCACATCCACCCGGTATTCCCGCGCCCCATACCCCCCCCAGGTGGAAGCCAGCGATCCGCTCGGGCGCTCTCCCGGATCGCGGGTGACGATGTTCACCACCCCGCCCAGGGCACCCTCACCGAAAAGGGCCGAATCGCTGCCACGGATAATCTCGATGCGCTCCACGTTGTCGAGCGGGATCTTGGAGAGGTCGGCTCCGCCTCCGTTGGGCGAGTTGAGGCGCAACCCGTCGACCAGGACCAGGCACTGAGAGGCACTGGCCCCCCGCAACGAGACGGTGGCGAAGCTTCCCAGCCCCCCGATGGAGCGCACATTGGCGCCGGAAGCCGAGCGCAGGATCTCTTCCGTGGTGGTGAAACGCTCCGACAGGCGTTCCACATCGATGGTCTGACCGAAGGCGGTCGTCTCTTCCCGGACATAGGGCACATCCTGCGGCAAAGGTGTAGCGATCACGAAGATATCCTCGGCCTTAAGGGAAGGCGCGAGCAGGCTCACACACGCCGCCAGCAGGACATACCTCTTCATCGGGTTCATCGGGGTAGCTCTCTTGAATACGTTATTACCCCATGACGACAATCAGCAGGTGCCCGCACACGATTGCCTTCTTTCCGCGGATAGGTCTTCTGACTTACGGATCGTCCGGAAGATCGCACCTTCCCGTGATCTCACAGTGGTGGTAGGTGACCTTCCGTCCCCGTTCACAGCGCCGGGTCCCGTCCCGGATTTTCACCGGGTTCCCTTGAATCCGCAGCAGGGACTCTTTTTCCATACCATCCCCCGCCCGGGATAGTCAAGGCCGGCCCACACCCGCATCCGGGATGGCTGGCGCGTTCACCCAGTCACAGAAGAAAGGCTTGCTGATTTTATTTGACCGAGTGGAACTTCTTGTAAGCAGACGTTCATCTGAGAGCCCCCTCCCAGGCCCCCTTCAATAACTTATTGTTATTGATGATTTTCACAAACCAGCAAGTGTATACATAAGGCGATCGCTGAATGACCTGTGATACATTTGCATTATGCTTAGCAGACCTTTGTCTGCCTTCGTTTCAGCGCGGTGTGGGCCTGAAAAGCGACCGGCCCCGGGCGAACCAGACCCAATTGCCCTTGATTTTCCCCTCCCGATCGGCAAGATACAGACTGAGTCCCCTCCCCCATCAGGACAGGCGGTCAGAGGAGGGGCGTCACTTCTTTTGAAAGGAGGAGCGACCATGACGGAGATCATCGACCGCGAAACCAGAAAGGGGCTCGAAAAGCTTCTCAAGGACCTGGGGGGGGCGGTGAAGCTGGTCCTTTTTACCCAGAAGATTTCCTGTGCAGCCTGCCGCGATCAGCGGCAGCTGCTCGAGGAGCTGACCGGCCTCAGCGACAGGCTCACCCTCGAGGTCCTCGACCTGGAGGCCAACGCAAAACAGGCCCGCACCTACGGCATCTCCAGGGTGCCCGCCACCGTGGTTCTGGCCGAAGAAAGAGATCCCGGCATCCGTTTCTTCGGCCTCACCGGCGGGTACGAGTTCGGCTCCCTGATCGAGAGCATCCGCATGGTCTCCCTCTCCAGCTCGGGACTGTCCCCCGAGCTGGAGGACCTCATCTCCCTCATAGACGAGCCGCTGCACCTGGAGATCATGGTCACGCTCACCTGCCCCTACTGCCCCAAGATGGTGCACCTGGCCCACCAGATGGCACTCATAAACCCCAACATCCGCGCCGACATGGTGGAATCCTCGGCCTTCCCCCAACTCGTGCAGCGCTATGCGGTGGGTACGGTGCCGCGCACGGTGATCAACGGGGTGCCGGCCTTCGAGGGCGCCCTGCCGCCCCAGGACGCCGTGCTGGAAATCGTCAAGGCCCTCAACCCCCGGCTCTTCGAACAGATCGACGCCCGCCTGCGCGAGACCAGGGGCGAGAGGCGTGTCTCGCGGGTGCTCCCCGGCCATGTCTATGACATCCTCATCGTGGGGGCCGGCCCGGCGGCCCTTTCCGCTGCCATCTACGCCGTACGCAAAAACCTGGATGTCGCCCTGGTCGGCCAGAGCCTGGGCGGACAGATCACCAACACGGCCAGCATCGAGAACTGGCTGGGGATTGCCAGCATCAGCGGGCAGGAGCTGGCCGCCCACTTCCGTAATCACGCCGAGCGCTATCCCGTGGCGCTCAGGCTGGAGACCGGGATCAGCCGGGTCGTGCGCAGCGATGATGGCTTCCGGGCCATGACCGAGAGCGGCGAGGAACTCCTGTCGCGCAGCCTGATCTACTGCGCCGGCAAAGAGTACCGCCGCCTGGGCGTGCCCGGGGAGAGCCGCTTCCTGGGCAAAGGCATCGCCTTTTGCGCCACCTGCGACGCCCCGCTCTTCCGCGACAAGCGCGTGGCCGTCATCGGGGGCGGCAACTCCGCCTTTACCGCGGCCCGGGACCTGCTCGGCTATGCGCGCGAGATCCATATCATCAACATCCTGAAAGATTTTCAGGCGGATGCGGTGCTGATAGCGGCCCTGGAAGCCAGCCCCCTGGTCACCTTCCACCCGGGCATGGAGGTGCTCGAATTCCTCGGCCAGGACAGCCTTTCCGGGGTGCGTATCGCGGCCGTCTCGGGCGGGGAAAGGTTAGACCTGGCGGCAGACGGCGTCTTCCTGGAGATCGGCCTGACCCCCAATTCACAACCGGTAAGCGACCTGCTGGAGCTCAACGAACAGGGCGAGATCCCGGTCGGTCGCGACCAGTCCACCGCGGTTGAGGGCCTCTTTGCCGCCGGGGACGTCACCGACGAGGCGGAAAAGCAGATCGTCATCGCCGCCGGGGCCGGGGCCCGCGCCGCGCTGGCGGCCTCCCGCTTCCTCGCCCGTCAGGGCCTTGCAGGCACGCGTCCGTGACGCCCCCGCCGGATTGCAGGGCGTCTGAGTCCTCGCCTGCCGGGTCCGTGGTCGACACGCACGCCCACCTGTGCGCTGCGGACTTTGCCTGCGACCTGGAAGCTGTCCTGGAACGCGCCCGTCTGGCCGGGGTGACATCCATCATCTCCGTGAGCGAGACCCTCGCGGATGCCGAGCGCAATCTCGCACTGGCACGTTCCTTCCCCATGATCCTCCCTGCGGCCGGGCTCTATCCCGCCTTTCTCGACTGGGAACAGGCCCAAGCGGTTGCCGCCCTGATCCGCCGCCAGGCCCCGCACCTGGTGGCCATCGGCGAGGTGGGCCTCGACTACTGGGTGGTGCAAGAGGAGACGGGGCGCGAGCTGCAGCGCTGCATCTTCGCCCTCTTCATCGCGCTGGCCCTCGAGCTGGACCTGCCGCTCAACGTCCACTCCCGCTCCGCCGGAAGGCATGCCATCGCGCTTCTCCGAGAACTCGGTGCCAGGCGCGTTCAGCTGCACGCCTTCGACGGGAGGGCGGCCTCCGCGCGGGCAGCGGTAGAGGCGGGCTTCTTCTTCTCGATCCCGCCCTCGGTCGTGCGCTCCCCGCAGAAGATCAAGCTCGTCAAAGCCTTGCCCCTGGAATGCCTGCTGGTCGAGACCGACAGCCCGGTGCTGGGCCCCGACCCGGGAGCACGCAACGAGCCCGCTCAAACCCGCGTGGCCTTGGAGGCCATCGCCGGCCTTAAAAGATACACCCTCGACGAGACGCTGGAGGCCCTGGCCCGCAATACCCGCCGCCTCTATGGCGACCGCCTCCCCTGAAGGCGGTCTCCTTCAAAATCAGGGGACCCCGGGGCAAACCCTGGACCATCCTTGTCGCCGCAACGAGTAAGGAATTCTTCTCATAGCGATCGAAAGGCCACCTGCCGGCATCCGTCCCCATCCCCAGGCCCGACGCCCCCTCAATTGTATTTCATCTGGGAAATTGCATCAATCTTGCTGTACAATCAGGTCAGGCAGCATGATAACGCACCCTAAAGGATGGAGCATATGGATACATCGTTATATGCGAACGAAATCATGGATTGGGCCGAGAACCGGGACCACCTGGGCACGCTCGAGCACCCGCAGGCCGAGGCCACGCTCAGCAACCCCCTGTGCGGCGATCGGGTCTGTGTCCAGGTGCGGCTGGAGGAGGGCCTGATCCGGGAGCTGCGCTACCAGGTCAAGGGCTGCATCCTCTGCCGCGCCGCCTGCGCCCACCTCGCCTCCCTGGCCCCTGGCCTGAACCTGGAGGGGCTCTCCCGGCTACGGGAGGAATTCACCTGCGCCCTGAGCGGTGCGGTTCCGGAGCTGCCCCCCACGCACGCGGCCTTCCGGCCGGTGCTCACCCGCAAGAGCCGCCACGGCTGTGTGCGGCTGCCCTATGATGCCCTCTTCGAGGCCCTCCGGGACGAGGGGTAATGTTCCGTGCTTCAGCTGCCGCCCTCCAGGTGCCTGAGGACGAATTCCCGCTCCTGCATGAGGTAGCGGCGCAGGCTTTCCTCGCCCCGCTCGATATCGCGTGTCTCCAGGCTCTCCACGAGGGCGTGGAAGAGTCCGGCATAGGAGGTGAGATCGTCCAGCCGCAGGGAGAAGGCCCGGAACTGGATGCGACGGAAGCACGGCATCAGCCCCGAGAGGATCTCTCCCAGCAGAGGATTGCGGGCGGCGTCCAGGGCTACGGACACGTAGGTAAAGACCGCCTCGAAATAGTCCTCGAGCCGGCCCTGATGGGCACTCTCCTCGATGTGAGCGGTGGCCTCTTTCAGCTGGATGCGATGAGCCTCATCGCAGTCCTTCAGTCACTTGCGGCCCAGGATGCCGAAGAACTCGATCAGGATATCGTAGAGCCAGCCGACGAACGGGGAAGAGATTTCGGTGACCTTTGCCCCCCGCCGCGGCAGGCCCTACGGCGACCCCATCATCTCGGAGCAGAGTGTGGGCCGCATCCGCAACCTC
>CAZUDI010000039.1:21983-37555 GCA_964618975.1 uncultured Bacteriovoracaceae bacterium | reverse complement strand
GAGGTTGCGGATGCGGCCCACACTCTGCTCCGAGATGATGGGGTCGCCGTAGGGCTTGTTGCGGCGGTCGCCGATGAGGGCGGCCTCGTAGCCCAGGATGCGGCAGATGTCGATGTCGCCGGCGATGCGGCCGATGAGGGCGGCCACCGCGTCGTCCTCCTTGAGGGGGCGGTTCTTGTAGGTGCGCGTGGAGACGAACTCCAGGAGGCGCTCGTAGAGGTTGAGCATGGCGCCGGTGAGGAAGCCGCAGCTGGCCGTCTGGCCGAAGGCGATCAGCTGGTAGAAGGCATCGGCATCGGTTCCGGGCCCATGGGCGCGGTACCAGGCCGGGACGCGCACGTCCTCGAACCAGATGTCGCTGTTCTTGTCGGCCGCCATGCCGGCCTTTTCGTAGGGGTTGCCCTCGGTGACCCCCGGGGTGGCGGTGGGCACGAAGATGAAGGCGAAGTCTTCCTTTCTGTCGGAACCGGGCTTGGTGGTGCAGGGCACGCCGAAGAGGGTGGAGACCCCGCCGGAGTTGGTGGGCCAGAGTTTGTGGCCGTTGATGACCCACTGGCCGTCCTCCAGGCGGGCGGTGGTGCGGATGGTCCTGCCGCCCAAGAGCCCCAGGTTCTCGATGTCGGCGCCGCCCTGGGGCTCGGTCATGGCGTTGGCCGCGAAGACGGCCTTGTCGGAGCCCACGAACAGGGGCGCGAACTCTTTCAGCAGGCGGCGGTTCTCGTAGGGCTCCACCGCGATGGTGATCAGGGGCCAGAAGGTCACCATGGCGGCCACGGCCATGCCCGTGTCGGCGCGGCCCACCTCCTCGGCCAGGGCGTAGGCGGTGCGGAAGAGGTAGTCCGAGCCGGCCAGGCCCCAGCCGCCCAGGTCCTCGGGGAAGAGGCACTTCTGCAGGCCCAGCCCGGCGTTGCCCATGAGGCGGTCGAAGGCGGGCTCGATGAGCCTGTGCTCGCGCCAGTCCTCGTCGAACCTGCGGCGGTGGGGGATGACCTCGGTGTCGGCCCAGTGGCGCAGCAGGCGCCGCAGGTGGCGCTCCATGGGGGAGATGTTTTCCAGGGGACGGGAGAAATCGTCGATACCCTTCATATCAGACCTCCTTGCAGTCGAAGAAGAAGCGCGCCGCATCCATCATGACCGGCACCTCGGAGGCCACGCCTGCCAGGTGGGACTGGATGGTCTTGATGTCGCGCCAGTGCTTTTCCACGTGCCACTCGCGGGCATAGCCGGCCGAGCCCATGAGCTCCATGCCGCGGTTGAGCGCCGTGAGGCAGGCCTGCTGCACGCGGGCGCCGATCATCTGGGCGAAGGTGTAGACGCCCTCGCAGCCCACGCCGCCGAAGTCCTCGGGCTGGGCCATGAGGTGCGCCAGGCCGTAGGCCAGGAGCCTGGCGCCGGCGATTTCCTGGGCCACGGCGGCCAGGACGGAGGCGCACAGGGGGTTGGCCTTCATGGGCTGGCCGCCCTTGATGACGCGGCTTGCGGCCCAGTCGTCGAGGATCTCGTGGAAGTTCATGGCCGCCCCCAGGCTGACGCCGGCCAGCAGCAGGTTGAGCCAGCTGTAGAGCTCGCAGACCGCGCCCTCGCGGGTGATCACGGACCCCTTGGGAAGGGATACCTTCTCGAAGCTGACGTCCCCGTTGTGCCCGGCCGTGATGCCGGTCTCGAGCACGGCCTGGCCCTTGCGCACCCCGGGGGCGTCGGCCGGGATGAAGGCCAGGCAGGCGCGGCCGTCCTTGTCCGCACACACGGCGCAGAAGAGGTCGGCGTCGTGGCCGAAGCCCAGGGGTCGCACCTCGCGCCCCTCCACGCGGTAGCCCTCCTTGGTGGAGGACAGCCTGAGCGGGATGGCCCGGCCCTTGAAGAGCGGGTACGTGCGCCCCGCCTGCCCGGCCCCGGGCAGGATCACGGCCAGGGTCCTGATCTCGTCGGCGCAGTACTGCGGCGCCAGGGCGTTGCAGAGCTCCTCGTCCAGGTTGGGCTTCATGGTCACCGTGGCGAAGAGGGCGTAATTGAGGGCCGTCACCAGACCGATGGCGGCGTCCGCCCTGCCGATCTCGGAAAAGACCGTCAGGATCCCCGGGGCGCTCGCCGGCGTGTTCCAGCCGTAGCCCCCGTGCTCCTCGGGCAGCACCAGGCGCTGAAACCCGATCTCCACGCTCAGCGTCCGGCGCTTCTCCATGAACAGCCGCGCGTAGTCTTGCTGGTAGGCCAGCCGGTCGCTCAAGATCTCCCGCTCCGCCCACTGACGCGCCGTGGCCGCAAAACTCCTGGCCTCCTCGTCCACCCACCCCAGGGGGTAAAGGTATACCTCATCCACTCTCCGACTCATTCCCCTCCTCCTTTTTCAATCGCTATCAAACTATAACCACCACCGCTTACGGTGACATGGCGAGTCCGTGGCTGGCCACGGGGGACCATATCCGTGCTTGAGATCATCACAACCGACTTGGTCAGAAGCGTGTGCATAATGCTCGGTTTAGACGAGCCTCTAAGGTGTCCAGCAGGTCAAAAGATCATTCCTCCCTTTTATAAAAAAGCATCAGTACAGTAAAAAACAGTGTGAACGTGATTACTCTGTAATGTATGTCTCGAAAATGGCCACGATCATGGTGACCAGAGCATCGATCGCCTCGTTGCGGGTGAAGGATTTCTCGGCCAGGTAGGCGTGGGCGATCTGCATGGCCATGCCTACCACCGCGTGGGCGATCAGGACCGGGGCTGCGCCCCTGATGGCACCCGCCAGGCGCCAGCGATCGATGTCCTCGGCCAGATCCTGCGCGCAGGCACTGTAATAATCCCAGGCATCCAGGTCGAATTCCTCGTCCACCCCGAAGCTGTTGCGCAGGACGAGGAGCACCTGCTGGGGGTTGGCATCCACAAAGTCGAAATAGGCGCTGCACGAGTCATAGATCTTGCGGATGCGCTGTTTGCGGTCCCGGATGTCGAGGGAACGACGCAGTTCACGCATTTCGTCGCGCATGATATTGAAGCTTTCGCGGGTGATCTCTTCGAACAGGACATGCTTGTCAGGAAAATAGTTGTAGAATGTTCCGGCGGACATGCCTACGGCCCTGACAATGTCCATGATCTGTGTGTTGTGATAACCCTTGCGACTGAAGAGTTCGCATGAGGCCTGTACGATCCTTTTGCGCGTCTGGAGTCGGTGAAGTTCCGAAACCTTTGGCACCGTGACCTCCCGCTTATGCCGGTGTAAAAAAACGCTGGCAGTATCATGATAGGGTGTGGGCATACCACAATGCGGATCAAAAATGATTGCACTACTGCCAGCTCACCGGTTTCATTATATTAAAAATAATGAAACTTGATTACAGATTATACGAACACCGGCCCTGAGTCAAGCACCACCTGGTTAGGGGGGAGGTTTTTTCTAGGGCACGGAAGGTTTCTCGGATGCGGGCCTGCCGGGAGGAAGGACCTTCTGAAGGAACTGATCCAGGGTCCGGGTGCCCTCGGGGGGGATGCCGTATCTTTTCTGGAGGCGTTCAAGGCCCTGATCGACGCTGCGGCGCGCGTAGTAGCGCGCCAGGGCCTTTCTGACTGCCGCGGTGTCGATGTTCACCCGTGGTCTGTTTGGAGAGCCCGAGATCGTCAGGGGGAGCTCGATCAGGCCCTGAGCATTGACGAGGGCCTCCAGGGGGGCATGGCGCTGCAGCAGTTTCTGGGTATGACGCTGGGAGAGCTGAACGGCGCCCTCAAGATCGAGCTGCTCGCCCTCGAGGTCGAGCTTTCCCCGCAGATGCGCCACCGCGCCGGTCTCCTGTCCGCTGGAGATGTTGCTCAAGCTAAGATCTCCCAGTTGCAGGATGCCCTGTGCGAGGGCGAAGGTGCCCGCGAGGGAGTCGAAACTGGTCAGCGCGCGCCGCTTGATTATCTCGGGTCCGATACCCAGACCAGCGGCCAGATCCTCGATTTCGAGCAGGTTGTCCGTGAGCGTGTCGACCAGGTCGAAGTTGCGCCACTGGCCGTCGGTCAGCGTAAAGCGGCCCGTAGCCTCCAGCCGCTGGGGGCTTGCATCTCCGTGAATCATGGTGCGCAAGCTGGCCTCCAGCGTACCGGAAAAGATTCCATTAAAGCGGGTCAGGTTGTCCGTGAGCGCGCCGGCGTCCACCCGGCTCAGCTCGCTCGTTCCGACCCACTCCCCGCTCTCCATATGGTAGGTACCCTGGGTGTGGAGTCTGCCGCCAAAGGCGACCAGGCTCAACGTGGACAGCGTCAGCTTGCCTGTGGTGGACGAGAAGCGGGCCTCCAGATCACGGAAGGCGGCTTTATCCAGGAAGCCGCCTTCGATGAGCAGGCATCCTTCACTTGAGAGGTTTTCTTCCCGGGTATGGGCCGTGAGGTCGAACACAAGGCCGTCTGCCTCAAACCTGGTTTCAGACGCGTCTTGCGAAGGTGGGGTGTGGCCTGCGAGGTGCGGGGAGGAGGCCTGCATGCTCAGCATATACTGGCTTGGTGTGCCCTTGACAGAGGCCTTCATCTGCGCCAGGGTTCCCTGTACGCCATAGGCGCGCATAAGGGGAAGGGTCTCGCCCCAGTCGTCAAGGGCGATCTCGCTGGTTTGAAGATGCACCTCGAAGGCGGGCGGTTGGCGGCTAAGTTCCAGGTCCCCGCTGGCCTTCAGGACCAGATCGCGCAGGGTGAAGCAAGCCGATTCGAGGTGCCAGCCCCGCGCATGCTGCTGCCCGGAGAGCGTGAGGGCGCACGCTTCACCGGCCGGCTTGACAAAGAGGCTCTTATAAGTCAGATCCGCCTCTTGCAGGTCGAGCCTGGAGGTGAAGTCGAAACGCTCCGCATCCCCCGCCGTGTGCGCTGAAAGCGCGAGCCTTCCCTGGAGGGCCAGCCCCGGGGGGAGGGACTTCGGCGCATAGGCGGAAAGCTGCTCGAGGCCGGGCGATGAGGCCCTAAGCTCCAGGTCCCACCGGGGAGATGTCAATACCTGGGTCAGGGTGCCGCTTGCCTGAAGCGTGTGATCATCGACGCTTAAGCTTGCGGAGGTGAGGTGGAGGCTTTCCCCGGCGGGGTCATAGACGCAGGCCATCTCCAGGCTCAGCCGGGCGGAGTGCAGGCCCTGGGGCAGAGAGGCCGGCAGCCAGGGGGAGACGGCCGCCAGTCCGAGATCCGTAATTTCCGCCTCCAGCTCGCACCGGGGGAGCGTCAGGGTGGGCTCGTCCATCGCCAGGGGCCCCAGCCGGCCAGAAAGCGTGAAGGAGGCCGGCCTCGCTGATGTTTTTCCATCCTCGTCGCTTGCAGCGCCAGGCGGGGACCCGGGCTTGCCCGGGATTTCATAGCCATGATCCAGACGCCCCTCGATGCGGAAGGTCAGCGGGGTGTCAGGGGCGATGTCCCTTAGACTGATATTGAGTGCACGAATCTCGATTGGGGTGACGCCCAGGGGGGCGGTCTCGTCATGAAGGACGATACGACCCTCCCTGATACTCAGCCGACCAACGCTGAGGGCCGCCAGAATAGGCGGCGTCCCTTCCGGGGCGGGGCCCGCGGGGCCTGCGGGGGGTCTCGGGAAAGACTCCCCGGCGGGTGCGGATGGCGCCTGGTCTCCCGTGCGCACGAGAGATTCGAGATTGAATTCCCCGCGGGTATTCTTTAGCAGGCGGATTACCGGACGCCTGACATCGAGGCTGCGGATGGCGATGTGCCGGCTTAAGAGCGGCAGGAGGCGCACCCTGAGGGTGAGGGCCTCGAGGGTCAGGAAGTCCTCGTCGGAAAAGGCCGGATCGTCGGCTATGCGTACGTCCTCCAGCCTCAGTCCGGGGCCGGTCATGAGGGTGAGCTCCAGGTGATCGAAGTCCACCCGGCGGCCGATGGCCGGCTCGACGAGGGCGCGAATGGTGTCCTTGTGGCGGTCCAGATCGATGAGGATGGGTGCCAGGGCCAGGCAGAGCGCCACGAAGATAACGATTGCGGCCAGGACGGCCAGGGTCTTCTGCATCATATTCCTCCGTGGGGTGGGTTCAACCCCGGATGCGCGTGGCGACAGAGCGCACCTGCTGCATGGCCTCCTCCACGTCGAGCGTGAGGAGGTGCCGGTCACGCATGACGATACGGCCCGCGATGACGCTGGTCTTGACGTCCGCGCCGCTGGCCGCGTAGACCGTGTGCGAGATGGGGTGGTAGAGGGGCGTCAGGTGCGGCGAGGACAGGTCCAGCAGGATGAGGTCGGCCGCCATGCCCGGCTCGATGGCGCCGACTACTCCCTCCAGGCCCAGGGTCCGGGCGCCGCCGGTGGTGGCCATGGCCAGGACGGTGGCGGCATCCATGAGGGTGGGGTCAAGATTGGCGACCTTGTGGAGCTTGGCGGCCGTGTCCATTTCGTCCAGCAGGTCGAGGTCGTTGTTGCTGGCGCACCCGTCCGTGCCCAGCCCGACGGTGATGCCTTGTTCAAGCATGCGCGGGATGGGGGCGATGCCGCTGGCGAGCTTCATGTTGCTCTGGGGGTTGTGGGAGACCTTCGTGCCGCTTGCGGCCAGGAGTTCGATCTCCTCCTCGTCCACCCAGACACAGTGCACCGCCACGGTCTGCCCGTCCAGGACCCCCAGATTGTGGAGGTGCCTGATAGGGGTGGTGGCGTAGCGCTGGGTGATGGTCATGACCTCGGTGCGGGTTTCGGCCACGTGGGTGTGCAGGAAGACCCCCTGCTCGCGGGCCAGGTCCTTGACTGCCCGGTAGGTTTGCGGGCCGCAGGTATAGGGGGCGTGGCAGAACAGCGCCGGGGTGATCAGGTCCGAGGCACCTTTCCAGGTCTTGAGGAAGTCCTCGGCCAGCTCAAGGTTGCGTGAGGGATCGGGGGCGTCGGGGGTGGGAAAGTCGACGATCCCCTGGCAGACCACGGCGCGCATGCCGGTCTCCAGGGCGGCACGGGCCGTGCTGTCCTCGAAGAAGTACCCGTCACAGAAGGTGGTGGTGCCCGAGAGGATCATCTCGGCCATGGCCAGCCGGGAGCCGGCGCTCACGGTTTCGGGCGACATGTGGCGCGCCTCGGCCGGGAAGATGTGTCCCTCGAGCCACTCCATGAGCTCGAGATCGTCGGCCAGGCCCCGGAAGCATACCATGGGCAGGTGCGTGTGCGTGTTGATGAGTCCGGGCAGGACGAGGCAGCCGCTGGCATCCAGGACCTCGCGCGCCGCAGGGGGCTCCCCGGTAGAGGGCCCCACACTGACGATGCGGCCGTCCCGGATGCCGATGAGCGGATCGTCGATCACACCCAGGCGCTGTGACATGCTCAAAAGGCACCCGCCGGTGATAAGGAGGTCGAGCTCAGCTTCCACGGCGCACCCCGAGACCCGCGGCGATGCGTTCGGAGATCTCGCGGGCTTGCGCCAGGACGGAATCCACCTCGATGGTCAGGAGCTCTCTAGCACGCATCACGATCCTGCCGGCGATGATGACCGTGTCCACGTCGGCCCCGCCGGCGGCGTAAACCACATGCGAATAGGGGTTGTACAGGGGGGTGAGGTGGGGTTTGTTGATATCGATGGTGATGATGTCCGCCTGCATGTCAGGGGCGAGCGTGCCGACCCGCGAGGCCAGACCCAGGGCCCGGGCTCCTTCGCAGGTGGCCAGCCGCAGCACGCTGGGCGCATCCATCACCGTGGGGTCCAGACGGTGCACCTTGTGCAGCTTGGCGGTCGTGTCCATCTCCTGGAAAAGGTCCAGGTTGTTGTTGCTGGCGCACCCGTCGGTACCCAGCCCGACGGCGATGCCGCGTGCGAGTATGTCCGGAATGGGGGCGATGCCGCTGGCGAGCTTCATGTTGCTCTCGGGGTTATGGATCACGGCGCTGCCCTTGAGCGCCAGGAGGTCCTGTTCCTGCTCCGTCAGCCAGACGCCGTGGAAGGCGATGAAGTTCTGCTCGAGACAGCCCGTCTCTTCGAGCAGGGCCAGGGGCTCCTTGCCGCAGCGTTCACGGATCTGGGCGCGTTCGCCTCTGGTTTCGAGCAGGTGTGTGCCGATGGGCACCCGGAATTCCTGCGCCAGTGAGGCGGCCTGGCGCAGGAGATTCTCAGAACAGGTATAGAGCGCGTGCGGCTCCACCACGACGTCCACCAGCGGGTCGCCGCCCCACTTCTCGAGCAGATAGCGCGTGTAGTCGAGCCCCTCCTGCGGGGTTTTGGCGTTGGGGGAGGGGAAGTCGAAGAGCACCTCACCCACCAGGCAGCGCATGCCGCTTATCTGTGCGGCGCGGGCCACCTCGTCCTCGAAGATATACATGTCGCAGAAGGTGGTGGTGCCCGAGCGGATCATCTCGGCGCAGGCCAGCAGGGTTCCCAGGTAGGCGAACTCACGATCCACGAAGCGGGCCTCGGCCGGGAAGATATAGTTGTTGAGCCAGTCCATGAGCTCGAGATCGTCGGCGAGCCCGCGAAAGTGCGTCATGGCCGCGTGGGAATGGGCGTTGATGAGTCCGGGCATGATCAGTTTGCCCGTGGTGTCGAGGGTGAGGTTCGCCCGGTAGGTCGTGTTGATCTCGGTTGCCGGGCCGAGGTCCGTGATCCTGTCGCCAGTGATGGCCAGTGCGCCGTTGGGGATGATGGTGCCCTGTCCGTCCATGGTGAGGATCGTTCCGCCGGAAAGGATCGTATCGGCCTGTTTCATATATATGCTGCCCCCCCTTGTGGTGGTATCGAACTGTGGAAGCGACCAGGTTAAAGCTCAAGAGTCAGGTGACATTATCATGATGATGCCCGCCAAGGCAATAGGCCTAAGCGCAGGTAGACATCACCAGCGGTACCTGGTGCGTGAAATGCAGGGTGATGGCAGACTGAATATATGCTATTATTGAAGGCATATGGAGCTGACGGAGGGTATGCGAGCCCTAGTCTTCGACGGGAGTCTGCAGGTGGTGGAAGGCTACCCCGTGCCCACTCTTAAGCCGGGCTGGGCCAGGATCAGGGTGCGCCTGGCGGGCATCTGTCGCACGGACAGCGAGATCATCAAGGGCTACAGCGGTTTTCACGGGGTTCTGGGGCACGAGTTCGTCGGCACGGTCGAGTCCTGTGACGACGGGTCCTGGGTGGGACGACGCGTGGTGGGCGAGATCAACGTGGGCTGCGGGCACTGCGAGCTGTGCGCTGTAGGACTCGAACGGCACTGCTGCGAGCGCCGGGCGCTCGGGATCCACGGCCTGGATGGATGCATGGCCGACTTCTGCCGGCTGCCGGTAGCGAATCTGCACGCGGTGCCTCAGGGCCTGCCGGACGAGGCGGCCGTCCTGATCGAGCCCCTGGCCGCAGCGGCCGAGATCCTCGACCAGGTGCCCCTTCAGGGGCACGAGCGTGTCTGTGTCCTGGGCGACGGCCGGCTGGGGATCCTGTGCGCCTGGGTTCTGGCCACGCAGGTCGAGCACGTCACCCTCGTGGGGCACCATGCGGGTAAGCTGGCGGCGGCTAAGTGGCGGCACCTGAGAACCATCCGGGATTCACCGGAGCTGGGGAGCAGGAGCATGCACCTCGTGGTCGAGGCCACGGGCTCGCCGGCGGGGTTGAAGGAGGCCGTGCGCCTATGCCGGCCGCGGGGCGTCGTGGTGCTCAAGTCCACGATCAGTGCCAGTATGCCTTTCGATATGGCCCCGGTGGTCACGGGCGAGATTACCCTTCAAGGCTCGCGCTGCGGCCGTTTCGTCAGTGCCCTGGCCCTGATCGCCCAGTATGCGGACCTGCCGTTTGAGCGCCTCATCACCGCGAGCTACCCCCTGGCGCAGGCACAGGCAGCCTTCGAACGCGCCGCGCATCCCGACGCCCTCAAGGTGGTGCTCACGCCCGATTGATTCCTGTACACGTCAATACACGCGACAATCCCGGAGTGCAGGGGCGCTGCATGAAAAAGTTGATATTTTATTGCGTCTTGGGTAGAAGGAGAGCGGCTGACGCCAAGCGACAGCACACACGCTCGGAGGCACTTGATGAAGAAGGCCATCGTAAACGAAGGCAAGGTTTTCTTGATTTTCGCTGTGTTCGGCATCACCCTGTTTCCGGTCATCCTGCATTATCTTCTGGACGAGACGGGGAAACGCGATCTGGGGGCCCTGTACCGGGAGCTGTGGCATGACCTTCGCGAGGTCGATCCGGTGGTAATCGCGGCCCTTACGTCCCCCTATGCTGTCTTTGTCTGCTTTCGCGCCCTGTGCCGGCGACTCTGGAGTGTTTCCTGATGCAGTGTCACAGGTTTGGGGTCTGCTGAGGGGGGTACGGTTGTAATCGTGGGCATGAGCCCAGGGCAAGCCTAAGACTCCCGCTTTCCAGTGCAAGCTGCGGCGGAAAGCGACCCTCAGGCCATTGAAAGGGATCCTGGACCCCCGGTGACCCTCCGGAAGGTCCATGATCCGAGCATAACGCGGTCTATATATGCACAGCAAAGCATACATGTCAACAGCCAATCATGGGGATGAATCCCGGGGCAAGCCCGGGACACGTCGCAAGCAATAAGGGAATGCGATCCATAGCCATTCATAAACCGCTGACAGCGATCAGCGCCTCAGACGATACCGGTTCCGAGGAACCCTGATCGAGACCCAGCACCTAGACGTCATCCGTGTGCACCCCTCAGGTCTGGGGAAACATCAGGGTCTTCCCGGTATCCGATCCGCCCGGGAGCTGCTCGCATCTCTCGCCGCACCGCTTACAGAACCAGTAGTAGTGCGGGCCGTCGGGAAGGAAGTCCTGCTCCTGGCGCAGGAGAGAGAAGGCCTCGTCGCCCTCGTAGCAGTTTCTGCAAAAGGGGCCCATGCGTTCCTGGTTCGAAAAGACGATCCAGTAGCCGCTCCCGTTGCAGGAGAAACTGGAGCCCCGCACCCGGGCAGGAGACTCGCGTGAGACGTGGTAGTCCTGGATCTCCCGCAGCTCTTCGCTGATGTCCTGGGAGATCTCGCTGGTATCGATATTGAATCCATGGATGATCAGGTCCAGGAAATCCAGGATCTTGCGTAACCAAGACATCAATGTGCCCCCTTTACATGTTCCCCCGGCACACAGGCTGCAAGGGAAGACGGGCGTGTGATGCGGCCTGTGTGTTCCCCATAAGGGGTGCGAGCCACGGGGAGGCAGCCCCCCTGGCCGCAGGCCCCTGGAGGTGCTCCCTATCATAAAAATGCGTGGTTATCCCCTATTCGGGCACCGGAATCGTGAAGGACCAGGTAAAATTCACCATCACCTCGGTCTGGTCCGGGTTGGGTTCGGCATCGACGCTCACGGACCTGGTTGCGATCTGGTAGCGCTGTTTCATGCCTGAGATGAATTCGATCAAATCATTGTGGATTTCTTTGGAGAGACCTTCGTTGATCATATACATGCACCTCATTCCATGCTGATTTTGACAAAACTATGGGGAATACGTCCGGTCTTGTCAACACCAAAACCGGATCCTGAAATGCGCCCGGTCCGGCCAGCGGGGCCCCCTGCCGCAGCCGTCCCGACGTCCGGTAGCTCGCCGGATGCAGGGGGCACCGCGGCAAAGCGGGATGCCCGGCGCATGATCCCGTCACCGACCGGGGTTACACTCATGAACCGGGGGGCGTTGCAGGGTCCTCGGCCGCACTTGCTCTGCCGGGCAGGCCCCGGGCGGTCGACCCTGCCCGTTGCGATTCGAGGAAGTCGAGGATAATCTGCGTATAGCGCATGAGCTCATCCATATTGGCACTCAGGGTGCGGGCATAGGTGAAGGTGGCGCCTAAGAGAGGGTCTTTTCCCCGGAAATCGGTGAGGATGTGCTCGGAAGCTGACAGGAGCGTATTGAGCGATGACTGGTTGTCGCGCGAGAATGCCAGCAGGCGCACGGCGAGATAGGTTCCCCGGGCGTCCCTTGCCAGGGGGTCGAGGCCCGGATTTTTCAGCCAGACGGCCAGTTCGGGCAGCAGGGCCTGGGCATGCAGGGAGTCCGCGAGATTGCCCAGGGCGTGCACGAGGGCGAGCAGATCGGGTTGACGTTCGGGGGCGAGAAGCGTGTCGAGCACGGGGGCAAGGGATACGATGTCAACCGTGATGGTGTCGATGTTGTCGAGCATGGCGAGCAGGGAGTCCAGCCCCGTGTCCCTGAGGGGGTTTTCCTCGATTTGACAGCGCATGAGCTCGCGGGAACTCAGCACGGCCTGGCGCAGGCTGGCACGGTTCTGGGCGGTGAAATCGAGCAGTTTGCCTGCCAGCCCCGCAGGCTGAGGCTGCGTCAGGGGGTGGATGATCCCGTAGAGGACCTCCAGGTCGGATTGATCGACCTGTTTGAGCAGGGAGGCAAACTCCGGCAGCAGGGCCGCCCTCTGGAAGGCCGGCAGAAGTTCGCCCAGGGAGGCGCTCAGCGAGGCCAGGGCCTTCCCGTCCATTTCCCGCAGCGTGTTCACGGCCTGCGGCAGGTTGGCAGCGCTGAATTGTGCAACGCTCTCGAAGTTGTCCAGGATCACCCCCAGGTAGTCGAAGGTGGCGTCCACCAGGGCCTCGCGGCCGAGCGAGCCCGCGAGCAGGTCGCGGCCGGCATCCAGCAGCCCGGCCAGCGCTGTACGGTTTTGCTCAACGAAATTCACCAGGCGTTGGAGCACGGAGATGCCGCCCTCCGGTGGGATCAGGAGGGCCTCCATCAGATCCTCGGAGCGGGTGAGATCGGCAACCAGGGCCGGCAGCAGTTCCTGTTCGTGGGCGGCCTGCATGACCTCACCCAGGGCGGAGCCGACGCGGGTGAGCTGGGCGTGGTGGTTATGCAGGAAGGCGATCAGGCTCCCCAGACGCTCAGGGGTCAGGGATGCGGCCAGGGCGTCGACGGCCGCCTCATCCACCGTGCCGTCGGCCTTGAGCAGCCCGCCCAGGTGCGGTTCAAGCGCCTGCATGAGGGCCTCGAAGAGGGTTCCGGAATTCTCCGCGGAGGCCGGGGCGGCATCGAGGGCCTGGATGAGGCGCACGGTGATGCCAAGGACGGGATCCATCATTCCGCCGTCTTCGGGGGCCCGCCCGCGCAGGGTGTAATAGAGGAGCCCGTAGCCATCCGGGCCCTCGACGGTCTTTATGACCGTGCCCGTGGTGTCGCGGCGGAAGGTCGCTTCCTCGCCCCGGGCGAGCTTCACGTAATCGGAGGAGGCGATCTCGCCCGTATGGGTGAGCATGCCCACCATATCCGCGGCGCGGCCTTGATTCCAGAAATAACGCATGAGCGGGCAGAAAAGGGCGAAGATGCGGTGGTCCTGCCCCCCGGTGTCGGGTCCGTGCCCGCCGACCAGCTGGACATAGGCGTCGAAGGGGTCGGTGATGCCTACCGGTGCGACGGTCTGCACGAGGAAGTTGGCTATCATGGGCACCATACCTTCGAAGGTCATGAGCGGAATGCCCATGAGCTGCATTTGATAGCGCTTCTTGTAGAGCACCCAGTCAAAGGCGGCGAAGGGATCGGCCGCCCCCAGCCCCGGGATCGCGCCGTGCTCGCCCCATTCGACCGCCGTGACGACCTCGCCCACGGTCCAACGGGCGAGGTTGCGCGTATAGCGTTCGGGGTAGAGGTCCTTGTCTGCCACGGTGCCCCCGTCGGGAGAGCCCACCATGGCGAGCATGGGGATGCCTGCCAGGGAGAGCTCCACATCCGCCTCCTGCATCAGGAACATGAGCGATCGGAGCTGGGAGGTCTTGATGTCGGACTTAAGGGTGCTCTCGGAGAACATGTTATTCTGGATCATATTGACATAGAGGGCCGTGTCGAGGAGGGGGATCTCGTCTGTGTCGATGGTGCCAAGAGCCCTGAGGATGCCTTCGAGGGTGGCCTTATCCGAGGTGGGGGCGATTCCCACGAGGGCCTCGCGCACGAAGTCCTGAAGCAGAGGGGCTTCGAGGGAGAGGATATCCTCCAGGCAGAAGAGCACCCGCTCAAAATCGGTCATCGCCTGTGTGTCCCAGGCGTTCAGTCCCTCGGGGGGGCTCGGTGTGCCCAGGAAGGACGCTGCAGAAGCGAGCAGTTCTTCGACTTGCCCCAGGCCGTCCGGCTCGGAGCCGAGCTCCTGCAGCAGGACTTTCCCCACGGCCTGCACGAGTTCGTGATCCAGTGCGGGCTGGGGGGCATTCAGGGTGCCCTGGGGCGGGGCAGCGTCGTGTTTGGTTGCGGCCCACAGACAGCCCACACTTACCCAGAGCACGAACAGGAGTACGCCAAAAGACCTTTTTGCCATGGTAGACCCCTCCTCTCATCAAAGACACAGGTACATGGAAATCTGGCCCTGATGCGTCGGGAGCATGGTGCAGACAGAACCTGTCTTTTGCCAGATACCTCATACTACCCGAGAATTTATTGCTTGCCAATATCATACATGCGAAGGACTGATCTTTCCCGGCTCCCACCCTCTGAAAGTCGGGGGCTTCCAGGAGGGCAAGCCCGTAACGCCGATCCTGTTGCGCCTTTCAGTAACACCCCAGATTGGCATAGCAGGGGATGGCAAAGGGGATGTGCGCGTCCGCCCTTACATACCGTGCGGCCAGGCGCGCGAGCCGCTCTTCACCGGCCAGGCGCACGGCCTTCTCCAGCAGGCCCACATGCGGGCGCAGGGTGTACCAGAGACGGTTTTTGATGAAGAAGGCCGTCCGGAAATAGCGGCTGAAGCGCCGGAATTCCTGCTCGGCCCGAAGGGGGTCGCTCACGGCCAGGGCCGCAATGCGGCCCGAGGTCAGCGCGCCGGCGATGCCGAACCAGGCCATGGGATCCATGAACCCGCTGATGGTGCCGCACATGATCAGGTCCTTGTGCTTGAGCCGGGGATTGTCAGGGCGCGCAATGGGCACACACCCGGAGGCCCTGTGCCAGGTGTCGTGCTCGAGGCCCTCGTTGCGCACCATGAAACGCCGGTAGGTGTCCAGGTGTTTCTCGGTGACCGGCCGGATGGAAAAGAGCAGGTTGAAGTAGTAGTTGTTTACCGAACTCAGGTAGCCGTACTCGGAGATGGACTCGTCCATCCAGATCCAGGAATGCCCGCTGAAACCGATCTCGCCGCGCGAGATCCAGCCGTACCAGGTGAGGTAGGGGATCTCTAGCAGGCGGTAGACATCAACCGTCAGGCCGCAGGCGATGATGGTGGAGGGGGGGAGTTTGGGCAGGTCCTCCCTTTTCAGCGGCGAGCCGAATTCGAATTGAACCCCCAACTTGAGGGCCTCGGCATACAGCAGGCTGTCGAGGCTGGTGGGACGGTTGCCCCGCTCCACGGTGTAGAGGCCACTGACGGGTGCCGACACCCGCGTGTCGTGGAAGTAGAAGGGGCAATCCACCAGCGGGTGGAAGGCCGGTGCGATGTCGATGCCGATGTATTTTGAGGTACGCTCGACATCCAGCGGCGTGGTGTGGGTGGAGGGGTTGTAGAGGGCGTCGCCCCCGAAGCCCTGCTCGCGGTCGTGGACCACCACCGTGTGGCCCTCGCGGGCCAGGTTGATGGCCGCCACCAGGCCGGACATGCCGGCCCCGTAGATCCTGATATCCCTGTTCTGGCTCATGTCATGCTCCCTGAGATGTCCTGCCCGGGGTCTCCGGCGCAGGATGTTTAATGGCTATGGGTCGAATTCCCCGCTGCTTGCGGCGGCAAGCCGGGG
>CAZUDI010000039.1:0-21883 GCA_964618975.1 uncultured Bacteriovoracaceae bacterium | reverse complement strand
TGGCTATGGGTCGAATTCCCCGCTGCTTGCGGCGGCAAGCCGGGGCAGAAGCCTGCGCCGGGATTCCTTCCCCCTGATTCGTCGCGTTGACCGGGTTTCCGCTACCACCTCCCTCACAAAGGCGCGGGCGGTCCCCTGCGTGACTGCGGCCCTGGTATCGGCGGTCACGCGATCACCTCAGGGCCTGCGCAGCGGCGAAGCAGCCGCTGGCGGCCGAGCCCTCCACCGAGGGCATCAGGAGGTAATCGCCGGCCAGGAAGAGGCCGTGCACTGCGTGGTAGTTGTGTGCCCTGAGGTGCTGCATGGTCTCGAGCATGCCCGGAGGGGAGGTGCAGACGGCCTCGTCGAAGCGGGAGATGACGCTAAAGAGAGGCTTATCGGGCATGGCGGGCATGTAGCGCCGGATCTCCTTGATCACCAGGTGCTCCACTTCATGATCCGGTAGGGCGATGAGTTCGGCGACACGTGGCCCGAAGGTGAAGCAGTTGACCAGCCCGCCGCCCTCGGGCACATAGGCCGCGCCCTTAGACGAGTCGTCCAGAAAGCCCACCACGAAGGAGCCGGCCTTTCTTGGCATGGCGGCGGCATACCAGTCTTTGGGGAAGAGCCGCTCTTGCAGGGCGAACTGGACATGGCAGCAGGCGGTATAGCGCGCCATTCCCAGGGGTTTCCTGAGTGTGTCCGGCAGGGCGGGCGCGATCTTCAGCGCCGTCTGAGCGGTGGTGGTGCAGATGACCGCATCTGCCTCGATAAGGCCCGCCTCGGTCTCCACCCCCCGGACACGGCCCTGATCGATCACGATCTTTCTGGCCGGGGTGTTGTAATGAATGCTTGAACTATGCATTTCTCCCAGGCGCGCGCTCAGGGCACCGATGCCATGCCTGAAGGTCCACAGCCCGTTGATCATGTTCCATAAAAGCGCCAGGCCGTAGCCGGCGCCAATCTCCTCGGGCTGTCCCAGGGTCAGGCAGGAGGCCACGGGCTGAAACACGTACTCCAGCGCCTCGCAGCCACCTTTGCGGGTGATAAAATCCGCCAGACTCTCACGGTCAAGATCCAGAATGCCCTCGAAGCGGGTGAATTCCAGAGAGTTAAGCCGCCTGATAAGGGTGGGGAGGAGGGGCAGCAGCTGCAGGTAGGCCCGCCAGGGCAGGCAGCGGTGCACACCCTTGAGGTATCTCCTCCAGGCCCACAGATCACGGGGATTGACCGAGGCGATGAGGGGATTGAAGCGCTCATGATGCCAGAAGCCGGCGATGAAGGGCCAGCTTTCAAGATCATCCATAAGGCCCGCATCATATGCCAGCCGGTTATAGGTGTCATAATGCGAGAAGAAGAACTGCGTGCCCAGGTCAAAGATGTAACCGTCCTGGAGCCTCGAGGTCGTGCGCCCGCCCGGAAGGGGGGCGGCCTCCAGGCAGAGGACGTGCGCCCCCCTGGCCGCGAGGGTATGGAGGGCTGCCAGACCTGCGGTTCCTGCACCGATGACGATGATCTTCATAACAAGCCTCCTCGTTTAAGGGGGCGGCCCCCGGCTGTCTGCAGCGGTGAAGAGGACATCCCCGGACAGGGAGGCCCGCCGGCAGGCCGCAATCCCGGTTGGTGTGACCCTATCTGCGGCCGAAGAGCGCCCTGAGAGCCGCCCTGACAGCGCAGAGCGCCCCCAGGGCGGCGCCGCCGTAGACGGCGGGTTTGATGAAGGCCGTGAGCCCCTTGGGCGGATCGAATTCCTCGTTCAGGGTGATCACGCGGCCGAGCTTGTCCTGGGAGATGACCTCGGTGGTCTTGTTGGCGTTCCAGATGGCGGCCTCCATGCCGCCCGAACTCACATGGGTCTTGGTATAGTCGCCCGTGAGATAGAAGTTTTCGTAGGGGCTGCGCTGGTAGGGACGGTGGGCCTCCATGCCGGGGTAGGGCCGATAGACACCCTGACGCGCTCTGACCACCTTGTACTTCTTGACCTCGGCCTGACGGGCCTCGGGGAAGAGGCGCTTCAGGTCGCTGATGCATTTGTCGAAGATCACCTCGTCCGGCAGGCCCTCGATGTGGTCGGCGGGCGAGAGCACCATCTCGAACATGGTGCCGCCTTTGAAGATGTGCGGCAGCACGTTGGAAAGGTCGGCATAGGTGTTGAAGATGCAGTCGTTGGAGAAGAAGGTCACATCCACATCGGTGAGTTTGCGGTCGAACCAGATCTGGATGGAGAGTGACGGCGAGTACTGGAAGTGCCACAGGTCCTGGAAATACTCGAAGCGGAAGGCTTCACCGGGCAGCAGGTTTCTAAGCTGGAAGGGGCCCATGGCCGAGATGTAGAGGTCGGCCTGCTTCTTTTCTTTGCCGTTGACGGTGATACCCGTGATACGGTTGTCCTGGATGTCGATGGAGGTTACCCGCTGACCGGGTGTGCACGTGCCGCCCTTTTCACGGATGTAATCGAGGCAGGTGCCCACCCAGATCTCCCCTAGGCCGCCGTTGGCAAAGCCCACGCGCGCGGTCTCGGGTCCGGCCGAGACCTTCTTGAACCAATTGGTCATGACCTTGGCCGAGACCCCCCAGCCGGGGGTGAAGGTCAGTCCGTTGATGCCCGGCTCCATGAACTTGAAGGCGTCCCGCGGGGCATTGGCCATGGCCCACATGCCGAAGGAGATCTCGTCCAGGGCGTCCAAGCGGGCCTCGGAGTAGAGGGTGGTGCTGCGGGCCGCGGCCAGGGCCGCCAGCAGCATCTTCCACTTGGGGACGGCCGAATAGTTTTTCATCAGCGTGAGGTAGGCCACCAGCGCATGCAGGGGCGCGGGCAGGTTGGGGAAGCTCAGCACCGCCTGACGGCCTCCTTCCTGCTGGTAGTAGAAATCGGTGCTTTTCCAGAGGATGTTGTCGGCAATCCCCATCTTTTTAAAGAAATTCATCAGGTTCACATAATAGGGGAAGAAGACGTGCAACGCGTTGTCGATCATGTCCCCGTCCTCGTCCAGCCACGAACTGGCCCGTCCGCCGAAGAATTCATCGGCCTCGATGAGTTCCACCTCGAATCCCAGATCGAGAAGATTGATGGCTGTGGCCAGACCCGACATCCCTCCGCCCATAATCAAGGCCTTCATCACGCATACCTCCTTTGTTTTGGAACGTATTGGTTTATTTTTTCTCGATATCCTTGAGGATATTCTCAACCGCCGCCAGCGCCGTTTCGCGGGTCAGCGCCGATTCCAGGCCGAGCAGACTGGCGAAATACAGGGTGAACCCCAGGGAGAAGATCTCCCAGCCATAGACATTGCAGTCGAGGTCTTCACGCAGGCTTCCCTGACACACCCCCTCCCGCAGAATCTCCTGGGCATACTGGATGACCCCCAGCAGGGAGGCCTGCACGCGTTCGCGCAGGTTCTCGGCCGGGGGGGCGCAGATGAACTCGAAGAGCACCTTGGACTCCTCGGGGTGTGACATGACCGAGGCGTACAGGGCCTCGCTCTGTTGGCGGATACGTTCGATGACATTCGGCTCGGGGGAGGTGACGTGGGACAGGAGCTTCATGGTTATGTCCTCCAGGGCCGCGTGCAGAATCTCGCTGCGGTTCCTGAAATGGCGGTAGAGGGCCGGTTCGCTGATGCCCACCCGGGGGGCGATGCGGCCGATGGTGGTGCCGGTAAGCCCGTTTTCAACGATCAGCTCCAGGGTGGCACGGATGATCTGTTCGCGACGCTCAGGCGAGCGCAGGCGCTTCCCGGACTCGATGATCTTGCTCATTCAAACCCCTGTTTCCCCGCCCGAGAGCGGTTTGTAAGTTGTGGGACGCCCCCCTTATCGCCTGCGGCGGCAAGGGGGCCCCCTGGCTTGCCCAAGTGATATACCAGCGGCTGTATGTTAGCTAATATTCACTAACAAAAATGGTGGACCCATGTCAAGGCCCTTTTGCATGGGACACCGGGACTTACGCCCCCGGACGGCAAGAGCGTAAGGTGTAGATCGTTCCCGGGGGCTTAAAGGGGGGACATCACGGGGCGTGCTCGGGAAGGGTTTCGCCCATTACCTTCAGCGGGTCTCCCCGGGGAGGGGCCCCGCCGTTCCGGCGAAGGGGATGGTGATCTCGTAGGTGCCGTAGCGCAGGACCGCCTCGAAGGGGATGTCGCCCTTTTCGAATACCTTGAGCATTTCTTTGTTGGAGGCCAGGACATCGGCGGTGAATCCCTCCAGGCCGGCTTCGCGTCCGAGGCGGATGAGCATGCGATAGAGGTGGGTGGCGATGCCCAGGCCCTGGTGGTTTTCGTCGACCACGAAGGCGACATCGGCGTAGGGCCGGTCGCGGTGCTTGACGAAGCGCGCCTCGGCGATGATGTGCTCCTGGCCGTGTTCGCCGCTGAGCGCCACGATGGACATCACACGGGTGCGGTCAACATTGACATACTGCTGCATCTTCTTGTGGGGCATGGTCTTGATGGCCGAGAAATAGCGATAGTAGACCGTTTTATCAGAGAAGCGGTAGAAGAGGCGGCGCATCTCCTCTTCGTCCGAGGGTTTGATGGGGCGGAACTGAACCTTGAGAGAGCCCTTGAAGGTCACGCGCTCGTCGATGGCCTGGGGGTAGAGCTGGGCGCTGCCGGGTAGAAAGATCTGGTCCCGGTAGAGGATATGCTCCTGCTTGGCATGCTCCACCAGCGCGAGGCGGTCATCGGGGTGGGCGATATCGATGAGGGCCTGGGCGCGTTCCCGGACGGTGCGGCCCCTCAGATTGGCGATACCGTACTCGGTGACCACCATATCCACGCACTCGCGCAGGCTGAGCTCGTTGGGCTGCGACTCCACCGAGATGAGGATGTTGGGTTCGCCTCTCAAGTTGCGGCTGGGCAGGGCGAAGATGATCCGGCCGCCGGAGGAGAGCTCGGCCCCGTTGATGAAGTCCATGGATTCCCCCGGGGCGGCAGCGATGGCACCCTTGCCGAAGTGCAGGGCGATGCGGCCGGTGATGTCCACCTTGCGCGCCGGCAGCACGGTGATGTAACGGGGATTGCGCCCGATATTGACCGGGTGGAAGACCATGTCGATGCCCTGGAACTCCACCAGGGGGTTGCGGTCGAGCCAGCGCATGAGCTCTTCGCTCCCGAAGGCGTAGGACACCAGGGACTTGCCTCGGAAGATCTCCTTGCGGCGGTTGGTGACGGCCCCGCTGGTGATGAGGTCCATCAGGGCGTCGGTGATGAAGGGGGAATGCACCCCCAGGTTGCGCTTTTGGGCCAGGTGCCGGCCCAGGGACTCGTAGAGTGGCCCCAGGGAGAAGCCGATGCAACTGCCGTCCTCGATGAGGGAGGCCACGTTGGCGGCGACCTGGTCGAAGACCTCGTCCACCGGCCAGCGGGGGATGACGATGGGCGCATCCTCTTCGGCCTCCACCAGCAGGTCGAAATCCGAGATGTGCACGAAGGTGTCCCCAAAGGTGCGCGGAAGGTGTGAATTGATCTCGCCCACCACGAAGGCGGCCTGCTCCATGGCCTGCTGTGCCACATCCACGGCGGTGCCCAGGCTGAGGTAGCCGGCCTCGTTGGGAGGGGTCACCTGGATGAAGGCCACATCGACGGAGATCTGCCGGGATCTGAAGAGATAGGGGATGCGGGAGAAGCGGCTGGGGATGAGATCGATCCAGCCCTCGGTGAAGGCCGCTCCCGCCACCCACCCGGAAAAGAAGGTCTTGAGCCGGTATTTGTGTGACTGGAGCCCCTCGTGGGTGATGGCATCCCCCAGGCTGACAAGCTGGATGATCTCCAGGTCCTGCAGATTGGTGCCCCCGGACTGCATGAGATGCCTGACCAGGGTCCGGGGCTCGGCGCATCCCGTACCGAGGAAGATGGTCATGCCCGGCTGGATGCGAGCGAGGGCCTCCTCGGGAGATGCGAGCCTGTCTCTCCAGTGAATGTCCTGTGACTCCATCGCGATACCATCCTTATATGCATGGCGCTTGGGGGCGCTCCATTTAAGGTCTGCCTGTGTATGTATACACAAGGGGCGCCCCGGCAACAAGGCTTAAAGATTCGGGGCCTGCGGCGAGGATAAAGGGGACCGCTGGTCATGCCCACGATACACCCGCAAGAGAGCATAATGTGACGCCTGTGGTGTCAACACAGACAGACGCTGATCATGGCCTCGAAGACCTGGCAAACGGGAGGAATCATGGTTATGAACCCCTGGGCCAGCCCTGGCAACCCACGACGCCGCAAGCGGGTGGGGAATTAGAGCCAGAACGATAGAACAACGGTGCTGGCGAGAGGGCTGCAGACTGAAAGATCGGAAGCGCAGATGGTGACCCGCTGCCCTGCATTTCCTGGATTGAAGATCAGTGCTCCCGGCGCGTGCGGCCCAGGGCCGCCGGAGCGGCAGCGGAGACGGCCCGGATGAGGGCCAGGGCCCAGGGCCTGTCGGCGGCCCAGCGGATGACGGCCTCGCGCTGGGCGGCATAAATGAGCACCAGGATGAAGATCATCAGCGGGAAGGGGGCCACCTGGAAGACCTGGGCCGGGATCGAGGGCAGCCAGCCCTGGAAATAGATGCTCATGACCTGCAGGAAGGCGAAGAGATAGGCGCCGATGGCGACCTTGACGGGATTCCAGCCGCCGAAGATCACGAGCGCCAGCGCGATCCAGCCCGAGCCTTCGGCGCCCTGGGGCTGGCCCCAGCCGGGCTTGATGCACAGGGAGAAGGTGGCTCCCGCCAGTCCCACCAGGAACCCGCCCAGGACGGTGTAGCCGAGCTGGAGTCGCGAGGGGCTGATACCCCGGGCGAAGCTGGCCTCGGGGTGCTCGCCCACGGATCGCGCTCGCAGTCCCGCCGGGGTGCGGAAGAGGTACCACCAGCTGAGGATCACCAGCAGCAGGCTGAGGTAGACCGGCAGGCTGTGGCTGAAGAGCACCTCGCCCAGGAAGGGGAGCCCGTTAAGCAGGGGTATGGGCTGCTGCGTGACCTGGGGGCCCTGCATCCTGGCATAGGGGCTGCCGATGAAGTAGGCCAGATCGCGCGTCATGAGGGTCAGGACGAACCCGACCGCCACCTGGGACTGCCCCAGGGAGAGGCTGAACACCGCCACGGTCAGCGCCGTCAGGGCCCCCACCAGGCCCCCTGCCAGAAAGCCCGCCAGCAGGCTGCCGGTCTTGAGGGCCACCACGAAGGCGGTCATGGCACTCAGGAGGATGGAGCCGTCCAGGGAGAGATTGATGATGCCGGCCCTCTCCGTGATGGTCTCCCCCAGGGAGGCGATCAGGATGGGGGCGGCCCCGGCGATGACGCTGGCCAGCAGGATGGTGAGGTTGAACTCGCTCATGCCGTCTCCCTCCTGTGGCGCAGCCGCAGCCTGAGGGCGTGCACCGCCAGCGTGGCCAGCACCAGGGTGCCCTGGATGACCCCACTGAGCGAGGAGTCGAGGTGCAGCATCATGGGCAGCTGAATGCTGCCCACGTTGAGGCAGGCGAAGAAAAAGGCCACCAGGGGTGCCACCCAGACGTTGTAATTGGAGAGCATCACCACCAGCAGGGCCAGGTAGCCGTAGTTGCTCGATATGGCCGGGATAAGGCGATGATAGACCCCGGCGACCTGGGTGCTGCCCGCCAGGCCGGCCAGACCACCGGCGCAGATCATGGCCAGCAGCATGTAGCGTCCGGGTTTGAGTCCGAAGAGGAAGGCGGCTTGGGCGTTGTTGCCGATGGCCTTGAGGTTGAGGCCCAAGCGGGTGTGCGCCAGCATGGGCGCCGTGAGGATTACGGCCAGCAGGGCCAGTACCAGCCCCACGGGGGAGAAGCGCAGCCCGGCTAAGGTGGGCAGCCACAGCTCAGGGGCGAAGGTCTCGGTGCCGCTCATGGAGGCGATCCCCGGGCGCTTCCAGGGGCCGAAGATCAGCCACAGCACCACCCCCTGGGCCACGAAGTTGAGCCCCAGCCCGGCGAAGATCTCGTGCACCCCGGCCTTGGTTTTGAGGAAGCCGGCCAGCAGGGCCCACAGACCCCCCCCGGCGACCCCAGCCAGCAGCGAAAGGCAGACACAGAGTGCCGGATGGTCGGCGGCCCAGGGCAGGCGCAGGACCAGGGTGGTGAAGACCGCCCCCATGAAGACCTGCCCCTCGACGCCGATGTTCCACAGGCCGATACGGAAGGTATAGAGCAGCCCGCAGGCACACAGGGTCAGCGGGATCCAGGCCTTGATGACGTGGCCCAGCTTGCCCCAGGAGCCGAGCGATCCCATGATGATGTGGTAATAGGCCTTCAAGGGCGGGGCGCCTGCCATCAGGAGAATCACGGTGGTGAAGCCAAGGACGATCGCCAGCAGGAGCACGATCTCGGACAGCGCCAGCAGGACCGCGGAGGACCGCCGGGGGGCCAGGCGCAGGGCGGTAGGTTCTCTCATGCCGCCCCCCCCGGCTTGCCGGCGATGGCCCGGCCGAGCTCGAGGATGTCGGTGTCCCCGGTGGGTGCATCCATGACCAGGCGGCCCTCGAAGAAAACCAGCACGCGGTCGGAGGCCATGAGGATCTCGTCGAGCTCGGACGAGGAGAAGAGGATGCTCGTCTGCTGGCGGGCATAGGCGTGCAGGTGCTCCCACACCCAGTTCACCGACTCCATGTCCAGCCCGCGCGTGGGGTTTTCCAGGAGCAGCAGGGTGGGTTTGGTGGGCAGGAAGGAGAGCAGCAAGCGCTGCTGGTTGCCGCCCGAGAGGGACTCCACCGGGGAGTCGGGCCTTCCCATCACGTGGAAGCGCGTGATGTTATCAAGGGACTTCTGGACGGCGCCTCCCCACGGCACGAGGAGGCCGCCCTGCGCGTAGCGCAGGGCGCAGTGTTCGGTGATCGTCAACCCCCGGATGAGCCCCTCCTCGAGGCGCGCGGCCGGGAGAAAGGCCACCCCCTGGCCCTGCAGGCGGTGGTAATTCTGGTGCCCTGCGGCCCTGCCGCTGCGGTAAAGGGTGCCGTGCGTGGGCCGGATCATGCCGCCAGCCAGCCGCAGGAAGACATCCTGGCCGCTGCCCTCCAGGCCGGCCAGACCGACGACCTCGCCCTGACGGATGCCCACCGTGCAGTCCTTGAGACCGCTGCGGCCGCCGGGTGCGCTGACACGCTCCAGGCGCAGGATCTCGCCGCCGGGGGCAGCCCCGGCATGCGCCGGGGTGCGCGGTGGATTGCCGAACATCATGCGCAGCAGTTCGGAGGTGACAAAGGGGCGTTTAGCCGCCCCGGAGCATCTGCCGGTGCGCAGCACCGTGATCGTATCACAGAGGGCCTCCACGTCCTCGAGCTTGTGCGAGACGAGGATGACGCTCCGGCCGCGGGCGGCGAGCTGTTTGAGGGCGGAGAAGAGCAGCTGTTTCTGCATGCTCGAGATGCCTGTGGTGGGCTCGTCCAGGATCAGCACCTGCACCCCCAGGGAGAGCAGCCGGATAATCTCGAGCTGCTGGCGCTCCCCGATGGTCAGATCCCGCACCGGGGTCTCGGGGTGCAGGGGAAAGTTGAAGGTGGAGCTCAGATTTTCAAGTTCGGCGGCCAGGCGCCTGCGGCGGCCGCAACGCGCGCCCGTGTGTCCGAGCATGAAGTTTTCGAGCACGCTCAGGGCGGGGAAGTCCAGCGGGTCCTGGTAGAGCATGCCGATACCGTCTGCGGCGGCCTCCCGGGGGGAGGTGTAGTGCACCTTATCGCCGTCGATGAGGATCGCGCCGCTGTCCATGGGCTGGTAGCCGGCCAGGATTTTCATGAGCGTGCTTTTTCCCGCCCCGTTCTCGCCCAGGATGCCGTGGATGCATCCGGGTTCGATCGTCAGCGTGATGCCGTCGTTGGCCCTGATCTTGCCGAAATGTTTATGGATGTCGTGCAGTTCGAGAATCACGATCCCTCTTCTCTCACCCTGCCATGCAGGGGAAGATCCGCGGCCTGTCCGGTTGTAAGGGCGCCAGCGTCTGCCACTTTGTGCACAGCCTTGCCCCCGTCCGGGAAGGGAAGCCCCCGGGGGGGTCTGCGGCAGGGGATGTCCCCTGCCGCGGTGCTGTGGCTATGGGCTACTGCGCGCTGCTCTGCCCGTGCATGCCCTCGAGGAGCTGTTCGCTGTACCAGATCTGCTTGTCGGTGGCGACCTCGCCCGCCTTCAGGAACACGCTGCCGTCCTGATAGTGCAGCGGGCCCCGGAAGAGCTGCACCTTGCCCGTCCCCAGATCCGCCTGGAAGGCCTTGAGTGCCTCCCGGGCCGGGGCGGAAAGGGCCGGGCCTTCGATGAAGCCCACCGTGGTGGTCTGCGGGTTGTTGATGTCCTTCCAGTCGGGACCGTTCAGGATCCAGGCGGGTTTCCAGTCCCCGGACATGGATTTTGCGACCAGATCCACATAGCTCGGACCCCAATTGAAGTAGGGTACGCCCAGGCAGATATCGGAAGCCCCTTCGCAGGCGCCCACATAATCATAGGGGATGGCCCAGACCGCCTTGCCCTCGCGCGCCTTCTGACGGGCCACCACGGTGGCCTCGGTGGTGTCGATACCCGAGATCACCACGTCGAAGCCCGTATTGTAGTAGTTCTGCGCCACCTGGGTGGGATCGGCGGTCACGCCGGGGATATTGAACCAGAAGCCGATCCAGGTGACCTGGAAGGTGAGCTTCTGGGGGTCCTTTTTCAGGACATTCTCCCAGGCGTAGCGGGCACCCAGGTAGCAGGCGTTCGAGAGCCTGCGGGTCTCGGCGTTGACCAGCGGGCCGAGGTAGCCAATCTTGCCGGTTTGGGTGGTCAGCGCCGCCACGAAACCGGCCATCATCTTGCCGTATTCCATGCGGCCGAAGAGGTTCACGAGATTCCCGGGGGCCTTGCCCGTGAGGACATCGTCCCCGGAGACATGGATGAAGTGGATCTCGGGGTGCATCAGGGCGGCTTCCCTGATGCCGTCCTTCATGTCATCGGAATTGGCGATAATGAGCGTGGCACCCTTTTCCACCATGTCGTCCACCAGCTGGGGGATGGTTACCCCCGGACGGTCGGCGGGATTGACACGGTCGATGTAGATCATGCGCGTGCCCGCGACGACCTTTTCCACGTAGCGGCCGCCGTCATAGTGGGCCTGCGAGTACCCGTGGTCGTTGTACGGTCCCACGAGCAGCAACCCGAAGGTGAAGGGCTTCTGGGCGCCCAGCGCAACCCCCGGTGTCAGGGATGATACCGACATGCCCAGGCATAACAAGGTAACCATTAAAACCCATCTGTTCCGCATTGTGCTCTCCTTGGATGTGGATTTCCCCCCCGCGGGGAATGTTTCGTGCTGGATCTCCGACGGGAGGCTTATCTATAAATATAAAAAGATCCACCGGTCAACACAGAATTTTTATCGCTAGGGGACTGATTCCTCGCTGTTTGAAGCGGCGAAGAGGGGCAAAAGCTTGCCCTGGGGTTCAATGCCGATGATTCGCCTGCGGGCCGAATTCGCTTGCCGCTCGGGATGGAGGGTCATTGGCTGGCCTTGGGCTCCATGAATGAACCTAGACACCCCGCCCCTCACGGAAGGCACCGGTCAAGCCCGGCACCAGCCCCGGCAACTAGGAGGGGTAATGAGGGGTCAGATATCGGACGCCCGGGTGCTATGGGGCGGGCCGTCTGCCAGCAGCACGCCGAGCCCGAGCCCCAAGAGGGCCAGGTCGCGCGCCAGGTAGCCCCAGGTGATGCGTCCGGCCTCCGGGTCGGTGCTGAAACACCCGCAGGAGATGTCGATCCCCCGCACCAGGGTCAGGGCCAGGGCGCAGGCGAAGATCAGCAGCAGGCAGGTGACGATGAAGGCCCCTCCACGGGGGAGCAAGCCCACGATCAGGCTCGCCCCGGCCACGATCTCCACCCAGGGCAGGGTGATGGCCGCCAGGTTGATCAGGAGTGCGGGCAGGAGGTGGTAGGCCGCAATCGCCTGGGCGAAACCGGAAGGGTCCGCCACCTTGATGGCCCCGGCATAGAGGAAGACCGCCCCCAGGGACCAGCGCGCCAGCAGGAGGGCCGCACGCACGAGCGCGGGGTACCTCATGGCAGGGCCTCCGCGGGCAGGCCCGCCGCCACCCAGCCCTCCCAGCCGGCGGGCATGACAGCCACCCCTGACACACCCAGTTCGGCAAGCATCGAGGCCAGCTGGTCCCCCAGCCGGCAGCCCTCTCCGTCACAGTAGACAATCAGCAGGCTTCGGGACCCGGACAGCTCGCGGATGATCGTGAGCGCCGATCCCGCCTCTGGCGGGGGCACGTTGAGGGCCCCGGGGATATGCCCGGCGAGATAGGCGTCCTGCGCGCGGGCGTCGAGGAAGAGCACCCCGCCACTCTTGAAGTGCTCGGCGGCCGCGTCCACGGAGATCACAGCCAGTCCGGCGTTTCCCTGCCGGGTGCCCACCAGTGGCAGTCCCCCCGGGCGCAGGGCGTTTACGCCCAGCCCCAGAAGCATCCCCAGCGCGCCCAGCACCAGGGCCTGTCGCAGGGCCATTTTCAGCCCTGAATTAATGGTATTTGTTTCCGCTGCAAACATGGCTTCTGGTCCCTGTTCATATATGACACCCATCCGGATTGACAAGCTGTTTTCACAAGGGTGTATCCGCTCACCCCCGGCAGCGATCCTTGACACAGCATGGCCCTTGGGGTGTAATGCCCTGTATCGTGTGCGGTGCAGATCCCACAGCGCCTGGAAGCCGCACAGAGAGGAGTCTTTCGTGATTGTATTCGGACCTGTCCCCTCGCGTCGTCTCGGACGCAGCCTGGGGATCAACCACATCCCGCCCAAGACCTGCCCCTATGCCTGCGTCTACTGTCAGGTGGGGGCCACCGACCACATGCGTATCCGACGGCAGGCCTTCTATTCCCCGGAGGAGATCGAAGGCGAGGTGCGTGACGCCGTCGAGCATGCCCAAGCGGCCGGGACGCCGGTCGACTACCTCACCTTCGTACCGGACGGCGAACCCACCCTGGACCGCAACCTGGGGGAGACGATCCGTCGCCTGAAGCCCCTGGGCCTAAGGATTGCCGTCATCAGCAACGCTGCGCTCATTACCGACGCGCAGGCGGCGGACGACCTCATGCAGGCCGACTGGGTCTCCCTCAAGGTGGACAGCGTGCATCAGGAAGTCTGGCGCAGGATCAATCGTCCCCACGGCCGCCTTCTGCTCGACGAGATCCTCAAGGGCGTCCGTCAGTTTGCCGGGAGATTCAGAGGCCAGCTCGTCAGCGAGACCATGCTCGTGAAAGGCCTCAACGAGAGCGACGCACAGCTCGAGGCCACGGCCGATTTTCTCAGGGGAATCGGGCCGTCTGCGGCCTATATCTCCGTGCCCACGCGCCCGCCGGTCGAGTCATGGGTGCAGCCTCCGTCGGAGGACACCCTCACCCGCGCCTTCCAGATCTTCAGTGCCCAGCTCCCGCGGGTGGAATACCTGATCAGCCCCGAGGGCGACGATTTCACCTCCCTGGGCGAGGCCGCACGCGATCTCCTCGCTATCGTGGCGGTGCACCCCATGCGCGAGGAGGCCGTGCAGGCCTTTCTCACGCGCACCGCTTCCCCGGCGGCGCTCGTCGAGGATCTGCTGGCCAAGGGTGCCCTCGCGCGCGTCCGGCATGGGGGCGACTGGTTCTATCTGCGGCGCTCTGCCCGATCCTGAAGGCCCCGGCGCACCTCACAAGGGTTTTCGTCGCCCTGGGGCGCGTTGCGCGCTGCTGGCAGCGGAAAGCAGGGATAAAAGCCTGCCCAGGGATTCATTACCCCTGAGTGGCCCTGGGTCGTGTTCCGTCGCTGACGGCAGGCAGGGGCACAGGCTTGCCCAGGGGCCCATACCCCTGATCCCCTCAGTCGTAAGCGCGGCGGGTGGCCTCGTCTGAGAGCGTCGGCGCGATGCGTGCCTGCCAGACCGGGGATTCCCAGGTGCCCAGGCGGGTGTGCATGTCGAGGTATTTCTGTGGAATGGGGTGGGTGCCCAGGACGACCTCGATCCCGTAGCGCGCCCTCAGAAAGGCCTCAAAGGTGCCGATGCGCGGGCAGGGCGGGTAGCCCACCACCAGGCCGGTGGCCAGGTGGATGACCCCGGCGCCGTTTTTGAGCATCTCGTCCCCGGCATACTCGATATTGCCGCCCGGGCAGCCGTCGCAGGTGGTGTATCCGACCAGCTCGACGGGGCCGGTGTAGATGCTGAAGGCGCCTTCCCGGTTTTTCAGGGCCCGCAGGCACTTGCCGCCCGCACAGCGGCGGTAGCGGTCACAGATGATGATGCCGATCCTGGTGGGTGTGGTAGTCATCGTATCTCCTTTCACTGTTTTCCTGGCTGCTGCTGTTTCTGCCCGGGAATCCCCCGGCGGCCCGGTGAGAATCCGTGCCCTCTTTTATATCTCAACCTATAGCGCTTCCCCGGATGAAAAGCCATGCGCGGAAGAGGCTCTCAATTCCTGGACAGGAAAAAGGCCCGGCGTGACGGAGATTGAGAACCGCAGGTTATGGGTGCGAACCCCGCGGCAGGCCCCCGGAACCAGGGAAGCGGAGGGGAAGGCCAGCCGTAGCGATGCATCCCTGGTTCATATCCACGCATCATCCCGGCCCCGGCGGTGCTTAGGGTCTGAGCTCGCGGGCCGCAAAGGGTCGTCCGTGGGAGGGATAGATGCTTGTGGCCCCATGGTCGAGGATTTTGCGCCAGCTGGATGCCACCTCGCCAAGGTCCTCGACATAGATTGGCCAGTGGCCCACCCCGGTCAGGCGCAGGAAGTTCATGGCCACATCCCCCACGAAGGCCCGTCCATCGTCAAGCACCACCGAAAGCGAATCGCGTGAATGTCCCGGGGTGGCCAGAATTTTGCCCGCGATCCCCAGACGGGGCAGAAGGGTTTCATCATCGCCTGTCAGCACCATATCGTCGGCCCCCGTGAAGAGCGGCGGGAAGGTGAAGCGCCGGTGGAAAAGCGCGAACAGGCCGAAGAGGAGTTCCACGCGGCGGTTAAACGGGCGCATGGTCTCCTGTGAGCACCCCTGCCTGAGCGGCTCGAGCGCCTGCTGGTGGACGATCACCCGGCAGCCGCTGTGGCGGACCAGTTCGGCGGCGAAACCGGCATGGTCGTCGTGGTGGTGGGTGAGCAGCACGTACCTGATCTCAGACAGAGGAAGGCCCAGGCGCTCCAGGTTTTTCCTGAACGGCGCGAAACAGCCAGGATAGGAGGTATCGATGAGCAGATATCCGTCCCGGCATTCGAGCAGATAGCACCACGTGAAGGACAATTTCATGGATTTGAAGAGCGTATCTCCCGGCATGGTGTCTCCTCAGACCGGCTACTTGCCGATGTGTGCCCCCGATGGAGAGCGGCACATCTTAAGAGGTGCCCTCCAGCAGGTAGGCAATCAGGCTGATAACCTTCTTGTCCGTGCTATATTCATTCAGGACCCGGGCGTACTTCTCCTGCAGCGCCGCTCTCTCGGAAGGCGTCAGGCTGTTCATGTGGCGCTCGGCGTTGTGGGTGATGCGTTGCCAGGCCCCGGCCTCCAGGCCGGCCATCAGCACGTCGCGTTCTTCTTTTGAGGCCTTGCCCCACTTAAGGAACACATGATCGGCCTCGGCAAGCCGGGCGAAGGTCAGGTGGTAGAGCGAGAAGGCCTTCCCTAGCAGGGCCTTGCAGGTTTCCCAGGCCGCGCCATCATCTTTGGCGGGCTGCCGGTCGCCGACCGGGACGGCCGGCTCCCCATGCCGGGGTAGTCCTTTGCCGTTGTGACGTTTGAGAAAGATGAGGGTGGCCTTGCCCCTTTGCGGCTTTTCGATCTGCAGGCCGATCTGCAGTTCGGACTGGCGATTGATTTTGTTGACGGCCGATTTCACGGCCGGCACGATGTGGGAGGGATATCTGTATTTAATCTCAGGGATCCTGCCCGCCAGTTCCAGGGCGTCGATGCGCCATTCCGGTTGTCCAGAAAGTTCATCGGCCAGGGTCTGCTGCAGCTTCGAGGTGAAAGCGTCTTCGCGAGTGTCCTGGGAATAAGCCATGGATCTAATTCGCTCTCCACTATATGATTTGTTATGGTTGTCAGAACATGAAAACAATATTATATCTGATGACTAAGTCATTGTTGCACATCTTCTGCCCCGATACAAGGACTGTTTTCGCCCGACACCCTTCAAGGGGACCTTCATCCGCCGCGCGGCTCGGCATCCTTGCCCGGTGGTGAGTTTTATTACGTTCACAAAAGAGATGTCCGGCTTGAAACCTGCACGTCCCGGCCGGAGCGTTTTGCGGCAAACAAGGGGACTGAGGGGCCCCAACAATTGCTATCGAATAAGCCGGCCCCTCCGAATACGGCGGGGGAATACAACCCCAAGCGATTCAAAAGGTTCAATGTCGAGGGATTATCTTGATTCGCCGCATTTTTCCCGGGAAAGGGCTGGGCATACCGGGGCCGGTCTTTTAGTCTCTTCCAGATACGCCCCGCCGCCATTTTGTGGCAGCAGGTTGTTCATCCTGATCCATCTCACCTTGCCGCTTGCGGCGGCAAGGGAAAGCGACCCGGAGCGATCAAGGCCCGGGTCGCTTTCCCCCCGAGCCTCTCCCTATGGCCTTGATCAGGCGCAAAGATGCTGCGCAAGAAACTCCGCCTGCCTGCGCACCATCTGTCGGAACAGCTCGCCCTGATACACGGCGAAGTGTCCCCCGGGAAATCCGATCACGCTCGCGTGCGGGATTCTCCTCCCGGCCCTCTCCACGGCCTCCCGGGGGCATAAGGGGTCTTCCCTGGCATACATGATCAGCACCGGACAGGTGATCCTGCGGGCGTACATGAGGGGCCGGTAGGCCGGGATCATGAGCAGGATCCTCGCCGGCACCGCATTCCGCCAGGTGGTGTCTTCGGGGACAAAGGCGTGGTACCACTGCCAGACGTCGGGGGTATTCATGATGGCGAAGCTCCCGGGTTGGGCCAGGGCGGGAATCGTATGGGGGGGCCTGCCCCCGAGCATGCGGGCAAGGTCCCGGAGGCCGTGCACGAGTCCCCGGATGATGAAGGCCGGGGGGTAACGGATGGTCGTGGCTATCCCGTCCACAAAGGGCACCTGGGACACCACGGCCCGGATGTCCTTTTCCCCGGCGGCGCACACCAGCACGTGCCCGCCGCTGAAGGAGGTGCCCCACAGCGCGATCCGGTTTCCATCCACCTCCTCGAGCGTCCGGACGCGGGCGATGGCCGCCTTCCAGTCCTGGATGTGTCTCCAGGGGTTCACGAGGTTGCGGGGCTCGCCCGTGCTTTCCCCGAAGTTGCGGTAGTCGAAGACAAGGGCGGCCAGGCCTTTCGCGCAGAAGTATTCGGCATACTGCTGAAGCCCGAAATCCTTCTGGGCGGTGATGCCGTGGGCCATGACCACCACGGGCGGCCTGGGGACACCTTGCGGCAGATAGAGCCACGCCGAACACGAGCCTCCCCGGCTGGGGAATGTCAGATCGAGCCTTTGCATGGAAACCTCCCGTTCAGAAAAGGCGTATGCTGGGCAACCCTTTCATCGCCTCGGGGTCGCATGCACCGCTGCTTGCAGCGGAAAGCCGGGGCAGAGGCTTGCCCTGGGGTGTATACCCTTGATTGCTTATAAGGTTGTAGAACGTTCCCACCCGCGCCGTCAATCAGAAGGCGCAGGCCTCGTCAGGGCAGGTACCCCGTGTCGCTTGTCACCCGCATGCGGGTGACGGCCATCTCCTAGTCCATGTCCGCCTCCGGGCCTCCGCAACAGCAGGCCGGGGGCTAGACATACCGGGGCAGGTCCTTTGTCTCGGCGACGTACGCCTCGAGGCCTTTCTCCTTCATGGACGTGTTCATCGCAATCCACCTCTGCCGCAGATGCGGGTCGAAGTTGGTCTTCTCACAGGGGAATTCATCGCACTGAAAACAGAAATCAATGCCTTTGTCCCGGCTGCACCGGGCCACATGGCAGTTGGGGTACAGGCAGTCGCCCGCGCGGCACCCCCGGCAGGAGGCCTGCTCAAAGCGCTCCAGCATTTTTTTGAAGGCGGGATAGTCTTCAAAGGCCGTATCAAACTGCGCGAACCTCGCGGCATAGGCGTCAAAAGCCCCCAGCAGCCGCTGCAGCTCGCAGGCATGCCTGTGGATATCCCCTTCTGCATATGCCATGCATTTGATGCAGTTCAGCCCGCAGGGGGCCAGCACCTTCACGATCGCGTCTGCCTTCATTTTGTCCCTCTTTTGAATACCGATCCTGGTCGGCCGCTCCGATTCCTGGGGCTTGAGGCGGCCTTCCGCCTTGCGCGTGAAGAAGGTCCGGGCGGGGATCCCCGCAATCTCGGCCCAGATAGTCCGGCTGGTTCGCGGGCATCCTGCGCCTCCCGGCCGAGCTGCCTTGTTGCGTTTATATCTCGGCAAAATTGCAGAGTCAATGCATCCGGGCCTTCTCCTGCGCAGGGGACCTTTTCAAAAGACATCTTCCACCAGTTCTTCGATAAGGCCCGGCTTGTCAAGATCGCAGCGTTCCAGACTTTTAACGATCCTCCCGTTGTTCAGTACGATCACCCGGTCTGCAATCTGCCTGACCTGCCGTATACTGTGAGAAACCGCCAGGATGGTATAACGCTGCTTGAGTTTGACCAGCAGTTGCTCAATCTTTCCTGCAGAGCGCACATCCAGCGAGGAGGTCGGTTCATCGAGCAGCAGGATCTCGGGGGACAGGGCAAGGGTCCTGGCAAGGCACAGGCGTTGCTGCTGTCCTCCCGAGAGGGTAAGGGCATTGTCGTTGAGCCGGTCATATACCTCGTCCCACAGTTCAACCTCATAAAGTACCTGCTTCATCCGCGCATACCGCTCGCCGGAGCTCATGTTATTGATCAACTTCAGAGGTGCAAGCAGGTTTTTCCGGATGGAATACGGGAATACATTGGGCACCTGGAACACCATGCCGACCTTCCTCCTCAGATCGTTCATGGACAGATCCCTGTAGGCGTCCAGTTTCCTGCCTCCCAAAGCGACCCGTATATCTCCGGATACCGAACACCCGCTGAATTCCTCATTCAAGCGGTTGATGGCCCTCAGCAGGGTTGTCTTGCCCGAGCCGGATGGGCCGATGAGCATGGTTATCCGGCCCTTTGAGACCTCCGTACTGATATCATCGAGCACGGTCCTTCCGGAGAAGGAGACGCGCAGACCGCTGATGGATATTGCAGGCTCATGCATGGTCGGTCCCGTTTTTCCAGTAGTGCTTCAGGCGGCGCTGTATGTAGAAAGACAGGGAAAAGAGCGTTCCTGTCAGGATCAGCAGGATCAGGGCACTTCCAAAGGCCTTTTGCAGTTCGAATGCATTCCTGTGCTCGGCGGTGAGGTAAAAGATGGTAAAGGGAAGCGCCTCGAATTTGTCGGACAGTCCCCTTGGGATGCCCGCATTGGCCACAACACCGGTGAGCATGATGACGGCGGTGTCTTCCGCTGCGCGGCCGATGGACAGGACAATGCCGCTGAAAACAGCTGTGCCCGATGCGGGCAGCAGCACGTGCAGGATATTCTGCCAGCGTGTAAATCCCAGCGAAGGCCCGACCAGTCTGACACTGTCCGGCAGACCCTCAAGGGCAAGCTGTGTCGTCCGGATGAGATACGGCAGTATGAGCAGGGCTATGCATGCCGAAGACAGCAGCAGCGAGGTATTTGCATTGCAGAACAGGGTCCTGCGCAGAAACAGGATCAGGGCAAAACCGAACAGCCCCATAACGATCGACGGCATGCCGGAAAGCAGATCTACCATGGAACTGAAGAACGACTTCAACCGGCCCTGTGCATATTCCGCCAGATAGATGCCGCAGGAAACCCCCAGGGGAATGGCGATGAGCGACGAACACACAATCAGGATCAAGGTGCCGGCTATCGCCGGATAGATGCCGTCGAAAACCGGCTGAGACCCGGTAAGGGCAGCCAACCACGGGGTATCCCCAAAGAACAGCGCATAACTCATCGCCGGCCACCCGCGTGCAAGCAGATAGGTGACAAGGGCACATACGGATGCAACGACAAGGATCACGGAAAACCAGGAAAATATATGGAGGAACCTGTCAGACCGCACGGCCGGTACCCCCTCTTTCTCGTGAAACCCATCCGCCCAGATAACGTATGATCGCGGTCAGGCCCGCCATAATGAGAAAGAGCAGGAGACCCGCCGCAAAGATGGAATAATAAGCCTGATCCTGCGAATCCGTGGCTACGACCAGGGCGATGTGGGCCGTCAGGGTGCGGATTGAATCGAGCAATGAATGGGGAATGACAGTGGCATTGCCTGCCACCATGAGTGCGACCAGGGTATCGCCCACGGCACGGCCGAAGCCCAGTATTGCCGCAATGACCAGCCCCCTGCCCGAACACGGCAGCAGCACCCAGAGCAGTTCCTGGGCATGCGTGAGCCCCAGCGACCTGGCGGCCATTCCGACCTCGTCGGATTTCCGGCCCAGGTCGGCTTCCAGCGCTATCACGATGGTGGGGACGATGAGTAGGGCAAGGGTGATGGCTGCCGCCATCAGGCAGAACCCGGTGCCGTAATCAAAGGAATGCCTGAAGAGCGGCACCAGAATAAAGACGGAGACAAACCCGTATATCACGGTGGGAATGCTGGTCATGAAATACACGATAGCGAGAACCGGTTTGGCGATTCCAGGCGGTGCCAGGCCGTGCGCAAAGCAGGAAACACCGATTGCCAGCGGATAGGCGATAAACAGCGCCGGCAATGCAAGGCAGAAGGTTCCGGCCGCCATGGAGAGGATACCGTATCGGCCCATAAACGGCTTCCAGATACAGCTGAAGATACCTGCAAGCCCACCGGCATCCAGAAACAGGGGTAATGAGAAATAGACAAGAAAGCCGAAAACAGCCATGACACACAGCGCACAGACCAGTGCCGAAGCCAAGAGGAACGTTTCTATCCATTTCTCGATCATTGTAAGGCAAGCTCTCCGGACTGTTTTAGGTAACCCTGTGCTTCAGGACTAATCGCTTATGGGGATATACCCGCTCTTTTCAATGAGTCCTGCCCCTTCGGGCCCTCTTACATAGTCGATAAAGGCCTGCACGAGCGCAGAGGGCTGTCCTTTGGTGTTCATATACAGATTTCTCACCACCTTGTAGTCTCCGGACTTTGCATTTTCCTGGGTCGGCAGCACCCCGTCTATAACCACAGCTTGTATCTCGCTTGTAATATGGCCTATGCCAAGGTAACCGATTGCCTGGTTATCCTGGGCGATCGCCACCTTCATTGCACCGTTTGATGCCACGATATTGATGCCCTGGGCCACATCACCCTTGTTGAGCAGCTTCTTCCAGAACACTTCCCGGGTACCGCTGGCCTCATCCCTGCCATATATGTGGATTGACGCATCGGCACCGCCCACATCCTTCCAGTTTACGATCTGCCCCGAAAAGATCTGCCGGATCTGCCCTGAAGTAAGCTCCGTTACGGAGTTGGCCGGATTCACCGCCACGGCAACCCCGTCCACGGCAAAGGCAAAAGACTCAAGCCCGTATTTCCCCTTTTCCGCCTCACTCAAGGCCCGTCCGGTGTTGCCGATTGCCACCAGACCCTCTCCGACCTTCTGAACACCAACCCCGGAACCACCGCCGGCCACGGTTATCCTGATATCGGGATTGAACGTCATGATATTCTTTGCCACATCGTTCATAACCGGGATATGAGCGGTTCCGCCGGCAATGTCGATCGTGCCCTTAAGTCCCGCGAATCTGTCCAGCTCTGAACCGCAGGCACTGCCCATAACAAAGAAAACACCCATGCAGATAAAGCATAGAACCCCGTATACCCTCTTCATAAGCCCTCCTGGAATAATTTTCCAAAGACATACAACAAATGCAATTGCATGAATAATAACATATCATTATACAGCCTTCATGATTATTCCAGAAAGTTATCCTTAAAAGACTGT
>CAZUDI010000038.1:30755-38347 GCA_964618975.1 uncultured Bacteriovoracaceae bacterium | reverse complement strand
GCCATCGTTGACCAGCTCATCCGGTGGACGGATGGACGCGACGTGCGGCTCGAGATCGCGCTGGACATCACCGAGCGCAAGCGGGCCGAGCAGGCCCTGCGGGAATCGGAAAGGAAGCTGCGGTCCATCTTCGCGGCCATGACCGACGTGATCCTGATCTTCGACGGGGAGGGCCGCTGCATCGAGGTGGCACCGACCGACACGGTCTTCCTGTACCGGCCGCCGGACGAGGTGCAGGGAAAGACCCTCGACGAGCTCTTCCCCCCGGAAAAGGCCGCCGAGTTCCTGGGCGCCATCAGGGGTGCCCTGTCCCGTAAGGCGCCGGTCTTCCTGGATTACGAGCTTACGATCGGACAGCGCCAGATGTGGTTTGCCTCCAGTATTGCGCCCCTGTCGGAAGAGCGGGTCATCTGGGTGGCCCGGGATATCACCGAGCGCCGACAGGCGCAGGCCGAGCGCGAGAACCTGCAGACGCAGCTGCACCAGTCCCAGAAGCTGGAGGCCGTCGGCATCCTCGCCGGGGGTGTGGCCCATGACTTCAACAACATGCTGGGGGCCATCATGGGGTATGCCGAGCTGGCCCTGGGTGCCATGAGCCCCACCGACCCCTTCCGCAGGAACCTGGAAAGGATCCTCGACGCGGCCCAGCGCTCTGCCAATCTCACCCGTCAGCTGCTGGCCTTCGCCCGCAGACAGACCATCGAACCGGTGGTGTTTGACCTCAACCGGGCGGTCGGGGACATCCTCAAGATGATCCAGCGGCTCATCGGCGAAAACATCGAGCTGGTCTGGCGGCCGGGCGAGGGCCCCTGCACGGTCAGGATGGACCCCTCCCAGCTCGACCAGATCCTGGTCAACCTGTGCGTCAATGCCCGGGACGCGATCGGGGGTGTCGGCCGGATCAGCATCGAGACGGCAAAGACCAGCTTCGACGAGGCCTATTGCACCGCGCACGTCGAGTGCAACCCGGGGGAACACGTGCTCCTGGCCGTCAGCGACGACGGCTGCGGCATGGACCGCCAGACCCTGGAGCATGTCTTCGAACCCTTCTTCACCACCAAGGAGCTGGGGCAGGGCAGCGGGATGGGCCTGGCGACCGTCTACGGGGCTGTCAGGCAGAACGAAGGCTTCATCAGCGTCTACAGCGAACCGGGCCAGGGCACCACCTTCAGGATCTACCTCCCGCTGCATGCCGCCATAGACCTGGCGGCCAGGGCACAACCCGGTGAGGACATCCCCCGCAGCTGCGGTGAGACCCTCCTGATCGTCGAGGACGACCCGACGCTCCTGGAGATGGGCATGATGATGCTGCAGCACCTGGGCTACACGGTCCTCTCGGCCGCCACGCCCCAGGAGGCCCTGCGCATCGCCGAGGCCGAAGGCCTTGAGATTCACCTGGTCCTCACCGATGTGGTCATGCCGGAGATGAACGGCCGGGAGCTCTCCGAGAGGCTCCACTCGCTGAGGCCGGCGGCACGCTACCTCTTCATGTCCGGCTATACCGCCGATGTCATTGCCCACCAGGGGGTCCTGGATCGGGGGCTCAATTTCATCCAGAAGCCCTTCTCCCTGAAGGACCTGGCCCTCAAGGTGCGTCAGGTGCTGGACTGACGGGGAAGGCGGGCCGACCGGAAACCCGGACGGCGTTGCGCCGCAGGGGCTGCCCGCACGGGGAAGGCCACGGCCCCGGGCAGCTCGCGAGAGACGATCCGCCGGGCAGCGATTACCAGGTTTGCTGACGCCTCTGGAGGAACTCGAAGATGCGCCGGTCGAGGGCATACTGGAGGGCCGTGGGCATGAGCCGGTGCTGCCACCAGAACAGGCGCCACCAGTGCGGGACGGTGATGATCCCGCGATTGCGGGCCACGTCGTCGAGCACCTGCCGGGCAAAGACGGCCGGGTCCATGGGCCGCAATATCCCTGTCATCCGGTCAATGGCGCTCTGCGACACGCCGTGCATCTTCCCCAGGACACCGCCGCCCTGAAGGATCGGGGTGCGGATCACCCCGGGGCAGAGCGCGCTCACCCGCACGCCTGATCCGGCCGCCTCAACGCGCAGGCTCTTCGACAGCCCCACCACGGCGTGCTTGGTGGCGCTGTAGGCCGCCATCCCGGGCATGGCCACGAGCCCGGCCACGGAGGCGGTATTGACGAGGTGCCCGAAGCCCTGCGCGCGCAGGGACGGGTAGGCCGCCTGCACCCCGTAGATGACCCCCATGAGGTTGATATCGACGATGCGCTCCCAGTCCTCCCGCGTATGGAGGTGGGTGTCGCCGCCGACGCCGATGCCCGCATTGTTGAAGAGGTAATCCAGGCGGCCGTGGCGTTTCAGGACGCCCTGCACGCAGTTCTCCACGGCGGCGGGATCCCGCACGTCGAGCGCCTGCGTCTCGGCCCGGCCGCCCTGGGCCCGGATCGCGGCGCAGGTCTTTTCCGCCAGCCCGGCCTGAAGGTCGGCGACGACCACCGTAGCTCCGCGGCGCGCCAGCTCCCCGCTCAGGGCGCCGCCGATACCCGAGGCCCCCCCCGTGACGATCGCCACGGCCCTCTCGAAGATGCGCAGTCCCTGCTGCATGCGGATTCCCCTCCCTGTGGTTGGTCCCTGATCCTATCGGACTGCCGGGGGAGGAACTCAATGCTTTCTGATGCGGGTGAGCATACCTCGTCTTGGGAAAGGCGGATTGCTTTGTCTGAACCGGCTTGATTCGCAGGCAGGATCCCTGCCGGATCATCCCTCAGGGGGGCCGGACGTGGCGACAGATCTGTTTGCCGGAGGGAGCCGGCTCACGCCGTCGCGCTCTCAGCCTGGGGCGGCCGCATGCCGGCGATTCTGACCCCGCAGGCGTGCAGGCCTTCCCCTATCCGGTAACTGCGCCGGGCCGACTGCGTGCGGCTTGGGATCTTTTCATTTTCCTGAGACTGTTTGCGCAGAGATGGCCACCTTCGATGCCTTTAATCGCTATGGATCGCATTCCCCGCTGTTTGCAGCGGCGAGGAGGGACAAAAGCATACCCTGGGGTGCATACCGGTGATGTTCTCGGCAGAAGGCGCTCAGGCCACCTCGCGGGGGCCATAACGCGAGCAGTCGCCCATGAGCCGGCCGATGTCTATGATCAGGCGTGACTGGCCCAGGGGAAGGCCCATCAGGCGGGTTTCCAGCAGCTCCAGCGGCACGCCGCAGAGCCCCTGCGTATCGAGAAAGGTGCAACGCGTGATCGCGCCGCCCTTGCTGTGCAGGGTCTGCGTCTGCAGCGCCGCCACACCACGGGACTCCGCCGCGCGGATAATGGCGGCGCTGCTGCGGACATGGCAGCCCAGGTGGTGCAGGCCCCGCGCCGCGTGCCCGGCATGCCGTCCGCCTGGAGTGCCCGGGACCTGTCTCCCCTCCCACGCATCATTTTACAGCCGGGGGCCCGGGCACAGTAGGCCGCCCATGCGTCTTGGGCCCCGATGGACCAGGCCAGCGGGTTATGGCGGGTGGACTGTACCTGCCGCTGTCGGATGTGCATCTTCCCTTTCCCGGAAAACGAGACCGGTCTGGTCGGAAACAATCTCAGCTGACAAGGGGGAGGTCGGGTGCCTGCATCTTCCCGGTTTCACGCTGGTGCCCGAAGACAACTCGATCGAGGAGATGGACCCCAGGACAATCGCTATAATTTATAAGGTCGTCACGCTGGAAAGCAAGCCGGCAGGGGAGGGAGGGCGTTGCCCGACAGGGCGCTCGAAGAGGGCCCCCAGAGCTCCACTGCCGGGCGTCTTGACCGGTGGGGCGCCGGGCTTATTATCGATACTTGTATCTTTATAGAATGAGAGGAGAAAATCATGAAACAGTATGGGGCGGAGTTCGTCGGTACCTTCTGGCTGGTGCTCGGAGGCTGCGGCAGTGCGGTTCTGGCCGCCGCCTTTCCCGGGCTCGGCATCGGCTTTCTGGGAGTGGCCCTGGCCTTCGGCCTCACCGTCCTGACCATGGCGTACGCCATCGGGCACATCTCCGGCTGCCATCTCAATCCGGCGGTTTCCCTCGGTCTGTGGGCGGCCGGACGGTTTCCGCTGCGCGAGCTCCTGCCGTACATTGTTGCCCAGGTGCTGGGGGGGATCGTGGCCGGGGGCGTGCTCTTCCTTATCGCCAGCGGCCATGCGGGCTTCTCGGTGGCGCAGGGGTTCGCCGCGAACGGCTACGGCGCCCATTCGCCGGGGGGATATTCCCTGCCGGCCTGCCTGGTTTGCGAGATCGTGATGACCATGATGTTTCTGCTGATCATCATCGGCGCCACGGACAAACGCGCCCCCCTGGGTCTGGCCCCCCTGGCCATCGGCCTGGGGCTCACCCTGATCCACCTGATCAGCATCCCCGTGACCAACACCTCGGTCAACCCCGCCCGCAGCACGGGCGTGGCGGTCTTCGTGGGCGACTGGGCCGTGGGCCAGCTGTGGCTTTTTTGGGTGGCGCCCCTCGTGGGGGCCCTGCTGGGTGCGCTCGTCTACCGGCTTATCGGCAGTGAGGAATCCTGAGGTACCGCAATCGGTCTCCTGATCCGTGAGGCCGGCCGGGGGGCGCGCGCTGTTTGGAGCCTCACGCAAACCCCTTGCCGCCTGCACGGCTCGGACCAGCGAGGGGCGCGCCGTCCGCGAGTCCCTGCCGTGCCATTTCGCACTCCGGGACCTGATAGGATTTTACCTGCCGGCCGCGCCGGGCTTCAGCGTGGGAGGGGCGGCCATCCGTCAGGCGCGCGGGTGGTTGCCGGCGTTATGGCTGATCCTGATCATCGGATTCTTCGGGTTGGCTGAAGTGCGCGTGCTGTGCTCCCCTTGCCCGCACTGTGCCGAAAAAGGGCGCAGGGTGAGATGCCGGGCCAGTCACGGAGCACCCGGGTTCTGGAGCAGTCGGCCACATCCCCCGGCACGGCACGCAAGGTTCATCCTTTTTGCCGGGTTTGGCCTTGTCTGGGGCTGTCCCCTGCCTTCTATGCCAGCGGTCCGGCCATGGCTCTGGCTTCCGGGGGGGCTTACTGCGCTTCTTGTGCCATCGGTGCATGAACTCTGCCTGCCCCCTGAAGGCGGTCAGCTTGACAGGCGCAGGGCCTTTCTGGAGAAGAACCCCGGGCGCTGTTGACACCCGGGGATGCAGGCTTATGAAAGAGAGATATGCCCTTTGTCGACGACATGCTCGCCCGGGACCGGCCCGCCTCCCTGCGGGATCTCACACTGCCGCGCCGCGCCCCCTTCCGGGTCACTGGCCAGGGGAGCGTGCCTTACTACCCCTCGCCGGTTGACTGGTGCAGCGAGGTGCTCTATTTCCTCCTGCCCGACCGCTTCTGCGACGGGGTTGCCCGGCCGGGGAGCGACCGCACGCAGCCCCCGCACCTCTCCCGGCCGGTGTGGTTTCGCTGGGAGGCCTGGGCGCGCTCGGGCGGCGAGCGCTGGCAGGGGGGCACGCTCAAGGGCATCCAGTCGCGGCTGGACTACCTGACCGATCTGGGGATCACGGCCGTATGGATCGGACCCCTCTTCAAGCAGCGCCGCCACGGCGATGAGTATCACGGCTACGCCATCCAGGATTTCCTCGAGGTGGACCCGCATTTCGGAACCAGGGGCGACCTGGTGGAGCTCGTCCAGGCCGCGCATGCGTGCGGCATCCGGGTGATCCTGGACGCCGTCTTCAACCACTCCGGCCACAACTGGGACTATGCCGGCGGGATCGTCGACCCGCCTTACCGGCCCTGGCCGGCCTACTACGAAAAGGGCCCCTGGCTCGACGGCCAGGGCCGGCCGAGCCAGGGGCCCGTAGAGGAGAGGGAGACGGGCGTCTGGCCGAGAGAGCTGCAGCAAGACCGCTGCTACACCCGCGCCGGCAAGGGGAGTCTGTCCGGCGAGGACATCGACGACGCGCATGCCGAGATGCGGCGCACGGACTTCGACGGCTCCTTTCGGGACTTCAACCTCGACGACCCGCCGACGCTCAGCGACCTCGCCGAGTGCTACAAGTACTGGATCGCGCTGACCGACATCGACGGGCTCAGGCTCGACACCCTCAAGCACGTGCCCAAGGAGGCCGGCCGCAGCTTCTGCGGCACGCTCAAGGAGTTCGCCTGCGGCCTGGGCAAGCGCAATTTCTTCCTGGTGGGCGAGGTGGGCGGCCCCGACCGCAACGCCGGCCGTTACCTGGACGCGTTGGAGCTTAACCTGAGCGCCACCCTCGACATCGGCGAGTCGCGCCTGGCCCTCACGTCGGTGGCCAAGGGCCTCGCGCGGGCGTCGGTTTACTTCGGCCTGGTCGGGCAGTGGACCCCCGTCCTGGGCTCCCACCGGGATTCGGCCCACCGGCACGTGAAGGTCGTCGACGATCACGACCACGTCTGCGGGCCCAAGGCGCGCTTCTCGCGCGGTGCCTCCAACGACCACCAGGTGACTGCCGCCGCGGCCATCCTGCTCTTCTCGCTGGGCATTCCCTGCATCTACTACGGCACCGAACAGGCCTTCGGCGGGCCCGAGGAGGGGGAATCCCGCTGGGTGCCCGGCATCGCGGACAGCTCCACCGACCGCTACCTGCGCGAGACCATGTTCGGCGCCGAGCACCCTCGCCGCAGCGGGGAGGCCGGTCTCGCACCCTCTCCGGCGGGCCTGGACGATCATCTGCCCGGCTTCGGGGCCTTCGGCACCCTCGGCGGGCACTTCTTCGACCAGGGTTTTCCCGTCTACCTCAGGATCAGGGAGATGATCAGGGTGCGCCAGGCCTATGCCCCACTGATCTACGGCCGGCAGTACCTCCGTCCCACGCGCAACTTCGGGGCCCCCTTCGCCGAGAGCCCGGCCGGCGAGCTCATCGCCTGGTCGCGCATCCTCGACGACGAGGAGGTGCTGTGCGTGGTCAACCCCCACGGCACGCAGGCGCGCGGGGCCGACATCCTGGTGGATGCCGCCCTCAACGCCCCGGCGGCGGGGCTCTTCCGGGTGATCGCCAACACCGCTGCTCTGCGTGCGGGGTCTGTCGGTTCCTCTGCGGTGGGGGAGACCCTCCCGGTTCAGCGGGAGGGGGATATCGCCTACGTGGCCGTGAGGGGCATCGCCCCCTCCGAGGCCCTCGTCCTGACCAACCGCTGGTAGCCGCGAGCCGGGCAGGGGAACGTCCTTCAGGGTTTATCTGCCCCGGCACGCCGCCGAGGCCACCCCTCCGGCGGACGAGCCCATGCCTCCGAGCGCGCCCGGCCGCGAGACTATCCTGCTCGTGGAAGACGAGACGGCGATCCTGGATTTGACCCGCATCATGCTCGAACTCCAGGGGTACACCGTCCTGCCGGCCGCCAAGGTACGCGAGGCCCTGAGTACGGGCTCTTAGGGGGCCGGCTGAAGGCCGCCCCTCAGCCGCAAGGGGAGAATCTTTCGGGAAGGCTTTCCCTCAGCGGGCGCCATCGACCGTTTCGGCGGCAGGCTTGCCGCTCTCGCTCTGCCCCCGCCATAAGGCCGGTCAGACAGGGAGCCCCACACGGATCTCAGAGGCGGACAGGGCCTGTCCGGGGACCGTTCCCTGCACATCCGGCTTTCAGGCAGGTTCATGCCCAAATCACGACACGGCCCCCTTGAAAGCCGGGCCG
>CAZUDI010000038.1:0-30655 GCA_964618975.1 uncultured Bacteriovoracaceae bacterium | reverse complement strand
CTTTCAGGCAGGTTCATGCCCAAATCACGACACGGCCCCCTTGAAAGCCGGGCCGTCGGGTGACACATTCTGCCGGATCACCGATATGCGGCTCGTGCAAGGATCCTTGTCCCTCCCCGGGGCGTGCATGACCTATTTCGGTATCCCTGCGGGAAGCTCAGGCAGAGATCTTGGTGAGGATGTCCTCGATGGCGTGCATGGCCTTGTCCTTGGTCAGGGAGCTCTCGAATCTCAGCAGGGTGACGAAATGCAGGGTGAAACCCAGGGCGAAAATCTCCCAGGCGACCTGCGTCGTATCCGTCCCGGGGAGCACCGACCCCTGCCGGACGCCATCCTGCAGCAGGCTCTCGATCGCCAGGATCACGCCATGGAAGCGCTCCTGCATGCGCTCGCGCAGGTCCTCGCGCGGCGGGGCGCACAGAAACTCGAAGAACAGCCGGGATTCCTGCGTGTCGGCCATGACATTGTCGTAGAGGTTGGCGCTGACCGCGCGCAGGCGCTTGATCACGTTGTCCTCTTGCGAGTGCAGGTTGTCGATCAGCTTCGCGGTCACCCTGTCGAGTGCGGCCAGGATGATGTCGCGCCGGGTGCTGTAATGGCGGTAGACGGCGGTCTCGGAAATGCCGGCCTCGCGGGCGATGCGGGCCATGCTGGCCTCCTGCAGGCCGCCCTCGGCGATCAGCCTCAGCGTGATGTCGACGATCTGCTGCCGCCGCTCCTCGGAGCTCAGTCTCTTGCGCGGTTTGTTCATGGGGGGATCTTCCCTGTATTCACGTGCATTGTCAAGGCACCGTCTCTCAATCGCCCTGGGTCGATTATTTTACCGCTTGCGGCGGCAGGGAGGGGCATAAGCTTGCCCCGGAGCACCTGCCCCTGATTAACCACCCGCCCGGGGCTGTCCGCCGGACAGCTGCCGGTGATGACCGGCGCTTCATCGTGTACGGACGTTGCCTTGCGCGTCCTAAAAGCTCCCCATGATGCCGAAGCCGGGGATGGCATAGGGGATGTGGCCCTTCGCTCGCAGCATCTTCTGCCGCGAGGCGTCGCTCTTGTCGTGCAGCCGCTGCGGGCCGATCAGCTGCAGCCCTTTGCCGATCAGGCCGGTATGCGGGCGGATGAAGGGGTACCAGATGCGGTTCTTGAAGAAGAAGGCCCGCCGGAAATAGCGGTTGAAGTGCGCGAACTCCTCGCGGGCCCTGGGCGGGTCGCTTATGGCCAGGGCGGCGATCTTGCCCGAGGTCAGGGCGCCCACGATGCCGAACCAGCCGAAGGGGTCCATGAAGCCCGACATGGTGCCGCACATGATCAGCCCGCGGTGGAAGAGGCGCGGGTTGTCAGGGCGGGCGATGGGCACACAGCCCTTGGCATAGTGCCACTCGTCGTGCTCGAGGCCTTCGTTTTGCACCATGAAGCGCTGGTAGCGCTCCAGGGCCTGGGTGCTCACGGGCCGGATGGAAAACAGCAGGTTGAAGTAGTAGTTGTTGCAGGCGCTCAGGTAGCCGTATTCGGTGATGTCCTCGTTCATCATGATCCAGGAATGACTGCTGAAGCCACACTCCCCGCGCGAGATCCAGCCCTCCCACCCCAGGTAGGGGATCTGCAGCATGGCGTAGACCTTCGGCGTCAGGCCGCAGGCGATGATCGTGTTAGGGGGGAGCTTCTCCAGGTCGGATTCCCTGAAGGGGGAGCCGAACTCGAAGGCCACGCCCTCGTCCATGGCGATGCGGTAGAGCAGGGTGTCGAGGCTCGTCGGCCGGTTGCCCCGCTCCACCGTGTAAGACCCGATGACGCTCATGTCAAGCCGGGTGCCGTCCACATACAGATAGCAGGAGCTCAGCGGGTGAAAGACCGGGGTGATGTCGATGCCGATATAGTCCGACATCTCCTCGGGGTAGATGGGGGTGGTATGCGTGGAGGGATTGTAGAGGCTGTCGCCGCCATAGCCCTTCTCGCGGTCGTGAACCACGACATCGTAGCCCTCGCGCACCAGGTTGATGGCCGCGACCAGGCCGGACATGCCGGCCCCGTAGATGGTGACTGTCTGCTTTGTGCTCATGGTATCCTCCCTGGCTGCAACAAACGGTTGTCAGCCTTTAGCGGTGATAGTGGCTTTTATCGCTATGGGTCAGAATCCCTTACCTGTTGCGGCGGCAGGGAGGTGCAAAAGCTTGCCCTGGGGTTCATCCCCATGATTCACTTTTGCTCGCATTCCCCTGCACCTTGCGGCGTCGCGAAGGTCCCGGGCTGGGCCGGGGAATCATACCCATACTTCCGGTTGGCATGGCCCCCCACCACGCAGGGGATGCCCGCGGCATAGACAGGCGGGGCAGACCTCACGCCAGGGCCGCCTTGGCGGCGGTGATCCCGGAATGGATCGAGCCGTCGACCGAGGGCATGTAGAGGTAGTCGCCCCCCAGGAAGAGGCCTGCCACGTCGCGGTAGTTTTTCTGCCTGAGGTGCTGCATGGCGTTCAGCATGCCCGGGGGAGAGAGGTTGACGGCCTCCTTCCAGCGCCAGATGGCGCAAAACTCATAGCTGTCGGGCATGGCGGGGGAGAAGCGCTGCACCTCGCTGAGGCAGATTTTCTCGACCTCGTCGTCGGGTCGGGCATTGAGCTCGACGGCGTGGCGGTCGAAGGTGAAGCAGTTGATCAGGCCGCAGCCCGTGGGGGCATAATATTCTGACTTGACAGACGAGTTGGTGTAACCGGCCATGATCGAGCCGGCATTGCGCGGCAGGCCCACGGCGTAGAAGTCTTTCGGCAGCACGATCTCCCCGGTGGCGAAGATCACGTGGCAGCAGGCCGAATAGCGTACCTTCTCGAGCGGCCGGCGCAGCGTGTCCGGCAGGTCGGGCATGAGCTTCAGCGCCGTGGTGCCGGTGGTGGTGCAGATCACCCTGCGGGCCTCGATCAGCCCGTCTGCGGTCTCCACTCCCAGGACCCGCCCGTCCTCGATGACAATCCTTTTGGCCGGTGTCTTGAGGCGGATGCAGTCTTTATAGCGTTCGAAGAGGCGTTCGTTGAGGGCGCCGATGCCGTGCTTGAGGGTCCAGTAGCCCTTGGAGCTCTGCCAGAAGAGCGCCAGCCCGTAGGCCGCCGAGACCTCCTCAGGCATGCCCAGGGTCATGGCGCTGACGTTGGGCTGGAAGAGGGTCTCGAGGACCTCCGCTCCGCCCAGGCGCCGGATGAAGTCGGCATAGTTCTCGCCATCGAGGTCGAGCGCCCCCGCATAATCGACGAAGTCGAGATCGGATGACTTGCGGTGGATGGTGGGGAGCAGCCGCATCAGCTGCCACGCGGCCCGGGGGCCGAGCGCCTTGTGCATGCCGCGCAGCCGGGCGCGATTGCGCCACAGATCGGTCGGCGTGGCGCCCACCATGGCCGGGATCATCCGGCCACCCTTAAAGGAATGCACCAGACCGGCCCAGGGCACGACCTCACCCTTCAGCCCCACCTCAGAGCAGAGATCGAAGAAACGCCGGTTGAAGCGGAAGACGAACTGGGAGCCGAAATCCAGGATATAGCCGCTGCGTTTGACCGAGATCGTGCGGCCGCCGGGGATGTCTCCGGCCTCGAGGCACAGCACGTCCGCCCCCTGCTGCCTAAGGGTATGCACCGCGGCCAGGCCCGCGTTGCCGGCACCGATGACAATCACATCCACATTCATGACACCCTCCTGTTGGTGGCCGCAGGCAAGGCCTTCCGGCCTTGTCTGCGGGTTTTAATCGCTATGGGTCAAATCCCCCGCTGCTTGCAGCGGCAGAGTGGGTCCTTAGGCTTTCCCCGGGGTTCATTCCCCCTGATTGGCCTGAGGGGCGAATTCCCTGCCGCTTGCGGCGTCCAGCGGATCTGCGGGGCCATGCGGCCTGTCCCCCCTAGCGCAGGCGCCTGAGGCCCGCGCGGACGGCCAGCAGGATCAGGGCGCCTTTGACGGCCTGCTTGAGCGGCCGGATGTAGGGCGAGAAGCCCTTGACCGCATTGAAGCTCCGGTTCAGGCTGATTACCTGCTGCAGCTTGTCCTCGGCGATCACCTCGGCGCACTTGTTGGCGGTCCAGATGGCCGCCTCCATCCCGCCCGAGCTGACCGGGGTCTGGGTGTAGTCGCCGGTCAGGTAGAAATTGGTGTAGGGGGCGCGCTGGAAGGGGCGGTGGCTCTCCATGCCCTGTACGGGGCTGTAGACCCCCTGGCGCTCGCGGACGACCTTCCACTTCTTGACCGCGGCCTCGCGAGCCGTGGGGAAGACGCGCCGGATGTCGGCCATGCACTTCTCGAAGATCACGTCGTCCGGCAGGAGCTTGGCCGCGCCGGCGGGCGAGATGACCATCTCGAACATGGAGCCGCCCGTGAAGATGTGCGGCAGGACGTTGGAGAGGTCGGCATAGGTGTTGAAGATGGCGTCCTCGGTGAAGAAGGTGACATCCACATCGGTGAGCTTGCGGTCGAACCAGATCTGGATCGACAGGGAGTGGGCCTGCTGGAAATGGGTCAGGTCCTGAAAATAGGCCTTGTGGAAGGCCGCCGGCGGCAGCACCCGGCGCAGGGCATAGGGGCTCATGGCCGAGACATAGATATCCGCCGTGCGGGTCTGACTGCCGTTGACCGTCACGCCCGTAATGCGGTTGTCGGCGACCTCGAGGGCGGTGACCCTCTGGTTGAGCTCGCAGACCCCGCCTTTTTTGCGGATGTAGTCCAGGCAGTTGTCCACCCAGATCTCCCCCAGGCCGCCGTTGGCGAAACCGATCGTGGCGTCGGCCGCGCTGGCGTTGATCTTGCGCACCCAGTTGGCGAACACCTTGGCCGAGACCGCCCAGGGCGGCGTGAAGGTCAGCCCGTGAATGCCGCAGTCCAGAAAGCGGAAGGCCCCCTTGGGGCCGCGGCGCATGACCCACTGCCCCCAGCTGAGGTCGTCCAGCTTGTCGATCTCCGCGTCGGTCATGGTGGTCAGGTTGGAAAGCGCCAGGGCGGCGATCATCATCTTCCAGGCCGGCAGGCCCTTGTAGGCCTTCATCATGCCCATGAAGGCCGCTGCGGCGTGGAAGGGGGCCGGGAGGTCCGGGAAATGCTGTAGCGCCAGCTGGCCGTCGTCCTGGGCGAAGTAATAGTCCGGCCGCTTCCACATGATCTTGTCCTCCACCCCCACCTTCTTGAAGAAGTTGATCAGGTTGACATAGTAGGGGAAGAAGACGTGCAGCGCGTTGTCGATCATGTCGCCGTCTTCGTCGATCCAGGAGCTGGCCCGACCGCCGAACATGCCGTCGGCCTCGATCAGTTCGACCTCCAGGCCCAGATCGAGCAAATTGATCGCCGTGGCCAGGCCCGACATGCCGCCGCCCATAATCAGTGCTTTCATGCTGCCCTCCTTGTGGTGTGAATTGTTCGCCGCCCGGCGCACAGGCCCTGCCCGGACCGGGATGCGTTATGGATATGGATCGATGCCTAAGTCTGTGCTTGCTTTGGAGCGGGCGGCCCTGCCTGCCGCGGCTGGCGTTCAGGGACGAGATGCTTGCCTGGGGCTGTCTTGAGACCCGGTGCCCGGGTGTATCTGGAACACATGTCCACCTCCCCGATGTAACGAGCAATCCGACAATGTTTGTTAGGTAATAACTAACATAAGCGGGATTGTCAACCCCCTAAAGGGGTGGATAGGCTTTCATGTGGCCGGAACGAGTCCCTTGCCCGGTGTGGTAGCCTCTTCAGTTTCCTTGACGGAGCAATAAGCTCGAATCCGTGCGTCGCTGGCCCTATCCGAAGCGACTTTTCTGGCGGCTCCGCCTGCCCCGCGTAGCCTCAGGGCGGCCCGGACGGGCGAGAACCGGGGTCGATAACGCACCCATTTCCGACGCGATCATCTTTAACGTAAAATCCTGCCTTACCGATAAGGAGGCCAACGCCGATCAACGACGAGGAGATTTCCATGCGACTTATACGAGAATCAGCGGCGCGTCTGGTTGCAACCCTTGTGTTTCTGCTGCTTGTGGCCTTTGTGTCCTCCCCGGCGACCGCCCGCGACCTGCTGCCCTTCGAACCCGACGACACCCTGGAGGAGATCCAGGCCAAGATCGACCACAACGGCTACCAGTTTAGTGTGGGGCACAACCCCGTCTTCGACCTGCCGGTCGAGGAGAAGGCGCATTACCTTTCCCGCCGCGCCCCGTCTCCCGGCAAGCCCTCTATCGTAAGCGAGGACATCGGCCCCCTGGCCGATTACCTGGGCCTGGCCCTGCCGGAAGCCTTCGACTGGCGCAGCCACGGGGGGCACACCTATATCGGCCCGGTGCGCGACCAGGGCAGCTGCGGGTCCTGTTACTCCTTCGGGGCCTGCGCCGCGGCCGAAGGCACCTACAACAAGGCCATGGGCCTGTATGACGAAGGTTGTGCCGACTTCTCGGAGTCCTTCATCATCTGGTGCCTGGGCAGCCTCTATGACGGCTTCTTCGGCTGTGACGGCTCCGACTATGACTACGACGAGCTGTTGGCCCTGACGGTGGAGGGCATCATCTTCGAGGACGACTTTCCCTACAGCGAGACCGCCCCGGAGGCGTGCACCCACTGGGACGATTCGCGCGTGATCTTCGATGGGTGGTACCGTATCCCCTGCGGGGACATCGCGGCCATCAAGACCGCCATCTACGTCTTCGGGGTGGTGGATGCCTCCGTCCTGGTGGGCAACGCCTTTCAGGCCTATGATACGGGCATCTACGAGGACATCGAGACCGGATGTGACGCCGATCCCTGCTACTACACCCCAACCAACCACATCATCGCCCTGGTGGGCTGGGACGACGCCCAGCAGTGCTGGATTCTGCGCAACAGCTGGGGGGAGAACTGGGGCGAAAGCGGGTACATGCGCATCAGCTACCACGCCGCCCACGTGGCCTGCGAGGCCTGCTACCTGGTCTACGGCGGGGTTGTGACCCAGGCCTGCACCACGCTTGCCGCCGGACAGATCGTCGACGATGGCGCCGAGCTTAGAGGCAGCATTACCCCCAATGGCAACGCCTTGACCTGGTACTTCGAATACGGGATGGGCGAGGCCCTGGACCAGCGCACCCCGACCCAGGCCCTGCCGCCCCAGCCGGGGCCCGTGACGGTCACGGCTGCCCTTTCCGGGCTCACCTCGCAGACCACCTATGCCTGCCGCCTGGTGACCGAGGGATCCCTGGCCTCCATCATCGGCGATGCGGAGAGCTTTACCACCACCGGCGAACCGGTGGCCCCCGAGTTCCTCACCGCCAGCCTCACCGCCCTTGAAACCCAGTCCATCCGTATTGGCGCCACGGTGCACCCCCACGGGGGCGCCACCACGGTGACGGCCGTCTGTACCGACGCCGAGGGCGGGACGATCACCCTGACACTCAGCGACCAACCCCTGGAAGGTACCCGGGCCCGGGACGTCACGGCCGTGGCCACCGGGTTGTGTCCCGGCGGAACCTATACGGTGATCATCCGGGCCGTGAGCGCTTATGGCTCTGCCAGCGCCGTGCCTGAGAGGGTGACCCTACCGCATTTTTTTGAGGGCTTCGAGGAGGATACCCTGCCGACGGGCTGGACCCTCGACAACCTGACAGGCAGCCTTGACTGGGAGATCGCTTCATTTAACGGTGCGGCGGATGAGCCCGCGAGCGCCCATGCCGGCCAGTACTTCACCATCTTTGCCGACGATTTTTCGCAGGGAACCTCCACACGCCTGCTGAGCCCCTTTTTTAGCGTGCCAGGGTCTCAGGCCTGCCACCTGGTTTTCTGGCTGTGCCTGGATGACTATGACGGTCAGACAGACGAGCTGACGGTCCTGGTGCGCGAGGGCTCCCTGACGCAGTGGACTACCCTGGAACATTACCAGGAGGAGCTTGGCACCTGGACCGAGATCACCCTCGACCTGCCCCAGAGCGGCGGCGCCTTCCAGCTCGCCTTTGAGGCTGTCGGACACAACGGCGGGGGTGTGGCCCTCGACGACATAAGCCTCACCCCGCGGGAAACCCCGACGGAAACCATCTGGATCCCCGAGCGCCATGCCGGGCCGTGCCTGATCGGCAGTGCCGGCGACTGGTGAAGGGGGCCTTCAGGCCCCCTCTCCCCGGGCCGCCTGTCGCGTGAACCCCGGTGAGCCGCGCGCGTGTCCGGGGCACCCCTCCAGCGGGCCACGCTGACCCGGGGCGGCGCGTTCGCACCCAGGACTCCTCCCGGGGCAGGATCCTAGCTGCGTTCCCGAGCGGTCGTGACCAGACGGTGTGCAGCTGCTGGCTCTTGAACCTGATCGCGCCTATCCATATTAAATGAGGGTGAAGGCTTTCCGGATCTGCCGGGAGGCGGCCAGACAGATCGCGGTGCTTCACCCAGGAGGTCCCCATGATCGATTATACCTGCCCCATGCACCCCCAGCACCGGCAGAAGGGGCCGGGCAGCTGCCCTGTGTGCGGCATGGCGCTCGAGGCCGCAGCTGGGGTGGCTCCCCTTTTGAAGAACGCGTGGGTCTGCCCCATGCATCCCCAGGTCGTCCGTGAGGAGCCGGGCAGCTGCCCTGTGTGCGGCATGGCGCTCGAGCCGCGCCTCCCCATGCCCGCGGAGGCCGAACCCGAAGGCGACGACGAGCTCGGCGACATGCGACGCCGCTTCTGGGTGGCCGTGGCCCTGGGCGTGCCGCTGGTCGTCATCGCCATGGGCGACATGCTGCCGGGGCGGCCCCTCTCGCAGATCCTGTCCCTGCGTGTCCGTACGCTCCTGGAGCTCGCGCTCGCGACGCCTGTCTGCCTGTGGGCGGCCTGGCCCTTCTATGTGCGCGCCTATGCGTCGCTGAAAAACCGCAGCCTGAACATGTTCACCCTGATCGCTCTGGGCGTGAGCGTGGCCTACGGCTACAGCCTGATCGCCGCTCTGGCGCCGGGCATCTTTCCGGCCGCCTTCCGCGACGCCTCCGGAGAGGTGGCCGTCTACTTCGAGGCCGCCGGCGTCATCGTGACCCTGATCCTCCTCGGCCAGGTCCTCGAACTCACGGCCCGCCGCCGCACGAGCCAGGCGATCAGAGAGCTGCTGGGGATGCAGGCCCGCACCGCACGCCGCCTGGAAGACGACGGCAGCGAGACCGACGTGCCGCTGGAGGCTCTGAGGGTCGGCGACCGGCTGCGTGTGCGCCCGGGGGAGAAGGTCCCCGTGGACGGGATCGTCCTCGAAGGGATGAGCGCGGTGGACGAGTCCCTGGTCACCGGCGAGCCGATCCCGGTCGAGAAGCATACCGGCGAGCGCGTCATCGGCGCCACCCTCAACGGTACCGGCAGTCTGGTCATGCGGGCGGAGAAGGTCGGCGCCGAGACGCTTCTGGCCCGCATCGTGGCCCTGGTGGCCGAGGCGCAGCTAAGCCGCGCCCCCATCCAGCGCCTGGCCGACACCGTGGCCGGCTACTTCGTCCCCGCGGTGATCATAGTAGCCGTCTTCACCTTCGGCGTGTGGTCCTTCGTGGCCCCCGAGCCGCGTCTGGCGCATGCCCTCCTCAATGCCGTGGCCGTCCTGATCATCGCCTGCCCCTGCGCCCTGGGCCTGGCGACCCCCATGTCCATCATGGTGGCAACCGGCAAGGGCGCTCTTTCGGGCATCCTTTTCCGGGACGCCGAGGCCATCGAGGTGCTGCACACGGTCGATACGCTCGTCATCGACAAGACCGGCACCCTCACCGAGGGGCGGCCCCGGCTCGTGAGCCTCACCGCCCAAGGTGGCCTGACGCAGAACGAACTCCTCGGCCTGGTGGCGAGCCTCGAGCGCGGCAGCGAGCATCCCCTGGCGGCGGCCATCGTCCAGGGGGCCGCCGATTGGGGTGTCGCGATGGGCCCGGTGGAGGACTTTGCCTCCTTCCCCGGCAGGGGGGCCACCGGCCGCGTGCGCGGGCGCGCGGTGGCGCTCGGCAATCGGGCCCTGCTGGGCGAAATCGGCCTCGATCCCGGCGAGTTGGCACCCCAGGCGGACGCGTGGGAAAACGACGGCCAGACCGTGATGTTCGTTACCCTTGACGGCGAGATGGCCGGCATCCTCGGCGTGGCCGATCCCATCAAGGACAGCACCTTGGAAGCCATCCGCAGCCTGCACCGCGAAGGGGTGAGAGTCGTGATGCTCACGGGCGACAGCCATGCCACCGCCCGGGCCGTGGCGCAGCGTCTCGGCATCGACGAGGTCATCTCCGAGGTCCTGCCCGACCAGAAGGCCCTCACGATCAAGGGCCTCCAGGCGCAGGGGCGGGTGGTGGCCATGGCCGGAGACGGGATCAACGACGCCCCGGCCCTGGCCCAGGCGCAGGTCGGCATCGCCATGGGCAGCGGCAGCGACGTGGCCATGGAGAGCGCGGGCGTGACGCTGGTAAAAGGCGACCTCACCGGGATCGCCCGCGCCCGCAAGCTCAGCCGCCGGACGATGGCGAACATCCGCCAGAACCTCTTCTTCGCCTTCGGCTACAACGCGCTGTGCATCCCGATCGCGGCGGGCGTCCTCTACCCGGTCTTCGGCCTGCTGCTGAGCCCCATGATCGCCGCGGCGGCCATGAGTTTCAGCTCCGTGTCGGTCATCGGCAATGCGCTCAGGTTGCGCAGGCTGGTGCTGTGAGGCCCTCGGGGGAGTTCTGAGCCGGCCCTTGGGTGCCCCGGAGAACCGGGACGTGCGGCGGACTCGGAAGAACTGCGGCAACGCGCGGCTGGGGTGTTACGAAAAAAAAGATAACATAGGTGCTGTAGCTAAAACACCAATATAATAAAGGTAACACCATATCAAAATAAACAATAACCATATGATAATATAGTCAGTAATAAGAGCACCCGCGATCTTCAGCAGGTATTTCACAGATTATGCATTGACACGAAAATTAAAAAAGAATATGTAACAACTCGTTCGTGACCCTTGAGGGAAACACGCGGACCAGAACCTCGCCACGCACATGGCGCCCATGAAGGGCTCGCTTGCGCAGGCGAACAACCAGGATGCCGTCCCGGACAGGGGCGGTAGGTCGAAAACAATCGCAATCATGACAGATGGTGAACTATGTCGGGACAGGTGTGTGTCATTGATGGACAGGGCGGCGGCCTGGGCGCCAGCGTGATCAGGGCCATCCGCGAGGCCCATGGAGATCGTTTCGGGATCGTGGCCCTGGGCACGAACGCGATCGCCACGGGGCAGATGCTCAAGGCCGGGGCCGATCGCGGTGCCACGGGCGAGAACGCCATCATCTTCAGCGCCCCGCGGGCGGACGTGATCGTCGGCGCGCTGGCCATCGGCTGGCCCAACGCCATGATGGGGGAGGTCACGCCCCGTATGGCCGAGGCTGTGATGTCCAGTACCGCCCTCAAGATCTTCCTGCCCCTGGCCACCGAGGGGGTCGTGATCGCCGGTCTGTCGAACGCGCCCCTGCCGCAGCTGGTTAAAACCGTCGTGCAGGAAACGCTCGACGGGCTGTTATGAGACTTGAGGCGATGATGATTTCAGGGATACAGGCGGACAAGGATTACACCACCCTCTGGAGCGAGGCGTCCCGCTGCCCGGTAACCCCAGCGCCGGGAAGGGGCGGGGCGTCCTCGCGCTCCTGTCAGGTTTTCTTTGCCCCTGCAGGGAGCACCACGACCAGACCTATCCTGGGCGTGGTGCTGGCCGGGGTGCTGTTGCTGGGCATTCTGGGGGCGGCCGTCCCCGGGGCCGCGGCCGCCCAAGAGGGCGATCGCGGTAATTCACGGGTGCTCTTCGATGAGGATGGCCGGGTGGTGCAGCTCTCCACGAACCTGGGCCAAGACGGACGTGCCGGGTGCATCCAGTATTACGAGGACGAGACCCTCGTGCGTCGGGAGAGCGACAGCGACGGCGACGGCTTTCGCGAGACCGTGGATCACTACCAGCAAGGTATACGCACCTGCCGCGAGGTCCTGCGCCCTGACGGAGGGCTGCTCTCACGTACCGACTATGACGGAGGCCAACTACCGCTGGTGATCCACCGCGACGAAGACGGTGACGGACGCCTGGACAGCGTCTGCCGCCTGGAGGGTGGGGCCGTGCAGTCCTTTGAGCGCGATACCAGCGGTGACGGGGCCCCGGACGAGTGGCTGACCTTCCGCCAGGGAAAGCCGCACGAGAGGCGCATCGACGCTGACCAGGACGGGATGGCCGAGCAGGTCGTGCACTACGACGGTTCCGGCCGGGTGCAGGAGACCCGCGAGGACTCAGACGGTGACGGGCGCTGGGAGGTGGTGGCCACTTACCGGGAAGGGCGCCTGGAGCGCGAAGCGCGCGACACCGATGGTGACGGCCGGCCGGACCGCTGGTCTGTCTTCGATGCCAAAGGGGCGCTGGTCGAGCTGAGCGAGGACAGCCTGGCTGACGGCATAGCCGACCGGGTGACCACCTGGGAGGGGCAGAGCCCCTTGAGGACGCTTGTCGATCGCGATGGTGACGGGCGCTTTGAGAGCACCGTGGGCTACCGCGATGGCCGTCCGCTGAGCGAGGAGACCGACCGCGATGGCGACGGCGTGGTGGACCTTGTCACCCACCTCGATGCCCGGGGCGCGCCTATCCGGGTGGAAGGCGATCTCGACGGCGACGGCGCCTTTGATACCTGGCAGTACTACGAACAGGGCGTGCTCGCGCGTCTGGAGCAGGACACCAACCGTGATGGCAAGATCGACCTGAAGACCCGCTACGGGGGGGGCAAGGTGCAGGAGACCGCGCGCGACAGCGATCATGACGGCCGTTTCGAGACCCGCGAGCTCTTCGGGAAGCCCGGCTGGGAGCGGGTGACCCTGCTCGACCGCGACGGCGACGGCCACTTTGAAGAGACGCTTTCCTACCGCGACGGCGTGCTGCGAGAGCGCGAGAGCGACGGCGATGGCGACGGCGCACCCAGGATGCGCGAGCTCTTCGGCCCGGCGGGACGGCTCACCCGTAGCCAGGAGGATATGCGTGGCGACGGGCAGTGGGATCTGACCTGGGAGTATGATGGGGCTGGCCGGGCCTGCCAGGCTGCCCAGGACAGCGACGGCGACGGTGTCTATGACACCTGGTTCTTCTATGAAGACGCGCGTCTGAGCCGGGTGGAGGAAGACACCAACCGCGACGGGCGCCCGGATGTGTGGGAGACCTACGACGCTGAGGAAAGGCTGGTGCAAAAAAGCCGCGACTACGACTTCGACGGCCGGACCGACCATGTCAGGGCGGTCTCCGAGCCGGCTGAGCCCGTAGCGGCAATCAGCTGCAACGAGGAGAGGGAGCGATGATCGAGTTTCTGTCCCGCGGGGGCGTGCTGGTGGCCCCCATCCTGCTCTGTTCGGTCCTGGCGCTGGCCATTTTCGTGGAGCGCCTGATCGTGTTCGCGCGCCTGTGGCGCGGCGCCGAGGGAATAGATACACGCGTGGCGGCCCTGGTGGTCCAGGGCGATGAGACCCGCGCCCTGGAGACCGCCCGCGCCAGCCGCTGCCCCCTGGGGCGCGTCCTGGCCCAGGCACTCGAGGTGGGCGACGCCGATCGCGAGATCCTCGAGACCGTGATCATCAATGCCACCGACGAGGAGATCCGCGGGCACGCCACCTACATCCAGGCCCTGGCCACCATCGCCAACATCGCCCCCCTGCTGGGGCTGCTGGGCACGGTGATCGGGCTGATCAAGGCCTTCATGGTCATCCAGGCCATGGGCGGGACGGTCAATGCCGCGGTCCTGGCCGGGGGCATCTGGGAGGCCATGCTGACGACCGCCCTGGGTCTGGGCGTGGCCCTGCCGGCCATGCTGGCCCACAGCTATCTGCTCGCCCGCATCGATATCTACGAGTCACGGCTGCAGACCGGCGGGGTCACCCTGCTGAAGGCCTACCGGGGGAGATAACGTCCATGCTCGTCCACCGCCACAAGCGTCCCCGCTACCAGATCCAGGCCCCGCTCACGGCCCTGATCGACATCGTCTTCTTGCTGCTGATCTATTTCCTCTTGACCACCAATTTCATCACCGAGGAGGGGCTGAACCTCACCCTGCCCGAGGCCCGCGCCAAGGCCCCGCTGGCCCGGCAGGACATCACCGTCAGCCTGGACAAGGAAGGCCGCATCTTCCTCTTTGAGCACGAGATCGGCCAGGACCAACTTTTTTCCGCGCTCAAACAGGCCATCGGCTCGAGGAGCGAAACCACGGTCACGGTGCGGGCCGACCGCTGGCTGGAGCTCGATCGGGTGGTGACGGTCATGGACATCGCGCAGGCCGCCGGGGCCTCACGGCTCAACCTGGCCACCCAAAGGGGGCTGTAGGCCGTGGGACCGGTCAGGGGCTCGCATCGGCTGCTCCTGCTCATGGCAGGGCTCTCCCTGGGGGTGCACCTGGTGGCCTTTGCGCACCTGGGGGGGCTGCTCAAGGGAGAGGGCGTGCATTTGAGCGCGATCACCCTGGTGGATGATCCGGACGAACAGATGCGCCAGGCGCCGCGCCCCCGGGTGCGGCCCGCCTACCAGGCGCCGGAGGTCGGCACTCCCCCGCAGGCCTGGACCCCCGCACCCCTGCCCGTGCCGACGGCCCCGCAGCGCGTCTCTCCGGCCCTGGCGGGGGAGAGCCGGGCCTTGCCCTGTCCCTCCGTGGTCGGTAACCCCGGCGGGGCGGCCGCGGCGGAGGGGGGGCCGGCGGCCGGGGACTATCTGGAACTGGTGCGCCTGCGGATCGAGGCCGTCAAGCGTTATCCGGATGAGGCCCGGCGCGCTCACACGCAGGGCCGCGTGCAGCTTGGCCTTCAGCTCGACGCTTCGGGCGTGGTGACGGCGCTGAAGGTGCTCGCGGGCTCGGGCAGCCCGCTGCTGGACCGCGCCGCGCGCGAGGCGGTCCTGCGGGCGTCGCCCTTTCCGGCGCCGCCGCTCTCTGCCCCGGGGGGCGCGGTGCGCCTGGAGGTGGGTATCGTCTTCGAGCTCACCTGAAGGGGGCAGGGGCGCCTCAATGGCCTGATGGTCATATTCCCCCGCTGCTTGCAGCTTAAAAGGCTGGCCCTGGGGTTCATACCCATGACAGGGGCGCCCGGCGGTGGATATGCAGGGAAGACGGATGCATCCCGGATGCATCCGGGAAAGAGATAAAACACTTCAAAGAGGAGAGGTATGATGAGCATGCGATGGGTAATGCGACTGGTTGTGGGGTGCATGGCCATGGGTTTGGGGCTACCCGGACCCCTGGGGGCCGAGGAGGCCCCGCCGGTGCTGGGGTCGGTGGACGTGGTGGTGACGGCCACCAAGGGCGACAAGACGCTCGCGGACGTGCCCGGCAGCGTGACCGTGGTCACCCGGCAGGACCTTCAGGCCGAACACATCCAGACCGTGGACGACGCCCTGAATTCCCTTGCAGGCGTCTTCGTCAAGCGTTCCAAGGGACTCATGGACAGCACCGCCTCCGTTAGGCTGCGGGGCTTCAATGGCGACCAGTACACCCTGATCCTGCTCGACGGCCAGCCGCTCAACGACGCCTACACCGGGGGGCTTGACTGGGGCACGCTGCCCACGGGCAACATCGAGCGCATCGAGGTGGTGCGCGGTGCGGCCTCCTCGCTCTACGGCGGCAACGCCATGGGCGGGGTCATCAACATCATCACCCGCACCCCCGACCAGCCGCAGTTCAGCGCCACGACCGGCTGGGGCGCCAATGCGGGCAGACGCTACCGCCTCAGCGCCGGGGACCGGCTGTGGGACTGCCTCAGCCTGCATATCGGCTACGAGGAGGAGGAAACGGACGGGTATGTGACCACCCCGGTCGTGGCCACGGTGGTCTCCGGGGCCGGTACGGTCGCGGGCGGCTACCCCATGAACGACAAGTACGGCAACCCCGGCCGCTGGGTCGTGGGCGACAAGGGCGACAACGCCGCCGAGCGCCGGGTGCTCGACGCCAAGCTGCTCCTGGACTTCTCGGACACGGGCTATGCGGCCTTCACCGCCGTCTCGGGCCGCAACGAGTATGATTACGGTCCGCCGCACACCTACCTGGGCACCTACGGCGACAACACCACCTACGCCATCGCCGGGGACGGGCGCGCGCGTTTCCGGCCCAACGATTTCATCAGCTATACCGGGATCGGGCAGAACCAGACCGACACCTACACCCTGGCCCTGGAGGAGAAAATCGGCCTCGTCAAGCTCAATGCGCAGGCGGGCACGGTGATCGTGGATGACCGCTATACGCTGGAGACGGGCAGCGGCATGCAAGGCTACGTCGACTCCCCCGGCAGCCTCAAGATCACCGAGAACCAGAGCCGCTTCGGCGAGCTGCGCGGAGATCTCCCCCTGGGGCAGGCCCACACCCTGACCATGGGCGCCTCCTACCGCCTGGATGAATCCGACACCGACGACTACGAGGTTCCCTTCTACCGCTGCCTCACCGGCAGGGGCCCCAGTACCTTCTATTCCGGCGGGAATTCGAAGACCTGGGCCCTGTTCGCCCAGGACGAGTGGCGCGTGATCGAGCCCGTGAGCCTGTACCTGGGGCTGCGCTACGACGCCTGGAAGGTCTATGACGGCGTCTCGGGGGCGCCGGACGACCGGTCGTACTACCCCAGCAACACGAAGTCCGAGGTCAGCCCCAAGATCGCCGCGGTCTACCGCGTCCTGCCGGGTACGACCCTTAGGGCCTCCGTCGGGCAGGCCTTCCGCGCCCCCACGCTCTACGAGCTCTACCGCTCCTGGCAGTCGTACGCCACGACCTACCAGAGCAACCCGGCGCTGAAGCCCGAGAAGGTCCTGACCTACGAGATGGGCGTGGAGCAGTATCTCTTCGGCGAAAAGACCCGGCTGGCCGTCACCGCCTACCTGAGCGACATCGAGGACCTGATCTATTACCAGACCGACGGCAACACCAAGCTGCGCAACAACGCCGGCGCCGCCCGCACCTACGGCCTGGAGCTCGAGGCCTCCCAGGAGGTCTTCGACTGGTTCACGCTGTGGGCCAACTACACCCTGACCGATACCAAGATCACCGACAACCCCACGGATATCGAGAGCGAGTACGAGCGCTTCGCCGGCATCCCCCGCAGGGTCTGGAACCTGGGCCTGGACGCGCGGAACAAGTGGGTCTCCGGCAGCATTGCGGGGCACTACTCCAGCAAGATCTACAACGACTCCGACAACAGAGACGACGAGGAGGGGGTCTACGGCACCTACCAGCCGTCCCTGACCGTGGACGCCAAGCTGACGCTCACCCCGCATCAGGGCCTTGAGGTCTCCCTGAGTGTCGACAACCTCTTCGACCGCGAATACTACGAATACTACCTGACAAACGGCCGTACCTACATGGCCGAGGTCTCCCTGAGGTACTAGCATGTATGCCCTGCGCCTGTTCCCCTTGTGCGCCCTGATCGGCGGCCTTATGGCCGTTTTGCTGCCGGGTTTTTCCGGCATCGGGCTCTGCGAGACCCTGACGCTCGAGGACTCCCGGGGGGAACAGGTGCAGGTCCGCCTGCCCGTCCAGAGGATCGTGGTGCTCAACTCGGACGCCCTCGAGGCCTTGCGGATCCTCAAGGCCACGGAACTCGTCGTGGGCGTGCACTCCGATCTCGACCGGACAAGCGGCTTCTGGGGCGAACTGGCAGCTCTCCCCGGCGTGGGCCGCTGGAACGAGCCGGAACTGGAGGCCATCGTGGCATTGAACCCCGACCTGGTGATCGCCTACGGCCGCAACCCCGGGCCGCTCCTGGAGCAGAAGCTCCCCCCCCTCGGGATCCAGGTCCTGCGCCTGGACTTCTACAAGATCACGACCCTGGAGCGCGAGGTGCTAGACCTGGGGCGGCTGCTGGACAGAAATGATGCGGCCGGGGCCTTCTGCGCCTGGCACGGCCGCGCCCTGACAGAAATCCGCGCGCGGGCCTCCCGCGCGTCCTCCCTCCCGCCGGTCTACCTCGAGGGCTATACGGACTACCACGCCTCGGGCCCGGGTTCGGGCGGGGATATGATGTGCACTTTGGCCTACGGCCGCAATATCGCCGCGGGGCTCGGCATCCCCTACCCGCGGGTGACCCCCGAGTGGGTGCTGGCCCGCGAACCTCAGGTGATCTTCAAGGCCGTCTCGCGCGAGAACGGCTACCTGTTGACAGACCGCACGGCCTTCGACCGCCGCCGCGACGCGATCCGTCGCCGCCCGGCGTGGGGGCACATCCCGGCCGTGGCTTCAAACAACGTGCATGCCCTGGACAGCGCCATCTTTGCCGGGCCGCGCTCGATCGTGGGAGTGGCCTTTATGGCGTGCGCCATCCATCCCGAACTCTTTGCCGACTACGACCCTGAGGCGCTGCACCGCGAATACCTGGAGCGCTTCCAGGGCGTGGCCTATCGCGGGGTCTACACCTCGACCGACATCAGGGAGGCCCCCCGGTGAACCCCGAGAGTGTCGAGCTCTGCCGCGGCTACGCCGATCAGGCCGCCACCCGCACCCTCTTCCTCGTGGCTGCACTCATGGCGCTGGCCCTGGCCATGCTGACGGGCCTGTGCGTGGGCGCCTCCGGCCTGGGGGTGCGCGAGGTGCTGGCCTCGCTCGTTACGGATACCGGGCGCGCTCACAGCATCGTCTGGATGCTCAGGCTGCCGCGCATCCTGATGGGGGCGCTGGTGGGGTTCGGCCTGGGGATGGCGGGCAGCGTCTTCCAGGCCATCCTCAAGAATCCCCTGGCCTCGCCCTACACCCTGGGGGTGGGCTCGGGGGCGGGTTTCGGGGCGGTAAGCGTCATCATGCTCTGCGGCGGCTTCAACACCTGGGGCGTGGCCGGGGGTGCCTTCGTCTGCGCCATGCTCTCGGCGGGCCTCATCCTGGGGGTCGCCCGGCTGCGGCGCGCCTCCACCGAGACCATGATCTTGGCCGGCATCGCGCAGATGTTCCTGTTCTCCTCGTTGACTTCGCTCCTGCAGTACATGGGCACCATGGAACAGGTGCACGAGGTGGTCTTCTGGTTCTTCGGCAGCCTCTCCAAGGCCGGCTGGGGCGAGATTGCTCTGGCGGCCTTCATGATTCTGGTGCCCGTGCCCTTTTTTCTGCGCCGCGCCTGGGACCTCGACCTGCTCTGCCAGGGGGACGAGTCCGCCCTGGCGCTGGGCGTGAACGTGAAGGGCCTGCGGATGGCGGCGGTGATTATGGCCTCGCTCGTCACCGCCGGCGGCATCTGCTTTACGGGCGTCATCGGCTTTGTGGGGCTCGTGGCGCCGCATATCACGCGGCTGGTGATCGGCGGCGACCACCACACGCTCCTGCCGGCCTCCGGCCTGGTGGGGGCCCTGATCGTGGTGGCGGCCGACACCCTGGGCCACACCCTCTGGGCGCCGCAGGTCATCCCCATCGGCATCATGACCGCCTTCATCGGGGTGCCCTTCTTCTTCTACCTGCTCTTGCAGCGCTCCCGGGAGTACTGGTGATGCTTGAGGTTGCGGGGCTTTCTTTCAGCTACAACGGCACGCACGTGCTGCGGGGCGTGAATGCCGGCGTGGCCCCGGGCGAGGTCCTGGGCATCGTGGGGCCCAACGGCGCCGGTAAGACCACCCTGATCAAGTGCATCGCCCGCATCCTCAATCCGTCAGGCGGCACGGTCACGCTCGACGGGAGCGACACCCGCGGGTTGTCCCGCGCCGAGCTGGCGCGCCAGCTGGCCTATGTGCCCCAGGACATGCCCGTGCGCTTCCCCGTGCGGGTCTTCGACGCCGTGCTGGCCGGGCGTAGGCCGCACCTGGCCTGGCGGCCCTCGAAAGCGGACCGCTCTCGCACGGCGGAAATCCTCGCACAGCTGGGCCTGACCGAGCTGGCGCTGCGCGACCTGGACCAGCTCAGTGGCGGGCAACTCCAGAAGGTGCTGCTGGCGCGCGCCCTGGTCCAGGAGACGCGCTTCATGCTGCTGGACGAGCCCACCAGCAGCCTGGACCTGCGCCACCAGCTCGAGATGCTCGAGCTGGTATGCGGCCTGGCCGCCGAGGGGGGCCGGGGGATCGTCATGGCCCTGCACGACCTCAACCTGGCGGCGCGCTTTGCCCACACGCTCATGCTGCTGCACCTAGGCCGGTCCTTTTGCTGCGGGCCGCCCGCGGAGGTGATCACCCCGGAAAACCTGCGCGAGGTTTACGGCGTCGAGGCCGCCGTGCAAAGCCTCAACGGACATCTCACCATTCAGGCGCTCGCCTGTGCCGGGCGTCGGCCCCAGACCAAACCGCACCCAGGAGTGGATATTCCATGAGAGACGCACCCGTGAAAATCGCCTGCATCATGTGGGGCTCGTATGTGCCGGCCTTCCTCGAGGCCGCCGACGCCAGCCCCGTGGTGGACCTGAGCATCTTCTCCAACAAGGAGCTCGAAAACGACGCCGACCAGCTCGAAGGTTTCTGGGCGGCGGCCCGTCAGGCCGAGGCCCTGCTCCTCTACTGGACCAACGACGGCTTCTGGGAAGAGGTCCGCGCCCGTTTGTGCGAGCTCGCCCCGGGCAAGATTATTATCACCACCTCCTTTGACCCCTCCCACTGGGGGCAGGGCGCCGGCGTGGGGATGGAGGTGTGCGCCCGGGCCTATGCCTTCCTGACCGGCGGGGGACAGGAGAACTACCGCCGCCTGTTGGAGTACGTGGCCCACCAGGTCGACCCCCTGATCCCCGTCGCGGATCCGCTGCCCCTGCCGTGGCAGGGCATCATGCACCCGCCCGCGCCCGAGGTCTTCGACAGCGTGGAAGACTATCGCCGGGCGCACCCCGCCCGGCATGCGCACTGCGTGGGGCTGCTCTTCCCGCGCCACAGCTTCACCGACACCGACACCGCCCTGGAACGGGCCCTGATGGATGCCCTGGAGCAAAGGGGCCTGGACGTGCTGCCGGTCTTCGCCCACGGCACCCCCGAGGCCGGGACCGGCGCCTTGGGCGCGCTCGAGACCGCCCGGCGTTATTTTTTGGACGCGCAGGGCCGGGCACGCATCAAGGCCCTGATCAACCTGCAGTTCTTCTTCCTCAACCGCGAGGGGGGCGGCGAGGGGGCCCTGGCGCCCACGGTGGACTTTTTCAGCGCCCTCAATGTCCCGGTCTTCAAGCCCGTGATCTCCTACGGCAAGAGTGCCTCTGAGTGGGAGGAGGACCCCCAGGGGCTCATCACGGACGTCACCTTCGGCATCGCCATGCCCGAGTTCGAAGGCAACATCGAGCCGATCATCGCCGCCTGCAGCCGCAAGCTCACCTATGAGCGCACCCAGGCGGTCTTCGAACAGCGCGAGGTGCTGTGTGAACGCGTGGGGCACATCGCCGGGCGCATTGCGCACTGGGTGCGCCTGGCGCAGAAGCCGCCGCAGGCGCGCAAGGTGGCCTTCGTGCTGCACAAGAACGAGTGCGCCGGGCTGGAGGCCAGCCTGGGCGGGGCGGCCGGCCTGGACACCGGGGCCAGCGTGGTGGCCATCCTCAAAAAGATGCAGGATATGGGCTACCGGGTGGAAAACATCCCCGACACGGGCGAGGAGCTACTGCAGACCTTCCTTGAGCGCAAGGCCATCGCCGAGTTCCGCTGGACCACGGTGGACGAGATCGTGGCCAAGGGCGGACACCTGGCCCTGCTCGATAGCGCCGTCTATCAGGAGTGGTTCGACGAGCTGCCCCTTGAGACGAAAGAGGCCCTGGTCGAGACCTGGGGCGCGCCCCCCGGGCAGGAGCTCAACGGGGTGCCCGCGGCCATGATCCACGACGGCAAGCTGGTCATCACCGGGCTCGACTTCGGCAACGTCGTGGTCATCATGCAACCCAAGCGCGGCTGCGCCGGGGCGCGCTGCGACGGGCAGGTCTGCAAGATCCTGCACGACCCGGACCTCCCGCCCCCCCACCACTACCTGGCCACCTACCGCTACCTGGAGCGCGTCTTCCAGGCCGACGCCATCGTGCACGTGGGCACCCACGGCAACCTGGAGTGGCTGCCGGGCAAGGGCGCCGGGCTCTCGAAAAGCTGCTGGCCGGACATCGCCATCGGGCACCTGCCCAACCTCTACATCTACAACGCCGACAACCCCGCCGAGGGCGTCATCGCCAAGCGCCGCAGCTACGCCACCCTGGTGGACCACCTGCAGGCCCTCCTGAGTACGGCCGACACCTACGGCGAGCTCGAGGAGCTCGAAGACCTGCTGGACGAGCACACCCGCGCCCGGGCACAGGACGCCGCGCGTGCCCACCAGCTCGAACACCTCGTCAAAGAGGCCATCGAGCGTGCCCACCTGTGGGAGGATCTCGCCGGGATTGACCCTACCGACTTCGATGCCATCGCCGCGCGCTGCCACGCGATCATCTCGCGCGTCAAGAACAGCCAGACCCGCCTGGGCATGCACACCTTCGGCGAGCTGCCTCATGGCGCCGAGCGCGCCGAGGTGATCAACACCATCCTGCGCTTCGACAGCTCATCCGAGCTCAACACGCGCCGGCTGATCTTCGAGCTGTGGGGCGAGGACATCGGGCGGGCCCTCAAGGCGCCCGGGGAGCGCTCCCAAAACGGCCAGACCTACAGCCGGCGGCTGTATGCGGCCGACCGCGCGGCCGTGAGTCTGATAGCAAGCCTGCTGGAGAGCGCGGACCTGGACGAGGTGCTGCCGGAGATCGCCGGAGGGCTGCCGGAAGCCGGGCTGAGAGAGCGCCTTGCGCGCTTTGCCGAGCTGGTGCGGGAGATCGACCGCCGCCTGGAGTCTTCGCGCGAGATCGACTCCCTGCTGAACGCCTTGGGGGGCGGCCACGTGCCCGCCGGGCCCTCGGGCTACCTCTCGCGCGGGCGCTGGGACATCCTGCCCACGGGGCGCAACTTCTCCAATGTGGACCCCACGCGCATCCCCACCAGGGCGGCGCAGCGCGTGGGGGTCATCCTGGCCGAGGCCCTGCTGGAGCGGCACCTCAAAGAGGAGGGCCGCTACCCCGAGACCGTGGGCATGGTCTGGCTGGCCTCCGACATCATGCGCGCCGACGGCGAACAGATCTGCCAGATCCTGCACCTCTTGGGCGTGCGCCCCACCTGGAAGGCCAACGGCCAGGTGGCGGGCTTCGAGGTCATCCCCGCCCGTGAGCTTGCCCGGCCGCGTATCGACGTCAACATCCGGGTCTCGGGCATCACGCGCGACTGCTTTCCGGAGGCGCTCACCTATGTCGACCGCGCCGTGCAGGCCGTGGCCACCCTGGAGGAGGGCCCGGAGGAAAATTTCATCCGCCGGCACATCCTCGCCCAGGCCTCCGGGGCTACGCTCGACGACAAGGACCTCCTGCGGCGCCTGAGCTACCGCATCTTCTGCGCCCAGCCGGGCGTCTACAAGGCGGGCGTCAACCTGGCCGTGGCGGCCTCGGCCTGGAAGGGCAAGGACGACCTCGCCGACGTCTACGTCTTCTGGAACGGCTACGCCTACGGCGGCGAGGCCGGCGGGGCGACCTACGGCGTGCCGGCCCACCAGGAGCTGGTGGAGAACCTGCGCCGGGTGGAGGTCACCTTCGACAAGCACATCTCCGACGAGGGCGACTTTCTGAACTGCTGCGGCTTCTACGGCAACTACGGCGGCATGACCGCCGCCGTGGGCTCGCTCTCGGGCCGGCCGCCCAAGACCTACTACGGCGACACGCGCGACCCGGCCCAGGTGCAGGTGACCGACTTCGCCGACGAGATGCGGCGCGTGGTGCGCACGCGCCTCTTGCACCCCAAGTATATCGAGGGCATGCAGGCCCACGGCTACAAGGGCGCCGGCGACCTGGCCAAGCGCATCGGCCGCGTCTACGGCTTCGGGGCCACTACCGGCCAGGTGGACAACTGGATCTTCGACGAGATCGCCGAGACCTTTGTCCTGGAGCGCCGCATGCAGGCCTGGTTCCAGGAGGTCAACCCCTGGGCCCTGGAGGAGATCGGCCGGCGATTGCTGGAGGCCGAAAGCCGCGGCGTCTGGCAGCCCGAAGAGGAGCTGCTCGAGCGTCTGCGCGAGGCCTATCTGGAGACCGAGGCCTGCCTGGAGGAGACCCTGGGCGAGGTGCAGGGCGAGTTCCAGGGCGGGGCCGTGGACGTGGTCACCTCCCATGAAGTCGCCGGCTGGCAGGCGAGCCTGCAGGGCGTGCTGGGCAAGCTCGACCTGAGGCGCGGGGAGGACTCTTGAACATGGCCCGGCCCGGCTACCCCTTCAGCGCCGTTGTGGGCCAGGAGCGGCTCAAGCTCGCGCTGCTGCTCAATGCCGTCAACCCCGCCGTGGGCGGGGTGCTCGTCAAGGGCGAGAAGGGCACGGCCAAGTCCACCACCGTGCGCGCCCTGGCCGGCCTGCTGCCGCAGATCGAGGTCGCAGAAGGCTGCGCCTATGCCTGCGACCCGCACAATCCTGCCGAGCAGTGCGCGGCCTGCCGGGAGGCCGCAGCTCCCCTGAAGACCGTGCGTACGCCCATGCGCCTGATCACCCTGCCGCTGAACGCCACCGAGGACCGTATCTTGGGCGGCATCGATTTCACGCGCACGCTCCGGACCGGGGAGACCCACTTCCAGCCCGGGCTCCTGGCGCGCGCCCACCGCGGCATCCTGTACGTGGACGAGGTCAACCTGCTGGACGACCACCTGGTGGACCTCGTCCTGGACGCGGCCGCCTCCGGCGTCAATGTGGTCGAGCGCGAGGGGGTCTCTCTCTCACATGCCGCGCGCTTCATCCTGGTGGGCAGCATGAATCCCGAAGAGGGCGAGCTCAGGCCCCAGCTGCTGGACCGCTTCGGGCTGTGCGTGGCGGTGGAAAGCGAAAAGGACATCGACAAGCGCACCTGCCTGATGCAGCGCCGCGAGGCGTTCGACACCGACCCGCAGGGCTTCTGCCACCAGTTCGCCGAGGAAGAGGAAGCCCTGGCGCGCACAATCGAAGAGGCCCGCGCGCGCTTCAAAGACGTGGATTTTCCCACCACGCTGCGCCGCCTGGTCTGCGAGATCTGCACGGAAAACCAGGTGGCCGGCCACCGCGCCGATTTGGTCATCGAACAGGCCGCCCGGGCGCACGCGGCCCTGAAGCGGAGAGCCGAGGCCCTGCTCGAGGATGTGCTGGCCGTAGCCCCCCTGGCCCTGGACCACCGAAGGCGCAGCTCACCGCCTGCACAAGACCAGCCCCAGGGCGAGAAAAACGAGCAGCCAAGCCGGCAAAACGACCGGGAGCAGCCGCCCGACGAGCAGACCCCGCCCCCGCCGGCGCACACGCAACAAAATCAGGAGCATCCCGGCCGGCCGCAAACCAGCACCTCGGACAAGCAGGCCCCCCCGAACGCATCAAAGGGGGCCCAGGAAGCCCAGGACGAGATCTTCCCCGTGGGAGAGACCTTCGCGGTCAGGCGCTTCGCCTCCAGGCGCGACCGCGTCTTGCGCCGCGGCTCGGGCCGGCGCTCCACGACTTTAGCGGCCGGCAACCAGGGGCGCTATGTGCGCAGCCGCCTGCCGCGCGGCACAAGTGACATAGCCTTCGACGCCACCCTGCGGGCGGCGGCCCCCCACCAGCGTTCCCGCACGAACGCCTCCAGCCTGGCGTTGGTGCTCAAACCCCGGGACCTGCGTGAGAAGGTGCGCGAGAAGCGCGTGGGCAACCTGCTGCTCTTCGTGGTGGACGCCAGCGGCTCCATGGGCGCCCGCAGCCGCATGCGCGCCACCAAGGGGGCCATCATGTCCCTGCTGCTGGACGCCTACCAGAAGCGCGACAAGGTGGCCATGATCACCTTCAGGCGCGCGGAGGCCGTGCTCAACCTGCCGCCCACGGCCTCCATCGACCTGGCGGCCCGCCTGCTGGCCGAGCTGCCCGTGGGCGGGCGCACGCCGCTTACTTCCGGGCTCGCCCGCACACAGGAGGTGCTGCGCGGCTGCCTGCTGCGCGAGCCCACCCTGAGGCCGATCGTGATTGTCATCACCGACGGCAAGGCCAACGTGGCCGTCTCCGGCGGCAAGCCCCTGGACGAGGCCCTGAGCTTAGGCGCGCGCCTGGCGCTCGACGAGCGCGTGCGCATAATCGTCATCGACACCGAGAGCCAGGGGCTCGTGAGCTTCGGCCTGGCGGCCCGGCTGGCCGCCTCTCTCAAGGCCCGCTACTTCCGCGTGGAAGACCTGGGTAGCGACACCCTGCTCAATATTGCCAAGGAGAATACAGTGAAATGAGTAAACGACCCGTCTATCCCTTTGCGGCCATCGTGGGCCAGGAGCGCATGCAGCTGGCCCTGATCCTCAACGTCATCAACCCCGGGCTCGCAGGCGTCCTGATCCGGGGCGAGAAGGGCACGGCCAAGTCCACCGCCGTGCGCGCCCTGGCCGAGATCCTGCCGGACCTTACCGTGGTTACGGACTGCCCCTTCCAGCTTGGACCCCCGGGAGAGGTAGAGCTCTGCCGCCAGTGCACCAACGTCACCTGCCGCGAGCGCGTGCTGACAGGGCAGGGGCTTGAGACCCATCCGCGCGGCATCCGCGTGGTGGAGCTGCCCGTGGGCGCCACCGAGGACCGCGTGGTGGGCACCCTGGACCTCGAGCAGGCGCTCAAAAAGGGCGAGAAGCGCATCGAGCCCGGGCTGCTGGCGCGAGCCCACCGCGGTATCCTCTACGTGGACGAGGTCAATCTGCTGGACGACCACGTGGTGGACGTGCTGCTGGATTCGGCCGCCATGGGCGTCAACACCATCGAGCGCGAGGGGGTCAGCTTCTCGCACCCGGCGCGCTTCACGTTGGTGGGCACCATGAACCCGGAAGAGGGCGAGCTCAGGCCCCAGCTGCTCGACCGCTTCGGGCTGTGCGTCACCATCGAAGGCGTGAGCAACCCCGAGGACCGCGTGGCCATCATGGAGCGCCGCGCGGCCTTCGACGAGGACGCCGAAACCTTCTGTGACCGGTGGCAGAAAGACTCGGCCGCCCTGGTGGAGCGCATCGAGGCGGCCGCCACCCTCCTGCCGCAGGTAAGCATCGCCAGGGAGAAACTCTTCGAGATCGCCGAGCGCTGCCTGGAGGTGGGGGTCGACGGCCACCGCGGCGACATCGTCATCCTCAAGACCGCCAAGACCATCGCCGCCTGGAGAGGCCGCACAGAGGTGCTCACAGGCGACATCGAGGAGGCCTCCCTGCTGGCCCTGCCGCACCGCATCCGCCGCCAGCCGCTGCAGGAGGTCGTGCGCGACGTCTCCCAGCTCAAAAGGCGCCCCGCCGGGCAGGCCTCATGATCGAGATCTGCGGCCTGAAGAAGGACTATAAGGGCACCCCGGCCCTCAACGGCGTGGACCTGCACGTGCTCTCCGGCGAGATCTTCGCCTACCTGGGGCCCAACGGCGCCGGCAAGACCACCACCATCCGCATCCTCACCGGGCTCACGCGCCTGAGCGCCGGCCGCGCCGCGCTGGGCGGCTGCGACATCGAGCGCGAGCCCCTGGCGGCCAAGCGCCGCTTCGGGCTCGTGCCCCAGCACATCAACCTCGACCGCGAGCTGAGCGTGCAGCAGAACCTCACCCTCCACGGCCGGCTGCACCACCTGCCCAAATTACGCATCCAAAAGCGCACCGACGAGCTTTTGGACTACATCGACCTGAGCGGCAGGCGCCACACGCCCATAAAGGAGCTCTCGGGCGGGCTCAAACGCCGCGTCATGATCGCGCGCGCCCTGGTGCACGAGCCCGAGATCCTCTTTCTGGACGAGCCCACCGTGGGGCTCGACGCCGAGATCCGCCGCCGCATCTGGGCGCTGATCAAGCGCATCCAGGCCCTGGGCGTCACGGTCTTCCTCACCACCCACTACATCGAGGAGGCCGAGGCCCTGGCCGACCGCGTGGCCTTCATCGACCAGGGTCTCGTGGTGGCCCTGGATACCCCCGCAAAACTGAAAGCCGGCCTGGGCGAGTGGGCCCTGGACCGCTTCGGCGAGCACACCTTAGAGACGCTCTATTTCCCCACCCGCGAGGAGGCCGGGCACTGCGCCGCCGGGCAGGCCCACGGCTGCACCCTCAGGAGGGTCAACCTCGAAGACGCCTTCCTGGCCATGACCGGCCGCAAGGTGCGGCCATGATGCGCGGCTGGGGCGCGGTCTATACGCGCGAGATGCTGCTTATCCGACGGCGCCTGACGCGCCTGAGCGCCGCCTGGGCCGTCTCGCCCCTGCTCTACCTCATCGCCTTCGGCTACGCCATGGGCCAGGACCTCACCATCGCGGGCCACCGCTACATCGAGTTCCTCCTGCCCGGCCTGGCCGCCATGGCCAGCATGACCCAGGCCTTCGCCATCGGCAGCGAGATCAACGTGGCCCGCTTCTACTGGCACATCTTCGAGGAGTTCCAGTCCGCCCCCATAAGCAACGCCGCCTACGTCCTGGGCGAGGTGCTCGCCGGCATGACGCGCGCGGTCCTGGCCGGCGTCCTGATCCTGGCCTTGGGGGCGCTCTTCGGGGTGGTGCTCAGCTACAACCCCTGGTTCTGGCTGGCCTTCCTGCTCGACAGCCTCATCTTCGCCTCCCTGGCCGTGGGCCTGGCCATGCTGATCACCACCCACGCCGACCAGGCCCTGCTCACGAGCTTCGTCATCACCCCCATGGCCTTTCTGGGCGGCACCTTCTTTCCCATCGAGCGCCTGCCCGCCTGGGGCCAGGCCGTAGTGGCCTTCCTGCCGCTGACCCACGCCGCGCGCCTCATCCGCGAGGCCGCCTTCGGCACGCGCCCGGGCGCGCCCGGCTACCTGCTCCTGACCGCCCTGGGGGTTGCCGCCTTCGCCTTTGCCGTGGCCTGCGTCAACCGCGCCCGCGACTGAAGTCGCGTTATCCCGGATGAACCTCCCCAGGCCCCCAACCCGCGACGTGCCCGGCACGTCGCGGGTTGGGGGACCGCAGCATGGGCTCGGCGGGCACACGGTGGTGCCTGTCGGCTCACCGCGCCGGGGAAGAGCGATAGGCGGTTCCTGCTTGACTATAATATGGCTGTATGTATAATGAGTGCATGATATTACTGCATATTTATGGGGAATTAGGCAGCCGTTATCCGCAAAAGGCAATCCCTCCATGTGGAGAAAGGCGAGGGCTGTCTCCTCGCTTTCCCCCCGGGTTCCTGTCACTTGATGTCGGGTGAAGGGATGCGGAACCAGAAGAAGGTATGCAGTATAACACCTTGCAAGAATAATCTGTTATACTGAAGGAATGCTGAGTGATATACCTCATGGGGTGATTGGGCGGCAGAAATACTTCGTTTATCGGATTAGGCGGCATCTTTGTCATTCTAATATGTAGTCCGGCATGGAGATGAAGAACCCATGATCATTTGTGAGGATTTGGGGGAGCGCTCGGTTGATGTCTTCATGCAATTTGATCTTGCACGGAAGGCCGTTCAAGGTTTCCGGGATACACCGGGGGCCATCGGAACCTATGCAGATACAGAAATCGCTAATTTTCGAAAAGACATGCAGTAACTATAAATATAGACGGGGGAAGACCCCTCCGATTTTTGGCAATACGACGAGGCGCAGGTTGCCAAGTACTTGTTATGTTTCCGAGACCGAGAGGGAATGAAGCCGTGAAAAGGGATAAGGACAAAGCATGTTGAAATTAACCGAACAGGAAAAGCAGGAGATCGTCCGCTATCTCGAATCGGATCGGGAATTGCCGGAGAAATACCGGTTCCTCCTTTTCGAGGACAGGCGGGAGGTTGAACTGGTCTGGAACGGCAAGACATCCGAGGTCTGCAATATCGTCCTGCCCTTTCAGGTGATCGAGCAGGTGGATGAACCGCGTGCCGAGAAGCCGGAAGATACCGGGGCGCAGATGTCGCTCTTCGACGAGCGCGGCCGGCAGATGAAGGGCTGGACCAACAAGCTGATCTGGGGCGACAACAAGCTGATCCTGTCCTCCCTCAAGAACGGGCCGCTGCGCGAGGAGATCGAGAAGCAGGGCGGGCTCAAGCTCATCTACATCGACCCGCCCTTTGACGTGGGCGCGGACTTTTCCATGGACATCGAGATCGGCGGCGACACCTTCACCAAGAAGCCCAACATCCTGGAAGAGATCGCCTACCGCGACACCTGGGGCAAGGGGGCGGATTCCTTCATCGCCATGATCTATGAGCGGCTGGTGCTGATGCGGGATCTGCTGGCCGAGGATGGGAGTATCTATGTGCATTGTGACTGGCGGGTTAACTCGCATATTCGCTTAGTCTTAGACGAAGTATTCGGAAGCAATCGTTTACAGAATGAAATCTGCTGGCACTACAGTGGTTGGAATAAAAGATTGACTATATCGTTCGAAAAAAGAAATGACACTATCTACTACTTCTCAAATAGTGACTCACCAGCTTTTAATTCCTATTTCGAACCTTATAGCTCAAGATATGAATACCTTAAGACTCGAAAACAAAGAGTTTACAATGATGATGATGGTAGAGAATATACATTAGATACTCGGGATGGTGGTGCTAGGCAAACCAAAATATATCTAGAGGAGTCATTGGCAAGAGGCAAGGTTGTCGATTCCGTTTGGAATATTGATAAACTTAATAATTCGGCAAAAGCATCAGTTGGTTATCCCACCCAAAAACCCGAAGCTCTCCTGGAACGCATCATCAAAGCTTCCTCCAACGCAGGCGATCTGGTGGCCGACTTTTTCTGCGGTTCCGGCACCACGGCGGCGGTGGCGGAAAAGCTGGGGCGCAAATGGATCGTCAGCGACCTGGGCAAGTTCGGCATCCACACCACCCGCAAGCGCATGATCGGCGTGCAGCGGCAGC
>CAZUDI010000037.1:0-38480 GCA_964618975.1 uncultured Bacteriovoracaceae bacterium | reverse complement strand
ATGCCTTCCCCTGCAGGATCGATCCCCGATCCCAGGCGCGGGGCCGGAGAAAGATCTGCCTTTGAGGGCTGCTCCATGGCATTCTAGGCGCTGTGGGTCGGATGGCGGCCTCAAGGGCGGTTGGGCCTGTCCCGGGGGGGCATGCCATGATTATTTCAGGGGGGTATACTTTACGCCCGCTGTTTCATGGCCGGAGTTGAGGCCATAGGCCCTTCCCTGTCGAGGTCGTTTGGGATAGTATGGGGATTAAACATGCCATGCACGAGGAGGGTTGCTATGAAGACCAGCCGAGACAGGGACGTGGAAAAGGCCTACACCGCCCGGCAGACGGCCGCCAAGCTCAGAAGGCTGGCCGATGCGCTGGAGAGGGGAGAAAGCTTCCGCATCCAGATCGCCGGTGAACGCATCGCGATCCCGGCGGATGCGATCTTCACCGTCGAGCACGAACGCGAGGGCGACCAGGAAGAGGTGGAATTCCAGTTCACCTGGCAGCGCCTCTAGCCTGGGCTCTGCCGGTAAACGAGGTGCACCTGCGCCTCAAGTCCCTATTACGTGGCCGGACCCCAAAACTCGCAAAGGTAGGTGCCCGGTTGCGACGTCAGGCAAAGACCTCGCGCACCTCACTCAGGCACTGGGCTACCTGGTCTTCGATCTGCGGGAGGACCTGGGGGTCGAGTTCCAGGCCGAAGGCCAGGTCCGACGGCTCCTCGGCATTGTGCGGGGTGCATGCGTAACCCATGCCGATGACCAGGGCATGGGCGAGGCGCACGACCTGGAAGGCCTTGGAGTCGCTGAGCGCCTCGGGGGGGGCGTCGTGATACAGCGCCACCAGGATGAATTCCTTCGGGAAGTTCCACTTTTTCAGCAGGGCGGCCCCCAGGCGGTTGTGGTGGGTCGCGAGGGTCTCCAGCAGATCGTCCTCATCCACGCCCTCCCCGGAAAGGGCCCTCTTTTCCAGTTCGGCCAGCACCTGGATCAGGATAAGCTTGCCGATGTCGTGCAGCAGACCCATATTGTAGGCGTTGTCGCCGGGAAGGGAAACCCCGGCCAGCTCGGCGATGATATGCGCGCCATAGGCGCAGGCGATGGAGTGTTCCCACAGACGCTCGATCAGTGCGCGGTAGCGGGGGTTGTCCGTGACATAGAGCGAGCGGTTGGTGATGGTATCCACCAGGCGTTTCACCGTTTTCAGACCCAGACGGGCAAGCGCCTGATCCACGGTGGCGTTTTTCTCGATTCCGCGGTAGTAGGCGGTGTTCGACAGGGAGATGAGTTTGGAGGAGATGGCGGCGTCCTGCTTGATGAGTTCGGCGATCTCCGGCAGGCCATAGCCCTCGGCGATCATGTCGCGCAGCCTCTGGCTGAACGCGGGGGGCGAGGGCAGGTCGATCTCGTCGTGGGCGAAGCGTTGCACGATCTCGTCGAGGACCAGGTCCTTGGCGGGAGATGGCGGCTGGCGCCTGTCCTGGGGGAGGAGCCCGTGGGAATCCAGTTTGCCGAACACGGTCTCGCGGGTGAAGGGTTTGGCGATGTAATCGTTGCAGCCGTCCCGGATGCAGGTGAGCACCGTCGCCTTATCGGACAGGGCCGTCACCATCATGATGAAGGCGCCCTGTTCGAGGGAAGGATCTTCCTGTTCCATACCGCGTAGGCGTGTGAGTACCTCAGTGCCGTCGAGATCGGGCATGGAGATGTCGAGCATGACTATGTCAAAGGGCCCCCCTTCGTCCAGGGCCTGAGCAAAGCGCTCGAGGGCCTCCTTACCGCACTCGGTCACGGTGCATTCCCCGAGAGGGGACATGATCTGCTGCATCTTGGCACGGCTGACGTGCTCGTCGTCCACGATCAGAATCTTCATGGCCGGTAGGGGGAGAGTCTCAGATAATCCCTGAGGGTCTCGCTCTCCTGCACGAGACGAGAGAGGAGCGCCGGGACGTTCTGAAGGGCCTCGTCATCCTGCACTGAGACCTCCAGTTCGCCCGCTATGCGGGCGAGCCGGAGGGCACACAGGTTGGCCGCCCCGCCCTTGATGGCGTGGGCCTGCCTGCGGACCTCCTCGTGGCGACCGGCTGCGAGGGCCTCTTCCAGGCCGGCAAGCCCGGCCGTGAGGTCCTCGCAGAAGGACTGGGCCACAGCCTCGAAGAAGGTAAGATCGCCGTCGAATTCGTGGATGGCCTGCACCAGATCCAGGGGCGCTTCCCCGAGACGGACGGATCCGGCCGCAGGCGGCGCCTGTGCCCCGTCACGCGGCCGCCGCTGTGACGGGTCGAGCCAGCGGTCCACCCGGTCCAGAAACGCGGTGCGACTGAGGGGCTTGGTGATGTAGTCGTCCATGCCGGCCTCGAGGCATTGCTCGTGACAGCCCCTCATGGCGTGTGCGGTCATGGCGACGATCGGCACCCGACTCTCGGCGGCGTGTGTATCCCGCTCGAGGGCGCGGATGGCCTGGGCGGCCTCGTAGCCGTCCATGACGGGCATCAGGATATCCATGAGGATGAGGTCGTAACGCCTGCGACGAAAGGCCTCCACGGCCTGGGCCCCGTTTTCGGCCACGTCGACCATGTAGCCGGCCTTTTCCAGGTGGCGCCTGGCCACGAGCTGGTTGGTAGGGTAGTCCTCGGCCAGGAGGATATGTGCATCGCGGATGGCCTCCGGGGCGTGTTGCTCCGACACCGGAAGGACGGGCATTTCCTGGCGGGAAAAGGGGAGGGTGAACCAGAAGGTGCTGCCATTGCCCTCCGTGCTTTCGAGCCCCAGCTTTCCCCCCATGAGTTCGGCGAGTTGCCGGGAGATGGTGATGCCGAGCCCGGTGCCGCCGTAGCGACGGCTGGTGGACCCGTCGGCCTGAGCGAAACCTTCGAAGATCGTCTCCTGTTTGTCCCGGGGGATGCCGATGCCGGTGTCCGTCACCGAGAAGCGTACCGTATCGGGGCACTCCCCGTCCGACACGGCCTGGAGGGTGATGGTGCCGGCAGGGGTGAACTTGAGGGCATTGTCGGTCAGGTTGGCGAGGATCTGCCGCAGGCGGCCGGGATCGCCCACCACCGCAGGCGGGATGTCCGATGCGATGTGTGTGGTGAAGGACAGCCCCTTGTGCTTGGCGCGTAGCGACATGCCGGCCGAGAATTCGTCGATGAGGGCCCTGAGATTGAAGGGAATTTGCTCGAGTTCGAGCTTGCCGGCCTCGATCTTCGAGAAGTCGAGGATATCGCTGATCAGGTTGTGGAGTGCACCCGCCTCGGAATGGATGACGGTGAGGAGCTCCTGCTGATGCTCGTTAAGTGCGCTGTCCAGGGCCAGCTCGGTCATTCCGATGATGCCGTTGAGCGGGGTGCGGATTTCGTGGCTCATCCTCGCCAGGAAGGTGCCCTTGGCGCGGTTGGCCGCCTTGGCCTCCGTGGCTGCCTGTCGGAGGGCCTCGGTCTGTTTGCGCTGCGAGATGTCGTTGAGGATGCCCCTGACACCCGTAGCCTCGCCGGCGGTATTTATGACCGGCGAGATGGTGCCCTCAACGGGGAGGGTATGGCCGTCGTGGTGGACCATGGTCCACTGTCCCCGTACTGGTCGGCCGGTTTCCCGGACCCGCGCCAGCAGAGCCCCCACCTTCGCGCGGCTCTTCGGGGCGACGAGCCCCCTTATCGGCCCGCCCATGAGTTCTTCAGAGGGGCGCCCGAGGATGCGCCCCAGAGCCTCGTTGCCGAAGATCAGCCATCCCCTGAGGTCGAGCTCGAAGTAGCCCGTGTTCATGGCATCGAGGATGGAGCGGTATTTTTCTTCGCTCTGCCTAAGCGTCTCGGCGGTCTTTCTCTGGGCATTGAAGAGGGAGACGATGGACACACACTCGTTCAGGATATCCTTGACCTCCTCGTCCCAGCACGGTTTGTCCTTGAGGTCGTGGCACACGTCGAAGCTCAGCAGGCCTTCCAGGCGCGCGTCGACGAAGAACGGCATCAGCCAGAGCGATTCGAGGTTGGCCTCGTGAGCCAGGGCGGCAATGAGCGGGCCGAAGGCCGGCCGTTTTGGCGGCGGGATCGTCTCCAGGGCGCCCGCGAGGTCGACCCGCAGGAGGTCGTTGCCGATGAAGAAACGTACCAAGGGGGCGGGCATGGCGATCCCCAGCGAGCTCGCCACCCCCGGGGTGCACCACTGTCGGATGCAGCGCAGTTCTCCACAGGCGGGATCGACCGCGGTGAAGGTGCTGTAGCTGGCCCGGCTTACGCCCAGGACCGGCCCGATCTTCTCGAGCAGGCGCCCGATGAGTTCATGCTCGGACAGCGCGCGATCGGAGGCCAGTTTCCAGATATCGGCCCGCAGACGGTTATAGATGTTCTGCCGGGCAAGGGCCCGCTCGTCCTCCTCCCGGGCGCGCTGCAGGGAGGCATGCTCACGGAGGAGCTCGTCCAGATCGCGCTTGATCAGGCAGAGGGCCTCGCCCACCTCGCTGCAGGGGTGCCCGGGCTTCAGGGTGTGCGGCGGCGGCCCCGCGGTCTCCCAGTCGATGGAGGCGATGATGGCCAGCAGGTCGGCCATGTTTGAAGCGCTGCGGACAGCCCCTGAGGCGCGTTTCCCGTCGCGGTGGAGGTGCACGAGCCGCAGGGCCGCGTGCTTATCCCCGGCCATCTTCAGGGGGCAGGTAAGTGCGGGGATCGTCAGGTTGATGGCCGCACGCACCGTGGGGCTGGCCCCGTAGACGGCGATAAGGTGTATGGGGTGCCTCTGGTTCCAGGCCTCCATCTCACGGCGTAAGCGGCGGCGTGCCTGGCGCGAGACCCCCTCCAGTCCGCTGGCGTCGATGATGACGTAGACGGCATTTCCCGGAATGTCCATGCGTCCGGGGCTTGGCGACTGCCACAGCGCAAGTTTTTCGAGATGGGTCTCCCTGAGATACCCGCTGGCCACGAGGTGCAGGATGTCAGGGACAGGCATTGTATAATCCAGGGAGCATCCGCCGGGAGAAAGGGGCATGTCGCGGGTGAGGTCACTACAGGGGCGCTTGCCGGCAAAGACGTCCTCGCTCGGGCAGTCCCTGCCTGCCGAAAGCAGGTGTACCCCCCCCGCCTGCAAGGGGGTGCCCTTCGGGATGATTCCCTCTCGTCGTGCCGGACTCACAGCACCTTTCCTCCATCGTATGCACGTGGCTGATTAGATACCTGTTCCATCGGCAAACATTGACAGGATGTTTAATCGCTTGGGGTCGCCCTTGCTGCGGGCGGCGTCAGGAGGTTTCAGGGTTTGCCCCGGGGTTCATGTGCCTGAATTCGCTTTTGAGTTGTGGTCCCCTCCTCTGGCGCTTTGACGGGGAGGCAGGCTCGCGTGCGTGTCCCTTGAGAAGGTTCGAGTGCAGGCAGAGGCCCGGGGGGGAACACACACGTGAAAACCATCTCCGGCCAGGGGGAGGGCCTCCCCCTGCAGCTGGAGACGGGCGTCGATCTGATTTCATTCAAGTATTCGCACCTCCATTCGATAAGGAAGGTAGAACGCCGGTGCGGCCGGCAACCGAGGTGAGGGATGAAAAAGGAAGAACTCTACGCAGCAATCCTCACGACCGTATATGGCTCCGATTTCATCAGTGCCCAGGATGCCACCGATTTCCTTCTGGGGAATTTTGATCCGGCCGGCAGGGATTACGCCCGCATCGTATTCGAGCTGGTCGACTGCGGTCTGGAGGAGACCGACATCAAGGCGGCCCTGCCGGACCTGAAGATCGTAGTCGGCCTGCAGGCCCTGTTTCGGAAGTGCTTTGTCTCCCGAAACGATGCCCTGTACATGCTGCGGCTGATAGCCGATATGCTCGAGCGTCCCCGTGAGGGGATACGGCTGCTGCATTATGTCGCGGCCCTGGTGGAAGAGACCCTGGACACCGCCAGTGGGGCCGCCCGCTATGTTCCCCATCGCGTGGGGGGGAATGTCTGAGCCCTCCCCCGGCACACCCTGAAGCCCCTGAAGACCTGATCGGAGATCCCGACACATCGGGATCTACCTGCCCGGCTCCCGTGGCAGACAAAGCCGTGCTTGAGTGACATCGGGATTTAAGGGTATAGGATATCGTCAGGAGGGGCCATGCAGGAGGGTCCGGCAGGGCGCGGGGATCTCAAGCGGCGGCTGGGGATGGTCGATGCCGCGAGTGTGGCCTGCGGGGCCATGCTTTCGGGGCTCTTCATCCTGCCCGGTCTGGCCTATGCCATCAGCGGGCCCGGACTGCTCGCCGCCTATCTGCTGGCCTGGCTCCTGGCCGCCACCGGCATGCTGAGCCAGGCCGAGCTGAGTTCGGCCATGCCCAAGGCGGGAGGGGCCTATTTCTTCGTCTCCCGCAGTATGGGCCCCTCCGTGGGCACGGTCTACGGACTGATCACCTGGATTTCCCTGTGCCTGAAGAGCGCCGTGGAGCTGCTGGCGGTCACGATCTTTGCCGGCCCCCTTATCGGCGGGTCGCCGGCGCTCGTGGCCGGAATTTTCTGCCTGGCCTTCCTGCTCGTCAATCTCCTGGGCGTTCGCCAGGCCGGAGTCATCCAGACCATCCTCGTGGGTCTCATCCTGGCGGCCCTGGGTCTGTATGTCTTCCGGGGCCTGACTGCGATCGATGTCCAGCACTATGCGCCCTTCGCCCCGCAGGGGCTGCAGGGGGTGATGGCCGGGGCGGGCTTCATCTTCGTTTCCTTCGGCGGGCTGCTCAAGATCGCCAGCATTGCCGAAGAGGTGCAGTCCCCGGCAGTGAGCATCCCGAGGAGCATGATTCTGGCGCTCGTGGTGGTGGGATGTGCCTATCTGAGCGTCATCTTCGTCACCATCGGCGTGGCCCGCCCTGAAATGCTCCGGGGCGCCTTCGATCCCGTCTCCCTGGCGGCCCGGTCTTTCCTGGGGCCCTCGGGCGGGGTGGCCTTCAACGTGGTGGCCATCTGTGCCCTCCTCACGGCCGCCAATGCGGGTATCATGGCCGCCTCGCGCTATCCGCTGGCCTTGAGCCGCGACGGGTTGCTACCGGAGGTGTTCTCTCGGGTGAATGTGCGCTTTCACACACCGCATGTCGCTATCCTGTTAACGGGAGGGCTGGTCGTCGCCACGCTCTGCTTCACCATGGAGGTCGTGGTCAAGGCTGCCTCCAGCGTGCTCATCCTCACCTATGTCTTCTCGTGCCTCTCCATCATCATCATGCGCGAGAGCCACCTGCAGAATTACCGGCCCCACTTCCATGCCCCCTTCTATCCCTGGATCCAGCTCCTGGGCCTGCTGGGCTTCGGCATGCTGCTGTTCCAGACCGGAATCGTCAGCCTGGTCACCATGCTGTTCATCATCCTGGGCGGGGCGTTGCTGCACGGGTATTACGGCCGCACGGGCCGGAACAAGGAATTCGCCCTGCTGCACCTGATCGAGCGCCTCCTGGAGCGCGAATACACCGACCATGTGCTGGAGACCGAGCTCAAGGAGATCATCCACGAGCGTGACAGCATCGCCAAGGATCGCTTCGACGAACTCATCGAAGACTGCCTGGTGCTGGATATCGAGCGTTCTCTGACCAAGGAGGAGTTCTTCGAGGCCGTATCCGGGCTGCTGGCCGAGAGGGGCAGGATCAGGCAGTTGATCCTCAAGGGGATGTTTCTGATCCGGGAGGAGCAGAGCTCCACGGTGCTGAGCCCCTTCCTCTCCATTCCGCATGTCCGGGTCCGGGGACAGCGGACCTTCGAGATCCTTGTGGCACGCTGCCGGGGAGGGATCCGTTTCTCTGAGGACTTCCAGGAGGTGCATGCGGTCTTCGTCCTCATGAGCACCCGTGACATGCGCCAGATGCATCTCCATTCACTGGCCGCCATCGCCCAGATCTTCCAGGACCCCGATTTCGAGACCCGCTGGATGAATGCCAAGAACGAGAAGGCCCTGCGTGATACCATCCTGCTCGCCCCGCGCCGGCGCCAGGTCGCCCCGCCGGGTGGCGGTGCACCCGCATGAGGTGGCGTCATCAAGGGGGCATGGCGTTGCATGACACACGAACAGAGCAGATCTGGCGTCCCCGAGATGCGCGCTTTCCGACGCTGAAGGGTCGGCGCCACCGCTCTGCGCCCCTGAATCGCGAGGATTCCCTGCCCCTGTCGGTTTAATCAATTGCAGGTCGCATTGCCTTACCGCTTGCGGCGCCCAGGAGAATACCAGGGCCAGCCCGTGGGGCGCGTGCCCTGATACGGCGCGGCCCCCAAGTGCATCTCACAAGGGGAGGGAACTCAGCCGCAACATCTCCCCCGGTGCGCCACCCCGGGTGTCTCAGCCCTGGGGGCCCAGGGAGAGGTGCGCGACCTCGGGGGCAAGGCCTTCGAGTGCCTTGAGTTGGGCGTCTTTATCCTCCCAGAGGGCGTTGAGCCACTGCTGGAAGCGCTCACGGAAGACGCTGTCACCCGGATAGTCCCCCCGCAGGTCGTCGGTGATGGGGATCGTTTCCACCCTCACGACGATCTCTGTCACCTCGCCGCACAGAAAGGCCCAGAAGCTCTTGTCCTCCTGGCCGGGGTAGGCGATGGTGACGTTGAGGATATGGGAGAGCTGGTCCCCCATGGCGGAAAGTACGAAGCCTGTCCCGCCCGCCTTGGGCCGCAGGAGCCGCTCAAAGGGCGACTGCTGGGAGGCGTGCTTGTGCGGGGTGAAGCGCGTGCCCTCCGCGAAGTTCATGATGGACACGGGGAGATCCCTGAATTTCTCGCAGGCCTTCCTGGTGATCTCCAGGTCCTTGCCCTTGAGGTGGGGGTTTTTCTTCAGGAAGGCCTCGCTGTAACGTTTCATGAAGGGAAAGTCCAGCGCCCACCAGGCCAGCCCCAGGATGGGTACCCAGATGAGCTCTTTTTTGAGAAAGAATTTCAGGAAGGGGATGCGGCGGTGGAAGACCTTCTGCAGCACCGGGATGTCGATCCAGGACTGGTGGTTGCACAGCACCAGGTACCAGCCGACCGGCTCGAGGTTCTCGAGTCCCTGCACATCCCATCGGATGCGGCGTGTCAGCCTCAGCCCCGTGTTGTTGCAGCTAATCCAACTGGTGGCGAGCATGGTGAGCAGCCGGGTGCACACCCGGCGCCAGGCGGGCTCCGGGATGAGGAATTTGAGGATCGCCACGCAAAAGAGCGGGATGGACCAGAAGATCGTGTTCAGCACCAGAAAGGCGAGCGATACTGCCCCCAGCGCCGTACCCTGCCATGTGGATGTCCGCTTCATCATATCCCCCTGTAATAATCGCTGATCTCATGCAATGCCGAATGCATTACGCATGGATCCGGCGCTTGTAAAGGGGGAATCCCGGCCTTTGCATTTGTTTTACGCTCACTCTACGGCCTCGGCCATGAACCGCACCAGGTGGGAGATGTCCCGCCACAGAGAGCCCTCGTCGACGCACATCATGGTCTCCGAGCTCAGGAAGGCCTGTGTCTCGACGAGGATCTCCTCCCAGGTGAAGGACGTGTCACGCTCCAGTCCCAGCAGGAGGTAGTTGAGCACCCCCTGCGGATCAAGGGTGGCCAGCAGCAGCTCCAGGACCTCGTGCCAGACATGGGTGGTGTCGATATGCTCGTTGATCTCGGACAGGTCCAGACGCATGCGGGCGAAGAAGCGTTCCTCGGCCAGGGGGCCCACCAGCGAGGCCAGGCCCGCGGCCGCCTGCGACCACTGCTCGTCGGACAGCTCCGCCCCGCACAGGTGCTCCAGGAGCGCCATGAGGGTCGGCGTGATGGTATAGGGGGAATCCTCAGCGAAGAGGGCGGCCCGGGAGGCCATGTGCAGCTCCATGACATCCCAGAAGCGCGGGTCGGCAGCGGCGAGCTCGGGTGTCTCGAGGATCTCACGCGCCAGGGTGTCAGGGGCGGTGCTCTCCGGGGGCACCGTCCCGGCGATCAGGGCCAGGGCCTCGAGGAGCTTGCCCCTCGGCCCTTGCCGCTCGGGACTGCCGAGGAGACAGAATACCTCTAAGAGGGCGTCGATCAGCCCGGAGGGCTCGAGGGCGGCCAAGAGATCGCTTATGTTGTGCACCAGAGGCATCATCTCCCGGGTTGGGATATCGTAGCTGTACGCCTCGGTGGGGACCTCGGCCAGGGGCGACAGGAGGTTGAGCACGTAGCCTATGGGGTAGATCAGGCCGAAGGCACCTCGCGCGGCCTCCCAACGCAGCGACACCCCGGAGATGGTGGGGGGCAGGTCGCCCACCACCTCTTGGTAGGGCTCGTACATGCCCACACACACAGCCGCGATCAGGGGGAAGATGGGGTTGGCCTTGTCGGCATTCTCGGCATAGTTGTACTGCGAGACATCGTAGAACATGGTATAGTTCTCGGGATTTTCCAAGTCTACGAAACGGTCGGCATGGAAGGCCGCCGCGTCGTAGTAGGACAGCGAGGCCACCATGGTCCACAGGTCGCGGACGTCCTGGGGCATGAAATAGGTCTTGCCGGTGCCGGGCGCCGGGTAGCCGACGGGGACGAGCTGCAGCATGGTCTCTACCAGCAGATCGATGGCCCACTCGGGGAGCCCCACCTGTTCGGTGGTGTGACGGATGGCCCCGGGCAGGTTCTGGAGAATGCTGCCGATCTCGGCATAGACGACCGGGAAGGCCCCCTTGGTGTGAATGATGGTCAGGGGCAGCATCTCGATGCCCATCAGCTCGAAGAGCGGCTTGACAAGGTACTTGAGCGCCGGCACATAGTCGACCAGCTCCACCAGATCGAAGGTGGCGTAGAAGTTGCGCTCGTACAACAGCCAGCGCATGTTGTCGTAGATGTTGTCGTAGGGGCCGTGCTTGACGGAGTCGGCCGTAAGATAGAGCGCCATGTCCGCCCCGGTGGGCACCGCCGGGCACAGGGGCGCCACAAAGACCCCGTCCACCATCATCCCGTAACCGGTCGGCTCTCTCACGGGCTGACCATTGCCGAAGGGGCTGGCTAAGTCCTTGACATAGACGTCCCCCCACAGCGAGGAGGTGATGGTCAGGGTGTCGGCCTGGGGGATCAGCGTGCGTATAAGCGCTCTGGTGGACTCCGCGCCCGGGCGCTCGTAGAGCATGTTGGAGGTCAGCATGATGGGCACGTTCCAGCGGGTGAGGTAGCGGATGAGGCCCAAGACCCCGGAAAAGTCCTGGTAGGAAAAGCCCAGGGCGGGTTCATAGAAGACCCCCCCGCCGAATTCTCCTGCGCCATCGAGGGGCTGCACGAAGGGATCATGCCGGGTGTACGCGGCGATCTGCGTGTCCACCCCCGACATGGAGTAGCCGGCCTGTTCGAATTCCCAGATCCGCTGCAACAGCGAATCGAACAGCACGGGGTGCTTGAGGAACTCCTTGAGGTTCCAGGGGATGCTCCCGTCCCGGCCGTAGCCTTCAATCCCTATCTCGGTGATCAGCTTGCCAACCTGAGGCCCGGTCTCCCAGATGCGCCGGATGATGTCGCCGAGGGCCTCGGCGGTATAGGTCGCCTGGATGTCCGTGAGCATGGCCCGGGTGTCCTCGACAAGCCCGCTTTGCCCCTGGAAGGCGCCCAGTCGCTCGAGCAGGTGGGCCAAGGCCTCGCGGAAGCTTGTATCATAGAGCAGCTCGCGCAGCGCCTCGATAAGCAGGATCAGCCCCTCGGGGGCCTCGCGGGCGATGTCTAGGAGCTTGTCGTCGAGATCGATGAAATCGAGGCGCCCCTCGGCAGGGCTGTCCATCCCCTTCTGCCGGGCAATATCCCGCTGGCGGGCGTCGTTCAGCAAATCCTTGTCGAAACTGCACAGGTTCGCTCCCGCCAGGAAGAGCAGCTCCCGCAGGTAGTCCATGCTTTCCAGGGTCTCGGCGTGGCTGTTTTCCTGGGCATCCAGCGCGTCGAGCCAGGCGTAGACCGGCGCGCGCTGCTCCGGCGGCAGATCCAGGATGCTGCCGACCAGGCCGGCCAGGGCCGCAAACAGGTCCGGCAACGGCCCCTTGGTGCACATCTCGGCCTGGACGTCTTCCGCGAAGACCCCCTCCGACACGCCACGCGCCTCGAACAGCGGCGGCAGGCCGTCGAGCAGGGCCACCAGGGTGTCGGCATGGACGGTCTCGCCCAGGAGTTCGGCAAAGAGTTTTCGCTCGAAGGTCGCCCGGCAAAGATTTCCGCAGGTGAAAAAGCCATTAAGGGCGGGGTAGTCCTCGAGCAGGTCATAGATATCATCCGGGCGGGAGGTGTCGGCGGCCTGCGCCACGAGGGCCCGCTCGGCGGACGTTTTGGTGCCTTCGGTGCGGGAACACCCGCTGATGAAGAACAGGAGAAGCATCTGCACAACCAAGAGGCACTCGATGAAAGGATTCCTTTGCATGAGTCGCTCCTTGAAAAGTGATCGACTCCCCCGGAAGAACGCCTTCCGGCGAGCCCTGTTGTGCGTCGTGGTGATTCAGGATTGATGGTCGTGGTGATTCAAGATGGTACGTCGTGGTGGTGAAAATGATTTCGCAACAAGCATGCCACCTCCGGCAGGCCTATGATGCTTCACAAGTTGAGCGGTTCGTCCCTGAGCATTTTCAGCAGCAGGCGGTAGAGATCCTCCCGGCGGTGGTTGTAGCGGAACTCGCATTCCTTGAGGTGCAGGTAGAAGGTGGATCTCGGCACCCCGCAGAATTTCATGAGCCGGGTGCGGGCAAAGGACCAGAAACGGTCCGCCTCGTCGGGAACGCAGCGGGAGGACTCGGCGGGCCCGCTCCTTGGCGGGACACGCTGCAGCCGCTTCGCGCCGGGCACCACCAGGGCCGTGACCGGCTGCGGGAAGGTGCTCTCCCAAAGAGGCCTGGCCGAGAAGACGCCCGGTCGGTGGGCCGGCACGATCCGGGTCTGGACCGTACCGTCGTCGGTCATGATGCCCACGGCCCAGGCCCCGTCGCCGGTGAGCCTCATTTCACCCGCCGACCCGGGGCGCTCACAGGCGCGGGCGAGGCGCTGACGGAGGAGCAGCAGGTAGCGGTTGACCGTGTTGACGCTCAATCCCGTGAGAAAGGCAATCTTGCGGGCCTCCAGATCCAGGGCGAAATAGCGTACGAGGTTCCGGAATTTGGGCTCGGAGATGCGGGAACGATATATATATTTGTTTTTCAAAATCATATTATCTCTATTCTGCCTGCACCCAGGGTTGTGCTTGTTGAGCCTGACCCCGTAAACCTCCCCCCTCGCTCCCGCAACCCCGGGGCAGGAGGCAAATCTTTTCCCTTTTTGAGGGACAGAATTGCCCTGTTTGCCCCTTGTCCCGACCGCATGGTCCCCCTCAGGGCCCCTCCGGGGGCTTGGGCAGCGGGCTGGTGGTGATTACCTCGGTGGCGCTCTGATACCTCTCCTGCCGCACCATGCGGCGCAGACCGGCGATGGTCCGGATGCCGAGCCTCTTCGAGAGCAGATTCACCAAGGACCCGGGCAGCGTGCCGCCCGGGTCGACCAGCATGCGGTAGGTGACCTCGGTGTTCTCCTCGTCCAGGGGGCGCAGGTGGTACGATCCCTGGGCCAGGGGCACGCGCACGACATCCTCCGTAAGCCGGAAGTCGCTGGGTATGCCCTCGGCCTGCACGCCGAGCACGCCGCTTATGCGGTCGTAGCCGAAGCGCATGCGGGCCACCCCGTCGCGGTCCTTGACCGGCCAGGGCAGGTCGGTGAGGTTATAGGCATAGATTACGTCCGGATCGTCGGCTTTATCCGGGAGGTCGACCTCACAGGCCTGCACACACAGGTACATGTACTCGGTCTGGGCCGGGATGTCCCGCAGCAGGGACTCAAGGACCGCCACAGGGGCGGCGACCGTGCCTTTGGCCATGATCTCGTCGACGGCCAATCCCGCCGTCGGGCGGGTGAAGCCCTGAATGCCGTCGTCTTCGGCCACCGCGTTCCAGCCGTGAGGGCCCGTCCCACCGGCTAGTGCCGCGGCGCTACAGGCCATGACCACCAGTGTAAAAAGGGTTAGCTTGCGCATGCTCACTCCTTTTTTATCGCTATAGGTCGAATTCCCTTACCAGTTGCGGCGTCGATGGGGACCAGGGCTTGCCCTGGGATTCATCCCCATGCTTCGCTGTGGGTCGAATCTCACGGCGTTGGCGGTTGGGAAGCGGGTCCAGTGCCCGCCCCGGGGATCTCCCATGACTGTCCACGACAAAAGTCGCGCCTTCCGGGCGTACCCTGCCGCCCTCTGGTCCGCCAACGCCAGGCGTTGCCCGTGGTCGGCAGGATCTATCCGTGGGCGTAGACCACGCCGTAGCCCGCCTCGGGAAAGGTGAAGGCGATGGCCTCGGCCTCGCAGACGTTGTAGCACGAGGCGCATTCCAGGCAGTAGCTGCGGTAATCGGGGGCCAGACGGATGGATCCGTTTCTCGTCTGCCACAGGTTCATGGAGCAGACCGTCAGGCAGTTGCCGCAGGCGGTGCAGCTGTCTTCATCATGGACGATATGGTGACCCTTGGCGGGCTTGACCGTGACGAGTTTTCGGCGGTTATACGTGATCGGACTCATTATGTGCCTCCTTAGTCAAGACGTGCTCAGACCCGGCGGGAGCGGTCCACCAGATTGGCCAGGGTGTCCGGCAGGATGGGGGTCTGGCGTATTTTTTTGCTCACGCGGTATTTGTAGGTCTCGGAGATAATCGGGCCGTAATGTCTGCCCATGAATTTGAAGGCGTGAGAGTTGCGGCGGATGATGCCGGGGATGCGTGCCATGCCCACGGCGTGGGGCTCGGCCATGGTGATCATGCCGTAGAACATGATATCGCCCACGGCGTCGAAGAAGCTGTAGAACTCCTGCGACATGAACTGGGCGAAGAAGTCCCGGAGTGTGCCCCCGGACATGAAGTCGATGCCCACCGGGGATTCCTTGAGATCCAGCATGTACTGCCTAAGGATGGCCTGGGAGAAGTCCCCGGCTGCATGCGCCCTGAGGGCGTGCTGCGCGGCCAGCCTGCCGGAATACATGGCCTGGTAGACACCCTCGGCCATGAAGGGCTCGGGTGTGCCCGCGGCATCGCCGGCTACCATGAATCCCCCGGTGTAGATGTTCTCGGGAAAGGTCTTGCGCCAGGGCAGGAAGTGGGACTGGTACTCGCGCGGCTTGGCCTTGAGGAGGGTCAGGAGCCTCTGCAGCCACTCCATCTTGAGGTTGTTGCGGATGGAGTTGGTGTGGAAGTTGCCGTGGCGGCACTCGTGAGCCAGGGTGATGGCCGGACCCGAACCGACATGGATGCCGTCTTTATAGACGACGATGTATCCGCCCAGACCCCGGCCCATGAAGACGTGCACCCCGATGTCCTCGCAGTAGCGGTCGATCAACTCGGGGTCCACCTCGAAATCCAGGGTGTCGATGCAGGTGATATCATCGTTGTCCCAGCGGGTCCGCAGGCCCGCCTTCTGGGTCATGAGGGAGTGGGCACCGTCGCAGGCGATCACCACCGGGGCGCGGTAGGTCTGGCCCTGGTGATCCACCACACCCTTGATGAGGCCATTCTCCCGGATGACGTCGGTGACCAGGGTCTTGAGCCGGAGCTCGGCCCCGGCCTTCTGCGCCAGTTCGCTGTACCAGACGTCGAATTCGGCCCGGGACATCATCTGCACCATGAACTCGTGGGCATAGGGGTAGGTGACATCCGTCGGGGCCCTGAGGGTCCAGTTCATGCGGCTCTTCATGAGCCCGTCTGCGGTGGTGTCGTCCACGTTGATGACGTGGAAACGGCCGTAGACGCAGGCTCGCTGCGAGGGCAGGCTCAGATCCCGCACGTATGCGAAATCCCGGTAGGCCTTGGGGGAGAGGCCGAAACCCGACGAGTTCTTCTCGCCGCAGTAATTCCCCCTTTCCAGCACCACGACCTTGAGCCCCTTCTCGGCCGCCTCCACGGCCGCGGCACATCCTCCCGGACCACCTCCCACCACGACAAGGTCATACTCGGACATGGGAACCTCCTTTTTTCACTTCTGATCATCACCAGTGCATTGCAGGGTGCGCACGTGCGCACTTATATGTAATATAACGCCTTTTGATACAAAGGGAAGCATGCTTGCAATAATAGGCCCCCCTTTCTCAGACCACCTGCGCCTGGCGCAGCCTGTGGGCCAGCTCCCGGCCGGCCTCGGCCGGTGTGCTGGCGTTGACGATTTCGCAACGGCCCCGGCGCAGGCTCGGCTCATAGAGACCCGTGACGACCACCCGCGCCGGTTTCTCATCGAACGCTGGCACCTCGGGGAGGCCCCAGGCGGTCACGGGCTTGGATTTGGCCTCGCGGCGCTGGATCATGGTGGGGTAGCGCAGCTCGCCCACCTCGTTGCTCGTCACCACCACGGCCGGTAGTTGAACCCGCACGCGCTCGTAGCCCCCGGGGATGACCCGTTCCACCACGGCTTCCCGATTCTGCACGGCCACCGTGCGGGCCAGGGTCACGGCGGGCAGGCCGAGGGCGTGCGCCAGGGCGATGCCCGTCAGTCCGGCGTTCCAGTCGGCGGACTGACGCCCGGTGAGGATCAGGTCGGCCCCCCCCTGTTGCTGGATGGCGAGCGCCAGCAGGCGCGCCGTGGCGAAGCCGTCGAGGCGGCTGGCATCGAAGGTCTCATCCTCCACCTTGAGCAGTTCGTCCGCGCCCGCGGCCAGGGCCTTGAGCATGACGGCGTTGGACACCCGCCGACCCAGACTCAGGACCGTGATGTGCGCGGCCTTCTCTCCGGTGTCGCGGATTCTCAGCGCCGCCTCCAGGGCATTTTCGTCGAAGAGGCTTAAAACCGGCGGGATGCCTCTTGGCTCCACGCGTAAGGACTCGTGATTGATGGCAAAGGCCTCCCGCGGGCCCTCTGGATCCGGCACCTGCTTCATGCAGACGATGATCTTCATGGCTTCACCTCTCGCATCCCGGGGCCGAGCATGTCCTCGAGCCCCTGTGTGAAGGCGGGCAGGACCTCGGTGTAATCACCCACCACACCGAAGTCCGCGATCTTGAAGATGTTGGCCCGGGGATCCTTGTTGATGGCGATGACGGTCCGGGCGCCGGCCATGCCGGCGATGTGCTGGGTGGAGCCGGAGATGCCCACGGCGATGTAGAGGCTGGGGGCCACGATCTCGCCGGTCTGGCCCACCTGGGAGCTCGGCGGCACCCAACCGAGGTCGCACGGCGGTCGGCTGGCGCCTACGGCGCCGTTGAGCAGGCCGGCCAGTTGCGTGATCTGGCGGAAGCCCTCCTGCCCGCCCATGCCCCGGCCGCCTGCCACTACGATATCGGCTTCTCCCAGGGCCAGGCCCTGATCCTGGTCCGTCACCCGCTCGATCACGGTGGTCTGCTCCAGGGCGGCGTCCAACTCGGGGCTAAGGGCGATTATCTTGCCCGTGGTCTCCTCCTGCCGGGGGGCGCCCTCGAAGGCCCGGGGTCTGAGCGTGGCCACGTACGGCCCGGAGGTGAAGGCCAGGCGGGCCAGGATGTTACCGCTGTAGACGGGCTTGATGAATTCCACCTGTCTTGTGTCCCCCTCGATGCCCACGCAGTCGGTGACGAGCCCCGCATCCAGGGCACAGGCCAGGCGGGGCGCCAGGTCCAGGCTTAGGAGTGTCTGCCCCATGAGGATGGCGCCAGGCTCCACGTCTGTGCACACGGTAAGCAGGGCCGCGAGCGTGAAGTCGGGATGGCAGTGCTCCAACCGGGGGTGATTCACGGTAATGATGGTGTCCAGGCGGTAGTGGCCGAGTTCCCGGGCGGCCTCTTCCACGGCGTGGCCCAGGACACAGGCACAAAGCCCCGTATCCAGGATCTCGGCCAGGCGCCGCCCGGCGCTCAGGCCCTCGCGGGAGACCGCGGCGAGGCCCTCATGCTCCCCGCTTTCGATCAGGACCAGGACGCTGTTCTTCTTCATGACTCCTCCCCGGTTGATAAGAGCTCGTCGATGGGCGGGATATAGAAGGAGGCGTCGGAGGCGTTGTTGGGGTCAAAGGCCTGTTTGATGCGGGCCTGCCACAGGTGATAGTTGTGCATGAGCGGGCCCAGGGTCTCGTAGCGTTTCTCGCCCAGGGATGATAGGCCGAAGCCCAGGGTGTTGTCGATAGTGGCCTGGGTGGTGTCGTTCAGGAAGGCCCAGCGGCCCTCGGCCGTCTCGGTCTTACGACGGTCGAACATGGCAATCTCCTCCAGGTGCCCCCAGCAGCTCGTGCCCTCGTAGATGCCGCCCCAGGTGCAGTCGGCCATATCCTCCAGGAAGATGCCCTCGTCGATGTACTGGCGTTTGAGGGTCTCACCCACCTGGGCCTGCCGGATGCAGCAGTCGTAGGTCTCGTTGCTGCCCATGCTGGTGAGGAAGTCTCCGCCCGGCCGGAAGGCCATGGCCGGATAGATGGAGCGCATGAGTCCCCACCAGAAGGAGCCATGGAAGGGCAGCTTGCCCGCGTCGAGGATGAAGCCGTCGGTCTGGTGCACGATTTCGCGCAGCACCTTTTCCTGGTAGGCGAACTCGCTTTGCGTGTGCGCCGCGATGACGAAGAGGGTCATGTGCTGGAAGGCCTTGATGATGGCGGCGATAACCGGTGAATTCAACAGCTTGAGCATGGCGCGCGGCGCCAGCAGGCCGAACATGGCGCCGACGGCCCCCTTGCAGTGGACGTAGCCGATCTCGGCGTTGCCGATGGCATAGGCGAGGTCGCCGAAGCGCTCGTAGTCGGGCGAGAACAGGAAGTAGACCCGGTGGGTGGCCGGGGTGTTGTGCACCACGATATCCGACAGGACACCTTCGGCCGCGACCCTCTCCGGGCCGTTGGGCCAGGGATAGAGCTTGATGGCGCATTTGGTGAAGACCCCCAGTCCGCCCTGGGCCCCGCCCCAGCCGCGCATGACGCCTCTGAGGCTCGGGCCGGGGCCGTCGCCGGTGAACCAGCCCGCTTCCGATCCAGGAGCACCCAGGCGCAGGAGCTCGCCGTCGGGCAGGACCCACTCCACCCCCAGGGGGTTACGGCCGCTGAAGCCGGTGAAGAGTCCGGTCCAGCCGTAGCCCCAGCCCGAGGTGGTGTTGGCCAGGGTCGAGGTGTTGGGTCCGGCGCCGATGATGTGGCAGTTCAGCCCCCGTTGCATGGCCTCGGCCTGGAGCTGCGAGGCGCATACGTACGGCTCCACCACGGCGTACATGTTGTCCTCGTCGATTTCCAGGATGCGGTTCATACGCCTCAGGTCGATCTGCACCACCCCATCCTCGCCCGGGCCGCCCCAGGAGGCCCAGCCCGTGCTGAAGGCCTTGTACTTGACCCCGTGGGCATTGCAGATGCGCACGATTTGCTGCACCTCCTCCGTGCTGCCCGGCAGCACTACGGCCGCGGGCCGGGGGATCCAGGCGTCGTGGCCGAGGTTGAGGGCCGGCTGCCAGGCATAGCCGTCCAGGATGCCCGGCTCCTCGGAGATGTGCTCGCTTCCGAGCACGGCCTCCATTTCCCGATAGACCTCACGTTTCAGTGTCGTGCATTCGAGCATACCTCAACCTCCCAGTGACATGGAGAGCAGCTCCATGACGTCGAACACCTTGAGCTGGTTGCCATTGTTGGCCAGCGTGTCGCGGAAGACGCGCTCGCACCACGGGCAGGCGCTCACGATGGCCTCTGCCCCGGTGGCCGTGGCCTCCGCCAGACGTTCCGTGGCGGTCCAGGCGGCGAAGTCCGGATCGGCCTCCAGCACGCCCCCCCCCGCACCGCAGCACCAGCTGTACTCGCGGATGCGCTCCATCTCGACGAGCTCGAGGCCCTCGATGGCGCGCAGGATGGTGCGTGGGGCCTCGAAGACGCCCTGTTTGCCGGTCTGCTTGAAACGCACCGGGCGCTTGAGCTTGTCGTCGCCGTGCCAGGGCTTGTAGCTCTCGCCCCGGCGGCCCAGGTGGCAGGGGTCGTGGTAGGTGACCTTGAGCGGCAGTTTCTTGCGGGGTTTGATGGTGCCGTCCGCAAGCAGGCGAGCGAGGTACTCGGTCAGGTGCAGCACCTCGACACCCAGATCGAGATTGTTCTTGGGATAGAGGTACTTGAAGGTGTAGTAACAGTCGGAACAGGGCGTCACCAGGGTCCTGGCACCTGAGGCTCGCACCCGGCTGGCCATGTCCTCGGCGTAGCTTGGCATCTCACCCTGGTAGCCGATCTCATAGGCACGTCCCCCGCAGCAGGCCTCGTCCCGCCCGGCGATGCCTACATCCACCCCCGCTTCCCTGAGCAGCCCCACCGCGGCGCGGGCCACGCCCGTGAGGTCCTCGTCGTAGGAGAAGCGGCAGCCCGCATGGAAGAGGACCTCTACCCGGGTGGTGTTGATGTCGGGGATGTCGAGACCCTCGGCCCATTGGCCGCGGTCGACCTTCAGCAGGCCAAGGGTGTTGTCCTCGCGTTTCATGCTCTCGATCATCTCCAGGTGCTCGGGCAGGACAAACCCCTCCTGTACGCACTGGGCGCGCAGTCCGAGCAGCACGTCGGCCAGGTCGATGTCGTCACGGTAGGCCTGGCAGGAGACCTGGCAGGCCCCGCAGAGCTGGCAGCGGTAGACCACGTCGCTGATGACATCCGTGAGCTCGCTGCGGCCCTCGAGCAGGGAATTGGCGATGATCATCTTGCCGCTGCCGGCATAGGCGTGGAAGTGGAAGCGGTCCACCGAGGGGCAGACCTTGGCGTAGCGCCAGCTCTTGATCTGCAGATGGGGCACCCACTTGCAGTTCGAGCAACGCGAACAACCCTGCATGTCTCTCTGTAAGTCTTTCAGCTCAATCATATTCCCTCCCCATCAGGTAAAACACAGCCGTCCCGGGTTCATCACCCCGTTCGGATCGAGGATACCCTTGACCTTGTGGAGGGCGCGTACCGTATCGGGACAGCGTTCATAGGCCAGACCGGCCCATGGGCCGTAGGGCCGCGAGAAGAATCCTCCCCGGGAGATCATCTCCCGGGCGGCCGCATCGAACAGCACCCACATGGCCTGGGTCTCGGCGGTATCTTCAGGATCGTAGAAGAGTGTGAACTCCACGTGGCAGGCCCGCCCCTGGTTGACGGGCTGCAGATAGACCCCCAGTCGCTCGGGGGGGAGGCCCTGCTTTGTGGCCAGGGCCTGCATGGCGGCGATGAAAGTAGGGGCCCTGTCGAGCGTGGTGAGAAAAAAGATGTCCTGGTAGCCGCCTGCAGGGCGCTTTTTCCAGGAGGGCTCCCCGCCGCACTGCGTGACCGCCTTGAGCGGCCTCTCAGCCGGCAAGCCCGCGAGATGACGCCCGGGACGCAGGCCGCCCTCGGAGGCGATCTGGGCGATATCCCCCGCCAGATAGTCGAGACGCTCCTGGGGTAAGTGCTCGTAGCCGCTCAGGGAGTAGAGCACGACCCAGGGCGGCAGGTCCGCGGGGGTGTGTTCCTGAAGAAGGGCCGCCAGGTTCACCCGGTTGAGCAGCAGACACACGTCCGGCATCCGGCGGCGCAGGATGGCATAGGTGAAGGCGGTTAGGCTTCCCGGGTCCGCGCTCGCCAGCACAAAGGCGCGCTCGACAGAGGGGAGCAGCTCCAGCTTCACGCTGGCCCAGGTGACGACCCCCAGGGTGCCCTGGGCACCCTGGATGAGCTTGGCCCAGTCCGTCTGCGAGGGCCCCATGGGGCTCTTCTGGGCCTGGCCCGAGGCCCACTGTTCCTCCAGGGTGCCCGGACCGGCCGCGGAGCCGGTTCGAAAGAGCGAACCCTCACCGAAGATCACCTCCAGACAGCACAGCGGGTCCGACATGTCCCAGTGGTACTTGGGCAGCAGGGTGGGTTCACGCTCCAGGAGGCTGCCCAAGACCGACTTGCCTCCCCGGGGGGCCAGCGGTGTGGCGAGCCGCAGACCCTCCTGCACGGTCACGCGCTGCAGGGTCTCGAAGGCCACCCCGGGCTGGATCATGGCCACCTTGTTGCGGCGATCGATGCGCAGGACCTGATCCATGCCGGAGAGGTCCACCACCACGCAGTTGTCCGCCCGCGGCACGGTGTCGCCGCGGGTGTGCCCACCGCTTGACGATACCGGCACGAGCTTGAACCCCTCCCGATTGGCCAGACGAACGAGCTGCTGCACCTGGTCCGTGTCCTTGGGCCGGACCACGCACAGGGGGGGGGTCCCCGCCACAGGGCTGGCGTCCTGCCCGAAAGCGCTGATGGTGGATCCGTCCTTGAGCACCTGCCGTTTGCCAATGATCTTGCCAAGAGCTTCAATCGTACCCATATCTCAAACCTCCCTCGCGCCCAACAGGCGCCTTTTGGTGCGGCGTAGCGCCGTGCCGGCCGTCCAGGCGGTCAGCGGCACTCGCTGGTCGAGCAGGGCATCGGTCAGGATGTCGGCGGCACGCCGGAAGGCGGCCTTGTCGAGGGAGGCGAAGACATCGCCCACGATACGGGCGGCCAGGGCCGGATTTTCCCCGATCGTGCGGCTGGCTGTGTTGAGCAGGGAAGCGGCCAGTGTACCGGAACGCTCGCTCAGGAGCTTCCTTAACTGTGGCACGACGCCTGCCCATGCGAGGACCAGGAGCTCGCGAGAGGCGGGCTTGAGCTGGGAGGCCCCCTGCATGAGCGCCAGGGCGCTGCTTGTGAAGGCCTCGAAATCCTGTCGGCCGCCGTTGAACAGACCCTGGACCAGCGGCCGCACGGTCCGTAGCATCAGGGTCAGGCCCGAGAGCGCCTCTTCGTCGCACAAGGCCTGCAGGACCGGCACGAGGAAGGCCTGTGCCCTTTCCTCGAAGGGGGCAAAGTCCGCCTCGCTCAGACGCTCCTCGAGATCGCCCAGGAGCTCACCCAGGTCCCGGCCGGGTCCGAGCACGTCGCCGGCCAGGGCCAGCGCCTCGTCCAGCAGGCCGGCGCGCGCGGACAGGGACATGCAATCCCATACTGCACGGGTCAAAACCTCCATATCACGTTCCTCCTTATGTTTTCTCAAGCCTTGACGCATGCTTGTCAGATGGATGCCATAGGTTGCACGGGCCGACCCCCTGATTGGTGTTAAAGTAAACACCATGTCATAACAATAGACATGTAAATAACCACAAAAAACCCATTAGTCAAGACATAAAACAATTTTAGGCGTGATTGAAAAAAAGCATAATGACATTGATAATTAAACATTGCGTCAATAATGGCCCCGCCTGTTCCCCGGAAAGATTCCCAGGCACAGGAGCACCTATGGGGAGGGGAGGCGGGGTCTCAGTTCCCGCAAGCCGGCGGCGCTAAGGAGGGCTGACGGGAGTTGAGGAAATGGAAGAGGATCCTCGTGAGCGCGGCCGCAAAGCGCTCCCGGGGGCAGGCGATCACCTCGGCGCTGAACATGAAGGCCGCATAGCTCACCATGGTGAGGATGATCTGGGAGGCAACCTGCGGATCCACGCCGGTGCAGCGGCCCCGGGCCTGCTGGCAGGCGACCTTGGCGGCCACCGGTTCACTGAAGTGTTCGAACCAGTGGCGGTAGTTTTGGTTGAGCTGCCGGCTGAAAAAGACACCCTGCAGCAGCGACCAGTTGAGCGGGGTATTCACGGCGAACATGTCCAGCACAAGGGTGATCACGCGCGCGAGATCCTGCTCGCGTGTGGGATCGATGCCGCTGATGAGCCCTTCACCCAGCGACGGGGGCGGGTTGATGTCACGGAACATCTCCTGGAAGAGGCTCTCCAGCACGGCGTCCTTGTCCGGGAAATATTTGTAGAAGGTACCCCGACTGCATCCCGCCCGCTTGACGATCAGGGCCACCGTGGTCTCGAAGTAGCCTTGCTCGGAGAACTCCGTACGTGCGGCGTTCACGAGCCTCTCGCGCATACGGTCTGGCCGTGTGCCGGGGGCGCGTCTGCGGGAAGACGCCGGTAGGCGTGAGGGGCCGCACAAGGCGGGGAAGAAGACCAGGGTCAGGCCTTCGGCCAGGACCTCAGGGGTGCAGCGGATGATGGCTTCGCACCTTAGAAAGGCACTCATCACGGTCGTGACGGCCATGATCTGGGCCAGCACGACCTCCCCCTTCCGGCGAGGGGCCATCCCTGCCGGTGCCGCGGCGGGGATGGGCAGCGCGAGGAAATCCGCCAGGGTGCGCGTGAGGCGGCTGAACAGGGCAAAGATGCCGCTATCCTGCATCATGCCCTGCACGAAGGCCTTCAGCAGCCCGGCCTGCTCGTCCAGGCTTTCGACGAGTCCCTGCACCGGCAGGCGCAGCGCCTCAACCCCCACGGCGGAGGGTCTCCCGGGGGCCGTAAGGGAGGCGAAGGTCTCGCTTACGGCCGCCTGAAGCACCTCAACGAGGGCCTCGTTCTTGTTCTTGAAGTGCAGATAGAAGGTGCCATGGCTGAGTCCGGCCTCGCGGGTGATGGTGTCGACGCTGGTGTCGAAGTAGCCGCAGCGGGCAAACACCTGCGCAGATGCCTCAAGCAGGCGCCCCTTTGTTACCTGCGAACGGATATCGGCGTCTTTTTTCACAAGGCCCCCTCACTGTACATTGTGCACGCGGGCGCCGGGCGATACCCGGCCCCTTAAGCGCGACTGTAGCACCACCCCCGGGCAGCGGTCAATTCGCAAGGCCTCATTCAACGCCTGGGGTTGAATGCGCTTTCTCCTTGCGGCGTCAAGGAGAGGCCGGGGTTTGCCCTGGGGTTCATACCCGTGATCACGCGGGATCGGATCCCCTGCCGCCGGCGATGTTCAGTCCGACCCGGGGGAGTGGGGGGGATCCTCAGGCCGCCAGGGACGCGAGCTTTTCCAGGACCGCGTCCCGGGTGAAGGGCTTGACGATGAACCCGTCGCAGCCCGCCTTCACACAGGCCAGGACGAGCTGTTTATCGGAGTGGGAGGTCACCATGATGACCCTGGCCCGGCCCTGGGGGGGGGCGCTGCAGGCCTTCTCGAAGGCGCGAATTCTGGTCAGGACCTCCAGCCCGTTCAGGTCGGGCATCATGATGTCGAGGGTGATCAGGTCATAAGGGGCGCCGTGGTCGAAGGCCTCCCGCAACGCCACCAGGGCCGCGTTACCATTGACGACCACCTGACAAACACCCATTGGATCCAATATCATGCGCATCTTTTTGCGGCTGATTTCCTCATCGTCCACCACGAGTATCTTCACCGTGATCCCTCCGTTGCCGTTGTCTTGGTGCCCCTGTCGCCTCAGGCTCAGACCGTTAGGCCCAGCCCCCGGGAGGTGTCCAGGGCGGGCAGGCTTAGATCGCCACGGGTCAAATTCCCTTACTCCTTGCAGCGGCGAAGGGGTCCGGAGCCTGCCCTGGGATTCATACCCAGGGGCCCGCTCTTCCCGCCGCTGGCGGCATCAGGGGAGACGGGGTTTGCTCACCATGCTTATTCTATCGACCCATCCGTGATACAGTTGAGGCCCTTTGTGGTGTGCGGGACAACGGTGCACCCCTTTGAATGGCCTGAGGGGCAAATTTCCCGCCGCTTGCGGCGGCCAGGAGGGTCCAGGGCCTGCCCTGGGGTTCATCCCCCTGATGGCGCCGGCGAATGGTGCGGGTGATCTCCTAGGGCTCGAGTCTGAAGAGCACAGGGGTCAGGCACAGGCTTTCCTCCAGGGGTCCGGTTGCGATGAAGAGCTTGCCGGTGTTGTGCTCCATTAAGAAGTGGTACACACGATACAGACAGCAGGCCCCCGCATGGGCACGCGCAAAGGCCAGCTCGCGGCGCGTGAGGGTGAAGGGCGTATCGATGGGGCCGCGGGTGGTCCTGACCTGGATGAAGCGCTTGACCCCTTGAGGGGTGAAGGACTCGATATTAAAGGGTGCCGTGCGGCCCTCGATGGCGGACACGTGGCGCACGCGGTGGGCCAGGTCGGCCCGGCCTTCGGCCACCAGGAGGCGCTGCTCGTGCGCGATGACGATGAGCTCGCCCGCATGGACGAGTTCGTCGTCGCCCTCGTCGCCGACGTATCCTTCCGGGAGGTCCCCGGGGGCAGTGGGGGCGCTCGGTGTGCCCCCGGCCACTCGTGGCGGCGGGGGCGGGGTCACCTTGAGCTGGCTTTTCAGCATGGAGCGTGGCCTCCGGGCGGGGTCGGGATGGGGAGAAAGCGCCAGCCCCAGGTGCAGGTGCGTCTGCCGGGGGAGAGGCCAGGTCAGGATCTGCCAGAACATCAGTGGCGGGCCTTGCGCTTGGCGGGCCCGCGAAAGATATCTCAGCGGCCCTAGATAGGTGAAACGGGCCCGGCTGTCTGTGCGCAGGAAGAGGTGGATGATGTTGTGCGTATCATCGTGCCGGGCGAGGTCCTCGATCATCTGCCCGGAGGTGCTTGCATCAGGCCCCCAGACGAGGACCCCTTCGGTGGTAACCCTGTCCGACTCCCTTTGTCGGTCGAGGGTCAGAAGGAAGACGAAGTCCCCCGGGCGGTGTGGCAGGGCCACCATCGGGGACGATACCCAGGCCCCGCCCTGCAGACCCCACATGGAATCGGGATCGAAGAGGTCGTGAATCTCCCTGCGGGTATATCCCTGGTAGAAGACGAGCTGTCTCATGGTGCCACCTCACGGTTGTCGTGCCGGACATTCTAATGAGCAACAAGGGTGTGAGTCAAGTATATCTGTCAAGTTAATAGAGCAGTTGCACCAGGCGCGCCATGGGATTGCTGCAAAGTGCCACCATGCGCCCGAGCGGTCTTCGGATGGGCCCCGGGGTGGGGTCCTTGCCGGTCGGCTGGGGCCGCGGTAGATCACTTTGGTGCAGGACCTGCAGGTGTTCGAGGGCCTGCAGGTCCACCCCGCGCGCGATGATCTCCCTCCAGACACACTCCCGGGCAGGGTCGAGGACGCAGATGCGGCAGGGGCCGGTGAGGGGGGCCCTGGCGCAGGGCCCATAGGCCCGCTGCGCCTTGCAGTGCGCCAGGGGGCAGATTCCACCCGTGAAGCTGAGGACGCAGTGTCCGCAGAAGGTACAGAGGCTCCGGGCCACGGGGTCTTCTCTGCGCGTGATGGTGGTGCTGCCCAGAGAGTCCAGGGCCCCGTAGATTGGAAGGCCAGGCTCGCATAGGAAGGCCGTCTTGAGGCCCGCGGCACAGCTCAGGACGATCAGGGCCTCGCACTGTGCGCGGTGCGGCTTGAGTGCCAGATGCAGGCACTCGCGCATGATGGTCTCGCAGCAGGCGGCGCTGACGGCCTGGACCGCCAGGACCTCCTTGCCCCAGGCGTTGAGCCTGCGGCGCAGGAAATGGGCGCCCCGGAGGCCTCCCACCCCGTTCCAGTTGGCGCAGAAGCCGCAGGCGATGATGGCCACCCGGTGCACCTCACTGAGGGCGTGTTGGATTTCGGCCGCGGGCTTGAATCTGGTCTTGTGCATGGTGATCCCTCCCTGTTTCGGGGCATTGCATCGCGATGGGGGGTCTTCCCTGACGGATTGCGGCGTCAAGGAAGGTTGCGGGTCTGTCCGGGGAGTCATCCTCCTGTTGCGCTCCCGGGCACCCCCCGGTGTCGTCGGCCTCAAGGGATCCGGGGCAAGTTCTGGGGTTCATGGCCATAACCGTCAGTCAAAGAGCGGGATCACGCGGGCGACGAGGCCGCTGGAGCGGGCCACGAGCCAGCCGACGGGGCGGGTGATCAGGGCGGGGACGGGCCTTACGCAGCCCCAGGGAACCTGCAGGGGGGCTCGGGAGCGCCGCGACTGCAGGTAGGCCAGCTCCTCGAGGTCAGCGCCCTTGGCGATGATCTCCTGCCAGATGCAGGCCCGCCACGGGTCGACGGCACAGGCGTCCCCGGCCTTCCCGGGGGCATCACTGCAGGGTCCGAAGCGTAATCCGCGCGGGCAGGCGCTCACGGGACACACCCCGGCGGTGTGGGAGATCACGCACTGCCCGCAGCCGGTGCAGGCGCTCTGGGCCACGGCGGTTGTCTGCCGGGAGACCGGCCGGCTGCCGAGCGAGTCGAGCGCGGCCACAACCGGGATGCCCGGGGAGATCAGACAGGCGGTTTTCACCCCCCCGGCGCAGCTGAGCATGAGCACGGCGTCACAGTCCATCGCCACCGGAGCGAGATAGACCGCGAAGGCCTCACGCAGGACGGTCTCGGCACAGCAGCCCGTGACCAGGCGCGAGAGGATCACCTCCTTGCCCATCCCGCGCAGGATCCCTTCCATGTGGCGCAGGCCCGTCCGCCCCCCGGTCTGGCAGAGGTTGGCGCAGACGGTGCAGGCAAAGAGCGCCAGGCGCTCTTTGCCCTGCAGGCTGAAGCGCAGCTCGGGGATGGGCTTGAAGCTACTCGTCTGCATGCGGCCTTTCGGGAGGGGTCTTTGCGGCCCGGGCAGCAGGTCTGGCCGAGGCCGGCTTGCGGGCTGTCAGGGGGATGCGGCTCTCGGTGACGACCCGGGTCCCGGAGGCGGTTCCGGTGCGGATGGGCGGCAGCTCTTCGAGATCCTTGGCAAGCAGGAGACCGGCCCCGCGTTTGGCGAAGGTCCTGATGATGAGCGGGAAGCGTTTGCCCAGCGGGGTGCGGATCGTGTCACCGAAGGCCTGCAGCAGCTCGTCCGGCATGTACCGGAGCCGGGTGCCGAAGAAGGTGTTCGTGAATCCCAGCGTGATATAGCAGCCCGGACAGTTGACGGCCATCTCGCGCACCCCGGCGTCCTTCACCTCGGCATACTTGTGGCGCTGCTCCTTGATGATGCTCTTGGTGAGGTTCAGCGTGCGCACGGCGCTCACCGCGCCGCAGGAGAGATTTTTCTCCCCGTGGTGTTCGAGATCCACCACCTGGGCGCCGGCGGCGGTATAGAGCCGGCGCAGGGTATCGGCAAAGCCCTCTCCCAGCTCGCTCACGTAGCAGGATTCGTGCACGGCGGCACGGAAGCCCAGCGGTTTGTGTACCGTGAGCGCACCCTGTTCGTAGCGCTCCCACAGCCATTCGTAGAGTGAGATCAACTCGAAGGGGAGTTCCTTGCCGTAGACCTTGGGCAGGATGTTGGACAGGTAGTTGTAGCACGAGCCGCAGTAGCAGACCATGCGATCGATCCTCAGGTCCGCGAATCGGTCCAGGGTGCGCTCGATGGTGTCGACATAGGCGTCCCAGCCGCCCAGCCGGTAGGCGAGCTCCCCGCAGCAGATGTCCGGAGGCCCGAACTTGGGCAGATCCTTGAGTACCGTGGAGTTCTCGATGTCGTAACAGCTCATCTTGCCGATGCACCCGATGAAGAGGATTTCCTTGGATGGCGGGGGTATGGCCGACCAGTGGCGCAGGATGGTCTGCTCGTCAAAGGTGAGTGACCCGTAGACGTCGGACCAGAGCGTGGGCGGGGTCTGCCCGTTCATCAGGTACTGCAGCACGCGCGGGACGCCTCCCCGGTGCTCCAGGCCGCGCTGCAGGATGAGCTCATGCGGCCTGAGCCCCTCGATGGGACAGAGGCGGTTACAGTCGAAGCAGTAGGTGCATTCCTCGAAGACCCGGGGCGGCGTCTCCCCCCGGATGAGCATCCCGATAGCGGCCTTGGCCTCGCCCTCTGACATCTGCATCACCGGACACTGCATGAGACATTCCCCGCACTGGGTGCATTGGCTCCAGTCACAGCAATCCATATATGACATCCTCAAACCTCCTCTTCTGGAATTTTGATCACCTCTGCAAGGGTGGCATTGCACATGGCTGACCCCCGCATGTTCATTGCATTGCCCGACGTTACGCTAAAAGGGCTTGCAGATTCTTTAACAAGTTATATGCCAATTACAGTATAAGGCTGAGGGGTGCCGGGGGCAAATCCAGGACAGGCCATGTTGACGGCCTGACGAGAGAGGCGTCCCGGGGCGGGCATGTGTCAGGCCGAACTGTCACCATGCGGACCATATTCGGGAACGAGCGTGCGGATTTAGGGACGTGCATTGTGTGTATTTTCCAGACCCTGGCCTGTGAGCCATAATTGAGGTATAAGGATTAGGAGGCATTGTGAGGGGCGGGATATCGGGGGGCGATGAACGCTGGCAGGTGGCCAGACCTTCAAGTGCTCGGGGAGTGAACTCCCCGGGGTTGGCCGCCGGGAACGCACCCCGGGATTCAGACACAGGCTTGCCACCTGTGAGGAAAGGGAGGAGCGGCATGCGAACCAGATACGCCTTACTGGTCCTGATCGTTCTGGGCCTGAGCTTCGCCGCAACCGGGTGGGCGCAGCCCCCCCAGGCTGAAAGGCCGCGGGTGCGCCTGGCGACCACCTATGGGGACATCGTCCTCGAACTGGACGCGCAGTCTGCCCCGGCCACGGTAGAGAACTTTCTGGCCTATGTGCGTGACGGATTCTACGACGGCACGCTCTTCCACCGGGTAATCAGGGGCTTCATGATCCAGGGCGGTGGATTCACACGGGAGATGCAATCCAAACCCACCCGCGCCCCGGTGAGGAACGAGGCGGACAATGCCGTTAAGAACCGGCGCGGGACCATCGCCATGGCGCGGACCTCGAACCCCCACTCGGCGACCTCCCAGTTCTTCATCAACACCTTCGACAATGACTTTCTTGACCATCGGGACAGGACCGCCCGGGGATGGGGCTACTGCGTCTTCGGCAAGGTCGTCGAGGGCATGGGGGTCGTGCAGGCAATCGAGAACGTCCCCACCACGACGCAGCAAGGCTTAAAGGACGTGCCCGTCACACCGGTGGTCATCGAACGCGCCGTGATCGAGAAGGGCGAACACCGCCCCCGACCGGCACCTGAGCCGCTCCGCGGCGAGATCCCGCCGGCGAGCCCGCCGGGGGGGGGCGCAATGAGGAGCGTATGATATGAACGAAGAGATCGCTACCGGCACCTTGCAGGTGGAGGTCGTCAATCTGTGGCTTGGCAGGTGGCTCCTGCTTACCTGCGGCACGCTGGAGGACTTCAATGCCATGACCGTGGGGTGGGGTGCCCTGGGCGCCATGTGGGGCAAGCCCTTTGTCCAGGTAGTGGTGCGGCCCGGACGCTATACCTTCGAGTACCTGGAGCGCTATCCCACCTTCACCCTGTGCGCCTTTCCCGAGCGTTTCCGCAAGGCGCTCTCCCTCCTGGGGTCGCGATCGGGACGCGACGGCGACAAGATCGCTGCCTCCGGGTTGAACCCCGTGGCCTCCAGGGCTGTGGCGGCCCCTGCCTACCGGGAGGCCGAGTTCGTCCTGGAATGCCGCACGATCTACTGGCAGGACCTGGAGCCGGCGAACTTCCTCGATGAAGCCATCGGGTCTCACTATGCGGGCAGGGATTATCACCGCATCTACTACGGGGAGATCGTGCGGGCCGCTGGCAGGCCTCCGGTGGCTTAAGGAGGGAAGCCTTCCCTGCACAAAATGGCTCGATCCCGGAAGGTCCGGAACCTGAAAGACACAGGGACCCCGCGCAGGGTACCCCGCGGGTGACAGGGGGGGGGACCCCTGGCGGCATAAATAAATATCTAATAAAAACATAGACGATCATCTTGAAAACCCCGTGGAATCTTTTATATTCAATATAATGTGATTAATCTCAAGTGACTGACAAGGAGGGATCCATATGGCACGTTTCAAGGAAACATCCATGGGTGCGATTTTCCAGAACCGGGTGGAGCAGTTCGGGGACAGAACGCTCGTATCCTACAAGAACAAGGCCGGAGTATGGGAGGATCTGTCCTGGAATCAAATGGATGGAATGGTCCGTGACCTCGGGTACTACCTCCTGTCCCGGGGGGTCAAACCTAACGAGAAGATTACCCTGTTCGCTCCCAACCGCTACGAGTGGTGGGTGGCCGATCTCGCGATCCTCTCCGTGGGGGCGGTGAATGTACCCATCTATGCCACCAATTCCGCCGAAGAATGCCGCTACATCATCGACAACTCCGATGCGACCCTCTGTTTTGTGGGGACCAGGGAACACCTGGACAAGGTCCTGGCCGTGAAGGACAAGCTCCCCAACCTCAAGGAGGTCATCATCTTCGACGAGCTTTCCCCGGCCATGGAGGGGGTCACGACCCTCGGCGAGGCTTTGCAGACCGGCCGCACCTTCCCGGACAAGGCCCAGTTCGAGGCGCGACTGGAATCCATCGCCATTGACGACGTGGCCACTATCATCTATACCTCGGGCACCACCGGCAACCCCAAGGGGGTCATGCTCACGCACAACAACTTTGTCGCGAACGTCAACCAGCTCAACGCCGTCGACCCGGAATTCCTCTCCGGCGAGCACACCTTCCTCTCCTTCCTGCCCCTGGCCCATTCGCTGGAGCGCACCGTGGGGTACTATACGCCGATCTTTCTGGGCCACAAGGTGGCCTTTGCCGAAAGCACCGAGAAACTGCTGGAGAACTTCCAGGAGGTGCGCCCCACCTTCATGGTGAGCGTCCCGCGGATCTACGAGAAGGTCCATAACGGGATCATCTCCAAGATAGCCGGCGCCCCGGCCATCAAGAAGGCCCTCTTCAACTGGGCCATGGGGATAGCCAGGCAGAATCTCCCCTATTTCTGCAACGACCAGCCCCGTACGGGCCTGTTCGCCCTCAGGTATGCCCTGGCCGACAGGCTCATCTTCTCCAAGCTCAAGGCGGCCCTGGGGATGGACCGTCTGCACGGCGCCATCTCCGGCGGCGGGCCGCTCTCCGTGTCGGACGCCGAGTTCTTCCTCGGGATGGGCATCCGCATCCTGGAGGGCTTCGGCCTGACCGAGACCACCCCGGTCACCCACGGTAACAAGCCCTCGCGTATCAAGCCCGGCACGGTCGGACCGCCTGTCAAGGATACCCTCGTCAGCATCGCGGAAGACGGGGAGATCCTCGTCAAGGGCCCGCAGGTCATGAAGGGCTACTACAAGAACGAGGAGGCCACCCGGGAGGTCTTCACCGCAGACGGGTTCTTCCGCACGGGCGACATCGGGGAGATCGATGCGGACGGCTACCTCAGGATCACCGGCCGCATCAAGGATATCCTGGTTACCTCGGGGGGCAAGAACATCTCCCCGCAAAACATCGAGAACAGCCTGATGGCCTCACCCTACATCGAACAGCTGGCCGTGATCGGCGACAACAAAAAGTACCTCTCCGCCCTGATTGTGCCCTCGTTCGAGGCCCTCGAGGGCTGGGCCAAGACGGCCAGCATCTCCTACAGCAGCCGGGCGGAGCTGCTCGCCTCAAACGCGGTGCAGGCCCTCTTCCAGGGTGAGATCGAGACGCACACCCGTGATTTTTCGCGCGTGGAACAAATCCGCAAGTTCACGCTCTTGGAGGCCGAATGGTCCCAGGATACCGGAGAGTTGACCCCGACCATGAAGCTCAAACGCCGCATCATCAATCAGAAGTACGCCGACAAGATCGATGCGATGTACCCTTCTGATTGAGAGGCATATCGTGAAGTGACACCCTTACGGTGAGGAGGCCCCATGCGCTCCTCATCGTAGCTGTCCTTTCCTCTGGACTGAAAAGCCGTATGCCGTTTCAGACCGGAGAGCTGCCCCGAGGGAGCCATGTCCTGCAGGCGAGCGTTGCCCGGCCGGGCCGGGAGTCTGCATGGCCTATCTCCGAACGCCTGCAAGGGCAACCACCAGAAGGCCCAGCTATTCTGCCCTTAAGAAACGTGGCGCCTTGTGCCCCCATCCTCGAGAGAGAGCCCGTGTTTCTGGATCTTGTTGAACAGGGTAGATTTGGGGAGGTTGAGGATGCGGCCCGCCTCGGAGATGTTCCCCCCCGAGCGGCTCAGGGCCGCCTCGATCAGGGTGCGCTCGAAAAGGCCCGCTTCGTCCGCCAGCGAGCACCCCTGGGCGGCTTTGCGCCAGGCATAGTCGCGCAGGGTGGCAGGGTCGCCTCCGGCCGGGCCGGGCTCCAGCATGCCGATGAGATCCTCCACGTCCGCCGTCTGGAGGAGGTCGTGCTCGGCCATGGTCACCATGCGCTTGATCAGGTTTTCGAGCTCGCGCACGTTGCCCTTCCAGTCGCGTCCCGTGAGATAGTCCATGGCGGCCTGCGAAAGCCGCAGTTCGTGATTGTTTCCCTGACCGCAGACCGCGATGAAGTGCTCCACCAGCAGCGGGATGTCCTCCCGGCGCTCCCTGAGCGCCGGGGTGTAGATAGGCAGGGTGTTGATGCGGTAGTACAGGTCTTCCCTGAAGGTCCCGGAGGCTATCTTGGCCTTCAGGTCCTGGTGCGTGGCGCTGATCACACGTACATCGACGCGCAGGGGCGTCTCCCCCCCCAGACGCTCGAATACCTGCTCCTGCAGGACACGGAGGAGCTTGGTCTGGAGGACCAGGCCCATGTCGCCGATCTCGTCGAGGAAGAGCGTGCCGGTGTGGGCGAGTTCGAACCGGCCCCGCTTGCGCCTGATGGCGCCGGTGAAGGCCCCGCGCTCGTGGCCGAAGAGCTCGCTTTCGAGCAGGGTCTCGGGAATGGCGGCACAGTTGATGGTGATGAAGGGGCCCTGGGCGCGTGGGCTGCGGGCGTGCAGGGCGCGCGCCACCAGTTCCTTGCCCGTGCCGCTCTCCCCGCGGATGAGCACCGGATGATCGCTCGAAGAGGCCTTGCCGATGAGGGCGTAGAGGCGCTGCATCGCCGGACTGGCCCCCAGCATGCCCTCGAAGACGACCGGCCCCTGGCCCTGCGGGGCCGGGAGAAAGGGCTGGTGTTCGTGGTGCAGCCTCTCGAAGAGCAGGGCGTTCTGCAGGGTGAGGGCGGCCTGCTGCGAGAGGGTGCTCAGCAGGATGCGGTCATAGCCGCTGAAGGGCTGGGACCTCCTCCGCGCGGCTACGAACACCCCGATGATTTCGCCCTCGATGCTCATGGGGACCCCAAGCACGGCGTGCACCCCCTCGGCGGTGAGGTGCCCGGCGGTGGCCCGGCCGCACAGGGAGGCGAGTTCCTGCGGCGAGCCGGCTATCAGCGGTTCGCCCGTGGCGAGCAGACGGCCTTCCAGACCGTGGCCGGGGCACAGCGGCATCGCCCCCAGGGAGCGCGTGCCGGAGGTTATCACGTGGGCCTCGCGGCTTCCTGTCTCCCCCGGCCAGGCGAGATAGCACAGATCGGCCTGCAGCAGGGTCTGTGTCTCCTGCACGATGGTTTCGAGCGTCTTTTCGAGCTTTCTGCGGGAGGAGATATCGCTCCCGATGGTCAGGATGGTGGAGATCTCCCGATAGCGCCGGCTCATGAGCTGGTGTTCGGCCACCACGATGCGGGTGAACATGTTGTGGAAGATGATCGAGATGAGGGTGAAGATGACGAGCATGAGGAGCTTTTCGGCGATCAGGGACAGACTTGGCTCGAGGGTATGGAAGCGGGAATCGAACCCGGTAAGGAGAAAGACCATGCCCGCACAGATACCGACACTGAAGAAGGAGTACTTGAAGTCGTATTTGATCGTGCCGCTGACGCTGATGATGTAGTAGACCGCAAAGAGCGGTTCGTAGAGCGCCCCGATATAGCCGGGCTTGAAGAAGGAGAGCGCCATGAGGTAGAGCCCGAGTCCGATGGCGTCCAGGAAGAGCGTCAGGTAGCCCAGGCCGGGACGATAGAGCCCCCTGTGGAGCACGAGGTGCACCGTGAAGGCATAGAGGAGCATGAGGGTCCAGGCGATAAGCGCCATGACGAGGTAGCCCTTGGGGAGACCCGGGTGGGTGAGAAGCACCAGCAGCACCGAGACCGGCGCCAGCAGGACGATCATGAGCCGCAGCCGGCTGATGAGCCGCTCCCCGTTCTCCTTGCCCTCCCTCAGGGCCTCCTCCAGGGTGTGGATGATGTCGGTCTCGGACATGCCCCTCCCCCTCAATGTCACTACACCATTATATGGATGCCGGCGGTGCCCGGTGCGGCAGGAGGGCACTGCCGATCTTCATGCCTTTCCTTGTAGCATATTGTCCCCCCCTTCCGACAGCCCCGATTTTATCGGAGCCCTGGCCGTGCCCCTGGCGGGGTCTGCCTGCTGTGGCAAAACCCGTTCGTGCCTGAGGAAAGGGCCTGGACTTATGCCGTCTACCTCTGCGGAGAAAACTCGTTGGAGAGCGAACAGGTGGAGAATCTGAAGGAGATCTGCACCGGGGCCAGATCACTGGAGGACACCCACGTGGTGGTCTTCTTCGACCGCGACGACGATATCCATCGCGACAACCTCCTGAGCACCTGGAAGGGGACGCGCCTCGGATCTCCCCTTATGGCGGCCCCGGAACCCCCCGGCGGCTCACTGGACAGGGGCCCCTCTTGACCCTACTCAAAAGGAAAAACATGCCAAGGGGGCTAAGATGCCGAATCCGGATACGCTGATCGTGACCTGCGAGAAATGCTCGGCCAAAAACCGCCTTCCCCGACACAGGCTTCAGGACCATCCCCGCTGCGGCCGCTGCAAGGCGCCGCTGCCCGACCCTGCCCTTGAAGGGCGGGTGGACAAGCTTACGGATGCGCGCTTCGAGAGCGAGGTGCTTAAGTCACCCCTGCCGGTCGTGGTGGACTTCTGGGCCCCGTGGTGCGCTCCGTGCCGCACGGTTGCACCTGTGCTCGACGGACTGGCCCGCGAGTTTGCGGGCCAGGTCAAGATCGTCAAGATCAACGTGGACGAGAATCCCCAGGCATCGGCGCGCTTCGGCATCCGCAGCATCCCGAGCCTGCTGATCTTCACGGGCGGGCGACTCGTGGAGACCCTGGTGGGCGCCCAGCCCAGGGAAGTCCTTGAACAGCGTCTGCGCCGTCTGCTGTGAGCGCCGACAGACGTAAAGGGCCCTGTCCTCAAGGGTGAAGGACTCTCCTTTCCCCCTCGGGTATGCGGCCGGTTCTCCTGGCCGCATACCTGTAAATCCCGGAGGCCTCGAACTGTCCCCCTCCGAAGTCCCTCCCCCGGGCTGACTCCCAACCCGCGGGCAAGCGTGTCCCTGGAAGGCCCTTGATCGCCCGGATTCCCCATGCTATCACACCGAGTGAGGCGATAGCTGTGGGCCGATGTGCCCCCCCCCTCAAGTGATTTCCGGATCCACCCGATAGAAAGGGGAGATGATAATCCGCACCACGAGGCCCGCCGATTGGATCCGAACTCAAGCGATAATGAGCATGCCCCCACGCCTTTGTGAAAACAAGGCTCAGGGGGCATGACGGTGTCTGGACAGGATCGCATGCACCTTGAGGCAACCAAGAGGTCGTCGCCGCAAGCCGACATCAGGAGGAACGCAATGGTTCAAGACCGCACCTACGACCCTCAGGGGCAGGACCGGCAACGACTCAGACTTCTGAGCTACAATATCCAGGTCGGAATCGCCACCACCAGGCGCAGTCACTATGTCACCAAGGGTTGGCAGCATCTCCTGCCCACCTCTAACCGACAGCTCAACCTCCGCCGCATCGCCTGGCTGATCGAGGGCTTTGATCTGGTGGGGCTGCAGGAGCTCGACGGCGGCAGTCTGAGAAGTGGGTTTGTCAACCAGATCGGTTACCTGGCCCAGATGGCCAGATTTCCCTTCAGCTATGAGAAGATCAATCGCAAGCTCTCTGTGGTGGCCAGGCACAGTCTCGGGGCGCTGACCAGGCACGCCCCGCAGCGTGTCACCCGACACAGTCTGCCGGGCAGGCTCCCGGGCAGGGGCGCACTGCTGATGCGCTTCGGGGAAGGGGGGGCTCAGGATCTGCTGGTCGTGATCGCCCACCTGGCCCTGAGCCGTAAGGCCAGGCTCGAGCAGGTGGAGTATCTTGCCAGCCTGATGCAGGAAACCGCCCATGTGATCATGATGGGTGACCTGAACTGCGGGGCCGACAGCGAGGAGCTCAGGCTCCTGCGGCTCAAGGCCGACCTGCGTCTGCCGGTGCCGGGCCTCTTGACCTTTCCGAGCTGGAGACCGGAACGCCACATTGATCACATCCTGGTATCGGGCGGCATCCGGGTGAGGCGGGGCCAGGTTATCAACTACCCCCTCTCCGATCACCTGCCCGTGGCCCTGGAGGTGATGCTGCCTCAGGGGCTGAAACTCCCCACCCTTGGCGTGGCCGCTGAGGGGACCATGGCCGCCTGAGCGGGGAAGACTTCCCGGAGATACAGGCGCACATACGTCGCCACCGGGCCAGTGGGGGGGAATCATATTTTCGGTGGTTCCCATGCGTAGAAACATATGATAAGGAAATCCTTGTCTTTGGTATGTAATGACGTGTGGGGGGCCTCATTTATTATGCTATGAATGGCAGTATAACTGCCTGTCGATTGGGGCGATATCATTCTGCCATGTTGATTTTCAGGGTCAATACTCGTATTGTGGGATGCACAATGAGTGTATTCTAGGAGGGGGCCGATGGAGAAAACTGTATCGGAGAGAGACAGAAAGATGGCTCAGCTTTGTCTGACTTGCCCCGTATGCCGCCGGGCGCGGGTCCAGCAGCAGGGAGCCGCCTTCTGGTTCGTGTCCAGGATCGAGGAGCGGCTCTGTCCGTTCTGCCAGGCCTATGAGCGGGTTTACGGCAAAAAGGCCCACGAGCCCCTCTGAGGCCCCCCGGCAAGGGTCTGAAGGCGAGAGAGCAGCTGTTCGATAATATGCCGAAGAGGTGAGGGATAGGTGTCCCTTCATGGAATATTTGTCCTAAATTGAAGAGAAGGAGTCTCTTATGGCACTTGCGTACATGGGCAGGATACTCATGGTGGACCTGTCGACGGGAGAGGTGCGCTCGG
>CAZUDI010000036.1:0-39592 GCA_964618975.1 uncultured Bacteriovoracaceae bacterium | reverse complement strand
TGCGCGCGCGCCTGCACTGCCCCGAGGTGGTCATCGCCTTCGGCCAGACCGAGAGTTCCCCGGTCATGACCATGACCCGGCGCGATGACCCGGTGGAGCTGCGGGTCGCCACCGTGGGCCGGTTGCTGCCCAGCATCGAGGGCCGCATCGTCGAACCGGGCACGTGGGAGCCCCTGCCGCCGGGTGTGACGGGGGAGATCGTCACCCGCAGCCCCTGCGTCATGCGGGGCTACTACAAGATGGAGGAGGCCACGCGCGAGGCCATCGACCATGAGGGCTGGCTGCACACCGGCGACCTGGGTCTGGTGGACGAAGAGGGCTACTTCAGGGTCACCGGCCGCATCAAGGAGATGATCATCCGCGGGGGCGAGAACATCTACCCGCGCGAGATCGAGGAGTTCCTGCACGGCCACCCCCAGGTGGAAGACGTCTATGTGGTGGGCATCCCCGACCGCAAGTACGGCGAGCAGGTCCTGGCCGTGGTGCGGACCTGCGAGGGCGCGAGCCTGTGCCCCGAGGAGCTTAAGGCCTACTGTCAGGGCCGCATCGCCCGGCACAAGATCCCGCGCTACTGGGAGTTCGTCAGCGAGTTTCCCATGACCGCCAGCGGCAAGGTGCAGAAGTACAAGCTTGTCGACCGCTTCGTGAGCAAGTACGCGGCCTAGGGCGCTCCTTTCGCCGGGGCGCGAGGCTTCAAGGGGAACGCCGGCCCCCCAGCGATTTGAGCAGCGCCAGGGCCGCCCCCGGCAGGAGCCGCAGCCCCAGGCGGGTATAGCTGGCCGACGGAGGCCGGTAGGCGGGATTCTCCCGCAGGCGGATGGCCCCGGGTGCACAGGTCTCCAGGCACAGGCCGCAGCCGATGCAGCGTGACCGGTCGAAGGTGTGCTGCTGCCCGACACGCTGGTGGGCGTGGGTGTTGCACACCTTCACACAGGCCAGGCAGTCGATGCAGCGCTCCTGATCCACCTCGGCGAGCAGGGGACCGGGGGCCAGGGTGGAGTCGGCCCCGAAGTCGTTGATGGCCTGCACGTAGTGGCAGCAGCAGTCGCAGCAGGTGCAGATGGCATTGGGGACTGAGGCCGTAACATTGGCGCTCATGAAGACGAGGTTCTGCTCCCAGCGCTGTCTCGCGATGGCGCGCATCTGATCGCGGCTGACAGGGCGCCCGTTGCCGCCCGCCACCACGGAGAGGGCGAAGCTGCCGAAGACCAGACAGCCGTCCTCGGGCAGGGCCCGCCGGCAGGCCTGGCCTGTGAGGTGGCGCGACTGGCGGCACTGGCACACGTTGAGCACGGCGAAGTCGCTGTGGGCCTCGATCATGGCGTAAACTCCCTGGATGTCATGGATCCGTGAGCGCCCCTCGAAGGCCGTGTGCACCGGGATGTTGCGGATGGCGGGCAGCTTCGTGGTGGTGTAGCGGCGCACATAGCCGGTGGCGAAGAGGGCGTTGAAGAGCTCGGCATAGCGGCGGTGCCAGGGGCTCTCGGCGCCGTTCATCAGCAGGTGCTCGAACATGCCGGGGACCAGCGGCAGCAGGGCATAGCCCTTTTTCCCGCGCATGATCACCCGGCGCTGTGCCATTTCCTCCAGCAGCGGTGCGACCTCTTCTGGCGCCCTTCCGGCCCGGCGGGCGATCCAGCTCACCGGCCGGGAGAAGTACAGCGGCAGGTGGCAGGCAATCAGCGCCTCCTGCGGGCTGAACAGGTGGCTGATAAGCTCCACGAGGGGTTCACCCAGGGGCGGGCCGATGAGACGGCGCGCGCTGAAACGGCGTGCCAGGGCCAGGTGTGCCGGGTCTGGCGGCCCCTGAGGCTTTTTCAGGGGGGGGGTGGGCAGGGAAGCGGAGTGTGTGTCCTGCAAGGGCCCGACCTAGCCGTAGATTTCCCTGATCATGCGGATATTGATCTTCTTGACCCCGGTCTTGGGGATCTCGTCCACGATGATGTAGCGGTCTGGCAGCACGTACTTGGGGATTTCGCCCTGGTCGGCGAAGCGCTCCATGAAGGTCTTGAGCACCTCTTCGTTCACCTCTTTCTTGAAGGCGGGCTTGAGCACCACGAGCACCACGGGCCGCTCGCCCCACTTCTCGTCCGGCACGCCCACCACGGCCGCGTCGCTGATGGCGTCGTGGCGGCGGATGATATTCTCCAGCCTCAGGGAGGAGACCCATTCCCCGCCGGTCTTGATCACGTTGCGCACGCGGTCGGTGAGGTGCAGGTAGCCCTCCTGGTCGATATAGCCGATGTCGCCGCTGTAGAGCCAGCCACCCCGCCAGAGGTTCAGGGTGCGTTCGGGATCCTTGAAGTATCCGTGGGTCAGCCAGGGGGCGCGCATGACCACCTCGCCCAGCGTATGTCCGTCGTGCGGCAGGGGGAGGCCCTGGGGGTCGAGCACCTCGAGCTCCACCAGGGGGGCGGGCAGACCGGCGCTGGTGATGACGTCGAGCTTCTGCTCGCCGGTCAGGTCGTGGGTCCCGGGCTTGAGGTTGGCGGCCGAAACCAGCGGGCAGGTTTCGGCGATGCCGTAGGCCGAGATCAGCTCGATTCCGCGGACCATGGCCGCCTTGGCCAGGTTGCGGTGCAGGCTGGCGCCCACGATAAAGAGCTTGCAGCGTGAGAGGTCCATGTCCTTGGCCTGGGGATGGTAGAGGATCATGTGCAATACGGTGGGCAGGCAGTGGCTGAAGCTCACCTGGTGGCGCTCGAAGAGCTCCAGCATGAACTCGGTATTGTATTTCCCGGGGTAGACCTGTTTGACCCCCAGCATGGTGGCGAGGTAGGGCATGCCCCAGGCATGCTCATTCCACATGGGGGTCAGGGGCATATAGACGTCATCGGACGAGAAGCGCGCCACCGAACTCAAGGATCCGAAGGTGACCGCCAGCGACAGGGTGTGGAGCACGATCTGGCGGTGGGTGAAGGTTACCCCCTTGGGCTGGCCGGTGGTGCCGGCGGTATAGAAGAGGGTGGCGGTGGTGTTCTCGTCCAGATCAGGGAAGTCGTAGGAACGGAAGGCCTTCTCGAGCAGATTCTCGTACTCGTGCGCGATGTTCAGCGATGTCTGTGTCAGCCCCTCGTCGCCCGGCAGGCCCACGAGCACCTCCACCGGGCCCAGGGACTCGGGAATCTTCTCGAGCAGGGGGAAGAACTCCGCGTTCACCAGCAGTACCTTGGGCCGGGCGTGGGTGATGGTGTAGTCGAACTGGTCCAGGGCCAGTCTCCAGTTGAAGGTGCACAGGGTCGCCCCCATCATGGGCACGGCGAAGAGGCACTCGAGAAAACGGTGACTGTTGTAGTCGAGCACCCCCACGATATCCCCCGGCTTCACCCCCAGCTGTTCCAGGGCGCTGGCGAGACGGTTGACGCGCTCGAAGAAGGTGCCGTAGGAAAGGCACACCTCGTCCTTGAAGATGATCTCCTGCCGGGAGGCCGAGCGCACGGGGGTGGTAAGGAGTTTTTTGATGATCAGGGGGTAGTCGTAAAAGATGCCCGATGAGAAGGGGTTCTCTGTCATGGCGAGCTCCTTTTCGCAAGTGTGTTCACGCTGAGTTAATACCATGTGGTGAATATTTTTCAAGGGCTTGTCTTCAAGCGGCCCCTTATACAGGAAACTTGGTCTATCATCGGGGTACACCGGCCCTCCTGGGCGTCCGGGCCGCTTGCGGCCCGCGGTGCAAAAGCGCTTGACACAACCTTTAACGGGAGTGTTTTATGGTCATTGCCGGCCACGGCCGGAGATCGGCTGCGGTCGGTCACGGGTGAGGCGGGTATGACCCGGGACGTGCCCCGGGGCCCACAGCGAAGCGGCACAAAGGAGATAATCAGGTGAAAGGCAGGTCTGGCACGAGGAGGGGGGCGGCCCTGGCGCTGCTCCTGGCGGTGGTGATGGCCCTTGGTGCCGCCTGTACCCGGGAGGAGACGCCGGTGGTCACGCTCATGACCCACGACAGTTTCGACATCAGCGCCCCTGTCCTGGCGGCCTTCGAACAGGAGCACGAGGTTACGCTCCGGATCCTCAAGGCCGGAGATGCGGGGGCCGCGCTCAACCAGGCCATCCTCTCGAAGAAGAACCCCCTGGCCGATGTCTTCTTCGGGGTGGACAACACCTTCATGAGCCGCGCGCTGACGGAGGATATCTTCGAGCCCTACGCCTCGCCCCACCTCGCGGACATCCCGGACGAGCTCGAGCTCGACCCGGCGCACCGCGTGCTGCCGGTGGATTACGGGGATGTCTGCCTCAACTACGACAAGGCCTGGTTCGCCTCCCGGGACCTCTCCCCCCCTCAGGGCCTGGAGGACCTGGTCCGGCCCGCCTACCGCGGGCTGACCGTGGTGGAGAACCCCGCCACCTCCTCGCCGGGCCTGGTCTTTCTGCTGATCACCGTGGCACGCTTCGGGGAGGAGGGCTGGCTCGACTACTGGAAGGCGCTTAAGCGCAACGAGGTGCTCGTGGCCAGCGGCTGGGAGGATGCCTACTGGGGCCAGTTCAGCGCCGCCTCTTCCGGGACGCGGCCCATCGTGGTGAGCTATGCCACCAGTCCCCCCGCCGAGGTGCACTTTGCCAAGGAGCCCCTGAAAGAGGCCCCCACGGCCGCCCTTGTGGCCCCGGGGTCGGCCTTCCGCCAGGTGGAGTTCGTCGGCATCCTCAAGGGCACGCGGAACCCGAAGCTGTCCAGGGCCCTGGTGGATTTTCTGCTGGATGTCCCCTTCCAGGAGGACATCCCCCTGAGCATGTTTGTCTTTCCCGCCAATGCGCGCGCGCGTCTGCCCGAGGTCTTCCGGCGCCATGCCCACCCGGCCGAGCGTCCCGTGAGGCTGGCGCCCGAGGCCATCGCTAAGGGTCGCGAGGCCTGGATCGAGGCCTGGACGCAGGCCATGCTCAACTGAAGGGGGCACGCATGGAGACTGCCTGTGCCATCCGGGATCGAAGCACGGTCTGGCGCCCGGCGGACCACGGCCGATGAGTCCGGGACCCAGGGCGCTCGGCACCTGGGTGCTGGCCGGAATTCCGCTGGCCTTCCTGGGGGTGTTCTTCTTTCTGCCGCTCTACGAGATCTTTTCCCTGAGCCTGGCGCCTGAGGGGGTGCTCAAGCTCGGGGTGATCGGCAAGTTCTTTTCCACCACCTACTATGCCCGCATCCTGTGGTTCACCACCTGGCAGGCGGCGCTCTCCACCGTGCTCACCCTGGCGCTGGCCCTGCCCGGGGCCTATGTCTTCGCCCGCTTTACCTTTCCAGGCAAGGACCTGCTGCGGGCGCTCGTGACCGTGCCTTTCGTGCTGCCCACCGTGGTGGTGGCCTCGGCCTTCGACGCCCTGCTGGGCAGGAGCGGGGTGCTCAACACCACGCTGGCCGGGCTCCTGACGCTGGAGACCGGGCCCATTCATCTCGAGCACACCATCGCCATGATCCTGCTGGCGCACGTGTTCTACAACATGGCCGTGGTCATCCGCCTCGTGGGCGGTTTCTGGTCGCAGATCGACCCCGCCCTGGCCGAGGCGGCGCGCCTGCTGGGGGCCTCGTCCTGGCAGACATTTTGCCGCATCACGCTGCCGCTGATCCGCCCGGCCATCCTGGCCGCGGCGCTTTTGATCTTCATGTTCTGCTTCTCGAGCTTCGGGGTCATCCTCATCCTCGGCGGGCCGCGTTTCTCCACCGTGGAGGTGGAGATATACCGCCAGGCCGTGCACCTCTTCAACCTGCCCATGGCTTCCCTGCTCTCCCTGATCCAGATCGTCTTCACCTTCGTCCTCATGTGGTTCTACACCACCCTGCAGCGCCGCAGCACCACCGAGCTGACGCCCGAGTCGGTGCGCATCACACAGCGGCCGGTGGCCGGGTGGAGGGAAAGGCTCGTGGTGGGCGGGCACGTCCTCCTCACCGTGCTCCTCATGGGAGGGCCGCTGATGGCGCTCGTGCTCCGCTCCCTGATGACCGAGCAGGGCCCCTCGCTGGTCTACTACCGGGCGCTCTTTGCCAACCCGGCGGGCTCGGTTTTCTACGTGCCCCCCATCCAGGCCATCGGCTATTCCCTGGGCTTTGCCGCCCTCACCCTGCTGCTGTCGCTGGTGCTGGGGCTGTGCGCCTCCGCCCTGCTGGCCCGGCCGCGGGGGGGGCTGGTGGCCCTTTTGGACCCGCTCTTCATGCTGCCACTGTCCACTTCGGCCGTCACGCTGGGCTTCGGCTTCATCCTGGCCTTCGACGAGCCCCCCCTGAACCTGAGGGCCTCGCTGATCCTGGTGCCGCTGGCACACGCCCTGGTGGCCTTCCCCTTCGTGGTGCGTGCGCTGCTGCCCGCGCTGAAGAGCATCCCGGCCTCCATGCGCGAGGCGGCCAGCGTGCTGGGCGCCTCGCCGGCCCAGGTCTGGCGGCGCGTTGACCTGCCCATCGTGACCCGGGCCCTGGTGGCCGGGGCGCTCTTCGCCTTTACGGTGAGCATGGGGGAGTTCGGGGCCACGGTGTTCGTGGCGCGTCCCCAGAGCCCCACCATCCCGCTGGCCATCTACCGTTTCCTCAGCCAACCCGGGGCGCTGAACTACGGGCAGGCCATGGCCATGAGCAGCATCCTCATGCTGACCACCTGTGCCTGTTTCCTGATCCTCGACCGGGGCACCCTCAAGGGAGGTCTGTAGGCCTGATGGCGCTCCTCAGACTGGATGACATCTGGAAATCTTACGGTGGCAAGCCCTTCATCCGCGGGGTCAGCCTGGAGTTCGAGGAGGGCGAGTGCCTGTGCCTGCTGGGACCGTCGGGCTGTGGCAAGACCACGCTCCTGCGTATCATCGCGGGCCTGGAGAAACCCGACCGGGGCGAGGTGGTCTGTGACGGAAAGAGCCTGAGGGGCGTGCCGCCCCACCGACGCAATTTCGGCATGATGTTCCAGGAGTTCGCCCTCTTCCCGCACCGCAATGTCTTCGACAACGTGGCCTTCGGCCTGCGGCTCCAGCCCGGGAGCACCCGGGAGGTCGGGCGACGCGTGGCCGAGATGCTGGCGCTGGTAGGACTGACCGGGCTGGAGCGCCGCGGGGTGAGCGAGCTCTCCGGCGGCGAGCGCCAGCGCGTGGCGCTCGCCCGCAGCCTGGCCGCGGGTCCCCGGCTGCTGATGCTCGACGAGCCCCTGGGCTCGCTGGACCGCAACCTGCGCGAGCGGCTTATGTTGGAACTGCGTGCCATCCTTAAGGGTGTCAGCACCATTTTCGTCACCCACGACCAGGCCGAGGCCTTTGCCATGGCCGACCGCATCGCGGTCATGCATGACGGCGTCATCGAACAGGTGGACACCCCCGAGAGGCTCTACCGCCACCCGCAAAGCGAGATCGTCGCGCATTTTCTGGGCCTGCGCAACCTGCTCCCGGGCCGCGTGACGCCTGGCGGCACCCTCGAGACCCCCCTGGGCGTCCTCAAGTGGGAGGGCGACCCCGGGTCCCCGGGGGAGGAGGTCACCCTCCTCATCCGGCCGGATGCGGCCTATGTGGCGACCGCGGGGGAAACCCCCACCGCCCTGGTGGAAGGATTCGTGCGCCAGCGTCTCTTCCGCGGCAGCAGCTACCACCTCGAGCTCGAGATATCTTCCGGCGCGGTGCTCTTCTTCGAGCTGCCCGCCGAGCAGCCGCTGCCCCCTCCGGGGGCCCCGGTGCGCCTGGGGCTCAAGCGCGCCTGGGGGCAGGTGCTGCCCGGCCGCTGAAGGGGCTTGCCTGCGTCACCTCACGTGAGGAGCACGGGATTCTATGGGTCACATTCCCCGCCGCTAGCGGCGGCAGGGAGGGTCGCGGGCTGGCATACCCCTGATTTGGGGAAGCCATTCGGCTGGCAAGGGCCTCGTGCAATCGCTTGAGGGCCGCATTCCCTGACGGGGAAAGGGGCCCTCAAGCCGGGGTGTCTCCGGGGAAATGGCACGGGATGATTGAATAATGTGAGATTTCCCGTATTATATGGTAATATAATAATCGGTTTGGTTGTCATGGGGCCAGACTACCCGCCGCAGATCCCCGCAGGGGGGTGTGCCGGGGCGTATCCCCATGACCGTTCACGGAGGAAACCATTTCTGATGGAGGAGGCAGGCATGGACGCACGCACAAGACAGGGCTCTGGCCGGGCGCGGAATCGCGCGCGCCGGGGCGTATTACTGGTCGTAACCGGGTTGTTCCTGGTGGGGATGGGGGCGCCGGCCCTGGCCGCCGAGAAGCTGACCATCATCCACACCAACGATCTCCACTCCCACCTCTTGGGGTTCGGCCCCAACGGGGACTACACCATCGAACTCGACAATGACGCCACCATCGGCGGCTTTGCCCGCATCGCCGCCCGGGTGGAAGAGATCCGCGCGGCGCGCGAAGCAGAGGGGACCCCGGTGCTGCTCCTGGACGGGGGCGACTTCATGATGGGCACGGCCTTCAGCCTGCTGCGCGGCCAGGCCGAGCTGACCCTCATGGACGCCCTGGGCTACGATGTCATCACCCTGGGCAACCATGAGTTCGACTGGACCCCGTCCGAGACCGCCAAGATCCTCGGCCTCATCGGGGATCTGGGCCTCGATCTGAAGGTAGTGGCCTCGAACCTGATCTTCGATGCGGACAGCCCCCTGGACGACAGCCTGGAGGCCCTCTGCGGGGAGGACAACCTCATCCAGCCCGCCTATATCCAGGAGGTGGACGGCACAATGGTGGGCTTCTTCGGCCTGGTGGGCGAGAACGCCGCCGGCGTGGCGCCCTTTGCCTATCCGGTCGATTTCGAGGCCGCCTCCAGCGCGGCCGCGCGTGCCGTGAGTGCGCTGGAGGATGCCGGGGCGCAGCTGATCGTGTGCCTGTCCCACTCGGGGCTGGATGAGGACACCGCCCTGGCGGGTGCCGTGCCCGGGATCGACGTGATCATCTCCGGGCACACCCACGAGATCGCACAAGAGCCCCTCGTGGTGGGGGACACGCTCATCGTGCAGGCGGGCAGCTACGGGCGCTACCTGGGCGTGCTCGACCTCGACCTTACAGGCGGCGCGCCCGCTTATGGAGGCTACGAACTCGTCGACATCAACGACACCATCGCAGGCGATGCGGCCATGCAGGCCCTCGTCGAGGGCCTCGTGGGCGAGGTGGATCTCACCCTGGAGACGCTGGGCTATGACTACGCCTTCGGCCAGATCATCGCCGAGACGGCCTTTGACCTCACCGCCGTAAGCGGCGCCGAGAACAACCTGGGTAACCTCGTGGCGGATGCCATGCGCTGGATGGTGGACCAGGAGGAGTACGACCCGGCGGTGCCCGAGAGCAGGGTGGACTTCGCCGTGGAGTCCAACGGCGTGATCCGCGACGACATCCTCGCGGGGGTCACGGGGCAGATCGCCTTCTCGGACGCCTTCCGCGTCCTGCCGCTGGGCTTCGGGCTCACGCCGGACGGCCAGGGCAACCCCCCCGTGGGCTACCCCATGGTCACGATCCATATCACCGCTTCCGAGGTCAAGAAGGCCATGGAGGTGATCACCACGGTCTACCCCCTGGAGGGCAGCGACTACTGGCTGAACGTCAGCGGGTTGAAATTCGAATACAACCCCAGTCTCTTGCCGTTTTTCCGGGTTCTGAGGATCTACGTGGGCGACGAAACCAATGGCTACAGCGAGAAGCCCCTGGATACGAGCTGCCTCAATAAGGAGCTCTACAAGGTGGCCATCAACTACTACGTGGCGCAGTTCATCGCCGTGGTCGGCGACTATACCTACGGCTTTCTGTCCATCGACCCCAAGGACGCCGACGGGGTGAGCTATCTCGATGCGAGCGTCCACCCCGGCGGGCTTAGCGAAGCGCGCGTGGACTGCGACCCTGATACCGCGGGCGTGCAGGAGCTGCAGCAGTGGGAGGGCTTCGTGCGCTACCTGCTCTCCTTCGACACCGGGGGCGACGGCATCCCCGACGTGCCCGCGCGCTATGCCGCCCCCACGGGCCGCATCCAGGAGGGCACCTGCTTCATCGCCACGGCCGGGGGCTGAAGCGGCCGGCCCCCTGAGCCGGGGGGGCACGAGACCACATACCCCAAAGGGGCGTGTCGGTTACCGACACGCCCCTCTTTCATGGGGGTGTCAGGGGGGCAGGGGCCGCGGCCCGGTCCGGGGTCTGTCCCCGGGGAGTGGCCCGTCCCGGGGGTGGCCCTGTCAATATGGGGACAGATCTTCAGGGGCTTGTTTGGATGTCCCTTGAAATCCGGGGCAATTGATATAAAAACCACGCAATATTGACATGATACAATAAAGTTGTCCCCGATGATCCCCTTTTCTTGACTCCGTGATCGGTTTGGTATACTTATGAACGGTGATTCATATTTCATTGTCCGTAGCGAACAACTAAATCTAGGAGGGCGTAATGGTAAGAAGAATCAACAAGGCCGCGGTAATCGGGTCTGGAATCATGGGTGGCGGCATCGCTGCCCTGCTGGCCGGTGCCGGTGTTGATGTGCTGCTGCTCGACATTGTGCCGTTTGACCTGAAGGACGAGGAGAAGGGCGACCCCAAGGCCCGCAACCGCATCGTGGAGGCCGGTATGCAGGCCGCCGTCAAGGCCAAACCGGCGCTGTTCTACTCCAAGGCCGACGTGGCCCGGGTTACCACCGGCAACCTCGAGGACGATTTCGACAAGCTGGCCGAGTGTGACTGGATCGTCGAGGTGGTGGTGGAGAACCTCAAGATCAAGCAGCAGCTCTTCAAGCGCATCGAGGGCGTGCGCAAGGCGGACACGATCGTATCCTCGAACACCTCGGGCATCCCGCTCAAGGCCATGTCCGAGGGCCTGAGCCCGGCCTTCAAGGAGTATTTCCTGGGCACGCACTTCTTCAACCCGGTGCGCTACATGCACCTGCTGGAGATCATACCGGGCGAGGCCACGCGCAGGGACGTGCTGGAATTCATCGCCGACTTCGGCGAGAACCGCCTGGGCAAGGGCATCGTGTGGGCCAAGGACACCCCCAATTTCATCGGCAACCGCATCGGGATCCACGGTATCGGCAAGACCATGCGCACGATGCTGGAGGAGGGACTCACCATCCCCGAAGTGGATGCCCTGCTCGGTCCGGCCATGGGCCGTCCCAAGACCGCCATCTTCAAGACCTCCGACATGGTAGGTCTGGACACCATGACGCACGTCATGAAGAACACCTATGAGCTCTGCGCCGAAGATGAGGAGCGCGCGGTCTTCCAGGCACCCGATTTCGTGATGAACATGGTCAAGAACAACCAGCTGGGCAACAAGACCAAGGCCGGCTTCTACAAGACCGACATCACGCCCGAGTGGAAGAAGATCCGCAAGGTCATCGACCCGGCCAGCGGCGAGTACTCCGAGATCACGCCCGCGAGCTTCGCCTGTCTGGACGCCGCCAAGAAGGGCGCCACCCTGGCCGACAAGCTCAAGGCCGTGCTCTACGGCGATGACAAGGGCTCGCAGTTTGCCTGGAAGGTGACCTCGGGGGCCTTCATCTACTCCGCCAACCGCATCCCCGAGATCGCCGATACCCTGGTGGAGATCGACAACGCCATGAAGTGGGGCTACAACTGGGAGCTGGGCCCCTTCGAGACCTGGGACGCCGTCGGGCTGGCCGAATCGGTGGCCAAGATGGAAAAGGAAGGTCAGGCCGTGCCGGCCAAGATCAAGAAGATGCTCGATAACGGCAACACCGCCTTCTACAAGCTCGAGAACGGCGTCAAGTACTACTACGACTTCGCCAGCGAGGGCTACAAGGCGCTCAAGGTCAGCCCCAAGGCGCTCTCTCTGGACACCTTCCGCGCCGAGAACAAGGTGGTCCTGACCTCGCCCTCCTGCTCGCTCGTGGACCTGGGCGACGGGGTGCTGTGCCTCGAGTTCCACTCCAAGATGAATGCCCTCAACAAGGAGATGCTGGACTTCGTGACCGAGGCCGTCGCCTATGTTGACGCCAACGGCGTGGGGCTCGTGATCGGCAACCAGGCCGGCGGCATGCCCGGTGCCTTCTCGGCCGGCGGTGACCTGGCCTACATGCTGGGCCTGGCGCGGGCGGGCAAGTTCGACGAGATCGAGACCTTTATCAAGGGCGCCCATGCCGGGATGATGAAGGTGCGCTACAGCAATTATCCGGTGGTGGCGGCCCCCTATGGGATGACGCTGGGCGGCGGCTGCGAGATCTGCCTGGCAGCCGACCGCATCGTGGCCCACACCGAGCTCTTCATGGGCCTGGTCGAGATCGGCGCCGGGTTGCTGCCCGGGGCCAGCGGCATGATGAACCTGTGGCGCCGCTATATCGAGTCCATGCCCGAGTCGGCCAAGCTGACCGATTTCGCTGGTTTCTTCATCCCGGCCCTCATGTGCGTGGTGCAGGCCAAGGTGTCCAAGTCGGCGGCCGAGGCGCGCAAGAACGGCTTCCTGCGGCCGACCGACCGCATCGTCATGAATAGAGACAACCTCATCGGCGAGGCCAAGAAGGAGGTCTTAAAGATGGTCGACGACGGCTATGCCCCGCCGCTCAAGGTCAAGATCCCGGTCTTCGGCAGCGACGCCCAGGGCATGATCGCCGCCGAGATGCTCAACATGCGCAACGGCGGTTACATCACCCCGCACATGGAGCTCATCGCCAAGAAGATCGCCTTCTGCATGTCGGGCGGTGATGTGGGCAAGGGCCTCAAGGTCTCCGAGGAGTACCTGCAGGGCCTCGAGCGGCAGGCCTTTATCGAGCTGTGGCAGACCGAGAACACGCAGAAGATGGCCGAGCATATCATGAAGACCGGCAAGCCGTTGATGCTGTAGTCTTAAAGACTTAAGATCAGGAGGAAAAGATCAATGAGAGACGCATATATTGTTGAGTCCGTGAGAACCCCCGGCTGCCGCAGAGGCAAGGGCGCCCTGGCCCAGACCAGGCCCGAGGACCTCCTCAAGACAGCGATCAACGGTCTGCTCGAGCGCGTACCCGCCATCGAGAAGCAGGATGTCGAGGATATCATGCTGGGCTGTGCCTTCCCCGAGGCCGAGCAGGGCCTGAACTTCGGGCGCGTCATCGCCCAGATGTGCAAGTTCCCGGATTCCACCTGCGGGGCCACGGTCAACCGGTTCTGCTCCTCGGGTCTGGAGTCGATCGCCATCCAGGCCATGCGGATCATGTCCGGCTGGTGTGATGTGGCCATCGGTGCCGGCTGCGAGTCCATGACCATCGTGCCCATGGGCGGCAACCTGCCCCGGCCGCACCCCGAGTGGGCCAAGGAAAACGCGGATGTCTACATGTCCATGGGCATCACGGCCGAAAACGTGGCCAACCGCTACAAGATCTCGCGCGAGATGCAGGACGAGTTCGGCTGGCATTCCCAGATGAAGGCCGTTGCGGCCCAGAAGAACGGCCGCTACAAGGAGATCGTGCCCACTCCGGCCGTGCGCTACAAGGAGAAGGGCGACACCTGGGTCAAGGAAACCTTTATCCAGGACTTCGACGACGGCGTGCGCGCGAGCACCACCATGGAGGGTCTGGCCAAGCTGCGCCCAGCCTTTGCCGGCATGGGCTCGGTCACGGCCGGCAACTCCTCGCAGACCACCGACGGCGCCGCCGCCACGCTCCTGATGAGCGAGGAAGGCCTCAAGAAGTTCAACGTCAAGCCGGTCGCCAAGCTGGTGTGCTACACCGTGGCGGGCTGCCGCTCGGACGAGATGGGCGTGGGCCCGGCCTATGCCATCCCCAAGCTGCTCAAGATGGTGGGCATGAAGGTGGAGGACATCAATATCTGGGAGGTCAACGAGGCCTTCGCCTCGCAGTGCATCTATTGCCTGCAGCAGCTGGGCCTCTACGACAAGCGCGAGCTGTGGACCAGCGACAGCGACAGCCGCATCATCAACGTCAACGGCGGGGCCATCGCCCTGGGTCACCCGCTGGGCTGTACCGGCTCCAAGCTCTGCGCCCAGCTCATCAGCGAGATGCGCCAGCGCGGCGCCAAGTACGGCGTGGAGTCCATGTGCATCGGCGGCGGCATGGGTGCGGCGGCACTCTTCGAGCTGTGCGACTGATCCCTAACGGTCTCTGAGCCATAAACCAGGAGGGGGCTTCCTTAAAAGGAAGCCCCCTTTTTTATCCTGCATTCTTCCCGACTATCCCTCCGGAGCTCGGGCCTATGAACCCCGGGGCAAGCCCAAAGTCGCTGCAGGCAGCGGGGAAATAGATCCTGAGTGATTACTGAGAAGTGCATAATTGAGAAGGCATCTTGAGTAATTGGAATCCGGTAGGCCAAATCATGAACTGTTTCAACCTGCACGAGCATGGCTTATATAACAATACAATATAATTAATATATTTTGAGAGGGGACTTTCAGGGAAACTTCTTGCAAGAAGTTTCCCTGAAAGTCAAGTGAGACGAGCCGCTGCTCTCACCTTAGAGTCCGTTTGATTATGCACAAATTAGTAAAAGAGCGCCTCCCTTTAGGGCGGCACGCGGCACGCCGGGGTCAGACCTTCAGGGAGGCGAGGGCGCGTGGCACGGTATCTGCGGGGCGCACCTTGTACCAGGCCTCCCTCACCCGGCCGTCTTCGCCGACGAGGAAGGCGGAGCGGATGATGCCCTGAAACGTCCTGCCGTACATGTGCTTGGTCCCCCAGACGCCGTAGGCCTCGGCTACGGCGTGATCGGGGTCCGCAAGCAGGGGGAAGCCCAGGTTGTGTTTCAGGTCGAAGCGCTTCTGGGCCGGGGGGCTGTCCGGGCTGATCCCCAGGACGGCCACGCCCAGGTCTGCGAGCTCGGGAAAAGCATCTTTTATGGCCAGGGCCTGGGCGGTGCAGCCCGTGGTGCCGGCCTTGGGATAGAAGTAGAGCAGAAGCCTTTGGCCGGTGTAGTCCGAAAGGCTCACGCGCTTGCCGTCCTGATCCGTGAGGGTGAAGTCCGGGGCCCTCTCGCCCGGGGTGAGCTGTGTCATAGCCTCCCTCCCTGAGATTTTTTCTGGTTATAGAAGATATTCTGTCTCAACTTCAAGCCCGGTGTGGCGGACGTGCGGGACGAGGACCTGTGCCGGGAAGTGCTGGTAGCACTATTGTGTTGATGATGCTACCTGGCTATGATAGATAACCATCTCAAGACCGAATTCGAGGAGGTAGGGACGGTGAAGAAGACGAGAATCCTGGTGTGTGCGGTGGTGTTGATCCTGACAGGCGCTTTCAGCGCGCAGGCGCATTTCGGTATGCTGATCCCCTCCGACCAGATGGTGATGCCGCAGGATGACGCCAATCTCTCCCTGCGGCTCATGTTCGCGCACCCCTTCGAGGGGGAAGGCATGGACCTGGTCAAGCCCGTGAAGTTCGCCGTTAAGAGCGCCGGAGAGGAGACGGACCTGCTGGCCACGCTCAAACCGGCCGAGATCATGGGGCACCAGGCCTGGCAGACCCGGTACCGGGTGAAGAGGCCCGGCGTCTATGCCTTCTATATGGAGCCGCAGCCCTACTGGGAGCCCGCCGAGGACTGCTACATCGTGCACTACACCAAGGTGGTCGTCGGGGCCTTCGGGCTCGAGGAAGGCTGGGACGGCGAAGTGGGCCTCAAGACCGAGATCGTCCCCCTGGCCCGGCCCTTCGGACTCTATGCCGGCAACGTGTTCCAGGGTGTCGTCAAGGTTGACGGCAAGGTGGTGCCCTATGCCGAGGTGGAGGTGGAGTACTACAACGAGAACGGCACGCTGAAGGCCGCCACCGACTACATGGTGACGCAGGTCATCAAGGCCGACGCAGGCGGTGTGTTCACCTATGCCGCTCCCCGGCCGGGCTGGTGGGGGTTCGCCGCCCTGAACACGGACGACAAGCAGATCAAGGGCAAGGACGTGGAGATCGGCGCCGTGCTCTGGATCAATTTCCTCGAGATGCAGTAAGGGCATGCATATCTCGGAAGGCATCCTTTCCGCCCCGGTGCTGGGCGCCGGGGTGGCCCTGGCCGCCGGTGGGGTAGCCCTGGGGCTGAAGCGCGTGGACTATGACGGGATGCCCAAGGTGGCCGTCCTCTCGGCGGCCTTCTTCGTGGCCTCCCTCATCCATGTCCCCCTGGGTCCCTCGAGTGTGCACCTGGTGCTCAACGGACTGCTGGGGATCATGCTGGGGTGGGTGGCCTTTCCGGCCATCTTCGTGGGGCTGTTGTTGCAGGCGGTGCTGTTTCAGTACGGCGGGTTCACCACCCTGGGGATCAACACCATCAACATGGCCCTGCCCGCGGTGCTGAGCTGGTACCTCTTCCGCCGCCCGGCCCTGGCCTCGTGGCGCGCGGGAGCGGCCCTGGCCGGGTTTGCCTGCGGCTTCCTTTCGGTGGCGCTCAGCTGTGTGCTGGTGGCGCTCTCGCTGGTGGCCGCCGAGGAGGCCTTCCTGGCCCCGGCCAAGCTGATTCTTGTGGCCCACCTGCCGGTCATGGTGGTCGAGGGGATCATCACCGCTTTTATTATCGCCTTTCTGCGTACGGTCAAGCCCGAGCTCCTGGAGGCCCCATGAGACACAGAAGGACCTTTACCGGTATTGTTTGCGGCGGGGTGCTCGTGATGCTGCTCTCCGGCATTCCCGCGGCGCAGGCCCACAAGGTCATGCTCTTCGCCGTGCGCGAGGGCGGGCGTGTGCTGGCCCAGGGCTATTTCGGCGACGGCAAGCCGGCCAAGGACGCTTTGGTCGAGGTCTTCGACCGGCAGGGCCGCAAGCTGTTCGAGGGACGCACGGACGATGCGGGCGAGCTTGCCTTCCCGCTGGAAGAGACGGGAGCGCTCACCCTGGTGATGAACGCCTCCATGGGGCACCGGGCGGAGTTTCGGCTCGAGGGTCCCGCGGAAGTCCCGCCGGAAAAGGGCGTGAGCCCCGGGGCGAACCCGCCGCCGGCGGGGGCGGACCTCGCGGGCGGGGTCACCGCAGACGAGCTGCGCCGCATTATCGGCGAGGAGCTCGACTCAAGGCTCGCGCCGCTCGTGCGGGGCCTTTTCGCCGCCCAGAAGCGGGGGCCGGGCGTCACCGAGATCGTCGGCGGCCTCGGGTACATCCTGGGCCTGTTGGGGGTCGTCATGTATATGCGCTCCCGGCGGTCTTAGTCGGCCATGGCCATCGAGAGGGATCTGACCCGCAGGGGTGCACCGCCTGCCGAGGCCCTGCTGTACCGTCTGGACCCGCGGGTCAAGATCCTCGCCGTGGTGGGGTTTTCCGTGACGACGGCCCTGCTGGGCGACCTGGATGCGATCGTGCTGGCGCTGGTGATGGCGACCGCGCTGATTCCCCTGGGGAGGATAGCGCTGACGCGGCTACTCGGCCGGCTGCTGGTGGTCAATCTTTTCATCGCCATGTTGTGGCTTTTCCTGCCCTTCACCGTGCCGGGCGAGGCCCTGTTGACCTGTGGGCCGATGGCGGCCAGCCGGGAGGGGCTGGCGTTGGCCCTGACCCTCACGCTGAGGTCCAACGCCATCGTTCTGGCCCTCATGACCCTGGCGGCGACCACCCCGGTGACGTCCCTGGTGCACGGTCTGAGCCGGCTGGGTTTGCCCGACAAGCTCATCTACCTCTTTTTCTTCACCTACCGCTATGCCGACGAGATCGTCAAGGAATACCACCGCATCCACAACGCCATGAAGATCCGGGCCTTCCGCCCCCGCACCAGCCTGCACACCTACCGCAGCTATGCCTACCTCGTGGGCATGCTCCTGGTGGGAAGCTACGAGCGCGGCGAGCGCATTCATGCCGCCATGGTGCTGCGGGGGTTCAACGGGCGCTTCCCGCACCTTGACGCCCTCAGCCTGAGGGCCTATGATGCATTCGCCTTGATCGCCACCGCGGGAGTGATCACGGCATTGGTGCTGATCAATGGGTGAAGACATCCTCCGACTCATGCATGTTGCCTTTGCCTACCGGGACGGTGCGTCTATCCTGGAGGGGCTCGACTTTACCCTCAGGCGCGGCGCCAGGGTCGGCCTCATCGGGCCCAACGGCTGTGGCAAGACCACCCTTTTTTCCCTCATCATGGGGCTCGTGCGGCCCACGACCGGGACGATCGAGATCTTCGGCAGGCCGCGCCAGCGGGAGAAGGACTTCCTCGAGGTGCGCCAGCGGATCGGGCTGCTGTTCCAGGACTCCAACGACCAGCTCTTCAGCCCCACGGTGCTCGAGGATGTGGCCTTCGGGCCGCTGAACCTCGGCAAGGGCCCGCAGGAGGCCCGCAGCATCGCCCGCGACACCCTGAGGATGCTCAGGCTGGAGGGCTTCGAGCAGCGCATCTCCCACAAGCTCTCCCACGGGGAGAAGAAGCTCGTGGCCCTGGCGACCATTCTAGCCATGCAACCCGAGGTGATCATCCTCGACGAACCCTCGGCCGGCCTCGATACGGCCACCGTCGAGCGCCTCATCGGCATCCTGGACGAGCTGCGGCTGACCACCATCGTCACCTCGCACGATATGGACTTCCTCCTGCGGACCACCGATACGCTCTGCGCCCTGCGGCAGGGGCGTATCGAGACCGTCGCGCCAGACGCCGCCCACACCCACGTGCATGTCCATCCGGCCGGGAGTCTGCCTCACGGCCATTCGAACATCTAGCCAGTCCCCTTTGCGCGGCGCGGGAGATACGCTTTCGCTTGCCAGAAAGGTTTTGATGGCGTAAGAATGGCCGTCACACCGTTCAGGCGGAATCAAGTCTAAGGGAGCATACTATGGAGTGGAACAAGGAATTGCCGGCACAGCCCGGATACTACTGGGTGATGGAGCACGATGAGGACGGCGCGGCCTTCATCAACATCGTGGAGATCGTACAGATGCCCGAAGACCGCGAGGCGCTCGAAGAGATGATGGAGTTCGAGTCCCCCGAGGCCGCCGACGAACTGGCGGGCAAGCTCATGGTGCTGTGCCTGGGCGATTCGTATGCCCAGCGTGTGGACGACCCGGATCTGGCCGAGGTCCTCTGGTGGGGGCCCCTGGAGGAACCCGCCCCGCCCGTGACGGATTAGGAAACCCGGGGGCGGGTGACCTTTCACAGACACCCGCCCCCTTTTCGTGATGGTCTCCCTGGCCTGCCCGGGCTGCGGGCAGGCCATCCTTCGGCCCCGCCACCCACCTCCCGCCAACGTCAGCATCAGGGGTTTGTGCCTCAACGAGGCAAAAGGCAGACACGGTCCCCCTTCTCCTTGAAGCGCCGGGAGGCGGCATAGATCAGTCGCTCGAGCACCGCAGACGAAATCCCTTAACATTTGGAGCGCTGTGTTCTATGATATGGCTCAGATGGAATGTGATGCATACCCGGCACGGGTAAGCGGATGTGTGACCTTCAGGGTGATGGCGCACGCATGAAACGGGGGAGGGGTGCCATGGTCTCCAATGGATTCGTCGATCCCTACGAGACGGTGCTGATCGATCAGAAGAGGGCGGGGGAGATGCTGGTCAGTCAGCTGAGGATCCTGGGGCTCCTGCTGGTGGTGCCGCCATCCCTCATCCGCATCTTCGGCTACGGGATCTTCGATTATCTGCCCTTCGGCGTGGTGCAGTGGGGGGTCTTCATGCTCTACAGCCTGGGGGTGTACCTGCTGCTCAAGAGGGGGGTCTATCACCCGTTCATGGGGTATGCCACCCTGTTTCTGGACCTGTGCGGGCTGGCCTTCAGCATGGTGCTCTTCTCCCTGTTCAGCCCGCAGTACACGGGGCTGCGCTATGAGACCCTCTTTGCCGTCTACTACATCATCGCGTTGTCCTCGGCCTTGAGGTTCGATTACCGCTATGCGGTCTTCTGCGTCCTGGTCAGTGTCGCGCTGGTGGGCCTGCAGAGTGTCTTCGATCACGGCTGGCATCACATCCCCGTGAACCTGTATTGTCTGGGGGAGTGGCTCTTCACCCTCATCGCCATTACCGGGCTGTCGATCCTCATGACCCAGCGTTTCCGCCGGGTGGTCCTGTCGGGGTATGACTTCATGACCCGGCGCATGCAGGAGATCGCCTCCATCCTCAGGATCGGGAGGAATGTCTCCGAGCAGGGGGATCTGGATCGGAAGCTCGACAAGATCCTGCGCGAGGCCCGAGGCCTGCTGCAGTCCGATATGGTCATGCTGGGGGTCATGAACGCGACGGGCGACGCCGTCGAGCGTATCCTGATCAAGGGGGAGGGTGCGGGGGCCCTGCGGGAGGCCTGGCTCGAGCCGCAGGCGGGGCTCCTGGGGGGGCTGCTGCGACAGGGCGGGGTCCTCAGGATCGATGAACCCCGGGAACTGGAGGGGCTGATGGGGCCTGCCGAAGACCTCGCGGTCGTGCTCGGGGTGCCCCTGGAGACCGGCGGGCAGATAGCCGGGGCCCTGCTCGTGGGGCGGAGGGAGGTGCGGCCCTACACCGGCTACGACGAGATGCTGCTGGGGACGCTGGCCGGGCACGCAGCGGCCTCCGTGGTCCAGGTGAGGCTCTTCGAGGCCCTCAACAACGAACTGGAGCTGCACGAGAGTGCGCCGGCCGAAAAGCGCGTGCAGTTCGAAGCGATCATCGGGCGCTCCGAGCGCATGCAGAAGGTCTACCGGCTGATCGAGAAGGCCGCCGTCTCGGACATCCCCGTCCTGGTCCGGGGGGAGAGCGGCACCGGCAAGGAACTGGTGGCCCAGGCCCTGCATCGACTGAGCTCCCGGGGCCAGGGGCCCTTCATCAAGATCAACTGCGCCGCCATTCCCGAGACGCTGCTTGAGAGCGAGCTTTTCGGACACGAGAGGGGGGCCTTCACCGGTGCCCACCGAACCAAGAAGGGCAAGTTCGAGTTGGCCCACCGCGGGAGCGTGTTCCTGGACGAGATCGGCGACATGAGCCTGAGCCTCCAGATCAAGCTGCTGCGGGTGATCCAGGAGAAGCGCTTCGAGCGGGTGGGGGGCGAGGTCACCCTGGAGACGGACGTGCGCATCATCTCGGCCACCAATCAGAACCTGGAGCGCAAGATCGAGGAGAACCGCTTCCGCCAGGACCTCTTCTACCGCATCAACGGACTGCCCATCCACACCCCCCCCTTAAGGGAGCGCCGTGAGGACATCCCCCTGCTGCTCGCGACCTTCATCGAGCGCTATGCCAACGGGCGTGAGATGCGCTTTTCGAAGTCCGCCATGAACTACCTGATGTCCCGGTCGTGGCGGGGGAACGTGCGCGAGCTGGAGAACCTGGTGCAGCGGCTGGTGGTGGTCACCGAGCATGAGACCATCAGCGCCCGGGACATCTCGGCGATCGATGCCCCCGATTCCCCCGACGGGGACCCGGGGTTCTCTGCGGCCTTCGCCGACTACATCGACGCCGCCCTCCACAGCGGGTCGACCCTGAGCCACGAGGTGATCCGCGTCGAGAAGGGGTTCATCCAGAAGGCCCTGCTCATCTCGGGCGGAAACATCCGCGAGGCCAGCCGCATCCTCAACATCCCCAAGTCCACGCTCTTCAACAAGATCAGCAAGTACGACATCAGGGCCTGAGGGGGCGGTCCTCAAGGGTCTGTCATCCTACCACCTCAGGCTCAGGCCCACCCCGCCGCAGAGCACTTCCCCCTCGAGTCGGTAACTCTCCTGCTCGATCCAGGATTTGCCGCGCACCCCCTCCTTGAGCACCGTGGTCTCGCGGAGACGGTGATACTGGGCCATGGCCTCGAGCGTGACCGGGAAGCGGTGCAGGGCGTAGCGCAGGCCGAGAGAGAAGATGTGCCTGTCCGCATCCAGGTAGTTGGAGACCCTCCCGGACTGGTCCGGGACCGGGGTGGGCTGGTGACAGTAGCCCGCCAGGAGGCTCAGGGAGTCGTTCAGCCGGCAGGCCAGCCCCAGGCTCAGGTTGAGCGTGTCCCGGAAATCCGGCTCCCCGCCCACATAGCCGCTGAGGTCGGGATTGCCGGGGTAGTAGTGGATGGTCTCGGAGGTGGAGAAGCGGTAGTCGCTCCACACCTGGCGGGTAGCCTCCAGACTGACGAGGAAGGGCCCCAGCTCGAAGGCCAGGGCGGCGGAGTATTCGTCCGGCAGAAAATTGCTCACGATGGTGATGAACAGGGGGTAGTCCACCGTCAGTCCGCCCACCTCGATCTGGGCGATGACCGCCAGGGGATCGACATCCAGGTAGCCGCCCTGCCGGTAGGCCAGGCCGATCCGCAGGCGGGAGCCGGCAGGCCTGATCAGGACCCCGGCCGTGGGGAGGAAGCGGATCTGGATGTTCAGGTCGCCCTGCAGTACGGGGTTCTGGCTGGGGGCTTCCGGCCCCGGGGCGACGCGTTCGGCGTAGAAGATGCCGTCGGCCAGCGGCATGACCTGGACGCCCCCGCCTGCGTACAGCACCTCGCGGACGAGCTCGACCCCCAGACCGAGCATGACCGCCAGCTCGTCGATGTTGTTGCCGTAGCGGAAGAGATGCGGCTGGTCCGGGGGATAGGCGTGCACGTTCCAGACGCTGTCGAACTGCTCGGGCAGATACACCACCATCCCCAGTTCGACGTTGAAGGGCAGGGCATAGAGCGCCTCCACAATCTCGTTGATATCCAGCACCACCCCCATGTGCGGCACCATGAGTTCGAGGCCGTCGCGGGCGGCGGCCTCGGTGGGGTCGTTTTTGACCAGGCCTGCACTCGTCCCCCTGTAGATCAGCAGGTCGCCCCCGGTGGCCAGCGAGGTCACCTGGATGTCGGGGGCGGCGTAGAGGGCCCCGCAGGTGAAATGGTTGCCCTCAAGCTGGGCCAGGCCGGCGGGATTGTAGAAGGTGGCGCTGTAGTCGTCGGCCACCGCGGTAAAGGCCCGGCCCAGGGCCGCCGCCCGCAGGCCGAGACCGTAGGTGTCGGGGATGCCGTGCGTTGCTGCCGGCACAGCCGGCAGCAACGTCAGGAACCCCAGGCAGAGCGCCTTCAGGATGGATGTCCGCGTTCTCACTGTCAACCTCCTCCATTGTCATAGCCGTTCCTGTCACGGGCCCGGGGGCCCCGCCGAGCGGCACGCGGCCTTCACGGCCGCACATAGCCCTCGCGGGAGATGAGGGTCATGAGCTCGAGCAGCAGCTCGAAGGTGGCCCCCCCCGGCCGGAGGTCCGTCCCGGCCAGGAGGCGGGCCAGGTCTTCGAGCACGCCGTTCATGTCCACACCCTGAAGGTGCACCGCCCTGAGCACCCTCAGGACCACCGCGTCGCCGGCCACGGGGGTGCACAGCGCCCGCACGAAGTCCAGGGTGAGGTGCTGGTCCCGCAGGATCTTCGCCAGGAGACCCTCGCCCGGGGCGGGGGCCACGAGGCACCACAGGGCCTCGCGCGCCTGGCCCGGGGCGCAGAGGGCACCCGGGAAGTCCAGGGCCGGGCGCAGGTCATAGAGGCCCGGTTCCCCGGGCGAGCCCAGCAGATGTGCCAGGAAGACGTTCAGGGGGGTCTCGTCGCCCAGGCCCTGCGGGTTGACATCCGGATGCCGGAGGTCCAGGGCCGTCTTGACGAGGGCAAAGAGCCTCTCGCCGCAGGGGGTGGGTCGTCCGTCCTGGTCGCGGAGCAGGTAGGCCAGGAGAGCGCCGAACCGCTTTCCGGCGTCCCCTTCCAGGGTGAGCATGTTTGCCAGGGAGCCCAGGGGGGGCAGCAGCCTTTCGAGGTCGCCCAGGAGCGTCTCCGAGCACGCGAGCAGGGCCTCCACCACTCCGAGGGCGGCCTCGCCGGGAGCTCCTCCGTCGGCGGGCAGGAGCCGGAGCCCCGCCTGGACGAGCCGCCGGAGGTCGTCGCGGGGGCCCTCTTCGCCCAGGAATCCCCGGAGACCCTCGAGGAGGGGTGCCCCGGGCGCGGTGAGGGCCGCCCAGGGATCGTCGGCCACCAGGACATCCAGCCCCTGGTCGAAGAGGCCGGCCTCCCGGACGGCGAGCGTGAGGCGGCCCAGGGCCGCGCCCAGGTCGCTTAATGACTGCAGGTTGTCCCCGTCGGCCAGGAAGGCGTACAGCCGGTCGAGGAGACCCCGGTCCTGGCCGTCACCGAAGAGCAGCGCGTCCAGGTCGGGGTACTCACCGGCGAGGTCGAGGTGCACCGCATCGCAGAGGGCCTCCAGCAGGGTGCCCGGGTGGCCCTCCGGGGCCGGGGCGTCCTCCAGGGTCCGGATCAGCCGCAGGCCCAGGTCGAGGAGCGGGTCAAGGATGCCGCCGTCGTCCGGGGCATGTCCCCGCAGGGCATAGGTGATGATTCCGTAGCCCGCCGGCCCCTCCAGGGTCTTGAGCACCCCCCCGGGGGTGTCCGTGCGCAGCGTGGCGCTGGCGCCCATGAAGAGTGGGATGTAGCCTGCGGGGTCGATCTCGTTGAGGGCTGCCACCAGGGAGACGAGGTCCAGGGCGCGCCCGGTGAACCAGAAGTGTTCGATGACCGGGGCGGCCAGGGCGATGAGGACGTTTCGCTGTCCGGTGGTGTAGCGGGTGCCCAGGCTGCCGATGACGGGTTCCAGGGCCGGGATGGGGTCGGTCACCAGGCCCAGGAGCGCGGCGAGGTCGCGGATGACGTACACGTCCAGCAGCCCGAGGATTCCGCCCAGGCCTTGGAAGGAGGCCTGGGGCAGGAAGGCGTTGGCGTGCAGGATGCTGTAGGGCTTGGTGTAGAAGAGCCAGTCGACGCCCTCCAGGCTGTCGGGATAGGTGCGGCCCTCGATGTAGGTGTACGCGGCAGGGTAGGCGCGCGTGGCGGTGGCGATCTCGCCCATGATCCATTCGATCAGGTTGTCGTGCGCCGATACGGTGCCCGCTGGGCAGGTAATGAGCCCCAGGACGGGCAGCCCCAGGGATTCCATGCGCTCGGAGATCGGTACGATGACGTCCAGCAGGTAGATCAGGCTCCTGAGCAGGCTGGTCTGCACCGCGGACCCTTCCCGGGGCTCGCCGTAGGTGTTGCCTCTGATCAGGTGCTCCTGGATGGCGTCGTCGATGCGGGGCAGGTAGCGGGGATCGAACCGGCTGAGGCCCCTGAGGCTGCCCTTCAGGCCGTCCGATCCCTCGAGCAGGGCCAGGCCCTCGCGGGCGGCGTCCACGAAGGCCCGGAAATCCTCGCGGGCGAGCATCTGCGGGTCGGACAGGTCGCGCAGGCCGTTCAGGATGCGCGCGGCATCGGGTGTGGCCGCGGTGTCCCAGGGGTTGTGCCCGTCGGGCGCGAGGGGCTCGGAGAGGAGCAGTCCGGTGGACCTCAGGAGGTCCTTCAGGCATGAGCGTGTCTCGGGCTCGGAGAGGGCCTCCCGGATGACCGGCCCGGCCGCCTCCCACACCACCGGGTCGAGGTGCACTCCTGCGGCCAGGTCCGCGCCCAGGGTGAGCATGCTGTCGCAGAGGGCCGTCAGGTCCCCGAGGCTCAACCCCAGGTCCGAGGTCTTCAGGGCGTCGAACAGGCCCGTGAGGGCGGCATGCACGGGGGCATAGGCCCCCTGCGGGTCGAGCAGGCCATGGAGGGTGTCCAGACATACATCGAAATCGGCGCGGGTGAACTCGGGCTCGTCCGCGAGGTGGACACTTTCCAGGGCCCCCGTGATGAGGGCGTCGTCGGCGGCCATCAGGTGGGAGAGCAGGGGGTACAGGTATGCGGTCAGGAGGTGCGGTCCGGTCCGGTCGATGAGCTGCGTGAGGATATCCCCCACCCCCGCGTCGGTGGCCAGCTCCAGCAGGACCGTCAGGGACCCGGCCGCCTCCGACATCCCCAGGCCACGGCCTTCGGTCTGCCACAGGTCCTGCTGTTCGCAAAGGAGGGCCTGTGTGTTGCCGATGATCCCCAGCAGGGTCCGGTAATCGTCGTCGGTGGTGAGACCCTGGCGCTGGAGGGCCTGCAGGCCCTCCAGGCTCTCGCCCAGCAGGCAGAAGAGATCCCGTCCGGTCATGTTCCCCAGGAGACGGCGCAGGTGGGGGTAGTCCTCCGGGATGAGGGCCTCGTGGTTGAGGGCCACGGCCTCCCCCCGGCCGCTGTAGGTGTGTTCCTTTTCGCAGCCGGGAGATACCAGGCACACGAGGAGCGCGCCCGCCAGCACGCCCATGCCGATCAGGAGATGCCGGAGGGGGGAAGGGCTTCCCGGCCCCCGGCCCGGGGTGCACGTGAGAGGCTTCTTGCCCTGCATGGCGGATCCTCCCTAGTCCTGCGCCGCGTCCGGACCGCAGGCCTTGAGCCCGGAGATCCCCCTGCAGACAACCTGCAGGGGGCGGTCAAGGATGTCGATGATGGCCCTCTCCTGGCCCGGCTGGAAGTCTCTCTCGCTGCCGATGAAGTAGAAGTAGAGGATGAAGGTACCCTTGTCGGTATCCAGGTCCTCGAAGCCCTGGACATCGAAGCCGATGGCCATTTCGCCGGGGTCGTCCTCGGGGTCGTAGGCCCGGCCGAGGTCCTCGTTGAGGTAGAACGAGCGCTTGACGTCCGCCCACGCGTCGCAGAAGTACATGCGGTTGATGATGCACCCGTACGGCCCGTAGCCCACGATCCAGTTGCAGCTCTGCTGCCGGTCCAGGGCGCGTTCCTGATCGCTGAGCGTCCCGTCCAGGACGAGCTCTGCGGCCGGGGGGTTGCTCTGGGAATAGATCCTGGATCCGGAGATGTGCCGGTTGAAGTCCAGGTAGCCCTTGAGCGGCAGGGTCTTCACGAAGGTGTCGATAGAAAAGGGCAGGTCGAGGGTGAAACGGGCCTGGATGCTGTTGCGGTAATAGGCGACCTCGGTCACCTCGTAGGCCGGGAAGCGCACGATGCTCAGCTTGCCGTAGCCCTCGCCGCGGTAGGTGATGCGGACCGGGCCGTCGCTCCAGGCCACGAGCTTCTCCTTGATCAGCTCGTCCATGAAGAAATCGAGGCTGAAGAAGAATTTGGGTTTCAGGACCCCCCTGATCTTGAGGCGGTCCAGGACATCCGGGCTGACCGTCCCGTCGGAGGCCACCAGTCGGAGCTCGTCCGGACACATGGAGTTGAGCGGGGTGCCCACGATGACTCCGCTGCCCTGGCGGTCCCGGGTGCGGGCATACTTGCGGTGCGTCTGAGGGTCCACCGCGAAGGCCACATAGTCGAGGTCCGTGCGCGGCGGGTCCTGAGCGAAGCTGCAGAGGTAGGCCCAGGCCCGGCCCTGGTCCACCGGGTCCGTGACCTCCAGTTCCACCCCGGTGATGGCCCCCGGGGGGAGCTGCCCGTCCGCGGCCCGTGGCCCCAGGTCGGCGGCCATGCAGACCAGCTCGTCATTGGCGTCCAGGGTGGGGTCGGGGTCCGTACTGGCCTTGCTCCCGGAAAGGTAGGCATAGGCGCCGTCCGGGTGACGCTGGTCGATCTGGAAGGGGATGGGGTGGAAGGCCCCCTGGTCATAGACCATGAGCGAGAGCGCCTGCGGGTCCGTGCCGGCGAGCGCCTGCAGCTCGCGTCCCGTGACCACCAGGGGGTCCTCGGTGCGGGTCATCGCGGACGCCGCCATGACCATCTCCGTTTGACAGACCCCCAGAAAGGCCAGACACAGTGCCGTGGAAATACTCGTTCTGAACAGCTTCAAGGCCTACCCCCTTTCATTCGGCCCGGATAAGGGCGAACCGTCATTCCATGGAAGCAGAGGCTGCAAATTGTGTGCCCCGATCGGCGCGTGGCCCTTCCTCAGGGATGGACTTCCCCGGGCATCGCCCCGGTATCCCACGGCGGGTGCTCTCCCCTGTGCGCACGCGCGCAGGGGCCATCGGCAGGACCCCTGGCCGGGGCGGCGCTGGGTGCGGCCCGCCGCGCCGGATCATCCGGGAGGGCGATATTTTCGCAAGGGGGCGTCTCATATCACGGATGGCCTGTCCCGGATCCGGGACAGACCATCCGTGGGGCGCCCGCAGGCCCTTCCCTGTCGCACCCAGCGCCACACGATGAAGACCCCGGGCGCGATTACCCAGGTGAAGACCGCAATCAGGGTGAAGAAGATCGCTGAGGAGAAGAAATCGGACAGGGTGTAGGGATTCCGGCCCCCTGTCAGGTGCCATTGGTGCCAGTCATGAAAGTTCCCGGCGAAGAGGGTGCGCTCCCAGCCCCTGCCGTCCCAGCCGAAGATCACAATGCCGAGGGTGACCAGGCCGGCGGTCATCCAGAGGGCCTGCGCCGCCTTGAGCTTGCCGCGGCGAATGAGGCCGTGCGCGGCCACGAAGCCCAGGCCGCCGGAGACCAGACTCAGCAGGATCAGGAACACCATGATCAGTCCGGCCGCCCAGGGGATGACCGGATAGCCCCGCAGCGGGGCGTCCATGTCCACCAGGTAGGGGTAGAACACGAACATCGTCTCCCACCCGGGATGCTGGACGAGCAGGTAGCAGACGGCCGGCACGAAGAAGAGGCTGAAAAAGAGCATGGTGGTGAGGAAATACGGGTTGGTAAGGCGGGCCTCGTGCGCCAGCTGCCGGGAGGCGGCCACGGCGAAGAGGGATCCGATGCCGAAGGTGGTGAAGGGTTCGACCTGCAACATGATTCGACCTCCCGGGCCTTTCTCAGCGGATGGCGTGCAGCAAACGGGTGATGGGAACGGGCAGCCCCGACATCACCGTCGCGGCCAGCCGCTGGAGCGGCCAGGCGGTGGTGCTGCGCACGAGGGTGGGCAGGCGCTCGGCGTGTGTCTGTCGGTGGATGCGTTCCAGCTCCGCCAGGGGCTCCAGGCTGCGGCCGCGTTTTTTGACCTCGGATGCGATGAGTGGCCACACGCAGCTGCGGCGGGGGTCCTGTGCGCATGTCGAACCGTTGGTCGGCGCGTCTTCACAGGGACCGTAGCGGCGGTGGAGGCGGCACTCGGTCACCGGACAGATGCCGGCGGTGTACGAGATGACGCAGTGCCCGTCGTCGCATCCGGGGCAGGTGCCGGCGATCGCCAGGCCCTCCCGCGGGGAGTTGCGCGGGGTCAGCGGCAGCGACCCCACCGAATCACAGGCCGCGATCACCGGCAGGCCCGGGCTGTGGAGGTTGGCGCACTTGATCCCCCCGGCACAGCTGATCACCACCAGGGCCTCGAGGTCGGGCCGCCGGGGCGCGAGGTACCGGCGCACGGCATCCTCCATGATCGTGCCCACGCAGCATCCCGAAACGACGCGGGAGAGCACCACCTCCTTGCCCCACTCACCGAGCAGGCCCCCCAGCATGCGCGCCCCGCGGATCCCGCCCACGTCGGCCAGGTTGGCACACACCCCGCACGAGAACAGGGCCAGCCGGTGGTAGGGCTCGAGCGAAAAGCGGATCTCGTCTGCGCTCTTGTACACGGACTTGAACATCGGTCTCCTCCTTTCATACCATCATAGGGGACAGCGAGCCTCCCCCCAGGAACCCCGTCCCCCTCAAGCCCGGGTGACCGGGGTGCGGCCCGGGATCTTCCGGCCCCGGCCAGGTGGCCTTGGGCGCCGGGCCCGCCCTTTTGGGACGCGCGCTTGCTGTCCCTCAGCGGATCCAGTGCACGCATTCCACCAGGGGATTGGGCAGCCGCGCCATGAGGGCGCCCCCCAGGCGCTGCATGAAGACGGGCGAGGCCCTGTCTTTGAAGGAGGGCAGCCGGGCGAGATGCTCGTCGGCGTGGATCGCCTTGAGCCGTTCGAGGGCCGCATAGTCCACCCCCCGCGCCTCGATCACCTTCCACACGCAGCGCTGCCGGGGATTGCGGGCGCAGGCGCCGTCCTGAGGGGGGGCCTCGGTACAGGGGCCGTAGAGGCTCTTTGAGGGGCAGGCGGTGTAGGGGCAGATACCGTGCGTGAAGGAGAGCACGCAGTGCCCCCGGGGTGTGCACAGCCCGTCGGCGATGAGCGCCTCGGCCGGGTCGTCGAAGGAGGCGCCGTGAGGCAGGAGGGCCTCCACCCCGATGGGGTCGCAGGCCGCGATCACCGGAAGGCCCGGGTTGCAGTGGAAGGCGTCCTTGATGCCGGCCGCGCAGCTGATCTGCACCAGGGCCTCGATGCGCGAGGCCACCGGGCGCAGGTAGGCCCGGACGGCGTGCCGCATGACCGCCTCACAGCAGCACCCGGTGACGACCTGGGCGGTGATCACCTCCTTGCCCCATTGTTCCAGTTGCTGCCGCACGAACCTCAGCCCCGTGACCCCGCCGATGGCGTTCATGTTGGCGCAGCCCCCGCAGGAAAACAGGGCCAGGTGCTCGAGGCCCTCCAGGGAGTGCCGGATCTCACGCGCCGACTTGTACCTGGTCAGAAACATGGCGTCCCTCCTCTTGCCTCAGGTTTTCAATCGCCCCGCCTGCGCCTCCGGCGGGTCACGACACGACAGGGGGGTGCACTACCTTGCCCGTTGCAGGCCGCCCCGCAAGGGGACGCCGCCCGGAACCGGGGATCCACCCCTGACCTGAGCCCAAGCAAATTGCCTGCCAGTGACCGGCCGTGGTGGAAAGGGGGGGGCGGATGACGGAGGCGCAGGCCCCGGCGCGATCCGGCAGGGGATGCCGGCCCGGTCGGGGGCGGGGCCCTGTCCCGAATGAGGGACAGGCGATCCCGCCCGGGGGACGGCCGGGGCGGGGCCGAAGGGGCCGGGAAACGGGCCGGGGCGTGGTGAATCCCGGCGTGAGGTCGTCTGGCATACAAGCTGCTCTATCAACGGGAGAGGTGGTCCCTCCCGTCGGAAGAGGGGCTGCGGGTGACGACCAGGGGGATGAACCCCAGGGCAAGCGTTTGCCCCTCCTTGCCGCCGCAAGCGGCGGGGAATTTGGCCCATAGCGATTAAAAATTACATTTCAAGGGGAGGTACTATGGAGATACACAAGCGGACCAGGATGGAGGCCCCGGTGGAGGCGCTGGCGCCTGTGAGAGGGGAGGCGGCCCCCCGTACCGGCCTGGGGCGGCCCCGGTTCATGGAGGCCAGCGACTGGAGCCAGTGCACGCTGTGTGGGGAGTGCCTGCTGCGCTGCAACCGGCTCGACCTGAGCGAGGGCGAGGCCCGTGCCGAGAAGCTCCGGCTGATCAACGGCGAGGACCCCCGGCACATCTTCGCGGAATGCACCCTGTGCATGAGCTGCAACAGCTTCTGCCCCGAGGGGCTCAAGCCCTTCGAGCTCATCCTGCAGCGTGTGGCCGAGAAAAAGGACCTCAGGCAGGCGAAGCTGCCGGCCATTCTGGGCTACCTGCTGGTGGGCACCGGCGGGCCGGGCTTCTTCCGCGACCTGGTCGGCTACAACACCCCGGAGGAGATGGAGATCCTCGACCGCTGGCGTCAGCTGCCGGGGCCCTCGCGGGACGTCATCTTCCCGGGGTGTTTCGGCCGGCTCTTCACCCAGGACATCCAGAACTCGCAGATCCTTAAAAGTATCCCGGTCTACAGCCCGGACGACGTGTGCTGCGGGGAATGGCACTACCGCGCCGGGTTGTGGGATCTCTACGCCGAGATGGCCGAGAAGTTCATCGCCCACTTCAGCCGCCTGGACTGCGAGCGCCTGGTGTGCCTGTGCTCCTCGGGCTACAGCTTCATCGGCAAGATCCTGCCCGAGATCTACTGCGCCATCACCGGCCGCGAAGGGCTGCCCTTCGAGGTGATCCACTTCAATCACCTGCTGCTCGAGAAGATCGAGAAGGGCGAGGTGCGGCTGAAGAACCCCCTGTCCTACAAGGGCGCCATCCACGACTCGTGCCATGCGCGGCGTATGGGCGGCGAGTTCCAGGAGCTCATGCGGCGGCTCTACTGCGAGGCCGGGGCCGAACTCACCGAGCTCGAGCACAATCACGACAACGGGATCTGCTGCGGGGCCGCCAGCATGCCGCTCGACTTCCGCGCGCTGCCGCTCTTGTGGAACTACACCCGGGGCATGGGCGCCAAGTTCCTGGACGTGCGCCGCTCGGACACGCGTGACGTGATCACCCACTGCGAGGGCTGCTACCTGCCCATGATGCTGGCCAACTGGGCCTTCGGCGTCAGGCTGCACTATTCGCGCGAGGAGCTGATGCACGCCTTCGGCGACGAGATCAGCAAGCCCATCGCCAAGGTCATGCCCACCATCCTCAAGGTGGCCTTCACCCGCATGGCCCCGCTCGTACCCCGCAAGATCAAGACCGCCGCATTTCCGCACGTACGCTAGGGACACAGGGCGCAGACCGCGCCTGGTCCCTCATCCCGCCCGGAGGGGGCCCCCGTCAGGGAGAGCCCCCTCCGGGCCCCTTGCCACCCCCCCGTAAGGCGCTTATCTTGTTAATCGCGAGGAATCGCATTCCCCGCCGCTGGCAGTCGATACGGAGGCGCCCGGGCCCGGATCCTGGGCGGCCGTCGCCGGCAGGCCGCGCGGGCGCGCTTTCCCGGCCGGGGCGGGGGAAAGGGGGAGGGCATGAAGATCGAGGCACAAGAGGCCTTTTTCGAGGGCATCACCCAGGTGGAGAGCCTCTGGCACGGCCAGATCCTCAAGGCGCCGTTCTTCTACCGCGACAGCACCGCTCTGAGCGCCCTTTTCGCGGCCCGGATCCCGGCGCTCAAGACCTTGTTGCCGGACAGGCGCCTGCGGCCGGCGCGCCTCCTGCCGGGCATCGGCGTGCTGGCGCTGAGCGTCGTGCAGCACCGCGACACGGATATGCATGCCTTCAACGAGGTCGCCATCGGCATCGTCCTCGAAAACCCCGATTTCGCCGGGATTCCGGGCTACAACCTTTTGCGGCAGCTCCGGGGGGGGCAGGGCTGTTTCTACATCGTGCACCTGCCCGTCACCTCGGATACCGCCCGCACGGCCGGGATGGATATCTACGGCCTGGACAGGTTCCTGGCCACGATCGAGTTCGGCGAGGGGGTGGGAGACCTTGGCTGCGAGCTCAGTGAGGGCGGCGAGCTGATCCTCGCTTTCACGGGCCGGCGCATAGAGACCCCGGGGGACGGCCTGGGCACGTACAGGCTCTACGCCTATCAGAACGGCCAGATCCAGGGCTGCGAGGTCCGCATCCAGGCCCTGGAAAAAGGTGTGTCCTGGGGCCCTGGCGGCGTGGAACTCGTGCTGGGGGATGTGCACCCCATCGCCCGCGAGCTCTCGCGGGTCCTGCTTTGGCAGCGGGCCATCCTGTATGCCTATACCCCGCGCCTGCAGGCGATCCTCTTCGGGCCCGACAGGCTGCAGCCGCCGCTCATGAAGGCCGCAGTGGAGTCCTTCTTCCCGCAGGCGCACCTGGCCTCCAAGGCCCAGCGGCGCCATCACGCCCGTGAGAAGGTGGATGTCCCCTGCGAGATCAACGCCCCCCACCGGCACACCCGGCATCGGATCCGGGGGCGGGTGGTGGACATCAGCCGGGGCGGCATGTTCGTGAAGACCGCGAACCCCCTGGAGGTGGGCGCCCGCATCGAGGCCGCGATCATGGCCCCGGAGGCCGGGGGGGCCCTGCGGGTCCGCGGACAGGTGACGCGCTGTACGCTTCAGGGCTGTGCCGTGACCTTCAGCGGCAACGAGACCGGAGATCTCGAACGGCTCGTCGGCCTGCTGCCCTAGGCCCTGGGGAAGTTTTCCCCGGGCCACTGTCATCTTTGCGCCGCCTCCCCCGGGGTTGACTTCCAGGGACGGCTGTGAGAGAGGCAGGGCATGCATCGACGAGACCGGCTGTGGTCATGGGCCCTGGCGTCCCTGATCCGCTGTTACTTCAAGACCTGCCGCATCGAGATCTATGGTGGCGAGGTGGAGGCCGGCATCCTCTCCCGTGAGGGTCGGCTCCTCGTGGCCGGGTGGCACCGCGGGATGATCGTCAACGCCTACCACTTCCGCGACCGGCAGGCCGGACTCATGGTCTCCTCCTCCCGGGACGGCGACCTGATCGCGGCGGTCATGCGGCACCTCAACTTCTACAATCCGCGGGGGTCCTCCACGCGGGGCGGGACGGCCGCCCTGGACGAACTGGTGGACTACGTCCGCCAGGGGCACCCGGGCGGGCTTTCCACGGACGGCCCCAAGGGTCCGCCCTACGTCTCCAAGCCCGGCATCATCAAGCTGGCGGCCCGCAGCCAGGCCCCGCTTCTGCCCTACGCCTGCGACGCCTGGCCCTGCTACGAGTTCAACTCGTGGGACCGCACCTTCCTGCCGCTGCCGCTGTCCCGCATCGCGGTGCTCTACGACCGCGAGCCCCTCTACGTGGAGGAGGGGCTCGGGCGCGAGGATTACGCGCGTCTGCTCACGGAGCTTGATGGGAGGCTCAACCGGCTCTCATACCAGGCCCGCTACCATGTGAGGCAGTATCTCCCGGGACGGGACCCCCGCGACCTGCCCCTGCCCGAGGATCCCCTTGCGTACCTGCCCCGCCGGCAGGTTGCTCCGCGGTGAGGGGGGCTGCGGGGACGAATCCCTCAATGCCCGGTTTTATTAAGGATTATCTTTCGTGGACACAAGGGTCTTGGCTTACGTCCCCGGAGATGGTATGGCCGGAGATGTCGGCTTGACAGCAATTACACCAACGAAGGGAGAACATCATGAGCTGGAAAGCATTGAACCTTACGTGGCACTATGTCGAAAAGTGGGCCAGTCTCAGCCCGGAGAGCGAGGCCCTGGTCTTTCAGGACGAACGTCTTACCTGGCGCACCTACAAGCAGCGTATGGATGACGTCGCCCGGGCCTTTCTGGCCTGCGGGGTGGAACAGGGCGAGCGTATCGCCATGCTCTCCATGGCGCGGACCGAATTCATGATCACCTACATGGCCGCCGGCAAGGTGGGCGCCATGTGGCTGGGGCTCAACCCCAAGTTCACGCGCGAGGAGCTCAGATACCAGCTCACCGACGCCCGGCCTGCGGTGCTCGTCATGGTCCGCGACTACATGGGCCGCGATCTGGCCGAGGACATCCTGGCGCTGAAGGACGAGCTGCCCTTCCTGAGAAAGATCCTGGTGATCGGCGAGCCCTTCGAGGGTACCGTGGAGTATGCGACCTTCACCGCCCCGGGGCGGCCCGAGCTGGAGGCCGCCCTTAAGGAGCGCTCGCAGGCGGTAGCGCCAGAGGACAGCGCCCTTTTGATGTACACCTCGGGCTCCACCGGCAAGCCCAAGGGCGTGGTCCAGACGCACGGCAGCATCCTGGCCAACGGGTCGGTCATGATCTCGAAGCTGGGGATGACCCCTAAGGACCGCATCCTGCTGCACTTTCCCATCAACCACGTGGCCTCCGACGTGGAGATCGGCTTCTCCTCGCTCATGGGCGGGGGCACCACGGTCTTCATGGAGCGCTTCGACCCCGGGGCCTCGCTGGAGATGATCGTCAAGGAGAAGATCACCGTCCTGGGGCAGGTGCCGGTGATGTACCTGCTGCAGATGCAGACCCCGCAGTGGAAGGCGCTCGACTGGCACCGCAACATCCGCTATTTCGTGGTCTCCGGGGCCATCCCCCCGGCCCCGCTGATCGAGGCCCTCAAAGTGATCAAGGCCGAAAGCGGCTGCCTGGTGAACAACGCCTACGGCAGCACCGAAGCCTGCGGGCTGATCACCTATACCGCCGACGAAGACAGCCTGGACTTCATCGCCAAGTCCGTGGGCAAGGTTCCCGCCCCCATGCAGTGGCGCCTGGTGGACGACGACAACCGCGACGTGGCACTCGGCAGCACAGGCGAGATGGTCTTCAGGGGGCCGTTCCTCTTCAAGGAGTACTTCAACCGGCCCGACGCCAACCAGGCCGCCTTCGACGCCGAGGGCTGGTTCCACTCCGGCGACCTGGCCTATGCCGACGAGCAGGGCAACCTCTTCATGACCGGTCGCAAGTCCGAGATGTTCAAGACCGGCGGGGAGAACGTCTTTCCGCGTGAGATCGAGGACGTGCTCGAGGGGCATCCGGCGGTCATGTTCGCCGCGGTGATCGCCGCCCCGGACGAGATCTTCCAGGAGGTGGGCTGGGCCTACATCATGCGCAAGCCCGGCCAGGAGGTGCATGAAGACGAGCTTAAATCCCTGTGCAAGGAGAAACTGGCCAATTTCAAGGTGCCCAAGCGTTTCTTCATCCGCGATCAGCTGCCACTCTTGTCCACCGGCAAGGTCAACAAGGTCGAGCTGAAAAAGGAAGTCAAGGCCGCGGCCTGAGGCCAGGACCCAAGATCAGGGGCCCGAACCCTCCTCGGGGGGCGGGCCCCTGGGCGGGATACCGTCCGGTCGATACGGGGGGCGCTGAAAGTTATTGACCCCCCTTACGCGGAGTCCCTTACCGCTGGCGATGTCAAAGCGGGTCCCGAGATTGCTTATCCCAGATCAGGACGGAGAAGGTCAGGGGCTTGCGGAGGACCTTCGGCCGCCGTGGCCTTGGCCGGTATAGCCCAGCAGCGCGGCGTGCAGGGCCACGAGCGCCAGGGTGTCGCGTGCGCAGTAGTCCCGAAGGTCCCTTTGCACCCGCTGCGCCTCCTCCTCCGTGTAGCGCCCCCTTACCAGGTCGATGATCGCACAGAGCGCCGAAGCGCCCTCGGCGATGGCCAGACCGTCATAGGTCAGGCCGGGCACCAGCACCGGCAGGGCCACCTTGAGGGAGGTGCGTCCGTGCAGGCCGGGATGGTAGAATTCATGCCGGATGAGGGCCTCGAGATCAACCAGGCGCCCGCCGAGGGCCTCCAGGGCCGGTGCCAGGTCGGGATAGCGCCCCGCCAGGATCTGGAGCATGCGCCTCTCGAAGGACGAGTAGACCACGATGCTCCCCCTGTCTCCCAGCCGGTTTAAGAGCCCTTCGGCCAGCGCCCGGCGGCTTGCGGGAAGGGCATCGATGAGGCCCTCGTAGTGCGCGCTCACCAGGCCCGGCTCCGGACAGACGTGCAGGGAATACTGGGCCGGGACCTCCTCGAAGGGCGCCAGGTCGGCATAGAGCGGGATGGCGGTGTTGATGGTCTCGAAATCCAGGTAAAAGGCCGGCCAGGTAATGGCGTCCAGCTGCCGTTTCAGCCGGCGGCCGACATAGACCCCCTGGGAAAGTACACAGGCCCGCACCCTTTTCTGACGCCGCGAGAGCGGGAAGTCCGGCGGGATGTCCTCGATGGCCGCAATGCCCTGCCGCGTGAGGTCCGCCAGGTGTTTGAGGCTCAGCTGGGGCAGGTCGAAGATGGGGTTCTCGATGCCGCGGCCCAGGCAGGTGCCGAACAGCTCACAGCCGCGGCAGGCGGGGGAGAGCCTAGGGGCGGGCATGGCGGCACTGGCCGTGACCAGTTCCACCCTGGGGGCGCTCTCGATGAACTCGTGAGCGCGCTGCCTGACCGCCGCGTTCAACTCGATCTGCCTGAAAAGCCGCTCGGGCGGCATGCCGAGGTGGTAATCCCGGTCGACCAGGACCAGAGAGATCCCCACGGGGGAAACCCCGGCCAGCTCCATGACACAGGTGGTATAGGCCATGGCGTCGATATAGGCCGCCTTGAGCAGGGCCCCTGACTTGGCCTCAAAGAGGTGCCAGCCCGCAGACCGGCGCACGAGGGTGTCGGCCTGGGCCATGAGGCCGCCGGCGCTGAAGGTGCCCCCATGAATGGCCATGGCCTGCGGGTCTTGCAGGGCGGCGCGGGTGTGTTCGATGGCACAGAGGGGGTCGTCCTCCCTGATCGTGACCCCCTCAGGGTAGAGTGCGCGCGAGCGCGCCTGCACCTCACGCCCCTGCTGGCGGAAAAAGTTCTCACCGGCCGAAGGCGCAGGCGGGTTCGCCTCTTCGTGGCGCAGCCGCCACCCCAGGGTGGGGCAGCGCATGGCCTTGAGGAAGATGCCCTTGGAGAGGTCTTGCATGCTGGGGGTTTCCCTACCACACTCTCTCACGAAAGGCACCCCCCGGTTGCCGGGCGCCGGCCCGCGGTGCGTTCCTTCTCCGGGCCGGGCACCTGCGGCATATAAGGGGGTTGCTGGCCTTGCCCGGGATTCATGCCCATGATTTTTTGGGGCGTCCATTCTCCGGCAGAAACGGGGATGGGCTGGTTCTTCCCCATGCTCGCTTCTGTGCATTTTTTTATGGATATTCCAAGCTGGAATATCCTGACCTGGAATACGCAGGTATCACCCCGCCCCGCCGCTGTCGGTCCGGGGAGGGGTTGGCGACCGGTAGGAATATGTCTGACAGGGCATAAGAAAGATCCTACACAACATTTATCCAGCCACCGATAGAAGCATCCCTGCAGGACATAAATAATATGTACCAATCAGCATAGATACAAACCTATACGTAAGGAGGGGAGTATGTTCAGAACCTTGAAACCGTTTGAATACCTCGAGCCCACCACTCTCGAGGAGGCGACCGCGGTCTTGTCCAGCTATGGGAACAGGGCCAAGGCGCATGCCGCTGGCGTGGATCTGGTGCCCCGGATGCGCAAGCGGCTCATCGCGCCGGAATGCATCGTCAATCTGCAGCAGGTCAAGGAGCTCGATGCCGTCATCGCCGAGAAGGGCAACGGGATAAGGATCGGGGCCCTGGCAAGCCTCAGGGACATCGAGACCTCGGATCTGATCAAGGCCAAGTACTTCGTGTTGCATGAGGCCCTCGATGCGATCGTCTCCGTCCAGGTGAAGGCCCAGGGGACCGCGGTGGGTAATCTGTGCGTGGCCACGCCGGCCTCGGATGTCAGTCCGGTGCTCTACGCCCTGGATGCCACGCTGGCGGTGGTCGGCCCTTCGGGGACGCGCGAGATTCCGATCGACGCGTTCTATAAGGGCCCGGGCAAGACGGTTCTGGATCCGGCCGAGATCGTGACCGAAATCCTGCTGCCGGCACCCCTGCCCGGCAGCGGGGGGGCCTTCAGGAAGCTCTTCCGCACCGCGGAAGACATCGCCAAGATCAACGTGGCGGCCTACCTGACCATCGAGAAGGGTGTCTGCAAGAAGGCCCGTATCGCCCTGGGCGCCGTGGCCCCCACGGTTGTGCGCATCAGGACGGCCGAGGCGGTTCTCGAGGGGCAGAAGATCGATCAGGTCCTGATCGAGAAGGCCTCCCAGATCGCATCCGGCGAGGTCAAACCGATCACCGATCTGCGCTCCACGGCGGACTACCGCAAGGATACCGCCCGGGTGCTGACCAGGCGTGTCCTGGAGAAATCCCTCGAAAGAGCGACGGCCTAGAGAAGGAGGAAGCGCTATGAAGACATATTGCATCAAACTCACCATCAACGGCACCCCTTATGAAGTCGAGGTGGAGCCTCAACTGACCCTGAATCAGCTGCTGCGCGAGAGACTCGAACTGACCGGGACCAAGATCAGCTGCGCCGAGGGCGAGTGCGGCGCCTGCACCGTGCTGGTCGACGGCAAACCCATGAACTCCTGCTGCATGCTGGCGGTTACGGCCAACGGCAGGGATATCCTCACCATCGAAGGCCTGGCCAAGGATGGCGAGCTGGATCGCATCCAGAAGGCCTTCATCGAAAAGGGCGCCATCCAGTGCGGCTACTGCTCGCCCGGCATGATGCTTTCGGTCAAGGCCCTCCTGGACGAGAACCCCAACCCCACCAGAGAAGAGATCAAGAAGGCCATTGGCGGGAACCTGTGCCGTTGCACCGGCTATGTCAAGATCGTCGAAGCCGCCCAGGCCGCAGCCAAAGCATGATCAGAGGAGGTAAACGAGTATGAATACGGAATACAAAGCTGTCGGTAAGCGCATCACCCAGAAAGACGTGGTCCTCAAGGCCACGGGTGAGGGGATATACGTACCCGACGTGAATCTGCCGGGGCAGCTGTGGGGCAAGGTGCTGCACAGCCCGTATGCCCACGCCAATATCAAGAAGATCGACAAATCCAAGGCCGAGGCCCTGCCCGGAGTCAAGTGCGTCATCACCTTCGAGGACACGCCCAAGATCCTCTATGCGCGTTCCT
>CAZUDI010000035.1:37664-40970 GCA_964618975.1 uncultured Bacteriovoracaceae bacterium | reverse complement strand
ATCTGGGACGTCATCAGTGTCTTCTACGTCAGTTCTTTCCACATGAAAAACTGCCATTTTCTCGCCAAATGGATCGCCGCCTTCATGTATCGGGATTACCCTTCCTTCCCATCTATCAGTATCGTTGCTTTCAGAATTTAAACCGTCTTTCCAACTGATTGAAGATGCATCGTCAACGATTAAATCTCGACTGTAGAAATGCGTCAAATATAGCGCCATGTCCCTAGCACAAAGATAATCTTTCAGATATTGAGCTTTTATCTCAAAAAGAATTGGCTCATTTCTATCAGTAACTCTTAGTTTTGCAACTTCAATATAGCCATCCTGTGGGCACACCCATGAATTTTCTTCTCGCTTCAGCCCAAGGGCTAACACTAAGTCTTGATTTAGGTGCCACACATTTGGTTCATCGTCGTGAGACATTTGATCTAATACAAGATGTATACCTTCAAACTCCTCACCATAATCTTTATAGATGTCTGCTTGAATGTAAACGCCATCTTCAACATGACCAGAATGATTATGGCTTATCCCAATATCCATCCAACCAAGCTTTGTTGCCTTTTCGATGTTTTTGGTTGGAATAGCTATGCAGCCACTACCAAAAAATTCTTTCTTATATCCTTCATAACCGTATTTACCTTCCTTAATACTGGTTAATACTGCTCTCAAAGGAATCCATACGGATTTGCTATAATTCCTTCTGCGGATATCTTTCATTTCAAACCATTCTTGATTCATCTTATCCGCTTCTCCATTTTCGGTTTTTACAGGCCTCTAACGAATGGATGATGGACGGTGAGGATTGCCAAAGCGAAGCGGCGGCAGTTCTCACCGCCCCTGTCTATCCTCTTGTTGGAGTTCTACCGGGATATCTTCACCCGGACTTGCCAGTTCCTCGATCATCCGGATTACCGACTTCATGGCAGGATCTGAGAAAGCGGAGTAGTTGTATGCCCTCGCAGTTCCACATAGGCCGTCTACATCTGTAAGGATCTTTCCATATTTGTCGGTCTTTAGTTCTCTCAACGGCCCAGACAGCGCAGTGCTCTGAACGCTGTCTCCCAGCATCGCCGCGACACTTTCCGTCAGCGGCTCCATTGTGACGTAGTCGTCCTCTGCTCGTGCCATTGCATGCAGCACGCACTTGCGATAGCGCTTGGGACCGGTTGTCTCAATCGCGGTCCGGTACTGATGGATCATTCTCTGAGCCTTTGCCTTTGCGTACGCACGGATGGCCTTCGAGTGCATCTCGCTTGACAATTCCGTTGCACCGTCGCTCCGGGCGCCCTCGGCCATTTCCAGCGACAGATATTGCAGCACGAACGGCGACCCAACCCCTGACTTGATAACCTTGATGCCGAGATCCTCCGGTACTGCGATGCCAAGGCGCTCCATTCCGTCGAACAAGATATTGCGTCCCTCTTCCTCGTTGATCGGGTAAACCTGCACCTCTTGCAATAGTCGATCCACGCCAGGATCACGGATTACTAGTCTACTTGCATCGGTCTCGGTACCGATGACCGCGATACGGAACTTCTCGTGATTCCGATTCGCGTACGCCTTCAGGAAGGCCGACAAATCTCTACGAAGTGAATCGCTCGCACGATGGGCTTCGTCAAGCATCAGAAACAGACCCGCATCTTCACAGAGGTCAAGGGCTTTGCTGTCAGTTGGGGAGGTGACGACGAGCTGCCGTTTCGCGCCAAGCGATATTTTACGCTTCCTCGATATCTTCCCGGCAACCTTCGCATTCAAGTACCCAAGGAATCCTCCCTCGACGGTGAACCCGCTTTCAGCACCTGACTCCTTCTCGCTCTGCGAGGTGGTTTCTGTTGTGACCTCGTAACCGAGAATCTCAAGAATGCGAGTGAAGATGTCAGCCAGAGACTTGCCGTACAGACTCTCAATGTAGACCAGTTTGCCTTCGGCTTCCCAAGATTTCGTGCAGTGTCTAGAAAGGCTGCTCTTCCCAACTCCGTATGACCCGAAAACAACTGGTACGAACCCGCGTACAATCGCCGTCTCGAAGTCATTCTGAGGTCTGCCGCGGTGCGCGTAGATGTTGTTGTCTTGGAGCGGAAACTTGCCCGGTACGAAGACATCTCTGGGTTCTATAGTCATCATATCTCCTTGCTCCAACAATTATTAGACTGAATCATTCCATATTTTGTAATATATTCCCTTTTCCGGAATTGGTCCGTATTTATTAGACTATAAAACACACCCTTAGTCAAACCATTCCGGATCTGGGGAGGGTCGCCCGGCAATGAGATAGAAGGAGATAGGGGACGTCCGGAGAAATATGGACATTCGGGAATAGGGGCCATCCACCATTAATGCCCTGTAGGAATAATGGTGGGCCTCTATCTTTATTTCTGTTTTCCCTGTCTCAGGGCAGACAGTCCTTCAGGAAGCGGCCGGTATGGGAGGCCTCGCTTCGGGCCACCGCTTCGGGGGTGCCGCTGGCGACCACCCTCCCGCCTTCCTCGCCGCCCTCGGGACCGAGGTCGATGATATGGTCGGCGGATTGGATGATGTCGAGGCTGTGCTCGATGACGATCACGGTGTTGCCCTCGGCCGTGAGGCGGTGCAGCACCTTCAGGAGCTTGTTGACGTCATCGAAGTGCAGGCCGGTGGTGGGCTCGTCCAGGATATAGACCGTCCTCCCGGTGGAGCGTTTGGAGAGCTCGCGGCTGAGCTTGGTGCGCTGGGCCTCGCCGCCCGAAAGGGTGGTGGCGCTCTGGCCGAGGCGGATGTAGTCCATGCCCACGTCGATGAGGGTCTTGAGCTTGCGCTTGATGCGCGGGACGGCCTCGAAGAGTTCGTAGGCCTGCGTGACCGTCATATCGAGCACGTCCGCGATGGAGTGGCCCCGGTAGCGGATCTCGAGCGTCTCGTCGTTGAAGCGCCGGCCCTGGCACTGGTCGCAGCGGACGTAGACGTCGGGCAGGAAGTGCATCTCGATCTTGAGCAGGCCGTCGCCCTGGCAGGCCTCGCAGCGGCCGCCTTTGACGTTGAAGCTGAAGCGCCCCGGCTTGTAGCCCCGCATGCGGGCCTCCGGCAGCAGGCTGAAGAGCTCCCGGATGTAGGTGAAGACCCCGGTGTAGGTGGCCGGGTTGGAGCGTGGTGTCCGGCCGATGGGGCTCTGGTCCACGTTGATGACCCGGTCGATGAGCTCGAGGCCTTCGATGCTATCCACGTCGGCGCTTAAGACCCGCGCGCCCGAAAGCCCGGAGGGGAGATACGGGCACAGGGTGTCGATGCTCAGCCGCGACTTGCCCGAGCCCGAGACCCCGGTGATGC
>CAZUDI010000035.1:0-37654 GCA_964618975.1 uncultured Bacteriovoracaceae bacterium | reverse complement strand
CAGGTGAAGAGACCCAGGGGAATGGTGACGTCGATATCTTTAAGGTTGTTGACCCGCGCCCCCCGGATACGCAGGGCCGCCCCACCGGGAATCTTGCGCGCCGGCGGCACGTGGATCCGTTCCCTGCCGCTCAGATAACGGCCGGTGAGCGAGGTGGGGCAGTTAAGAATCTGCTCGTACGAGCCCTGGAAGACGACGTGGCCGCCGTGCTCGCCCGCCCCGGGGCCGAGGTCGATGATGTGGTCGGAGGCGCGCATGGTGCCCTCGTCATGCTCCACCACGATCACGGTGTTGCCCAGGTCGCGCAGGTGCCTGAGCGTGGCGATGAGCCGCTCGTTGTCGCGCTGGTGCAGTCCGATGGAGGGCTCGTCCAGGATGTACATGACCCCCATGAGGGCACTGCCGATCTGGGTGGCGAGACGGATACGCTGGGATTCGCCCGAAGAGAGCGTGCCGGCCGTGCGGCTCAGGCTCAGATAGCCCAGTCCCACCGCACTCAGGAAATCCAGCCGGGCCCGGATCTCCCTGATCAGGCGCTCGGCGATGATTGTCTGAGTGGGGCTCAGGCGCAACTCTCCGAGATAGCGGATGAGCTCGGCTACGCTCAGGTTCACGAAATCGTCGATATTCTTCTCCCCCACGAAGATGTGCAGCATTTCCCTTTTCAGGCGGGCCCCGCCGCAGGCCGGACAGGGGCGCTGGCTGAGGTAGCGCGCGATGTCGCCCCGGATCTCGCCGGTCTCCGTATCCCGCAGACGCCGCTCCAGGTTGGGGATGACCCCCTCGAAGGGACCGGCGTAACGCCCTCCCACCGGGGCGCCATGCAGGATGGCCTGCTGGGTGGCGGGTTCGAGCTGCTCGAAGGGCGTCTTGGGGTCGAACTGCAGCGCCTGGGCGATGCGGCGGATGATACGGGCGGCGAACCTGCCCGGGGGCGTGCCCCAGGGGGCGATGGCGCCGTCCATGAGCGAGAGCGACGGCTTGGGGATCACCAGGGCGGGATCTATCTCGAGCAGCGCTCCGATACCGCTGCACACCTCGCAGGCGCCGTGCGGGCTGTTGAAGGAAAAGGAGCGCGGCGTGATCTCCGGGTACGAGACATTGCACACCGGGCAGCTGTAGTGCTCGGAGAAGAGCTGCTCGCCTTCACCCATGTGGGCGACATTCAGGATGCCCCCGGAGAGCCTGAGGGCGGTCTCGATGGAGTCGACCAGGCGGGAAAGCATACCGGCCTTGATCACCAGGCGGTCCACCACGACCTCGATGGTGTGCTTGCGGTTCTTGTCCAGCGGGGGCAGGGAGTCCATCTCGAAGGTCTCGCCGTCGATCCTGACACGCACGAAGCCGTCCTTGGCCAGGTTCTCGAAGAGACGGGCATATTCGCCCTTGCGGTCCCTGACCACCGGGGCGTACAGGATTACGCGGGCACCTTCGGGCAGGGACATGATGGCGTCGGCCATCTGCTGGGCGGTCATGGACTGGATCGGCCGGGAGCAGATCCAGCAGCGGGGTTGCCCCGCCCGGGCGAAGAGCACCCGCAGGTAGTCGTAGATCTCGGTGACCGTACCCACGGTGGAGCGCGGATTGTTGGAGGTGGTCTTCTGTTCGATAGCGATGGCGGGCGAGAGCCCCTCGATGGACTCTACCTGGGGTTTGGACATCTGCTCCAGGAACTGCCGGGCATAGGCGTTCAGGGATTCCACATAGCGCCTCTGGCCCTCGGCATAGAGTGTGTCAAAGGCCAGGGACGATTTGCCCGAGCCGGAGACGCCGGTGATGACCACCAGCTTATTGCGGGGGATATCAACATCTATCTGCTTGAGATTGTGCTCGCTGGCACCCTTGATCGTGATGAATTCCTTCATACAGGCTCATCCATTCTAGATGTGCCGCATCCTGGAACCGGGATCGCCATGTATCCTGGCTGCGGTTTGATCATGGATACAGCTCGGCCACCTTCGCGCCGCCAGCGGCGGGCGATTGCTCTGGGATCAGGCGGCCCCTCAGAGGAAGATACCCACATAGTGCTGCGACATGATCATCTTCAGCCAGTGGTCGAAGGCCTCGCGGCGGTATTTCTCCTCCAGGATGCGGGTGATCTCGTCTCTGACCTCATCGAGTTCCCTGCCCCCGACGATACCCCGATCGAGGACCTGGAAGATGAAGACATACCCCCTGGCATGCACCGGGCCGACGATCTGCCCCGCACGAGAATCTTCCAGGGCGTTCTTGGCCTCGAAATTGAGCTCGGAAAGCCCTACCCACCCGATATCGGGGCTTTCCGCGGCGCGCAGATCCGCACAGGTGCGAGCGACCTCGTCGAAGGGCTGGCCGCGTTCGAGTTCCGCGAGGGCCCGCGCCACGCGCCGCGGGTCGTCGTTCAGGATGAGCTGCTTGAGGTGCACCGCCTCGTGCCCGGCGTATTCGGGGGTGCTCTCATAGTACTGCTGCACCATGCCCTCCGTGATCACCACACGTGACTGCACCATCATGTCCATGAGGGTGCGCTTCATGATCAGGATACGGGCGTCGTCCAGGGGCATGCCTGTCCGGGTGGCGACCCCCTGGGCCTGCTCGGGGTTCACCGCCGGATAGCCCAGGGACAGGTACGATCTCTCCACGATGCGATCCTCGATCATCAGGTTCAGCACCTGACGCTGGGCCAGCTCGCTGTACGGGTCCTGACCGAGTTCCTGCATGCGGTCCATGAGGTCGGACATCAGGATGAGGGAATCATCCACCACGGCCACGATACCCTCGATCATCTCCGAGCGTGCGATGCGAGCCCCGGCCATGCCCTGCCCCAGAATCAGGCAGAGGATCAGCAGGGCCTTCAGTGTCCGGTCGGACCACAAGGATTTGCCGGCGAAAGAGAGCGGCCTGCCGGGGCGGGGCGAGGCCTTGGCCCGGTCGGTATGCCGTTGTGCGATCATCGCGCTCACCATGTCCTCGGGTAGCCTCTGGTTATCATGCAGGGGACCTCGCGGATTAATAGATGGAGACCGACTTGATTTCATTCCAGTTTACCTCGGGCTGATATTGAAGGCGCAGGGTGTCCACCCATTGTTTGTAGGCCGCTTCGAAGCGCTCCTCTGTGAGACTGTCCCTGATCTCCCCGCGGACCTCCTCGAAGGGGGCGATACCGGGCGCGGTACGCCGCTCGACATAGAAGATGTGATAGCCTCTAACGGTCTCGATGATCCCCGAGTAGCGTCTTTCGGGTATGGAGAAGACCACCTCCTCGACCTCACGGGGCAGTTCGCCCTTGACGAAGACGCCCATGAACCCGTTGTCCTTGACATCTTCGGAGATGGAGTACTGACTGACCACGTGGCCCAGAGGCACACCCGAACGCAGCATGACCAGGGCCTCCTTGGCCTTGAGTTTGTCGGTGACGAAGACATGGTAGAGCTCCACCGAGGACGGACGGTGGTATGTGTCGCGCCTCTGTTCGTAGATCTGACGCACCTCGTCGGGGCTTACCACGAGGGTACTGCGTACGGCCTTGTCGATGGCCTTCTTGACGAGCGTGCGCGTACGAACGAAGTGCTGCATGTCGGAAAAGGTGCGGTATTCCTCGGCCAGCACCTGATCGAGGTCCTCCGCGCTGATGCCGTCCGTGAAGCCCTGCATGGCGATGGAGAGTTCCTCGTCGGAGACCGAGAGCCCCTGGCGGCGGGCATATTCGAGAATGAGCATCTCTTCCACCAGGGTGGCGGTCAGGTGGGGTTTCATCTGTTCGAGGACTTCCCGGGAATCGATCATGGATTCCTCGGCGAACCTCTCCAGACGCTCACGGAAGGCCTGGGTGTCCAGGGTCGTTTCCCCCACCACGATGCAGGGGGCCTCATGCACACGGGTGCAACCCGCGATCAGGAGCAGGAACAAGGCTAGAGAGGATATCGCGGATCTCGAGCGTGATATTCTGTGCATCGACAGGGATATCGGCCCGGCCGTCCTGGTATAGTCTGCCATGTCTGTCTTCCACCATCTTGATGAGCGCATCGAGTTGCACCCTTGTATCATGCAACAGGTATAACCTCAATCGGTCTTTGAGCACCTCGAGCTTTTTGATGCGCAGGCCCCGCATTAGCACCCTGATCTGCGCAATGCGTAAAAGCGCCTGGACCGGGGCCGGCGGGGGGCCATAGAGGTCCTGGAGCTCGGAGTGGATCAGTTCGAGCTCGTCGTCGTCGGCCGAGGAGAGTCGGCGGTAGAGCCCCAGCCTCAGATGCTGGTCCGGACAGTAGTCCTCGGGCAGGTAGGCATCGGCCTGGATGCGGATCTCCGGATCGACCTCCGGCGGGGTCTGACGGCCCTGAAGCTTGTCCACGGCCTCTTTGAGGAGTTGTTGATAGAGTTCGTAGCCTACGGCCGTCACCTGCCCCCACTGGGATTTGCCGAGGATGTCGCCTACCCCCCGGATCTCCATGTCCCGCAGCGCCATCTGGAAGCCGGCGCCCAGCGACGCGTACTCTTTGATGGCCGCCAGGCGCTTGTGGGCGTCGCGGGTGATCTGCCCCTGTTCGGGGATCAGCAGCAGGGCGTAGCCCTTGCGTTTGGCGCGGCCCACGCGACCCCTGAGCTGGTAGAGATCGGCCATGCCGAACATGTCGGCGCGGTTGATGATAATGGTGTTGGCATTGGAAATGTCGATCCCCGAGCTGATAATGGCCGAGGTCACGAGCACATTCAGGCCCCGGTCCACGAATTTTTCCATGGTGCGGTTGAGGGCGGCCTTGGGAAGTTGGCCGTGGACCACCCCGATGCGGGCCCGGGGATGAATCGCCTGCAGGCGTCGGGCCATGGCCTCGATCGTGGCGACCTTGTTGTGCACGAAGAAGACCTGGCCGCCCCGGGCCAGCTCACGCTCAATGGCCGCTGCGATCACGTCCGGGTCGAAACGGGAGATTACGGTCTCCACCGACTTTCTCTCCGCCGGCGGGGTTTCGATGATCGAGAGGTCCCGGATGCCCGAGATGGCCATGTTCAGGGTGCGCGGGATGGGGGTGGCACTCAGCGTAAGGATGTCCACCTCGGCGCGCAGGGCCTTGATGCGTTCCTTATGGCGCACCCCGAAGCGGTGTTCTTCGTCCACCACGAGCAGCCCCAGATCCCTAAAACGCACCTTTTCGGACAGCAGGGCCTGCGTGCCGATGAGGATGTCCACCTTGCCGTGCGCCAGATCGTCCAGAATGAGCTGGCCCGCCGTGAGGGAGGAGAAGCTGGTGAGGGCCTCGATGCGCACCGGCCAGGCCGCGAGCCGTTCGCGGAAGGTCAGGGAGTGCTGCCGGGCCAGCAGGGTGGTGGGCACGAGCACGGCCACCTGGCGGCCGGCCATGACCGCTACGAAGGCGGCGCGCAGCGCCACCTCGGTCTTGCCGTAACCCACGTCGCCACAGATGAGGCGGTCCATGGGGCGGTTTTTTGCCAGGTCGGCGTAGGTTTCCTCGATGGACCTGAGCTGGTCCTCGGTCTCCTCGAAGGGGAACTGGGCCTCGAAATCCTTGATCATGGCACTGTGTGTGTCATAGGCGTGCCCCCGCGCATCCTCGCGCCGCGCATAGATGCCGATGAGCTCGTTGGCAAGCTGGGCCACGGACTCGCGGGCCTTGTCCTTGGCCCGCGACCAGCGGGAACCGCCGAGCTTGTCGATGAGGAAGACGTCCGGATCGCCGATATAGCGCTGCAGCAGTGAAAGACGGTAGACGGGGACGTAGAGTTTGTCGCCGCCGAGATATTCCAGGAGCACAAAATCGCTTTTGACCCCCTCAAGCTCGAGACGCTCGACACCCTTGAAGATGCCGATGCCGTTTTCGCGGTGCACGACGGCGTCGCCCACGTTGAGCTGGGTAAAGGGGTTGAGGAGCGGCTGCTGAGGCTGCCTGGTCTTGCGGTGCCGCTTCTCCCCGAAGAGTTCGTCGCCGGAGATGACCGCCAGACCCGTGTCCAATAGGATGAACCCCGCCGAGAGTGCCCCCTTCACCAGACAGATGCGGCCGCCCGTGGGGGGGGGGGCCTCCCGGCGGACCTGCTCCGGGCCCTGTGGATCGAGGCCCCTTATCTCAAGGGCATACTCCACGCGTTCGGCCAGGAGGGTGCTGCTCATATACACCCGCACATCCCGGCCCTCGGCCTTGAGGGTGGCGAGATAATCGATCGATCGCGGAGCGTCTTTGGCGCCCCGGATCTCCGGCGGCATGGCCTGGTAGCTCACGCCGGCGGAGGGCCCCTCCAGGGAGGTGGTGATTCGCGTGTCAAAACCTTCAAGGGCGGTGATGAACGCCTCGCGCCCGAGGAGGAGCTTGTCGGGGGGCAGCAGCCCGGGGCGGGAAGCTCGGACCCGGGTGTAGGCCCGTTCATAGGTGCTGAAGGTCCTCTCCCAGAGCTCGGACAGGTTTTCTCTGTCCGGGCAGATCACGAGCGTATCCTGCGGCAGGTATGCCAAGGGGGAAACGGGATGTGTATAGAAAAACGGCAGGTAGGACTCGATGCCCGGTGTATGGATGCCCTGCTCGATGTCATCGATCAGGCTCAGCGCCAGGGGGTCTTTGAGACGCCGCAGACGGGCGCGTGCCTCTTTCATGTGCCCCCGTTCGAGCAGCACTTCGCTGGCCGGCAGCATCAGGGCGTCTTCCCGGTGGGCTTTGGAGCGCTGGGACAGATGATCGAAGGAGCGGATCTCCTCGATGGTGTCGCCGAACAGGTCGAGGCGCACGGGTTCATCCATGCCCGGCGAGAAGATATCCATGATCGAGCCCCGGATGCTGAACTGGCCGACCTCATCGACGAGCGCCTCGCGGGTGTATCCCCTGTGTACCAGAGCCCTGGCGAGCTCCTCGCGGTCGAGATCCTGGCCGGTCTTGAGCGGGATTGCGGACTCTGCTAGTTCGGCCTTGTCCAGGGTCAGCGGCAGGATGGCCTCGATCGTGGTGATGAGCACCAGGGGATCCCGGCTCAGGATGCGATAGAGAGAGGCGATGCGGTTGCCGGTCACCTCGTGCGAGGGGCTGTCGTCCTGGTAGGGTCGGGTGTCACACGCATGAAAGATGCCGATATGGCGCGCCTCGAGGAAGCAGCTCAGATCCTCCTGCGCGGTATACAGCGCGTCTGTGTGGTCCACGAGCCAGCAGACAAGCGTGCGCCTCTTAAGGAAGGTGCGCGCGATCAGGTATGCCTGGAGGGCAATTGGCAGCGTGCCGATCGAGGTCCCGGGGATGAGCTGGTCAGGGGCGCTGTTCATCTTAAACGAAGTCCAGCCGTATCGGAGAGAGGGCGCTCGTGACCCCGGTCACGGCGATCAGCCTGCCTTCCTGGAGGGCCACCGGCCAGTAGGGCCTCAGCTCTGGTCCGACACCCCTTTGCGCCAGGAGTTCCACCACGCGCTTGTGCAGCAGCCGATCGCCCGGCAGCAGGCTGCGCAGGCGTAAGGGGCCGCAGGTGCGGGGGCCAAGCGTCACACGCAGATCCTGCCCTATCCCGGGCAGTCGGTAGACCCCCGAGGAATCCACCTCCAGGTCGTAATAGGGACCGGGAGAGGCGCAGCGAAATACGAGCGACTCTTTGAGGCGCGCCACCTCCACCGCACGCCGGAGGCTGTGCGCCCGGCGTTGCCCTGCGACCACCTCCATGACCTGTTCCACCTGGATGGCGTCGATGCCGCGCGACTCGTGCAACATGTCGGTGATGAGCGCGATCATGCAGCGCCGAACCACCGCATCGGGGGCGCTCAGGAGTGCCCCGAGACGCAGGACCTTCACGATGCCCCAGTCGAGCGCCATGGCGGAGTCCGTGAGGTCGCGGGCCATTTCCTCCAGCACCTGCCCCTCGCTGCGGGCGATGCGCGAGAGCCGGAACAGGGCCGTGGCCACCTGCGGGTTGATGGACTCGAGAGCGGGCAGGATCTCGTGGCGGATGCGGTTGCGCACGAAACGCGGGTCATCGTTGCTGCGGTCATGCACACAGGCGATCTGCCGGCGGCGGGCATAGTCCGCCACCTGCGCGCGGCTCTTTGCCAGGAGCGGGCGGACGATGCCCTCCGGGCTCGAGAAGTCCATGGCGCCAAGCCCCCGGATTCCGCTGCCGCGCACGAGCCGGTAAATCAGCGTCTCGGCCTGATCGTCGAGGGTGTGCCCCGTGGCGGCCAGATCAAACCCCAACTCGGCCCTGACGCCCAGAATGACTTCTCGCCGCCTGGCGCGGGCCTCCTCCTCCAGGTTGGCCCCGGCCGGGTCCATATGCAGGCGGCGCACCTCGCAGGGGGTGCCCTGTTGCGCGCACCAGTCGCGTACGAAGGCGGCGTCTTGCTGGGCCTCCAAACCACGCAGACCATGGTCCACGTGCACGGCCGCTATGGTCAGATCCAGCCGGGGCGCACACCGGGTAAGGAGCTCCAGCAGCACCATGGAGTCCCGCCCGCCCGAACAGCACGCCAGCACGGACATTCCCGGCCGCACCCGGCAGCAGGTGGTGAGGGTGGTGATGAAGTCCTCCAGCATGGCTGTGATCTTTAGTACCTCCGTATCATACGGTCAAGGGCTTCCTGAACAGCTGCCCGCGCCGGGTGATCATCCGCGCCGGTCAGGGATACCGCAGCGACACAACAGGCCTCAAAGGGTATGAATCTTCCGCTATGCGGGATGAACCTTACAGGCCAGTGTGCAAAAAGGTTCCGGTATGACCAGGAACAAGGGGGCCTGATCCAGGCCCAATCCATATGCACCATCACGGGATGATCCGCCTGACGGCCGGGGTGTTGAATCGATAAGAATGATTCATTAAGGAATATAACCTACCGGTAAAATAGAATAAAACTATTGAATGAAAACTCATTACTGATTGACGCCCGTCCGAGATTCCCCTATGCTTTGTGACAGACACGAAAAACACGCCTGAAGGGGGATAGCACGACTATGGTCACGGTGACGATTGATGGCAAGCCGGTACAGGTGGAAGAGGGCAGTACGGTCCTGGATGCGGCCAGGGTATTGGGCATCCGGATCCCTACGCTGTGTGCGTCTCCCGAGATCGATCACACCCCGGGTGCCTGCCGGGTATGTGTGGTCGAGGTGGAGGGGCAGCGCAATCTGGTGGCCGCGTGCGTGTTTCCGGTCAGCGAGGGGATGGTGGTCAGGACGAATTCCGCGCGGGCACTCAAGGCCCGCCGGTTCAACGTGGAGCTCATCCTCGCGGGCCACCCCCAGGAGTGTGTGCTCTGTGTGCGCAACGGCAACTGCGAGCTGCAGCAGGTGGCCGAGGCGGTGGGGCTCAGGGAGGTGCGCTTCGAGTATGTGGGGCTTCCCAAGGAGGAGTGTATCGATGCCTCCTCGCCATCGGTGGTGCGGGATGCGCGCAAGTGCATCAAGTGCTACCGGTGCGTGACCGTCTGCGAACATATCCAGACCACGGCGGTCTTGAGCCCCTCCTTTAGGGGGGATCGGGTCGTGGTGTGTCCGGCCTTCAACCTGCCGCTGGCCAGCACCACCTGTGTGAACTGCGGCCAGTGCATCATGGCCTGCCCGGTGGGGGCCCTCTATGAGCAGAGCCATATCGAACAGGTCTGGCAGGCGCTGCGCGATGAGACCAAACACGTGGTGGTGCAGGAGGCCCCGGCCATCCGTGCCGCCCTGGGTGAGGAGTTCGGCCTGCCGGCCGGAACGCTGGTGACCGGCAAGATGATTGCGGCCCTCAGGCGTCTGGGCTTCGACAAGGTCTTCGACACCAATTTCACGGCCGACCTCACCATCATCGAGGAGGGCAACGAGCTGCTCAAACGCGTCCGCGAGGGCGGTGTGCTGCCCATGGTGACCTCGTGCTCCCCGGGCTGGATCAAGTTCTGCGAACACAATTTCCCGGACCTGCTGGCGCACATCTCGAGCTGCAAGTCCCCGCAGCAGATGTTTGGAGCTGTGGCCAAGAGTTACTATGCTCAGTATGCCGGCATCGACCCCCGGGACATCGTCGTGGTCTCGGTCATGCCCTGCACGGCCAAGAAGTACGAGTGCCAGCGCGAGGAGATGAACGACAGCGGCTATCAGGATGTGGACTACGTGCTCACCACCCGCGAACTGGCGCGCATGATCCGGCAGGCGGGCATCGACTTTGAGGGCCTGGAAGATGAAGCCTATGACAACCCCATCGGCGAGTACACCGGGGCCGCCACCATCTTCGGCGCCACGGGCGGCGTGATGGAGGCCGCCATCCGCACCGTGTATGCCGTGGTCACGGGCGAGAACCTGCCCGACCTCAATGTCACCCCGGTACGGGGCTTGGACGGCGTCAAGGAGGCCGCGCTCACCGTGGGCGAACTGGGCGAGGTGCGGGTGGCCGTGGCCCACGGCCTGGGCAATGCCCGCAGGCTCATGGACAAAGTCAGGGCCGGCCAGGCCGATTACCACTTCATCGAGATCATGGCCTGCCCCGGCGGCTGCATCGCGGGTGGGGGACAGCCGATTCCCACCACCGACCAGATCCGCACCCTGCGCTCCCAGGCCCTCTATACCGACGACGCCGAGGTGCAGGCCTTCCGGCAGTCGCACGAGAACCCCTCCATCACGCGCATTTACGAAAACTTCCTGCTGGAGCCCCTGGGACACAAGTCACACCACCTGCTGCACACGCACTACACGCGGCGCGGGTGCGATCTGCCGCAGACCGCCTGTAGCGAGGAATAGAAAACAGGAGGGTTGACGGCAGGGCTTTTTAAAGGATATAGAGCAACCACCTGCAGGGGAGGAGGGCTCTCTGACCTCAAGGGACCGAAAAGACGCATAATCATGTCGGAGCCTTTCCCTGCGAGCAGGGAAAGGCTTTTTGCTTAGAGACGGGAGCTCAATGGTTCCGGGTCATATTCCCCCCGCCGCTTGCGGTTTCAGGGAGGATCGAAAGCCTGCCCCGGGGTGCATACCCATGATTCCAAGCTTGAGACCCTGGGGGCCGCGCAGGTCTCCAGGACTAGAAAAGGGGGCAGGACATGCCTGAACAGGAACGACGCATCGGCGTGGTGAGCATCATCGTGGAGAACCGGCGGCTGAGTGCCCGGCGGGTGAACGAGATCCTCAGCGAGCACGGCGAGATCATTATCGGACGCATGGGACTGCCCTATGAGCCCAAGGGGGTGCACGTGATCGCGCTCATCATCAACGGCACCACCGACGATATCGGCGCCCTGACCGGCAAGCTCGGGGCCCTGGAAAACGTGCAGATAAAGTCGGCACTCAACAAGATATGAAGGAGAACACCCGTGCAGGATTTCATAGACGATAACCACATTCAGGACCTCCTCGAGCGACATGCCCGCCCGGAAAAGACCCGCGTGCGGGAGGTCATTGCCAAGGCCCGTGAGCTCAAGGGACTCGATCCGCAAGAGACCGCCGTGCTACTTCAGACCGACGAGGAGGAGCTGATCGAAGAGATCTGCCAGGCGGCCAGCTTCATCAAGAACATGATCTACGGCAACCGCCTGGTGCTCTTCGCCCCGCTCTACATCTCGAACTACTGTTCCAACAACTGCCTCTACTGCGGTTTCCGCCAGGACAACCACGAGCTCAACCGCGTGGCGCTCGATATGGAGCAGATCGCGCGCGAGGTGCGCATGCTCGAGCGCGAGGGTCACAAGCGTCTGCTCATGCTCTGCGGGGAGCACCCCACACGCAGCTCGCTGGACTACTTCATCGAGGCCATCCACACCGCCTATGCCACCCGCACCGCAGAAGGCGGCGAGATCCGGCGCATCAATGTGGAACTGGCCCCCCTGCCGCTGGAGGGTTTCCGGCGCCTGAAGGCGGCGGATATCGGCACCTACGTGCTCTTCCAGGAGACCTACCACCACGCCACCTACCAGCGGATGCACCCCGCGGGCCCCAAGGCCGACTATCTCTGGCGCCTGACGGCCATGGACCGCGCCATGCAGGCCGGCATCGACGACGTGGGCATCGGGGCGCTCTTCGGCCTGAGCGACTACCGCTTCGATGTCCTGGGCCTGCTCCTGCACGCCCGCCACCTTGACCAGGTGCACGGGGTGGGCCCGCACACCATCTCGGTGCCGCGGCTCGAACCGGCCCTGAACGCGCCCATGGCCATCCGGCCGCCTCTGCCGGTCAGCGACCGCGACTTCCGCAAACTCGTGGCCATCCTGCGCCTGAGCGTCCCCTACACCGGCATCATCCTCACCACCCGCGAGCGGCCCGCCGTGCGCGGGCAGGTCTTCGAGGTGGGGGTGAGCCAGATCAGCGCCGGCTCGCGCACCAACCCCGGGGGCTACAGCGACGAGGCCAGCGACAGGTTCCGCGCTGCCCAGTTCAACCTGGGCGACACCCGCACCCTGGACGAGGTCATCCGCGATATCTCCGAACACGGACATATCCCGAGCTTCTGCACGGCCTGCTACCGGCTGGGACGTACCGGGGCCGACTTCATGGAACTGGCCAAACCCGGACTGATCCAGGAATACTGCCGCACCAACGCCATCCTGACCTACCAGGAATACCTGGAGGACTATGCCTCACCGTCCACGCGCGCCGCGGGAACGCAGCTGATCGCCTCCCTGGTGGAGCAGACCCCGGACGAACGCGTGCGCGATGAACTTAAAGGGCGCCTGGCGCGTCTGAAAAATGGCGAGCGCGACCTCTACATCTAGCGCCCTGCTCGCGGCCGCCGAGGACGGCGCGGCCCTGAGCCGCGCCGAGATCGCGGCCCTCTTGCAGCTGGAGGACGATGCCTGTCTGCTGGAGGCCGCCGATCGGGTGCGGCGGCGCTGTGTGGGGGAGGAGATCTTCCTGCGCGGTATCGTCGAGTTTTCCAGCCACTGCCGCAACCGCTGCCGCTACTGCGGGCTCCGGCGTGACAACACCGGCCTTGAGCGCTACCGCATCCCGGAAGACGAGGTCCTGGCCCTGGCCGCAGAGATCGCCCGTGCGGGCTGCACCACCATCGTGCTGCAGTCGGGCGAGGACAGGGGCTATACCGGCGCGCGTCTGGCAGAACTCGTGCGCGCCATCAGGCGCGCGACCGACCTCACCGTGACCCTTTCGGTGGGTGAGCTGGACTACGATGACTATCTGAAGCTTCGCCAGGCCGGGGCCGAGCGATTCCTGCTGCGCCACGAGACCGCCAATGCGGAGCTCTATGCCCGGCTGCACCCCGGCCGCAGCCTGGAGGGGCGGCTACGCTGCCTCAGGTGGCTAAAAAGTCTGGGCTTCGAGACCGGGGCCGGCTTCATGGTCGGTCTGCCCGGCCAGACGATGTACGACCTGGCCGAGGACATCCTGCTGCTGCGCGAGCTGGATGTCGACATGATCGGCATCGGGCCCTTCATCCCGCACCCCGCCACCGAGCTGCAGGCCGCTCCCCCGGGGGATGTGGGCCTGGTGCTGCGCGCCATGGCCGTGGCCCGCCTGGTGACCCGCGACACCAATATCCCCGCCACCACCGCCACCGGGGCGCTCGACCCCGCCGCCCGCCTGCGGGCCTTCTCTGGGGGGGCCAATGTCTTCATGCCCAATTTCACCCCGTCTGTCTATGCCGGGCAGTACCAGATCTATCCGGGCAAGGGCTCTCAGGACCTGGCCCTCGAGGGGCAACTTGCGGATCTCCGGGACTTCTGTGGGAGCTGCGGGCGTCCCCTCGGGACCTCCGCGGGCAGCCGCCCGCAGACACCCCCTGACACCGCAGGCCACCACCGAGATGATTCATAAACTACCCAGCCCGAGGGGATCAGCCCCCTCCTGGAAGAAGGGGGCTGAGGGAGGCCGAGCTTTTATCTCACAGAGATGCGGCGAGGTCCTTGCCGAGGACCTTGTTGAGGATGAAGAGGGGGATGAGCACCGAGACGATCAGGATGGTGGCATAGGCCGAGGCGGGTCCGAAGTCGCCGCTGCCGATGCGCTGGAAGACCTCGACGGTCATGGTGGCCCAGGGGCCGTAGTAGAGCACGATGGTGGAGCTGAGCTCCGCCAGGGTAGTGACCCACATGATGATGGCTCCGGCCAGGATGCCGGGCAGCATGATGGGGATGATGACCTTGATAAAGGACATCAGTGGCGGCACGCCCAGGTTGATGGAGGCCTCTTCGATGGAGGTGTCGATCTGCATCAGCAGCGACGAGGTGGTCTTGATGGAGAAGGGCACCTTGCGGATGAAGTAGGCCAGCACGATGATCATCCAGGTGCCCGTGAGCACGCAGAGGCCCTTGTTGTAGGTGGCGGCCAGGGCGATGCCGAGAACGGTGCCGGCCACGGCCAGGGGCAGCATGATGAGCAGGTCGAGCAGGTAGCTCACCGGCCCGCGCCGGCGCACGACGAGGTAGCTCACCACGATGCCGAAGACGATGCCGATCAGGGTGGCCGCGGTGGCGAAGAAGAACGAGTTGATGATCGGGCGCGGGGCCAGGGTGAAGGCCTTGATGAAATTTTCCAGGCTGAACTGGCCGTAGTACATCACCGGTCCCTGGGTGCGGGTGAAGGAGGAGATGATGACCACCATGAAGGGTGCCAGGGCGATGAAGACCAGACCGGCGCAGAAGATCCACATGAGCGTGGTGGCCAGGGGTCCCGCATGTATGGTCTCCGGCGGGCGCAGGGCCGACATGGCGTAGCTCTTGCGTTCGACCCAGTATTTCTGGGCCACGGTCAGCAGCAGGGTGAGGGCCAGCAGGATCATGCTCAGGGCCCCGGCCATGGAGGGATTGCCGCCCATCTCGGAGATGAACTCGTTGTAGGCCTGCACCGAAAGGACGCGGAAGTCCTCGCCGATCAGGATCGGCACGCCGAAATTCTCGATCGAAAGGTAGAAGACCACCAGGGCGCCGGCGAAGACCGCCGGGGTGACCACCGGCAGGGTGACCGTGCGAAAGACGCGCAGGCCCTGGGCCCCCAGGTTGTGGGCGGCCTCCTCCAGTGAGCTGTCAATGGAGTTGATGGCGGCCGAGGTCATCAGGAAGACATAGGGGAAGAACTGCAGGGTGAAGACCAGCACGATGCCCCTCCAGCCGTAGATGGAGGGGGCCTCGATCCCCAGGGGCGCCAGCAGGTGCGAGAGCACCCCGTTGCGGCCCAGGAGCAGCAGCCAGGCCTCGGCCCCGATGAAGGTCGGCAGGATCAGCGGCAGTGTACCCAGGGTCTTGATGATGCTCTTGCCCGGAAGGGCGAAGCGCGCCAGGAAGAAGGCGAAGGGAATGCCGATGGCGAGTGCCCCCAGCATGGCCGCTGTACTGACAAAGAGGCTGTTGCGCAGGCAGCGCAGGTAATAGGGATAGCGCAGGAAGGCCTGGTAGCTCTCGAGCGAGAATCGACCCGTATCCGGACTGAGAAAGCTCGCCCTGAAGATCGAGAACAGGGGGTAGATGATGGAGAAGATCAGGATCAGCAGCACCAGGGCCAGAACGATATTCCAGGTACCGATCCGCCTGCGCATGTCTAGCTCCGCTGATCGGCGAGGATAACCGGTCGGTCGGGGTCGAAGTGAAAGCGCACCGGGTCGCCTTCCCGGTGGATGCGCGTGGCGTGGGGATCATGCACCTCTATCATGACCGATTGCCCCCCCAGGGCCTTGACCCGGTAGCGCATCAGCGAGCCGAGGAAGGTGGCACTGGTCACCGTGCCGGCGAAGACATTGACCTCTGCGCGCGCTCCGTCGTCGACGAGGCTGATGCGTTCGGGTCTCAGCGAGAAGATCAGATGCGGGGTGGTGGGTTCCGGGCCGTGAATGAGCAACGCCTCGCCGGCGATGTCGGCCCGGATGAGGCCCTTGTCGGCATCGTAACCCGTGACAGAGGCCTCAACGGTGTTGCTGCTGCCCATGAACTCGGCCACGAAGCGCGAGACGGGCTCCATGTAGATCTCCTGCGGGGTGCCTTGCTGCTCGACCCGGCCGCGGTTGAGGATGGCAATATGGTTGGAGACGGCCATGGCCTCCTCCTGATCATGGGTGACATAGATCGTGGTGATGCCCATCTGCCTCTGGATGCGTCGGATCTCTTCGCGCATGCTGACCCTGAGCTTGGCATCGAGGTTGGACAGGGGTTCATCCATCAGCAGCACCTGGGGCGAGATGACCAGGGCCCGGGCCAGGGCCACCCGTTGCTGCTGGCCGCCGCTGAGTTGCGCCGGGGAGCGGTCTTCCATGCCGCCCAGTTGCACGCTCGCGATGATGGCGGCCACGCGTGCGCGTATGTCCGTGGCGGACACCTTGCGGGCCCGCAGCCCATAGGCGATGTTGTCGAACACGCTCAGGTGGGGGAAGAGGGCATAGTTCTGAAAGACCATGCCGGTCTCCCGCCGATGGGCCGGGATGTGGTTCATGACCTTGGCACCGAAACGGATTGTGCCCTCGTCGGGCGAATAGAACCCGGCGATGGTACGCAACAGGGTGGTCTTGCCGCAGCCGCTGGGACCGAGCAGGGTATAGAAATCCCCCTCGTCGATGGTGAGGCTGATGGCGTCGACGGCCCTGAGTTCCCCGAATCTCTTGGTGATGCCGTCCAGTGCTACCTGCATGCCGCCCCTACCGGGAAAGGATGATCTGTTTCCACTGATCGAGCAGCTCGTTTTTCAACGCGTTGGCCTCCAGCGGATCGAATTGATCCAGCACGGTGATTTCGCTCAGCTGCGGCAGGCCCTCGATGCTGGCGGTGTCGCTGCGGGCCGGCCGGCGATAGAAATTGCGGAAGATCTTTTCCTCGGTAGCCTTGCTGAGCAGGTAGTCGACGAAGCGCTTGGCCTCTGCGGGATGGGGGCACCCCTTCACGATGGCGGCCCCTTCGGGCGCCACAAAGGCACCATCGGCCGGGTAGATGATGCCCACATCCTGGGAACCACCGGCAAGATAACGGTAGGCAGCGTATTCCATGGTGATGCCCAGGGGGTATTCACCGGCGGCCACGCCCTTGTAGATCAGGCTCGAACTGTCCAGGATCTTGGCGTTGTCGATCAGCCGGTTGAGGCCGTCCCAGCCGTAGAGCTTGTAGAGACCATAGACCTGTGCATAGGCCGAGCCGGACTTCTGCGGGTTGGCCATGACCACCTTGCCCCTGAAGCGTGGTGCGAAAAGATCACTCCATTTTACGGGTTTCTCCGATTCTTTCAGCAGGGATTTGTTGTACATGATGATCATGACGTGCGCGTTGCTGCTGGTCCAGCGGTGATCCTTCTCCACATAGGAAGCCGGCAGGACCTGGGCCTCGGGCGAGGCATAGGACATGAAATAGTCCTTGGTGCCGTCGAGCACGGCGACATCACCGCTCCAGAAGACATCGCACAGGGGCTTGTCCTTTTCGGCCTGGATGCGTTTCATGGCCTCCCCCGTGCCCATCTTCACGGCCGAGACCTTGATGCCTGTCTGGGATTCGAAGTCCTGGCGTACCAGGTCCTGCAGCTCGGAGGGGTTGGAGGAGTAGAGCACGACCTCGGCGGCGTTTGCGATCTGGGGAATGAAAAGGCAGACAACGGCAAGCAAGAGAAAGATTTTACGGGAAAACATAAACATAAGGCATGCCTCCTTCGACATTTTTAAGATAGGACATGTGAATTTTTATCGTTCACAGGGGCTTTGTCAAGGGCTATGTTCCCCCCGCGCAGGGTCAGGGGAGTGAACAGGACGGGGGGCCTTCCTGTATGCTTTTGTTTTTTTAAGATATCATCGTGACGCATGCGTGTGTTTTAACCGGCGGCATGTCGGTTGCAAGGCTTGACTTGGGGTGGAGTGATCCTATAAGAACTACAGTTATTAATACACGATGAAAGAGGTAGTCGGGCATGTTTAATCTGAGGTTCCAAGAATTTATGGGGTTCTTGCTCGGGCCGGAAAACAGCGATGAGAGGGTGGGGGGGTGTTACCCGGCCCTTGACGTATACGAGAATTCCCAGGAACTTTGTATCGAGATGGAGATACCGGGTATGAGACCGGAAGAGGTGAACGTGGAGGTCAGAGGGAGGACAGTGCGGGTATCAGGGGTAAAGACCGATCCCTTAAGCACCAGAAATGTTCGGTATAAAAGGATGGAGCGGAGTTTCGGGAGATTCAACCGCGAGTTGGAGATCCCCGATCGCTTCGATCTCGAAAAGATCGAGGCCCGGTTTCTTGATGGAGTCTTGGTGATCAGGATTCGGCGCCAGGAGAGTAAGGTGGAGATGGTTCGTCGCATAACCATCGAATAGGAGCCAATACGTATGGAAAATGAAAAGCAGCCCATTGATATACCGGAGAATATGCCACTCCTTCCCGTACGGGACGTGGTCATATACCCCTACATGATACTGCCTCTGTTCGTGGGGCGTGGCCTGTCCATCAAGGCGGTGGACGAGGCGCTCAACAAAGATCGCTACATCTTCCTTGTGGCGCAGAAGGACTCCAACGTCGAGGAGCCCGAAGAATATCAGATGTATACCGTCGGCACCGTCGCCATGGTTATCCGTATGCTGAAACTGCCCGACGGCCGGGTCAAGATCCTGGTCCAGGGGGTGGCCAAGGCCCGCATCAACAGGTTCCTCAAGGATGAAGAGGGTTTCTATACGGTCGATGTGGAGAAGATCGACGAACCCGAACTCAAGGAGATCTCGATCGAGGTGGAGGCCATGATGCGCTCCGTCAAGGAACAGTCGGAGAGGATCCTGCAACTGCGGGGCATCGTGTCACCGGATGCGCTCTCCATTCTCGAGGCCATCGACGACCCCGGGCGGCTGGCCGACCTGGTGGCCTCCAATCTCAGGCTGAAGGTGGAGGAATCCCAGCAGGTCCTCGAGATCACGGATCCTATCGAACGCCTCAAACACGTCAACGGGCTTTTGGCCAAGGAGATGGAACTCTCCGAGGTTCAGGCCAAGATACAGAGTCAGGCCAAGGAGGAGATGAGCAAGACCCAGCGGGAGTATTTTCTGCGGGAACAGCTGCGTGCCATTCAGCAGGAGCTCGGTGACGTGGATGACAAGAGCAAGGAGGTGGAGGAATACCAGGAAAAGATCGAGGCCGCCGGCATGCCCGAGGACGTCCAGAAGGAGTCCACCAAACAGCTTGACCGGCTGAAAATGATGCACCAGGACTCGGCCGAGGCCAATATCATCCGCACCTATCTCGACTGGATGACGGACCTGCCCTGGGGGCACTCCACTGAGGACAAGCTGGACATCATCGAGGCGGCCAAGATCCTCGACGAAGACCACTACGGGCTCGACAAGGTCAAGCAGCGCATGCTCGAATACCTCGCCGTGCGCAAACTCAATCCCAACAAGAAGGGCGCTATCCTGTGTTTCGTCGGGCCTCCGGGGGTGGGGAAGACCTCGCTGGGCAAGTCCATCGCTCGGGCGCTGGGGCGCAACTTCTACCGGCTTTCCATCGGCGGCGTGCGCGACGAGGCCGAGATCCGCGGACACCGGCGCACCTACATCGGGGCGCTGCCCGGCCGGATTGTGCAGGGCATCAAACAGGCCGGTTCCAACAACCCCCTCTTCATGATCGATGAGGTGGACAAGATCGGCACCGACTTCCGGGGTGATCCCTCATCGGCCCTGCTCGAGGTGCTCGACCCCGAGCAGAACTTCTCGTTTCAGGACCACTACCTCAACGTGCCCTTCGACCTCTCGAAGGTGATGTTCATCACCACCGCCAACCTGATGGATCCTATCCCGGGACCACTCAAGGACCGTATGGAGATCATCAGTATTCCCGGTTACACCGACCAGGAGAAGCTCCAGATAGCCAAGCGTTACCTGGTCGAGCGCCAGGTCAAGGAGAACGGCATGGCCGACGGCGATGTCAAGTTCTCGGACGAGGCCATCCTCGACATCATCAACCACTATACCAAGGAGGCCGGCGTGCGCAACCTGGAGCGCGAGATCGGCTCCATCTGCCGCAAGGTGGCCCGCGATATCGCCGAAAAGGGCGAGAAGCGCAAGAAGGTCTACTCCATCAACGCCAAGAGTGTCTCCAGGTACCTGGGCGTGCCCAAGTTCCTGCCCGAACAGGAACGCACCGAACACGAGGTGGGGGTCGCCACCGGCCTGGCCTGGACCCAGTACGGCGGCGAGATCCTCTACATTGAGACCTCGATCCTGTCCGGCAGCGAGGGCAAGGGCGGCGCGCTGGTGCTCACCGGTCAGCTGGGAGACGTGATGAAGGAATCCGCCCAGGCCGGGCTCACCTATATCCGCTCACGGGCGGACAAGCTCGGCATCTCCGCGAGCTTCAACAAGGAGAATGACGTCCATATCCATGTGCCCGCCGGCGCCATCCCCAAGGACGGCCCCTCGGCCGGCATCACCATGGCCGTGGCCATGATCTCGGCGCTGACGCACCGTGCCGTGCGCAAGGATGTCGCCATGACCGGCGAGATCACGCTGAGGGGCAAGGTGCTGCCCATCGGCGGGCTCAAGGAGAAGACCCTGGCGGCCCACCGCAACAAGATTTTCGACATCATCATCCCCAAGGATAACGAGAAGGATCTGGAGGAGATCCCGTCCACGATCAAGAAGAAGGTCTCCTTCCACCCGGTGAGCTCCATGGACGAGGTGCTCGAGTTGGTCTTCGTGGCCGAAGAGCAAGACAAGAAGCCTGCCCGCAAGGCTCCCGCCGGGGAGCCGGGCCGCAAAACTGCCCGCAAGCCTCGCACCAAGATCCCGGTGCGCACCTGAAGCGCGGCCTATTGATGCTACAAGGCGGCCCGCCGGGGAAGGCGGGCCGCCTTTCTTTTACCCTGGATCTCTGTCCGGGGGCCCTCAGTCGAGCTGTTCGAGGACCCCTTGAAAGATACGCGCAATGGACGGACCGGCCGTGTTCGCCATGCGGATGACCTCCTCCAGGGGGGCCGGGCGGTAATCGTCGGGGTCGTTGTTGTTGGTGATGGCCGAGATGGCCAGGACCTCGAGTCCGGCATGCACGGCCTGGATGACCTCCATGACGGTGGACATGCCCACGGCGTCGGCGCCCAGGCGCATGAGCATGCGGGTCTCGGCGGCGGTCTCCATGGAAGGCCCGGGCAGCTGCACGTAGACCCCCTCCGGTAGCGTCAGCCCCAGCCGGGCCGCGGTGGCGCGGGCCGCACGCGCCAGGACGGGGGCATAGGGGGTGGTCATGTCGGGGAAACGCGGCCCCAGCTCGTCGCGATTGGGGCCGGTCAGGGGATTGGCCCCGGTGAGGTTTATGTGATCCGTGATCAGCATCACGCTGCCGGGGGTCAGGTCGGGCCTCAGCCCGCCGGCGGCATTGGAGATGAATAGCCGTCGGATGCCCATGCGCGCAAAGACGCGCACCGGGAAGGTCACCTCCTGCGGGGTATAGCCCTCGTAGAGATGGAAGCGGCCGCTCATGACGAGCACCTCGCAGCCGCCCAGGGTGCCCGTGAGGAGCCGGCCCGCATGGCCGCTCACCGAGGAGCGCGGAAAGCCTTCGATTTCATCGTAGGGGATGGTCTCGGCGATGGTGAGGTTGTGCTCGAGTACCCCCAGCCCGGTGCCGAGGATCAGGGCGCAACGCGCCGAAGACACGGCGGCCAGCTGGCGCGCGGCACGCAGTTCCGTGTCCATGACCTAGTCGAGGGCGATGGCCTCATCGATGAGCATGATGGGGATATCCTCTTCGATGGGGTATTTGAGCCGGCAGGCCTGGCAGATGAGGCCGCTTTCGTCTGTTTCCAGCTGGAGCTCACCCTTGCATTTCGGGCATGCCAGGATATCGAGCAGTTCCTTGTCTATGGCCATGTGAACCTCCTGGGGTATGTATGCCTTGAGCCCTCGGGCTTGTCAAGCCTGAGAGGGATGATTCATGCCTGAAATCGGGATGATCCGTCAGAGAACAGGTCGCTCTCGCCTGGGGCTTTTTCAGGCCGGGGCCTGACGGGCGCTGCCCAGGGCCAGCAGCGACTCTCTGACTATCTTGGCCGCCACCACCGCCGAGGTCCCGCTGGGATCGAGCTGGGGGGCGAGCTCCACCACGTCCAGGGCCACGATCCTAAGCGCGTGCAGCAGCGGTACCAGCAGACCTGTGAGCTCGGGGAACGTGAGGCCGCCCGGCTCCGGCGTCCCGGTGCCGGTCAGTACCGATGGGTCAAGGATGTCCAGATCGCAGCTCAGGTAGCAGGGAGACTCCCCGGCCCAGGCGACGATCTCCTGCGGGTCGCTGACCCTGAGCCGACACGCGAGGGCGTATTCCTCGCGCGCACAGGAGCGGACCCCCACCTGGCGCAGGCCCTCCTCGCCCACGATATCCAGAGCGCGCCGCATCACCGTGGCATGCGAGAGGCTCTGCCCCAGATACGCCTCGCGCAGGTCGGCATGCGCGTCGAGGTGAATCACCCTGAGATCGCGGTGAAGGCGGTAGGCAGCGCGCAGGGCCCCCAGCGTGACGAGGTGCTCCCCTCCCAGGAGGAAGGGGGTCCTCCCGCTCTCCAGGATCCTCCCGGCCGCAGCCTCGATCATCCCAAGCGCCGGTTTGGGATCGCCGAAGGGCAGCTCGAGATCGCCTTTATCCATGAAGGCGATGTCCTCAAGGTCGGCCTCCTGGAGCGGGGAGAAGGTCTCAAGACCGTGGGAGGCGTCACGCAGGGCTTTAGGCCCGAAGCGGGCCCCGGGCCTAAAGCTCGTGGTGGAGTCGAAGGGGGCCCCGAACAGGCAAACCCCGCCTTCCGGTCGTGCGGCGATGAAGTTCACAGGAGCGCATCCCGGATGAAGTTTGGCAGCACAAAGGCGGCGCGGTGGATGTCGGGGTTGTAGTAGCGGCAGTGCCGGCTGATCTGTGCGGCCCGCTGGACATCGAAATCGCAAGCCGGATCCCTGTCCGATTTGAGCGCCAGGGCGAACGACCAGGAGCCGGAGGGATAACAGGGGGAGGGGGCCAGATAGAGGCGCGGGTGCTCAAAGGCCCGGGCGATGTTGTCCCTGATACCCCTCACCGCATTGAGGCTCCAGGCGGGCGACTCGGTCTGCGCGCTCATGGCGCCGCCGGCGCGTAGCGCCGCCTTCACGTCGGTGTAGAATTCCGGCGTGAAGAGCCCCACGGCCGGGCCGATGGGGTCGGTGGAGTCGATGCAGACGCAATCGAATTCCCCCGGGTGTTCGTGGACATACCGGATACCGTCCCCCACGCAGATCTCCACGCGCTCGTCGTCGAGACGTTCCGCCAGGGAGGGGAAGAAACGCCGGGAGACGTCGATGACCATCTGGTCGATCTCGCACAGGACCACCCGCCGTACACTGGGGTGCTTGAGGGCCTCGCGCACCGAGCCCCCATCGCCCCCGCCGATGATGAGCACGTCGCGGGGTTCGTCCACGCACATCAGCGGGACATGCACGAGCATGTCGTGGTAGTAGAATTCGTCGCGCTCGGTGAGCATGACCAGGTCGTCCAGCAGCATGACATTGCCGAAGAAGGCGTTCCTGATGACCGCCACCCGCTGAAAGGGGCTTTCTCCGGAGAACAGGACCTCGTCGACCCGGAAGGTCAGGCCGCTGGCCGTTTTTTCAAAGACTTCGATGAACCAATCGTCCTTCAGCATACTGACCCTACTCCCACAGGACGACCGCCGCGAAGGCGCAGCCGCAAGATACGACCTTGTGCTCGACGACCGAACTCTTGATCTGCTTAATGGGTTTGCCCCGCATCTTCATACCCTCTTCGGCCATGCGGCGCACCATGTGTTCCACATCGACCCGCGGGGCCTTGGCCGAGTACTCCATGATGAGGCCGGCGTGATCCTCGTCCTCGGGCAGGGCGATGGCCACGCCCGCCGAGATCACCTCGCCGGGTTCGGCGGAGGTGATGGAGGCATAGGCTACCGGCACCAGGGCCCCCTGCGGCAGCGCGACACTGTCGACCTGACGCGCCCGGGGGGGGCAGATGCTGCTCATCCGCACCAGGTTGGTATTGCCGATGCCCGCCCTCAGGAGGGCACCATCAAAGGCATTGAGGGTGGTAAAGCCCTCCGAATCACCTGCGGTAAGAAAATACGTTGACGGCGTTCTGATGACCATTTCCTCACCCTATGGCGCTGATCGCGTCCGGTTTGTACTTGAGTTCCTGTCCGACTACCTTGAGTTGCCCCCGCTTCATCTCGATGGTGGAGAAGTGGGTGCTCCCCAGCCGTTCTTTGAGATATTCAAAGGCCTTCCACGGGTCTACGCTGTCTCCGCAGGTAAAGATGTCCACGGCGGCATAGCCGTATTCCGGCCAGGTGTGGATGGTCAGGTGGCTCTCGGCGATCACCACCACCCCGCTCACGCCATAGGGGTTGAAGGCATGGAAGGCGGAGGAGACGACGGTGGCGCCGGCCTTGTCGGCGGCCTGGTTCAGGTGCTGTTCGATCATGGCCGTGTCGTTGAGTACCTCTGACCTGCAGTCGTAATATTCCGCCAGGATGTGCACTCCCAATGCATCCATCGTTTGTCCCTCCCTTCCTAAAAAAAGCTTGGCGGCGCGGAGATCCACAGGAACGTGGATTTGCGCCCGGTGCGGTTCTCGATCCAGTGTTCGGAACTGGCCGTATAGTAGAAGGCGTCGCCGCTGGAGGCCGTGTAGACGTCCTTGCCCAGGGTAATCCAGATCTTGCCCGTGATCACCAGCCCGCACTCGTCGCCTGCGTGCGGCTCTTCGTGGACGGTGGCCGCGCCGGGCGAGAGGGTTACCTGCATCATGTCCACCTCGCGGTCCTGGGCTCCGGGGATGAGGACCTCCTTGATCACGCCGCCCTCGTCCTGCATGAGCACGCGCTGCTGCTGGCTGAAGACGATCACGTCGGGTCCACTATCGGCAAAGAAAACGGCGGGGCTGGTATCGAGGGCGTTCAGGATCAGCTCAAGCGTATCCAGGGACGGCGACTGCAGATCCCGCTCCAGTAGGGAGATGAATCCCTTGGTGAGATCCGCCCGGTTGGCTAGGTCTTCCTGCGTCAGTTCCTGAGCCAGCCGAAGATTCTTTATCTTCTTGCCGATTTTCATCCCTTTTCCTTGGTACACTTAAGTGTGTCTGCTTGTTTATCATAGTAAACCTTGTGATGGCACTCTCTATACCATCACCCCCTGTGTGTCAAGCAGATAATTGGGGGGTGGGATTGATTGCTACGAGATCCTAATGAAATGAAAATAATAAAGAAAGTGATGCCGCTTCCCCTTGGTCCGCCCGGAGGGGCGTTAGTGGAAATACCTCCTACCCGAGCCGTCTGCCCTGCCCCCCAGCGGGGTGTCCTGTCGCCCTGGTTTTGGTCGAGTTCCCCGCCGCTGGCGGCGTCAAGGTGGCTCAAGGGCTTGCCCTGGGATTCATACCCCTGGCGGAAGGCCGCAGGGGCGTGGCGCCGACCGAAATCAGCAGGTGATAATGATAAGGATACCCTATATTATTGTTGACCCCAGGATGAGCCCTCAGGCCGCCAGCCACAGGCGATTAGACCTGTTGTGCTTGAAGCTTATCCGTGCCGGGCCCTCATATACCGGCCCGATATCGTATCCTCATTCATGTGCGCAGGCACTGTGCGCCGATGGATGGGCGTACGACCGGTGCCCTGTCCCGCAGGGGAGGCGCCCCCATGAACAAGCCGCCACATTATCCGGCAGGGCCGGGAAGACACGTCAACGGGGGCAAGGCCCATCGGTGCTTACCCGGTGCGTGCCTGCCATGAGCACCGGCCCCTGGGGCGGCAGGGAGAAAGGAAGTTCCCTCTTGCTGACCCCCGTGGGAAAATTATTTCATGCCCTCGGGGAAAATGCAAAATATTGTCAATAAATTCGAATGACAAGAACGGGCATGAACCTTGCTTTAATTCAGGGTACTTGAGCCTTAAGGGAGGGCGGAGCATGCAGAGGATCGCAGCGGTTACGGTATGCAGCCTGTGCCTGGCACTGGGCGGGTGCTGGTGGGGCGACGGCGACGCGGGCGATTCGCCACGGGTGAGCATCAGCGCCAGCTCCACCAGCGAGGATCTGCCCCCGGCGGCCACCCTCACAAAAGGGCAGGCCGAAGAGACCCTGTATGCCGCCTATGCCGGCATCGGCTGCATGCAGCCGGACGATCCGGCCGACGACGAGGCCCTCTACGGGATCATGTTCGATGATCTCAATTCCCTGATGGGCAGTCTGACACTCCTGGTGATTGAGAATGGTAATTTGAGTGCGCTGGGCAATCTCATGTTTGGTCAGACGGCGGTGCTGAGCATAGAGGCAAATGGAGTAAGTGTCACCCTCAGCGTGCAGCCTACCGAGGGAGACGTCTTTTCCGGCCAGTCGTTTGCGCTGCACCTGAACCTCGGCGCCCAGTTCGAGGAGCAAGGGCACGCAACAGGCGGCGTCACCTACAGCGCCACCCCGGGTCGGACCGCCTTCATGGCCGATATCGACCTCGACTATGATGTGGATGCCGGGGGCGAGGTCAGCGTGACACTCCCGCAGGTGCGCCTCCGCACCGACAACACCCTGATGGCCGACTACGGGGACGACACGGCCGGCTACGCCGGCTGGAGCATCGCCTACGAGTTGGGGGAAGACCGCGTCAACGCCCGCATCGTGCCGCAGGCGCTGCTGGGTCTCCTGGAAATCTTCGGCATCGATGCGGGGCTGGAGGAGAGTCCCGATCACCGCCTCTACACCCTGGAGGGCACCTTCAGCCTTGCAGGCGCGGCCTACACCTTCAACGACATGCGCTACGGCCAGTATGACGCTCGGGAGGTAGAGCTCGATGAAGAGATACCCCCCTTCCTGCTGGCCATGACCGGTGAGGTGGGCTCTCCCTCCCTGGAGGGTACGGACGTGCAGGTGAGCTCGCCCCTAAGCGGCATCCTCGCGGGGGGGCTCGCGGGGCTCGACCCTGCCGAGCTCGATCCCGCCGACCTCGCGCATGTCATCATGCGCGACGCGGGCGGCACGTGGACGGGCGGGGAGTGTTCTATAAGCGCCACCGACAATACGGTGGATATCGCCTTCATAGACGGCGCGGCCCTCTTCGTCTCCAGCACCAGCCCGGAGGCGCCCTGGGTAATCAATCTCTGGCAGGACATCCTCGACCCGCTTCCATAATAATTAAAGGACAGGGGGCGCTCGTCGACGGCGTGGCCCCTTTAAGAGAAAAACCCAAGGCTTGCAAAAGGAGATCTCATGAAACGCAGCGTTGTGTATTATGGACTGGTATTCCTGAGTGTCCTCGCCCTTAACGCCTGCGGCGGGGGCGGCGGGGGTGGCGGCGGGCTCGCCCCCGTGAGCGGCGAAGCGACCTCGGCCCCGGTGGCCGATGCCGGGGGTGACCGGACCGTGGTTTGCGGGGCCCTCGTCACGCTCGACGGCAGCGCCTCCAGCGCCTCCAGCGGCACCTTGAGTTACTCCTGGAGCGTGGTCTCGGGGGCGGTGACCCTGACGGACCCTGACACGGTCAGCCCCAGCTTCACGGCGCCTGCTGCCGCCGGCGACCTGACCTTCGAGCTCACGGTCACCGACGACAGCGGAAAGGAGGACAGCGACACCTGCAGCGTGTATGTCCGGGAGACCGTCCTGGGATTCCAAGGCGACGCCGAGGCGGTGCTGAATGCGGCCTACGCCGGCATCGGTTACATGGACAAAGAATCCACCACCGACAACGAGCGCTTCTACGACCTCATGCTCGGCGACCTGAACGACATGGTGGTGGGCGTCACGATGGACGTCCTTCTGTCGATGAATGAAAGTCAGATCCTTAATTTCGTCCTGATGGAGCAAGAAATTGCGATAAACTACACGCATGTCGTGGGCGGCCACGAGTTATACACAGCCGTCCTGACGGTGACTCCCGGGCAAAAGGTCGACGACTACAACACCTTCAGCGCCAATCTCGACCTCACCTTCACCGACAACGGTTATCCCCTGGGGGACTGCGCCTACTTTGGCGATGATGCGGTGGTGGACCTGAAGGCGGAGGTCACGGGTCTCTTCAAGGCAACCATCATTTCACTCATACCTCCCAATGGGACCCTGGAGGACTTCTTCATCCGCTCGGTGCAGATTGAGGCCTGTGAAGGCCTTGCAGCCGTCTATACCAACCCTGACCTGACGGTGGCCTACCAGGGCTGGAACTTAGCCTACGAGGTCTACTACGGCAGTGCGGACCCGGTGGATACGGAACACCTGCCCCAGAATCTCGAGATCGTGCCCTTCATCTACGGCGAGATGCCGCAGTATGCCGACCACCGCGACTATACCCTGGGGGGTGTCTTCAGCGTGGACGGGGAGGCCTACGCCTTCGCGGCCGGGGCCGGCACATCCGATGCCGGGTTTAGCTACCGGCAGAGATCCTATCGCTACAAAGAGGGAGATGTTTTTGTCGATCGCACCCTGCTCATGCTCGAGGGCGCCCTGAGCGTGCCGGACCTGGACGGCCTGGTGAGCGTGACGAGCCCCGACGACATTACCGATGGTTATCTGACCAGCGGCACCATCTTCCGCAATGCCGCGGGATACTGGGAAGGCGGGCACGTAAGCCTGCAGGGTCTCGAGAGCGAAAACGTGCGCGTGGACTTCGGCCTGGATGCTCCGGATACGGAGAGGGCGGACTTCAGCGGCGACCTTGGCGACTGGTCCGTGGATGACTGGCAGGATGAGGGCATCCTGGGCCTGTGAGGTGAATGAGGGGGGGCGGCGTCCCGGGACGGTTGTACGTGAGGGGACCGGGGCGCCGCTCTACGGGGTAGACCTGTCATCTGGGATTGTCCGGAGGGTAGTTGTCATCCCAGAACCGGCCACCATTGCAGGCCGTCCGTTTTCTGGCGTACACCTTTAATGACCATAATACCCCGACGCTGGCGTCGAGGGTTGGCTTTGATGTCTGTCTTTTGGCAATTCCGGTGGCGAAGCCATAAAATTGGCTGAATTCCTCGTTGCCTGCGGCGAGGATCGTCAATTTTAAGGAATCGCTTTATTGACCTGAGGGTCGAGTTTCCCGTTGCTTAAAGTGGAAAGCAGGGGCAAAGGCTTGCCCAGGGGTGCATACCCATGGTTACAAGTTCTTGAAAGGGGTCCGGCCTTGCAGGGCCCTCGCGCCCTGTGGGCGCCCCCTTCGTCTGTCCTGACGAAGGGGGGAACTGTCAGGCAAACGCCTGCTTACAAGAAGTTCTCCCTGGATATTTTAAGCAACTTCTCTTTTTTCTCCGGTTTCAAACGCGCACTGCGCCTTTTGGACGCGGATGGCCGTTCCAGTCGATGAGGTCCTCGATCTCGTCCCAGCCTTGCACCATGGTGAAGGGGTGTTCCTGGCGGTTCCAGGGCTGGGCGTAGACGATGGGGGTGATGCCGGCGGAAGCGAGCTGGTGGCAGGTGTCCAGGCGGTCGTCGATGAAGTAGCGGATATGGTGCGCTTCGAGCACCGCGAGCTTGGCGGTATTGTCGCCGGTGGCGATGATGGTGAGGTCCTTCCCGGGCAGGTGCCTCTCGAACCACAGGCTCACCGGTGCGCTTTCGGGCCGGGCGGTCACGAAGAGCAGGGGATTCACGTCCGCCAGGCGCTCGAGCACGTCCAGGGAGCGCGTGTGGGGACGCAGGTCGAGTTCGTGGGAGTGGAAGGTGATGGCCTCGATGATGGACTCGGCGATGGCGCGGTCCATCTGGATCGAGCGCAGGAACTCGTAGTGCGTGATGCTTTCGTAGTCGATGTCGATGCCGTAGTCGCTCTTGGCGATGCGCGTGAAGAGGTGGAAGGTGTCGGCCACCACGCCGTCGAAGTCAAAGGCGATCTCTTGAGGAAGAATCTGCATGCGCTCTCCTTGTTTGCTATGGCCCCCTTCTAGCAGGCCAGGCCTTCGGGGTCAACCCCACTTCCTCCGGCCCCCTGCCGCAGCCTTAAGGATCCGGGAGAGGCGGCCGGAGGTCCCTGCTTCGCAGGCCTGAACGGGAGGCTTCCACCCGTACAGTTCAGCAGCGAAATTTCACGGTGTGAGGTTGTAGGGTGTCTGTGGCAGTGGTGGATCGACGGCGCCCTTGAACTCCCGAGCACGCTTGTACAGTGCATAAAAACCAGTTGACAAAAGGCTTCATTGCAGGATAGTCAAGATTGCGTTGCAGGCACGTAGCTCAGGGGGAGAGCACCACCTTGACGCGGTGGGGGTCCAGGGTTCAAATCCCTGCGTGCCTACCATTTTAAACCAGGTCTTAAAGCGATGAAGGCGAGCGGCATAGGGGTTTGCTTGCAACTTACACACAACCGCCGCCCTTTTTTTGTGGAGTCCAAAGACTATGCCTGAGATCACGCTGACAATTGACGGGAAGGCCGTATCCGCCGCAGGTTCCACCCTCAGCGAGTTCGTCCGCGAACGCAACGTGCTGGCCGCGCGCGTGGAGGGGAACCTCGTGGACCTGTCCACCCCGGTCCGCGGGGGGGAGGTGGTGGAGACCGTGAGTCTGGATTCCCCCGCCGGCACCGATATCCTCAGGCACTCCACCGCGCATGTCATGGCCGAGGCGGTCATGGATCTCTTCCCGGATGCGCGGCCCACCATCGGGCCGGCGACCGCCGAGGGCTTCTACTACGATTTCGACCGCGAGCAGCCCTTTTCCTCGGAGGACCTCACCCGCATCGAGGCCCGCATGGACGAGCTGATCAAGGCTAAAACGCCCTTCCTTCGCCGGGAGCTCTCCCGCGAGGAGGCCATGGCCTTTTTCCGCGAGCGCGGTGAGCCCTACAAGGTGGAGATCTTAAACGATATCGATTCCGAGCGGGTGTCGCTCTACGAGCAGGGTTCCTTCGTGGATCTGTGCCGCGGCCCGCACGTGCCCACCACCGGGCATATCCCGGCCTTCAAGCTGCTCTCCGTGGCCGGGGCCTACTGGCGGGGTGACGAGCGCAACAAGATGCTGCAGCGTATCTACGGTACGGCCTTTGCCTCCAAGAAGGCGCTCAAGGAATACCTGACCTTCCTTGAGGAGGCGCGCAAGCGCGATCACCGCAAGCTCGGGCGCGAGCTCGAGCTCTTCATGCTCTCCGACGAGGTCGGTCCGGGGCTGATCCTTTACCTCCCCAAGGGCGGGCTGCTGCGGAGCCTGGTGGAGGACTTCGACCGCCGGATCCACCTGAAACGCGGCTACGACGTCGTCTACGGGCCCAACATGCTCCGTGATCGCGCCTGGGAAATCTCGGGCCATATGGATCACTACAAAGAGAACATGTACTTCACAGAGATCGACGGCCAGGGTTACGGGATCAAGCCCATGAACTGTGTGTCGCACCTCATCATGTATAAATCCAAGGTGCGCAGCTACCGTGATCTGCCCCTGCGCTTCTTCGAACTCGGCACCGTCACCCGGCACGAGAAATCGGGGGTGCTGCACGGACTGCTGAGGGCGCGGCAGTTCACCCAGGACGATGCCCACATCTTCTGCCGGCCGGACCAGCTCCTGGAGGAGATCACCGGGGTGATGGACCTGGTGGACGAGGTCATGGGGCTCTTCGGCTTTACCTACGAGATGGAGGTAAGCACCCGACCGGAGCATTCCATCGGATCGGACGAGGACTGGGAACTGGCCACCCGGGCCCTCATGGAGGCCTTGGACGCCAAGGGCCTGCCCTACGAGATCAACGCCGGCGACGGGGCCTTCTATGGTCCCAAGATCGACGTCAAGATCAAGGACGCCATCGGCCGCCAGTGGCAGTGCGCCACCATCCAGTGCGATTTCACCCTGCCCGAGCGTTTCGACATCCACTACATCGGCAGTGACGGGGAACGCCATCGTCCGGTGATGTTGCACCGGGTGATCCTGGGGGCGGTGGAGCGTTTTCTGGGGGTCCTCATCGAGCACTATGCCGGGGCCTTCCCCGTCTGGCTCGCGCCGGTCCAGGCCGTGGTGATGAACATCACCGACGCCCAGCTCGAGTATGCCCGGACGGTTGCCGCCCGGCTCAGGGAGGCGGATGTCCGCTGTGATCTCGATGTGCGCAACGAGAAGATCGGTTTCAAGATTCGCGAGTCGCGCCTGCAGAAGGTCCCTTACATGGTCATCGTGGGCGACAGGGAAAGGGATGAGGGCACCATCAGCGTGCGTGACCGGGACGGCGAACAACACAGCATGCGCCCGGAGGATCTTGCGGAGATGATCCGCAAGTCTCAGCCCATGCTCTAAACATTATTGACAAGATCCCGGCTCTGGGTTACTTAGAGCGCATTATTTTTAAAAAAAGACATACCGGAGGGTGCCATAGGCAAGAACAGATTTAGGCAAGTCGTGAGAGAGAAGGACCTGATACGCGTGAATCACCGCATCGTGGCTGACAGTATCCGAGTGATCTCTCCTGACGGCGAGCAGCTGGGAATCATGACGGTGCCGGCGGCATTGGACAGGGCACATGATTATGGTATGGACCTCGTCGAGATATCGCCCAAGGCCACGCCGCCCGTCTGCCGTATCATGGAGTACGGCAAGTTCAAGTACGAGAAGTCCAAGCGTGAACATCAGGCCAAGAAGAAACAGGCGACCGTCGTGATCAAGGAGATCAAGTTCAGGCCGAAGACCGACGAACACGACTACCAGTTCAAGCTCAAACACATCCGCCGTTTTCTGGAGGACCAGAACAAGGTCAAGGTGGTGATATTCTTCCGGGGTCGCGAGATCGTCCACAACGACAAGGGCCTCGCGATCCTCCAGAGGGTCCGGGAAGAGGTCAAGGACCTGGGGGTAGCGGATAACGAGCCGAAACTGGAGGGGCGCACCATGGTGATGATGATGTCCCCGACACACTAGCGAAGGAGTTTTAAGGTGAAACAGAAGACAAACAGGAGCGCTGCCAAGCGCTTCACGACAACGGGTTCCGGAAAGATCAAACGCAACAAGGCCTTCAAGCGGCATCTCTTGTCGAGCAAGACCACAAAGCGCAAGAGAAACCTGAGGAAGGGCTGTCTGGTGGACTCCGCCAATCTCTCCGGCGTGAAGAGAATGCTGCCGTATCTATAAAGAGGAAAGGGTGACATGCGAGTAAAAAGAGGCAAAGTCGGCACGCGCAAGCGCAGAAGTCTGCATCGATTGACCAAGGGTTTTGTGGGTGGCCGGGGCAACCTTATACGCCAGACACAGGAAGCCCTGCACAAGGGCCTGGCCTATGCTTATCGGGACCGGCGTCAGCGTAAGCGCGAGTTCAGGCGGCTATGGATCGCGCGCATCAACGCCGCCCTCAGACAGCGGGGCCAGAACTATTCCCAATTCATCAACGCCCTGAAAAGATCCAGTGTGGAGCTCGACCGCAAGGTGCTTTCCGACATCGCGATCAGTGATCCCCATGGGTTCTCCTATATCGTTGATAACGTTAGCAAGTGATTCATGGAACAGCAACTTGAGGCACTTCGGGAGGTCTTCGGCAAGGACCTGAACGCGGCGAGCAGCCCCGAGGACCTGGAAAACCTGCGCGTGCGCTACCTGGGGCGCAAGGGCGAACTGACCTCCATTCTGCGACAGATGGGGGGCATACCTGCCGAAGAGCGGCCGCGTCTGGGAGGTCTTTCCAACCAGCTCAAACTGGAGATCGAATCTGCCCTGAGTGCCAGGCTGGCCGCGCTCAAGGAGACCCCTGCCGTGCAGGGGATCGACGTGACTCTGCCGGGGCGTCGCCCGCGCCGGGGCGGGGTGCATGTGGTCAACCAGGTGCTGTTTGAGATCGAGGAGATCTTCGGCAATCTGGGCTTCGAGATCGCCATCGGACCCGAGGTGGAGGATGACTACCACAACTTCGAGGCATTGAATATCCCGGCCTATCACCCAGCGCGCGACATGCAGGACACCTTCTACATCACCGACGAGGTGCTCCTGCGCACCCACACCTCGCCGGTGCAGATACGTGTGATGGAGGCCCAGGGACTGCCGGTGCGCATCATTGCGCCGGGCAAGGTCTACCGCTGTGATTCCGATGTGAGCCACACCCCCATGTTCCATCAGGTGGAGGGGCTGTGGGTGGAGGAGGGCATCACCCTCGCCCATCTCAAGGGGGTCCTGTACGCCTTCATCCATACCCTGTTCGGTCGGGATATCCCCCTGAGGTTCAGACCCTCGTTCTTTCCCTTCACCGAACCCTCGGCCGAGGTGGATATGGGCTGCATCATCTGCAAGGGACAGGGCTGCCGCGTGTGCAAGGGCACCGGGTGGCTCGAGATCCTGGGCTGTGGCATGGTGGACCCCGCGGTCTACCGCTACGTGGGATACGATCCTGAGAGGGTGACGGGCTTTGCCTTCGGGCTGGGCGTCGAGCGGGTGGCCATGCTGCGCTACGGGATCGACGATATCCGACAGTTCTTCGAGAACGACCTCCGTTTTCTGGGGCAATTCGCTTAAGGTTTGAGGCCATGAAGATCAGCTACAAGTGGATACGGGAGTACATCGACCTTCCCGAGGACGCCGCGACCGTGGCCGAGGCCCTCACCATGAGCGGCATCGAGGTGGAAGAGATCGTTCACGAGCGTATCCCTGAGGAGATACTCTCGGCGCGTATCGTCGCCGTAAGGGCCCATCCGGGGGCCGACCGGCTCTCGGTCTGCCGTGTGGATGTCGGCGGTGAGGAACTCGAGGTGGTCTGCGGGGCGCCCAATGTGCGCGCGGGTCTCATGAGCGCCTTCGCCCCGGTAGGCGCGAACCTGGGGCCGGGCATGCTGGTGAAGAAGGCCAAGATCCGGGGGGTGGAGTCCGTAGGTGTCCTGCTCTCGGAGAAGGAACTCGGCCTCACCGACGATCACAGCGGCATCATGGAACTCGAGGACGGCATTGAGCCCGGGGTGCGTCTGAGCGCGGCCCTCGATCTGGAGGACTGGGTCCTCGACATCAACGTGACCCCCAACCGCGGCGACTGCCTCTCGGTGATCGGGATCGCCCGTGAACTCTCGGCCATCTTCCGCCGCGACCTTAGGCTTCCGGCCATCGTGCTGCGGGAGGCGCAGGCGAGCATCGTCTCCCGCCTCAGCGTGCGGGTGGAGGCCCCTCAGGGCTGCCCCCGTTATACGGCGCGTTTCCTGGAGGAGGTGAGCATCGCCAAGAGCCCCTTCTCTCTCAGGCGACGGCTGTATCAGTCCGGCGTACGCGCCATCAGCAACGTGGTGGATATCACCAACTACGTGCTGCTGGAATACGGTCAGCCCCTGCATGCCTTCGATTCCACCCTCATCAGTGATCAGACCATCGTGGTGCGTATGGCATCCAAGGGCGAGCGCTTCGTGACCCTCGACTCCAGCGAGCGCACCCTTACAGAGGACGACCTGCTCATCTGCGATCCGCACAAGGCCATCGCCCTGGCCGGGATCATGGGTGGCGAGAACACCGAGGTCAGGAGTAAGACGCGCGAGGTGGTGCTCGAGAGCGCCTGCTTTGATCCGGTGCAGATCCGGCGTTCCTCGAAGAGGCTGGGGCTTTCCACCGAGGCCTCGTACCGTTTCGAACGTGGCATCGATCCGCAGATGCAGCTCGAGGCCGTCAACCGTGCCAGCCAGCTCATGCAGGAACTTGCAGGCGCCCGGCTCCTGGCCGGGGCCATTGATGTGGACGCCACGGGGGCAAATATCCGCGAGATCGCGCTGAGGCGCGAGACCCTCACGCGGGTGCTCGGTCTGGAGGGGATCGATCCGTCCGAGGTGCACGCGATATTCTCGCGGCTCGGATGTGCGCCCACCGAGACCGCCCTGGGCTGGACCATGCGGGTGCCCGGATTCCGCCACGACCTCGAACGCGAGATCGACCTGGTGGAGGAATTCATCCGCATCCACGGCATGGATAAGGTCGAGCCCCAGCTTCCGGCCTTCAGGCCCACCGTAGCCCCCGAGCGCGACACCGCGATGCAGAACCTGCGTCTGCGTCTGGGGGCCATGGGTCTGACCGAGGTGGTTACCTATTCCTTCATCGCCCCCAAGTGGGGGCCATGGCTGGGGGGCGAGATGCTCGCGCTCAAGAACCCCATCTCCGACGAGATGCGCTGTATGCGTATCTCCCTGGTCCCCGGGCTGGCCGAGACCACCTCCAGGAACAAGAAGCAGCAGACCCGGGATGTCTTCATCTTCGAGATCGGGCGTTGCTTCTTCCCGCAGGGTGAGGGGCTGCCACGGGAGACACCCTATCTCGGGATCGCACTCTCGGGGCGCCGGCGCGAGCCGGGCTGGTCCGAGAGTGCGGGTCCGGTGGATTTCTATGACCTCAAGGGCATCGTCGAAGCCCTGATTGAGGGCTGCGGATGCGAGCCCTCCGGACATGCCTTCCTGCGTCCGGGCATGCAGGCCGACCTCGTGGTGGCAGGGAAAGTCATCGGAAGGATCGGTGCCCTGCATCCCGACCTGCAGGAGTCGCTCGACTGCGAGGACGACATCTTCGTGGCCGAGCTGGAGGTCGCCTCAGTTCTCGCGACCCGCTGGGCGGGTTTGACCCCGATTCATCGTTTCCCCTCCACCAGCCGGGATCTCTCACTGGTGATCGATGACCACGTGGCCTACCGGGACATCCTGCAGGTTATTCAGAACAGTAAAATCAGTGACCTGCGGCAGATCGTGCCCATCGATATGTACACGGGGGAGAAGCTGCCCCGGGGCAAGCGCGGGCTCACGATTCGGATAACCTACCAATCCGGGGAGAAGACCCTGGAGGACGGGCAGGTAAACGCATGGCAGGAGACACTCGTGGCCGACCTGGAAAGAGAGCTGTCCATTACCCTGCGGCAGTAGCCCTCCACCCTGATCCCGTAAGCATATGCGAGGTCGGGGCTGCCGGAAAGAGGGCTTCTGCGGCAGCTGTGCTCCTCTTTCTGTTCCTGATCAGCGCCTGTGTGAGCGCACCCCGTTCCTGTGTGAACGATTCGGCGCCCTCAGCCACGTCCTCCGAGGGCGACATACCCCATGAGCTGCAACGCATAAGCGCCCTGTGTGAGAGGGAGGAGCACCTCGAGGCCCTTCTCAGGCGCGAACGGAGACTCAATGCCTATCGGGAGGATCTGCGCACGGCCGACCGGGGTGCGCCCCGTGCCAGGGAGGCTGGAGAAGATGTGGAGACGCTGCTGGCCGCGATCGAGGCCGAGGCGACCGGTCTCCAGACCGAGTGGGGACAGCTGCATACGCGCAGGGCGCTGACCCTCAGGCTCAAGCACATCAAGGAGCTCCAGTTCGAGGCCTTGAAGCTCTGCGTCAGGCAGCGCGCCCGGTTTCTCGCGACCGATGACCCCACCTTCAAGGCCTATGCCGAGGAGTATGCCCGCCAGCAGGCCCTCTTTCGGGAGCGCTCCGCCGAGGTGCTCGGGGAACTGATGGCGGGCCTGAGGCCCCCGCGACGTCCTGATTGAAGTACTCCGACGTGCCCCCTCTAAGGTCGGGAATCGGAGGTGGATCATTCCTCGTGGCGGGTGAAGCGGGGGGCGTCCAGGATCAGATAGTCGGTGACCCAGGCATTCCGGGGCTTGTCCTTGCGCCACTGCTCCAGAAGCTCCAGGTCCACGTCGGCAGGCTGCCTGTCGGGAAAGACCAGGGCAAGGTCATGCCGTCCGTCCTCGCGGACGAGTTCAAAGAGACCGGCCCAGATGCTCTCCGGGTCGTCCGTGGTCGTGATGCCCCCGCTGCAGAGCGCACGGGTGATGCCCGTGACCCAGCCGTCCAGATCTCCGCCGACATCGAAGATGACGAGGCCCTCGATTGCGGCCGCGTTGATGAGGGTCCTGAAGGCCGTGAAGCTGATCTGGGTGGGGTGGAAGCACCCGTCGGGGCGTTCCATGGATCTCTTGATAATCT
>CAZUDI010000034.1:40183-41048 GCA_964618975.1 uncultured Bacteriovoracaceae bacterium | reverse complement strand
CATAATAATTCTTTTTGAAAGACCGGTAAAAGTTGGAGACAGAGTTGAAATTGAGAATCTTTCAGGAAACATAGTAAATATTTCTGCACGTGCAACCACAATTATTACAAATGACAATATTGCTGTTATTGTTCCGAACTCTGATCTGGTCAGCACGCGGGGTATTAACTGGAGTCATAATAGCAGAAGGGTCAGGCTGAACTTTCCGGTAGGTGTTTCATACAATGAAGATCCTGAAAAGATCAGGAGAATATTAATTGAAGTTGCAAATGAAAATACAGGCGTATTGCCAAATCCTCCTCCTGATGTACTTTTCGAAGAATTTGGAGAAAGCAGTCTGGATTTTAATCTCAGGGTATGGACAGATGAATACAGCAACAAGCCAAAAGTATTGAAAAGTCAGTTATACTATTCGATCTTCAAAAAATTTAAAGCGGAAAATATTGAAATTCCCTTTCCGCAAAGGGATGTACATCTTAAATCCGGAAATCAGTAAAATTTTCTCTATGACATGATAATAGATTTTCTGATTGACATGAGTCAGGGAATCCGGAAAACTGTTATCAAAAGAACATTTAAAAAGAGGGGTTGTAAGGTGGGCTCGCCGCCCGAGAGGGTGATCCCGCCGCCGGACTTCTCGAAGTAGGCCCGGTCCTTGAGCAGCTCGCCGGTGAGCTCCTCGAGGCTCCAGGTTCGCCCGAGCAGCTCGAGCGCCGTGGAGGGGCAGGCCTCGGCGCAGGCGCCGCAGCCCGTGCAGCGCTCGCGCGCGATGGTGATGCCCTTGTCCCCGGCGCTGAGCGCCTGGTGCGGGCAGGCCGCAATGCAGCTCAGGCAGCCGATGCAGCGCGCGGATACCCAGTGGAGC
>CAZUDI010000034.1:0-40173 GCA_964618975.1 uncultured Bacteriovoracaceae bacterium | reverse complement strand
TCCATTGCGAGCGTGGGGCAGGCGGAAACGCAGCTGCAGCAACCGACGCAGAGACGGCGGTAGATCTGAATGACTTCCTCGGTTTGGCACAGCGCGCCGTTGGGGCAGGCGTTCAGGCAGGGTCCGCAGCCGATGCAGCGCGCGGATAACCAGTGGAGCTCGGGGGAGCGGGCGATGCTCTCGGGGTTGTGGCACCAGGCGCACCTCAGGCTGCAGCCCTTGAAGAAGACCGTGGTGCGGATGCCGGGGCCGTCCTCGGTGGACATGCGCTGGATCTCGAGGATCGTGGCGGTATGGGGGTCAGGGGTTGTGGGCATGGTCTTCCCCTAGAGGCGGCTGTGGCTGAGGCGGGCGATCACCTCGTCCTGCAGCTCGCGGCCGATGCTGGTGAAGTAGGCGTTGTAGCCCGTGATGCGCACGAGCAGGTGCCGGTAGTCCTGGGGATGGCGCTGGGCCTCTTTTAGCATGTCGGGGTCGAGCATGTTGATCTGCAGGGCGGTGCCCCCGTTTTCGGCGTAGCCCTTGAGGAAGGCCTTGAACTTCTCCTTGTGCTCGGCGTCCCTCAGGAGCGAGGGGTTGAAGGTGATGGTATGGCTGGCGCCGTTGGGCAGACAGTTGCGATAGCCCTCCCAGTCCCCCTGTCCGGCGCTGTCGCGGCCGCCGAGGACCTTGCCCACGGAATTGGTGTTGGCCGTGGGGCCGTGGATGTCGGCGCCGTTGGAGGGGCAGATGGCGTTGGAGAGGAACTGGCCCTTTGGGCGTCCGTTGGGGCTGGCCGGCAGGATATAGCCGTCGCCCACCCAGTAGTTCCAGCTCAGCATGCCGGGCCGGAAGCGGCGCCCGGTAGCAAGCGTGCGGTGCTTCCAGGTCTCCCCGCTCCACAGCTCCATGACCGCCCCTGCCAGGGCGTCGGCGGCATCGTCGTCGCGCCCGTACTTGGGGGCCTTGCTGCGGGCCTTGGCCCGCAGCACCTCAAAGCCCTCCCAGTTGGCCGTGAGGGCCTCGATGAGTTCGTCCATGCTGCACTCGCCGCGCTCGAAGACCAGGTACCTGATCGCCAGCAGCGAGTCCACCGTGGTGGCGAAGGTCACGGCCTCCAGCGTGGTGAAGTTGAGCTCGGGGCCTCCGCGGGTGATGTCGAGAGCCTTGGCGGCGCAGCCCCTGACGAGGCAGGAGAGGTAGGGTGTGGGGCAGAAATCGGCCCGGATGGATTCGCTCAGCTCGTAGATCTCGCGGCACTTGTCGATGATGTAGCGCGTCTGGACGGCATAGGCCTCCCAGAACTGCTCCCAGGTGGTGAAGGTGCGGGGGTCGCCGGTGTCCGGCCCGTCCTGCCGGATGGGATCATGTTTGCCGGTGATGGGGTCGCTGAAGGCGCTCAGGTCCCGGCCGCCACCCAGTGCCAGCTCCACGGCCTTGAGGAGGTTGAGGTTGTTGTCCACGGTCCCGGAGCGGTCGTTGCCCACCATGGTGTTCTCCAGGCAGCCCACCGGGGCGTAGTCGTGCACGTTGGCGGCGTTGATCAGGTGCTCCACGCCCGCCATGCGGGCCTCGCGCAGCATGCCCGCCATGGAACGCTCGTCGAAGTTGAGCAGGAAAGGCGCCCCCTGGGAGGAGGAGACCATCGCGACCACCCGGTCGAGGAGCCGCTCGGGCGAGCGGCGGTGCAGCCGGATATTGGGCTTGGGCTCCAGGATGGGGCTCATCTCGTCGATGACCTCCAGGATGGCGTAGGTGAGGTCGTTGGTGAGGTCGACCCCGTCGGGGCCCACCCCGGAGAGCGTGATGAGCTGCCCGTAGCCCGCGGTGATGCCCTGGTTGGCACCCACGCGGATCATGGCGTCGTAGGCCGTGTTGGCATGCACCCAGAAGCACTTGAGGAGCTCCTTGCCGAACTCCCGATCCATGCCGTGCGCCAGGGAGCGCTCCCAGAAGGGCCGGAGATACTGGTCGATGCGCCCGAAGCTGACCCCGGGCCCGGGATAGTTCTCCTCGCTCATGATGAGCATGTGGGTGAGCCACAGGGCCTGCAGCGCCTCCCAGAAGGTCTCGGCGGGCTCCCAGGGGACGCGTTCGAGGTTTGTGGCCATCTGCTGAAGCTCGCGCTGGCGCGCGGCGTCCGGCTCGCTGAGCGCCAGGGCCCGGCAGTGCGCGGCATAGGCGGATGCCAGCGCCTGCGGCATGCGGGCGGCAATGAGCATGGCGCGCAGCTGGGCGCCCTTGGGGCCCCGGCGCTCACGGCGCCTCAGGGCGCCGTAGTGCTGCTCCAGCTCGGCGTGGATCCCCTTCCAGCCGAGGCTCAGCACGCGTTCGTAGCCCGGGACGAGGTGCCCACTGGTGGCGCCGGCGTTGCCGTAGCCGTGGTCGTGGAACCACTTCATGCGCGCCCGGGCGCCGTTCTTGCCCAGGATGCGCGCATCGCGCCTGCGGGCCTCCTTCCTGGTCAGGCACAGGGAGGTCTGGACATTGAAGCGCCCCCCGGCCAGGAGGTCCCCGGGCAGGATCTCCTGGGGCACGTACCGCACCATCACCTCTCTCAGGAAGGTGGCGCGTCTCTCCGGCAGGCTCAGCGACCAGAAGTGCGCGGGCAGCTCCACGACCCGGGCGGCCTGGCGCATGGAGGAGCAGAAGGTCTGCAGGAAGGCGTAGGTCTCGGGGACGATGTAGTAGGTAATCTCGTCGTAGAGCACGTCCCCGGGCTCGCCCGTGGACCAGGCGGTGAATTCGTTATTCCACGCCCGCTCGATCCCCCTGAAGTAGTAGTCCCGCAGCCAGGTGATGCGCTCACTCAAGCCCTGGGGCTCCTTGATCCGTACTGCAGTGGTGGATGACGCAGTGGGGCTCATGGCTCCCTCCCTTCCTGGTTTGCGATCATGGTCAGCAGGTGCTGCCGTCCGTGGTCGAGCATGCGGTGCATGAGGTCTGTGGCCTCGGCTGCATCGCGCCTGTCGATGGCCATGACGATCGAGCGGTGAAAGTCGAACACCACGTCGACGACGTCTGGCTCCTGAAAGAACTGTCGGGTGAGGTTCGTGTAGACCTGTCTGAACGAGGTGATGATGAGGGGATAGACCAGGTTGCCCGAGGCCAGGGCGATGCGGTGGTGAAAGGTGAAGTCGAGCTCCACGATGCGGGGGGTTAAGGCCCGCTCCACGCGGGCCTCCTGGTCGAGCAGGTCCTGGAACTCTTCCAGGTGGGCAGGCGTACGGTGGAGGGCCGCCCGGCGGGCGGTCTCCACCTCGAGCAGTTCGCGCATCTCCAGCATGCTCATCAGGAGCTCAGGCGCAAGCTTGCCGCGGTGGTAGTGAACCAGCGAGGCCAGGAGGCTGATCGAGCCGTGGGTACGGTAGTCGTTGATTATCGTGCCTACGCGGGGTTTCAGGGTCACCAGCCCCTTGGCGGCCAGGTCGAGCAGACCCTCGTGCACCACGGGCCGGCTGACACCCAGCTGCCAGGCCAGCTCGCGCTCGGAGGGCAGTTTCTGCCCCATGGCGAGCCGGCCCGAGAGGATGAGCTCTTCGAAGCGGCCTACGAACTCCTCCCGCAGGCTGGTCTGTTTCAACGGCTCAAGCAGGTTGTGCATGGCGCCCCCTGGCTGCTGGTATTACCAGCAGCCATATCATAACCAGCTTCCGGCTGCCTGTCAAGCAGGGGCTGTTTTTGAAGGAGGGACGCCTGATAGACCCGTGAATAGGGCTGAGGCCGACTGCGGCCCGCCGAGAGGGGCTGGGTGCGTGGAAGGGCTAGGCGATCATGGCCGCCAGATAACCCACCACGGAGGCGTTGTCGCCGGTGATGTGTCCGGAGTGGGCATAGGAAAGCACGCGCGCTTTTGTGTGTCCGATAAGGCGGGCATAGAGCATGGCGGCCAGGATGGGGCCCCCGCCACAGGCCTCGCTTTCACCCCTTTCCAGCAGGTCTGAGAGGGCTGTGATATCGAAGGCGTCAATGGCGCGCTCGATGGCGCCGTCCATGGACACGGCGCGCTCGGCACGGTGGAAGTGGGACAGGTCGGAGCTCGCCACCACGAGGACCCTTTCCGGCGCACTGACGCACTCCCGCAGGATTTCAGCCAGGCGGGTACAGGTCGAAAGGTCCTGGGTGCCCATGATGAGTGGACAGAGTTTGAAGGTGCCAAGCGCCACCTGCAGGAAGGGCAGCTGGATCTCGAGGGCATGCTCCTCGCCGTGCGGCCGCCGATCGTCTTGCACCAGATCTCCTGCCTGCAAGAGGGCGCGGCAGAAGGGTTCGTCCACCGGGATCTGACCCAGAGGGGTTTCATAGCCCCCCTCGGCCCAGACGGCCACAAAGGGGAAGGCGGCGCGGTGTGAGGGCGAGATCACGACCACGAGGTCGTATTCCTGCCCGAGGATGGTCCGATAGGCGTGGGCGGCCACCTGACCGGAATAGACATAGCCCGCATGCGGGCTGATGAGGGCTACCGGTTTGAGTTCCGGCGTCACAACCGGGGCCTGGGAGAGGTAGGCCTGAACGGTTTCCCTGAGGACATCCGGCCTGCCCGGGTACCAGCTCCCGGCGATGACGCTTTTTCGGATGGATGCTTGCATGGCTTCCTCCTGTCCACCCGTCTGCGCCGATCGGGCGGTACTCGGGAGAGGGGGTGAACGGGAATCAGATTATGGAAAGACCGGGAACAAGTCAAGACCTGCGGTTTCGGGCAGGCCGCACATGAGGTTCATGTTCTGGATGGCCTGGCCCGAGGCGCCTTTGGTAAGGTTGTCGATAACGCTGACGATCACCACCCGACCGGTCTGTCCGCAGGCACCCAGCGCCATCAGACAGCGGTTGGTGCCGCGGACGTCCTTGGTGCTGGGGAAGCCTGCTTGCATGACATGGACGAAGGGGCAGTCGGCATAGAAATCGGCCAGGGCCTGCTGCAGGTCCTCTGCCCGGCTATGGGTCGCGACATAGATGGTGGAGAGCATGCCCCGCGAAATGGGAATGAGGTGGGGGGTAAACACGAGGCCGACCGGCCTGTTCGCCGCCAGGGCGAGCTCCTGTTCGATTTCGGGGATGTGACGGTGTGCCCGGCCGACCTTATAGGCGCTGAAAGACTCTCCCGCTTCGCAGATATGGGTTGTCAGACTCAGGGATCTGCCCGCCCCGGAGACACCGGATTTGCTGTCGGCGATGATACCGTCGGGTTCGATCAGCCCGGCCCTCAGGAGGGGTATGACAGGCAGGAGCACGCTGGTAGGGTAGCACCCGGGGTTGGCTACGAGGCGGGCCTGGCGGATCTCTTCGCGGTAGATCTCGCTCAGTCCATAGACCGCCTGTTTAAGGAGCGTATGGGCGGTGTGCTCGGTGTACCACTGCCGGTAGACCTCCACATCCCGCAGGCGGAAATCGGCTCCCAGATCGATGACCTTGAGGTCTGAGGGCAGCGCGGCGATGAATTCCATGCTGGCGCCGTGCGGCAGGCAACTGAAGACGACCTCGCAACGCTCGGCAATGCTTGCGGCATCGAATTCCTCCAGCACGATATCAAGGCCCCCTCTCAAGAACGGGAAGACCTCGGCGATGTTCCTCCCGTTATACTGACGCGAGGAACAATACGTGATGCGTGCCCCGGGGTGATTATTCAGGAGCCGAATGAGTTCGACCCCCGTATACCCTGTAGCGCCGAGGATGCCTATGGAGAGGGCCACAGGCTTTTTTACCTCTTGGAGAACTGTGGTCTCTTCCTGGCCTTGTGCAGACCGTACTTCTTGCGTTCCACCATGCGCGGGTCACGGGTGAGAAACCCTGCGGCCTTGAGCTTGGGCCGCATCTTCTCGGTATCGAAGTCAGCCAGCGCCCGGGATATCCCGTGGCGGATGGCGCCGGCCTGGCCCGTATTGCCGCCGCCGGAGACCGTGGCGAAGATGTCGAACTGGCCATGTGTATCGGTCACGATGAAGGGCTGAACCGTGGACATTCGCAGGGAATCACGGTCGAAATACTCCTCCATGGGCCTGCCGTTGATCGTGAACTCGCCGCTTCCCGGGGACAGCCATACCCTGGCGGTCGCGTTTTTCCTTCGTCCGGTGGCATAGATCCTTTCTGCCATAGTCATCCTCTCTTAAAGATTGAGCAGCTGCGGCTGCTGGGCCTCGTGCGGATGGGACCCGCCTGCATATACCTTGAGTTTCTTGAACTGGGCCCGACCGAGGCTGTTTTTCGGGAGCATCCCCTTCACGGCGTGCCGGATGATCTCTTCGGGTTTCTTGATCAGCATGGTCTTGGCCGTGATGGATTTCAGACCGCCCATGAAGCCGCTGTGGTGGTGGTACAGCTTTTTGTCCAGCTTTTTCCCGGTGAGCTTGACCTTGTCCGCATTGATGACCACCACGAAGTCACCCACATCCATGTGAGGGGTATACTCGGGCTTGGTTTTTCCCCTCAGGATGGCGGCGATATCGGCGGCAAGTCTGCCGAGTACCTTGTCCTGTGCATCGACGACCACCCAGTGCTTGGGGACATCGCCTTTCCTGGCGGTAAATGTCTTCATACGATGACTCCTTAATTATAAATAGGGCTTGGGATATATCCGATGGTGTCCGGGATGTCAAGTGCTATCCGGGTGTCGGATTTATGGGGACATACATGATCGGGGCCGGAACCATCACCTCCAAACAATCAATGAGCATGCCCGTGCCGGCTCGGATCCCGCGTCGCAGATCCGGGCTCTCATCAGGGTAAGGCCGGGGATGAGGTGGTGCCTGTGCCGTGCCACTGTGAAGCATGGTCTCTGGCGACCTTTCCGGACACAGGGCGCCGAGCTTTCAGGAAAAGGCCGTGACATAGTGATATACCGCCCAGAAGAAGGAGGCGCTTCCCAGGAGGACGAACACGTGAAAGATCTCGTGAAAGCCGAAGAGCTCCGGCCAGGGGTCGGGTTTCCTGAGGGCATAGACCAGGGCTCCGACGGTATAGAAGGTCCCTCCGGTGAAGATCCAGGCCAGGGCCCCGGGGGAGAGGGCCTGGATGAGGGGCTTGAGGCCCACCAGGGCCGTCCAGCCCATCAGCACGTACATGCAGGAGGAAAGCCAGCGCGGGGCCGTAAGCCAGAAGAGCTTGAATAAACCTCCGAGAATGGCCAGGGACCAGATGCCCAGAAGCAGGCCCCAGCCCCAGGGACCCCGCAGGGGGATCAGGCAGAAGGGGGTATAGGTGCCGGCAATCAGAATGAAGATCATGATATGATCGAGACGCCTGAGCCGGACGGTCGCCGAGGCGTTCAGCCTCACCCAGTGATAGAGGGTGCTCGTGGTATAGAGCAGGAGCATGGAAAGGCCGAAGACGGCATAGCTGGCCCGGTGCCAGGGCGACGGGGCCTTCAGGAGCAGGGCGAGGGTGCCGGAAGCGGCCAGCAGGGCCCCGATAAAGTGGGTGAACCCGCTAAGGGGATCCTTCAGGTGCATGATTGATGGTCGAGACATCGGGTCACCTCCTCGTGACAGGTGCCGAAGCGGCGGATTCATGCCTCGCCACTTCGGGACAGGGTATCCCCCTGTCTTTTGCACTGGCTTATAGCAGAGATGGCCATGGCCGTGTGTAAAACCACGGAAAAAGACATGTAAATTTTATGTCAAGGCTTGGGGCGCGCTGTCAGCGGCCGCCCCCGCCCCCGCAGTGATGGGGAGGTGCTATGCGATCTCTAAAAGCTCGATGTCAAAGGTGAGGGTCTTGCCGGCGAGCGGATGGTTGGCATCGAGGAGGATGGTGTCCTCCTGGATATCGGCAACGATCACCGGGATGGCCTGCTGATTTTCGTCGACCAGCTGCAGCTGGCTGCCGACCTCGCAGGCGAGGTCCTCCGGGAGCATGTGCTTGGGGAAATCGAAGACCAGCTCGGAATTGTGCTCGCCATAGCCCTCGGCAGGGGCGATGGTGATGCTTTTTTTGTCGCCGGTGTGCATGCCGACCAGGGCCTCGTCGAAGCCCTGAATCACCTCACTGGCCCCGACCTCGAACGTGAGAGGTTCCCGCCCCTGGGAGGAGTCGAAGATGCTTCCGTCCTCCAGCCTGCCGGTATACTGGACCGCTACGTGATCCCCGTTTTTGACCACTGTTTCCATGATGGCCTCCTTGTCCTTAAGGATATTCGGGTGAAGCTAACAGATATGGCCACCGAAAGCAAAGATTATATGGCAGCGTCACAAGCCCCCGCGCCCTGAGGGAAAGCCTCTCAGCTCAGGACGTCGAAATTGATGGCCGTGCCTGCGGGTGCGCTCTTCACCAGTAACCCCAGGTCCACGAGTTTCTCGAGATCGCGTCTGGCGGTGCGCTCACTAACGGTGCGGTAGATGAGATCGAAGGGCTTGAGGAAGAGTCCTCCCAGCGTCACGCTCCCTTTCCTCTCCAGGAGCATGCACAGGAGATCGTGTTGCCGCACGGAGAGCACCTTGCGCTGCAGCAGGCGGTCATAGTATTCCCGCAGCATGATGGTTGCCACCAGGCCGTGCCGTCTTTCCCGGAGGAGCTCAAGCGAAACCGTGGCCCCTTCGACCACAAAGGTCACAAAGGGCAGGGTCTCCCCCGATGCGTTTCCCACGAAGGTGAGGTATGCCTCACGGTGGTGCGCGTAGTATTCCGTGAGCAGGAAGGACAGATGCTCAAGGCCGCCGTGCTTGAGGATCACGCCTTCGAGGAGCCGGGCGATGATACCCGTTCCATAGGAGAAGGGATGGATGCGCTGGAGGTGAATATGGGCCAGGGCGGCCCGCATGAGCGGGTCCGCCTGCATGAGCTCCGGGCGGTTGATCCAGGCCACATAGGCCTGCATCAGGACCTGGATGTCCTCGGCGGTGCGCAGCACTTCACCGCCAGAACCACTCGGCAGCGTGTGCGTGCGATAGCGGCCCGCCGGCTGCTCGGCGGCACGGGCGCCGGCCAGCAGCCGGTGCAGGGCCTTGATGAGAAACTCCGTAATCTCCGGCCCGGAAGGTGCGGCCTTCAGGGTGGCCACGAAGCCGTAGGTGCGCACGATGTCGGCCAGCATGCGGGCATCACCAGAGAGGGGTGCTGCGGCCGGGCGGGTCTTCAACGCCCGTTCCACGGCACCAGGCGGGGCCGGGAGGCCCTCCAGGGAGGCCGTGGCCCTCACGGCGCCGGCGAGGGTCTCATGGCCCAGGCGGATCGCGTCGTCGGGCAGGATGGGCAGCGACCGCAGTGTCTGTGCCAGGAGGGCAATCCTTGTCAGGGGCTGCTTAAGGGAGGCCGGGGCATAATCGCGGCCGAACACGAACGTGCCCGCGTGTGCGGTCACCACCTGGTCGCCTTTCGGATCCTGCATGCGCTTCCTCTGACAATAAAATGTAAGTTAATTTGATGAATAGAATAATAAATATAGAATAGATGTCAATAAGGTTAGTGGATATGGCTCCCACTGCAGGGGGGCTCCCGCCGAGGCTGCCACCGGCAACCCCCCTGGTGCCGCCAGGCCGCACCGGGGGCTTCGTATCACCCGGGGAGGGTCACTGGGGGGAGGCAGGGGTCTCAGTCGGGGCGGGCTGTGGCTCGGCGGCCGGGACCGGCGCCTGTGTGTCCGGTGTCTGCGGCGCGCTGACGGTCTGTTTTTCCATGATGCTCTCCGAGGGTCGCTCAAAGGCGAAGTATCCCAGGGTCAGCGAGGTGATCATAAAGACCACCACCAGCACCCGTGTGGCCTTATTGAGGAAATCAGCCGGCCCCACGCTGCCGAAAAGGGCCTGGGAGCCGGCGCCGCCGAAGACCGCGCCGATATCGGCACCTTTGCCGGCCTGCAGCAGCACGGCGATGACAAGAAAGATGCAAGCGATGATATGGATGCTCAGAACTAATCCGTACATGTTGTCTATCCTTTGAATTGGATTATACGTGCGAAGGAGGCGACCTGGAGGCTGGCCCCGCCTACCAGGGCACCGTCGATATCCGGTTTCTCCATGAGGGTGTCAATATTGTCCGGTTTGACGCTGCCCCCGTAGAGGATACGCATTTCCCGGGCGAGCGTGTCCGTGAACAACTCCGCCAGGGTTTTACGGATGAAGGCATGCGCCTCCTGCGCGATCTCGGGGGTGGCGGTCTTGCCGGTGCCGATGGCCCACACCGGCTCGTAGGCGAGGATCAGCTCCCGGGAGTCCTCCGGGCCCATCGCGGGCAGGCCCTCTCGCAGCTGCCGTTCGAGCACGGCCAGGGTCTGACCCGCTTCGCGTTCTTCAAGGGTCTCGCCGATACAGACCACCGGGGTGAGGCCGTGCCGCTGGGCAGCCTGAATGCGTCGCTTCACGTCCGCATCGCTCTCGGCGAAATACTGGCGGCGCTCCGAGTGGCCGATGAGGGTGTGCGTGGCGCCGGTGCTGAGCACCATGGGGGCGCTGATCTCCCCGGTGAAGGCCCCCTCGTCCTCCCAGTGGATATGCTGGGCGCCCACCTGGATGCGGGTGCCGGCGAAGAGCTGGGCTAGTGTCTGCACGAAAAGGCACGGCGGGCAGATGAGGATGTCGCGGTCGTCCAGCCCTTTTACGGCCGGGATGAAGTCCTCGGCAAAGGACCGGACCTGGGCGGCATCCTTGAACATCTTCCAGTTGCCGGCGAGCATCGGCCTTCTCATGTACCCTCCTCTTCCTCGAGGGCGGCCACACCCGGCAGGACCCTGCCCCCGAGCATCTCCAGGAAGGCACCGCCTGCGGTGGAAACGAAATCCACCTGGTCGATGAGGCCGCTTGCGTGTAGTGCCGCATCTGTATCACCACCGCCCACGATGGTCAATCCCTTTGATGTCGCTATGTCCCTGCTCATGGCGAGGGTGCCCGCAGCGAAGGCCTCGATTTCGAACATGCCCATGGGGCCGTTCCAGACAATGGTGCGGCAGTCGCTAAGGGCCTCGGAGAAGAGCTGCACCGAGGCGGGCCCGATATCGAGCCCCATGAGATCGTCCGGGACCTCCTGCACGGTCTTTATCCAGGTGTCGAGACCCGCCTTGGCCTCGGCGGCGCAGATGCAGTCGACCGGCAGATAGAGTTTTACCCCCTGCTGCCGGGCCTTTTCCATGATGGTGCGAGCCGTGCCAATGAGGTCGTCCTCGACCAGGGAGTGCCCGATGTTCTGCCCCAGGGCCTTGATGAAGGTAAAGGCCATGCCCCCGCCAATGATGAGCTTGTCCACCTTGTCGAGGAGATTCTCCATGATCTCCAGCTTACCGGACACCTTGGCCCCGCCGACCACGGCGCCAAAGGGCCTGGCCGGGTTCGTGAGGGCCTTGTTGATATGTTCCACTTCCCGCTTGAGGAGGTATCCCGCGGCCTTGTGGGGGAGATAGCTTAAGATGCCCACGTTGGAGGCATGGGCCCGGTGGGCGGTGGCAAAGGCATCATTCACGAAACAGTCACCGAGGGAGGCGAGCTGACGGGCGAAGTCGGGGTGGTTCTTTTCCTCCTCGATGTGGAAGCGCAGGTTTTCCAGCAGGAGCACCTCTCCGGGTTTGAGCTCGTCCACCATGGCACGGACTTTGTCGCCCACGCAGTCGGGGGCCATGTTCACGCTGCAGCCCAGGAGCTCCGAGAGCCGGCGCGCCACGGGCACCAGGCTTTTGGACTTGACCACCTGTCCTTTGGGGCGTCCGAGATGCGACATGAGGATCACCCTGGCGCCCTGGTCGAGGGCATAGCGGATGGTGGGCAGGGCCGCTTTTATGCGCGTATCGTCGGTAATGGCACCGGCATCGTTTAGGGGGACGTTGAAATCCACCCGGATGAGGAGTTTGCGATCGTGCATATCCAGGGATTCAATGGATCGTATACTCATGTGCTTCCCTCCTTGCCGTACTCATGTATGCTTTGTGTGAGTGACCTGTGTTCATTTTTTCGGTGCGAGTGACGATGTATTGACTGCCTCACCGCAATCTGTCAATAGTATCTCTGTACCAATAAACGCGAAATTTTATATTATTAGATATAGCACATGTCAATGGGTTTTCAAGGAAGACCGACAGGAAAACGGGATGCGCGTAATCGAGACGCTGGGTGAGAGTTTCCAGAGACTGATCGAAAACCTGGCCGAGGGCAACATGAAAAAGGCCGAGGCCCTGGCGCGTCGGGAGAGAACACGCCTTGCCGAAAGCAGCCTTTCCCTCGTGTCGCAGGACCTGATCGAGGAGATGGCCCAGGCCCAGGCCCTCAAGAGTGCCTTTGTCAACAGCCCCTCCATCTTTCCGGGGATCGGTACGCTCATCTCGTTCTGGCTGCTCGGCGCGGAGAATCTGCTCATCCTTGATCAGGGTGTCACCCTGATCCTCGCCCTGTGGAAGCTGCATGGCCTGCCCACGGAGGACGCCGACGAGGTGGTGGCCCGCATCATCCAGGTTATGGGAGAGGCCTTTCATCTGGTCGCACCGGGGCAAGGCATGGACAGCCAGCACATCACCCAGGCCTACATGACCTCGGCCCTGCCACATAAATACCTGGGACGGGGCGTCAATCGCGGGGTGGATAGACTCATGCACCGTCTGTTTCCGCTCAAGCGCCGATCACGTCTGTTGCCCGTCGGGATCGGGATTGTCTCGTCCGCGCTGTATGCCTACAATACCACGGTGCGCATCGGCCGCCTTGCCCTGGAGCGCATACCGGCCGGTCGGCAGGGACCCCCTAGAGGCTAGAGGCGATAGAGATCCTTGCTCCAGAGTTTCACCCAGTTGCGTTTCAATACCTCGGTGGCTTCCTTGAGCTTGTCGACCTCCAGCACGATGATGGGGTTGGAGGCGCGGCCGATGAAGGGATACATGGAGATGACATTGATCTTGGCATCCCTGAGCGGTCGGAGCACGGCGTTCATTCCGCCCGGGTGATCCGGCATCTCGACCGCCAGCACGTCGGCCTCGGTGAAGGACATGTGGTTCGAATTCAGGGCGTTTTTGGCCTTTTTGGGGTCGTCCGCCACGATGACCACAGAGGCCGTATCCGCCGACTCCTGACGCAGGGAGATGGCCCGTATGTTGACCCCGTGCTCGCCGAGGGTGTCGCTCAGGTTTGAGAGCTTGCCGGATACGTTCTCGATCTTCAGACGGAACTGCTTGATGGACATGTCCTATTTCTCCTCTGAAATGAAATCCAGGCCGGCCTTGAGGGCCTGGATGTTCTTCTCCTGGAAGCGAGCCTTGGATTTGCCGAGGATATCCGACATGTTATCGATAATCGTCGACGGCTTCACCAGGCGGGTGCGGCCGATGAAGGCGCCCAGCATCACCATGTTGGCATAGCGGTCTCCCGCGCTGGCGCGCGCCAACTCGTTGACCGGGACCTCCACCACCGCCACGTCTCCCCGTGAGGGCCGGTCACTGACCAGGCTGCTGTTGAGGAAGATCTCTCCCCCCGAGGCGCACTGGTTCTGCAGCCGCAGGAGGGACTGGTTGTTCATGACGACCAGGTAATCCGGAGAGGAGGCCACCGGAGAGGCGATTTCCTCATCCGTGGAGATGGCCACGGTACAGGAGGTCACGCCCCCGCGCATCTCCGCACCGTAGGAGGGCAGATAGGTCACGAATTGCCCTTCCTCCATGGCCGCCCAGGCCAGGCAGATACCGGAAAAGAGGATTCCCTGCCCGCCGATTCCGCTCATGAGTGTCTTCTGCAGCATGGCCTACCTGTCCTTGCGCTTGGTGACGTCTTTGAGGACCCCGAGGGGAAATTCCTTTTCCATCGTCTCCTCCAGGAAGGCGAAGGATTTGACCGGGCTCACCTTCCAGTTCGTGGGACAGGGGGAGAGCACCTCCACCAGGGTATACCCCGCTCCCTCTATCTGGAGCTCCCAGGCCTTCTGGATGGACTTTTTGGTGGCCTTGATCTTGGCCGGCGTGGCCAGGGAGTGCCGGGCGACATAGGCCGCTCCCGGCAGCGTGGCGATCAGCTCCGTGATCTTGAGCGGGTAGCCCTCTATCTCTGCGCGTCGCCCGAAGGGTGAGGTGGTGGTCTTCTGCCCGAGCATGGTGGTGGGCGCCATCTGCCCTCCGGTCATGCCGTAGACCGCATTGTTCACGAAGATGGAGGTGATGAGTTCGCCGCGGTTGGCCGCATGCAGGGTCTCGGCGGTACCGATGGCCGCCATGTCCCCGTCACCCTGGTAGGTGAAGATGATCCTGTCCGGGAGCGAGCGCTTGAAGCCCGTGGCCACGGCACACCCCCGTCCGTGGGCCGATTCGCACATGTCGATGTCGAAATAGTTATAGGCCAGCACAGCGCATCCGGCCGGCGGAATGCCGATGATCCTCCCGCGGAGGCCCATCTCGTCGATCAGCTCCGCTATCAGCCGGTGCAGGATGGAGTGCCCGCACCCAGGGCAGTAGTGGAACGGCGTATTTTTAAGGCTTGCCGGTCGGCCGAATACCTTTTTCACCTACAGCTCCTTCTGAATCCAGAAACGCTCGATGATGCGCTGAATCTCCTGCGGTGCCGGAACCACACCCCCGGGTCGCCCGTAGAACTCACAGGGGACCCGCCCCTCGAGGGCCAGGCGCACGTCATCCACCATCTGGCCGGTGCTCATCTCGAAGACGAGGAACAGCTTGGTCTTTTTGGCGATGGCCCGGATGGCCTCGCTCGGGAAGGGCCACAGGGTAATGGGCCGAAGCAGCCCGACCTTGAGCCCGTCGGCGCGCGAACGCTTGACCGCGCCCTTGGCGATGCGGGCCGCGGTCCCGCTGGCCACGATAACGAGCTTGGCGTCGTCCGTCAGGAACTCCTCGTGCTCGGGCAGTTCACGCTCCAGGAGGTCATATTTGCGCTTGAGTTTCCAGTTGTGCTCCTCCATCTCGTTCACATCGAGGATCAGGGACTTGAGGATGCGCGACGGCCGACCCTCGGCCCCGTCGAGGGTGTAGTCCTTGGGTGGCCGCTCGCCTTCGGGAGGGGCCTTAAGCTCAATGGGCTCCATCATCTGCCCCATCATCCCGTCACCCATGATCATCACCGGGGTGCGGTAACTGTCGGCGATATCGAAGGCCCGTATGGTGAGGTCATAGAGTTCCTGGACCGAGGCCGGGGCATACACCGGCATGCGATAATCGCCGTGGCCTCCGCCGCGGGTGGCCTGGTAGTAGTCGCCTTGGCTCGGCGCGATGTTGCCCAGGCCCGGTCCGCCCCGGTTGATGTTGACGACCACGGCGGGCAGCTCCATGGCGGCCAGAAAGGAGAGCCCCTCCTGTTTGAGGCTGATGCCGGGGGACGAAGACGAGGTCATGGCGCGCATGCCGGCGGCTGAGGCACCGATGACCATGTTGATCGAGGCGATCTCGCTCTCCCCCTGCAGGAAGATCCGCCCCTCCTCGTCCATGCGTTTGGACATGTATTCGGGCACCTCGTTCTGGGGGGTGATGGGATAGCCGAAATAGCAATGGCACCCGGCGCGGATGGCCGCCTCCCCCAGGGCGTCCGTACCCTTCATGAGGACCTTATTTCTCACGGTATACCTCTATGGCCACCTCGGGGCACATGATGGCGCACAGGGCGCAGCCCCGACATCTCTCCTTGAGAGGCTGCGCTGGGAGGTAGCCCTTTTCGTTAAGCGTCTCGGACAGGCCGATGGCCTCATCGGGACAAACGGTGATGCACAATTCGCACCCCTTACAGAGGGCCTGATCGATGGTAATCCAACCTCGTGCTGCCATAGTTTTTAGTTTTCACTCTTTTCTTCAATGTAATCGCGTTCATTTAACACCAAATAATATTTCTGTACAGAGGGTTTTTCAGCGGGCCGAAGTCCTTGCGGCTTGTTACGTTGCTTGCGCTGCCTGTCGCCCCTGCCTGCCGGCAGGGGCTGTTCCGTCATCGAGTCTAGGGGGTGGGGGTACTGGAGCCCCGGTGTTTGCGCGGCCCCCTGGAACGACGGTTTGAGCGGTCGGGGGATTTCTCCTCCCGGGAGCCGGTGGCGTGTCGGCGGGGTGCTCCTCCCCGGGGGGGGCGGCGCGTCTCGCCCCGGCCGCGCAGGGGGCGCTGGGGCAGGTGGCCGATGAGGGACTTGAGTGAACGTCCCTGGCTTAGGTCCTCGGCAAAGAGCTCCTCGTCGGCCCACAGGACCGGAATCTTCATGTTCATGAAGGATTCGATGGCCTCCAGGCTGAAGACGTATTCGTCGCAGGCCAGCGAGATGGCCTTGCCCGAGTTGCCCGCCCGTGCGGTGCGGCCGATACGGTGCACGTAGTCCTCACGGTCTTCGGGCAGATCGTAGTTCACCACCAGGTCCAGCTCGTCGATGTGCAGTCCCCGGGAGGCCACGTTCGTGGCCACCAGGATGGGGATCTTGCCCGATTTGACGTCGCCGATGATCTGCAGGCGCTTCTGCTGCGGGAGGTCGCCGATGATGTACTGGCAGGTGAATCCGTTGGCACTGAGGCGGGCGGCCACCTCGACGGCGACGTGCTTGGTGTTGGTGAAGATCAGGGTATTGTCCGGGTGTTCCCTCTTCAGGATTCCCAGGAGCAGGCTCATCTTCTCATTTTTGGCCACGTGGTAGATCTCCTGGGTGACGTTGTCGGCCGTGACCTTCTGCGGTTCGATCTTGATCTCCACCGGATCGTGCATGTACTCCCAGGAGAGCTCGCGGGCGCGGAAGTTAAGGGTGGCGCTGTAGAGCATGGTCTGCCGTTTGGCGGCGGGCGGCATCTTCCTGAGGATGCGTCTGAGGTCCGGCAGGAAGCCCATGTCGAAGAGGCGGTCGGCCTCGTCGATGACCAGGAAGCCCATGGACTGGAAACTCATCTTCCTGGACTGCAGGAAATCCAGCAGCCTTCCCGGGGTGCCGATAATGAGGTCCACGCCCTCTTTGAGAAGTTGTTCCTGCTGCTGATAGCCCACGCCGCCGAAGAAGGCCCCGATCGTGAAGTCGAGGTGTTTGCCGATCAGTCGGGCCTCCTGTTCGATCTGGGAGGCGAGTTCCCGGGTGGGGGCGACGATGAGCGCCTTGCGGTTGGTCAGGTGCTCCTCGGCGAGGAGGCGCTGGAAGATGGTGATGAGAAAGGCGGCCGTCTTGCCGGTGCCGGTTTGGGACTGGACGCAGGCATCCCGGCCGGAGAGGGTGTGGGCGAAGCTTGCCTCCTGGACCGGCATACATTCAGTGTATCCCGCCTCGGTGATCCCTTTGAGCAGATTTTCATTCAATCCGAGTTCCGTAAATTTCATTTTCCCCTTCTTTGTTAAGCTTGAGGTTTCATTCTGGGAGAATTCGGTAATGGGAGGGAACGCCTCTGATTCTGTGTGCTCCTTTGTTGCCGATTACTCCGTTTGCACCTACAATATGAATTTTTTCCGCAAATGTCAAGCCGAGCGGCAAAGATGCCGTATGCGGCAGTTCTTGAGGGAGATCTGTCGAAGCCCGCCCGCGACCGAAGACCAGCCAGAGGGCAGCGCCCGGGCGAGGTTTTCCTCTGCCGGCGGGGAGGCCATCGCTTGACCCGTCACGCCGTTCGGATATATAAGGCATGCCCATGCCGATTGAACGCATTGAACTCAAAGACAAGACGATCATGCTCGTGGGCACGGCCCATGTCTCTAAAAGTTCCGTGGAGGAGGTATGTTCCGCCATCCGGGAGCAGGTGCCCGAGGTCGTGGCCCTCGAACTGTGCCAGGGCCGCTACGATGTGCTTAAACATCCTCGCCTCTGGCAGGAAACCGATATCGTCAGGGTGATCAAGGAGAAAAAGGCCGCCCTCCTGTTTGCCAACCTCGTCATGGCCTCGTTCCAGCGCCGCATCGGCGAGAAGCTCGGCGTGCGGCCGGGGCAGGAGATGATCTCCGCCATCGAGACCGCCGAAGAACTCCACATCCCGGTGGCGCTTATCGACCGCTCGATCCAGATCACCCTGAGCCGTGCCTGGCGCATGCTCTCCTGGCGCGAAAGGCTCCGGATGGTATGGGCCTCTCTGGGGTCCATTCTGGTGGCCGATGACCTCGAAGAGGAGGAGATCGAACGCCTCAAGGACACGGACATGCTCACCGCGGCCGTGGGAGAGATCGCCAAGGAGGCGCCCACGATCAAACGCGTCCTCATCGATGAACGCGACGCCTATATGGCCCGCAAACTGGCCGACCTCGAAGCCGAGAGGGTGCTGGCAGTCATCGGTGCCGGACACCTGGCGGGGATGATGACGCAGCTGGTCGACCCCCCTGCCGATCTGTCAGATCTGGAATGGATGCCGCCCAAGAAGAGGGGCCTGATAAAGTGGGTCATCCCCGCCGTGATCCTGGTCCTGGTGGTCTGCGGATTTTTTTTCGGAGGATCCCAGCAGGGGTATGCGATGGTGAAGTGGTGGCTGGTGTGCAATGCCCTGTTTGCCGCCCTGGGGGCGCTCATCGCCTGTGGACACCCCCTCACCATCCTGGTGGCGGCCGTCGCCTCGCCCATCACCTCGCTGAATCCCACGCTCGCCGCCGGCTGGTTCGCCGGTCTGGCGGAGGCCTACCTGAAGCGGCCCAAGGTGTCGGACTTCGAGCGCATCCAGGACGACATCGCCAGCGTGACGGGCTTCTGGCGCAACCCCATCACACGCATCCTCCTGGTGGTGATCCTCGCTAATCTCGGCAGCTCCACCGGGGCTCTGATCGCCATGCCCGTGCTCACCCGCATCATGCTGAGCGGGTGAGGGGCAAACGCACAGGCGCATGTCCGCCATAACAGGGATGTCTGTCCGGTCTTTGTCTGCCGGTAACAGAGACGTCCTCAGGCCCTAGAAGCACTCCGGCGGGATCTCCACCGGGGAGAGATCTTCGCTGCGGATGGCCTTGATGATGCCTTCGGTCTCGGGCAGGACATGCTTGATAAAGTAGCGGGCGCCGGAGAGCTTGCCTTTGTAGAAGGCCGCGTCACGGTTGTCGCGCACGAGGTCCTCCATCTGCTGGAGATTGCCCGGGTCGACCCCGGCCTCCCGACCCAGGGCCTCCAGCTCGCGACGGGCGATGCCCGCCTGCCACAGCAGGAACCAGGCCGAGATGACCTTGCCCATCAGCATCAGGAAAGGGTAGGCGTTGCTCACCGGGATGAAGAACTGGCCGGCCTTGCCGCAGCGGGCGAAGAAGGCCGCCGTGTCGGCCAGGGCCGTGACCGCGGCCTGGACGTCATCGGCCAGATCGGTGAGATCGGCGTGCTGCCGGACAGCGGGAAGCTTGGTCTGCATCTCGTTCAGGAGGTTCATGAAGTAGGCCCCCTTGTGCATACCCAGTTTGCGACCGACCAGGTCGAGGGCCTGGATGCCGTTGGCGCCCTCGTAGATGCAGGCGATCTTCTCATCGCGCAGGAACTGCTCGATGGGATACTCGCTGCAGTAGCCGTATCCTCCGTAGACCTGCATGGCGGTTTCGCAGACCCTGAAGCCCACATCCGAACAATAGGCCTTGCCGATGGGGGTCAGAAGCTCGAAGAAGCCCCTGTAGCGCTCGTAGTCCGCATCGTTGCCGTCCAGGGAGGCCAGCAGGACCCGGTCACCGCACCAGGTGGTGAAGTACATCAGCGCCCGCATGCTCTCGACGTGGGATTTCATCCAGAGCAGCATGCGCCGGATATCGGGATGCTCGATGATGGGCACGCGCGGCGCCGTGGGGTCGGTGAAACTGAGCAGGGAGGCACCCTGCAAGCGCTGCCGGGCATACTGCAGGGCGTGCAGGTAGGCAATCGAGGCGCTGGTGAGTCCCTGCATGCCCACCCCGATACGGGCCTCGTTCATCATCTGGAACATGATGGTCATGCCGGTGCGCTCCTCTCCGAGCAGTTCGGCGGAGCAGGATCCCTGGTCGCCGAAGTTGATCAGACAGGTGGAGCTGCCGTGGATGCCCATCTTCTCCTCGATCTTGGCGATCTCGAAATCGTTGCGTTTACCCAGGGTACCGTCCCCATTGACGAGATATTTGGGCACCAGGAAGATGGAGATGCCCTTCGTTCCCGGGGGGTCGCCCTCGATGCGTGCCAGAACGGGGTGGATGATGTTCTCGGTCAGATCGTGATCACCCGAGGTGATGAAGATCTTCGTGCCCTGGATGCGGAAGGTGCCGTCTGCCTGACGGATGGCCCTGGTGCTCAGACTGCCCACGTCGGTGCCGGCGCCCGGTTCCGTGAGGCACATGGTGCCGGCCCACTGGCCCTTGACCATCTTTTCCAGATAGCGATCCTTTTGCTCCGGTGATCCGTAGGTCTCGATCAGGCGCGCGGCCCCGGCCGTCAGCCCGGGATAGGCCACAAAGGAAAAGTTGTGCAGGAACCAGTCGTTGGCGGCGGTGCGGATGATGCGCGGCAGGCCCTGGCCGCCGATGGACTCGTCCTGGGTCATGGAAGACCAGCCCCCTTCGCAGAAGAGCCGGTACAGGCGGTGGAAGCACTGCGGCACCTTGACCTGCCCGTCTTCCAGCCGGCATCCCTCCCGGTCGGCCTCGGCCAGGGTGGGATAGATCTCCTCGGTGGCGAATTTCTCGGCCTGGGTCAGGATCATGTCGAACAGGTCCCGGGAGAAGTCGGCATAGCGGGGGTGTTCACACAATCTGTGCACCTCGAGCATCTCGTAGAGCACGAAGCGCTGGTCCCTTTCGTCCAGGATCACCTTGGCCATAACTACCTCCTTTGGGGATTGATAATGGTGCTATTTGACGATGGTATCGTCGTACAGTGCGGCGATCTCTGCGGGGGAATAGCCCAGCCAGTCGCTCAGGACCGTGCGGGTATGTTCCCCGAGTAGGGGCGCCGCCTGCGTGATGGCCCCCGGCGTAAGCGCGAACTTGAAAGGGATGCCGGGCACGTCGATGGTGCCGAAGGCGGGATGCTCCACCTGAGCGAACATGCCGCGCGCTTCGAGGTTTTCGTCACGATTGACCTGATCGACCGTGTAGGCGATGCCGCAGGGGATCTTCTTTTTTTCGAGCAGGGCGACGATGGCGTGGGCGTCATGCCGGGTGGTCCACTCCTCGATGAGGCTTACCGCCTCGGCGTGGTGGTGGATCTGGGAGACGAGGTTCGCAAAGCGCGCATCCTCGAGGAGCTCCCCGTGGCCGGTGATGTGGGCGAGGTCCTTCCACTGCCGGGGGGTCAGGGCCACGATGGCCACCTTGCCGTCTCGGGCCTGGAAGAACCCGTAGAAGGGCATGCGGTCCTGCGAGTTGAGGACATCGTCGGGTCGGCGGCCCAGCACTTCCTGCACCCGGCCCATGATCGGCTCCATGGCGCGGTTGATTATGGCGCGGTAGTTATTGAAGTACAGGACGTCCTGCATGGAGATGTCGATGAACTGCCCCTGCCCGGTGCGCAGGCGGTGAATCAGGGCCAGGCAGGCGGCCAGGGCGGCGTAGGCCCCGCTCATGAGATCGCCCCAGTGGTTGGAGGGCGGGCTCAGCGTCTCGGTGTCGTTCCAGAACTGGCCGGCGGTGGCCTGGGCGATGATGTCGAAGGCCGCCCGCTCGGGATTGATCCCTGTGGCCCCGAAGCCGGAGATGGCGATGTAGATGATCCCCGGGTTGAGGTACCGGAGGGTCTCGTAGCCCAGGCGATGCCGCTCGAGGGTCCCGGGGATGAGGTTGTGGACGAAGATGTCGGCGCCTGCGGCCAGACGGTGCATGACCTCCTGCCCGCGGGGGGTGCGCCAGTCGACGCAGATGCCATACTTGTTGCGGTTGAAGACCGAGTAGTTGCGCTCCGCGCCGGCCAGCAGGGAAAAGATGAGGCGCAGGGTATCGCCCTGGGGGGGCTCCACCTTGACCACCTCGGCCCCCATGTCGGCCAGGAGCTGCGTGGCGCGCGAGCCCGCGATGAACTGGGTGACGTCGACCACCCGGATCCCCTCCAGGATGGATTCCCTTGGGGCGCAAGGCACCCCATCTTTCTCTTCGGACATGGCATGTCCCCTTTCCCGGCCTTCCGGCCGGGTCTTCAGTTCAGCAGGCCGACCTGGTGCGCCTTCCGGGCCAGCTCGTCGCGGAAGTCCGGGTGGGCGATGTCGATGAGCGCCCGGGCGCAGCGGCTGACGCTCAGGTCCGTCAGGTCGGCCAGGCCGTATTCGGTCACCACGTACTGCACATCGGTCCGGGGGGTGGTGACGATGGTGCCGGAGGGGAGGGCGGTGCGGATGCGGGAGACGCGGCCGTCGGCGGTCTGGGCGGTGGACCTGAGCGCGATGAACGACTGCCCCCCCGGGGCGACCCAGGCCCCGCGCACGAAATCCAGCTGCCCCCCGGTGCCGCTGTACATCTTGAAGCCGATGCTCTCGGAACCCACCTGCCCCATCAGGTCGATGCACAGGGCGTTGTTGACGGAGACGAAGTCTTCGATGCGCCCGAGGATGCCAGGGTCGCAGATCTGATAGATGGGGAAGGTGGTGACCAGGGGATTCATGTGGATGAACTCGTAGAGCTCCCGTGAGCCGATGGCAAAGCTGCAGGCCATGGTGCCGGGCAGGTACGACTTCCGGCCACAGGTGACCACCCCTTTCTGGGCCAGGCGCATGAGGGAGGTGGTCAGCATTTCGCTGTGAACCCCGAGATCCTTTTTCGTATCCAGAAAATAACCGATGGCATTGGCGATCTTGCCGAAGCCGAGCTGAATGCAGGCCCCGTCGCGAATGCGTTCCACGATGAAGCCGGCGATGCGCTCCTCCTCGTCCTCGAGGGGGGTATCCGGAATCTGGACGAGTTCGCGGTCGACCTCGCAGATGTGATCCACCCAAGAGACGTGGATATGGGCCTGCATGCCGTTGACAAAGGGGGTTCTTTTGTTGACCTGGACGATGATCGTATCCACCAGCTGGGAGATCAGGCCGTTGGAGAAGGTCCCCACCGGGCCATAGCTCATGTAGCCTGAGGCGTTGGGCTCTGAGACCTCGAAGATCGCGACGTTGTAATGGCGCTGGCGGGCCAGATGTTCGATCTTGGAGAACTGGTAGGGGCGCACCTCGATATTGCCCATTGGCATGAACATGCGTTCCACCGGGCCCAGGAATCCCGAGTGGTGGGTGATGTGGCCCCGTTCGGCGGCCTGGAGATACGTGAAGGGGTGCATGAGCAGACCCGAGGCGATGTTCACGTTCTGAAGTTCCAGGTAACGTCTTGATATGGCCTCGATGACCTCGATGGGACAGCTTGCGCCGGCCGAAATGAAGATGATGTCGTTGGATTTGATGAGCCCGGCGGCCTCTTCCACCGAGGTAAGCTTCTGGCGGTAATCGCTCTCCCACTGCATGGCATCCTCCGTTATCGGGATGATCTCATTGCGTCCCATCATGCGGGAAATGAGCAAAATGACCATACAAAAAGAATAACAGGAAAATACCAGGATGATACTATGACTATGCTTCCGCTGGGGCGAACCCCTGTATTCGGTGGATGGACGCATGATCTGATAGCGGACGACAGGCGGGAAGGTAAGAGATCTCAGGGAGGAGGGCCCGTCTCGTGCGCCAGGTACCTCTCCCCGAGGGTCTTCACAGAGGCGCGGGCAGCCCCTCCTGTGCGATAGCGGGCGATTTTACACCGCGGAAGACAGCGTCAGGAGATGGGATCTCAGGTTGATCTTCTCATTTGCCAGCCCGAGTTTTTTTCGGATGTTTCCGCGGTGGAAGGAAACCGCGTTGACGGATACATCCAGGAGCGCGGCGATCTCCTTGCTGGTCTTGCCCTGCTTGATCAGGTCGGCGATCTGGATCTCGGCCGGGGTGAGGCGGTGATGCCCGGAGAGCAGATGGGAGGCAAAGGGCGAGATCACCTCCTCGAGGTTCGCCTTGAGGATGCCCAGATAGGTCCTGTTCCGGCCCTCGAGTTGCCCCTGTTCCAGGCGCTCGATGTAGGGCAAGACCAGCTTCCTGACATGCATGAGCATGTTCTTTTCCAGCTGGAGCCTCTCCTTGTCCCGGTATTCGAGCAGGATCTTCAAGGCCGTGTTGACCTCCTCCAGGTGCGCGGCCTGTTGCTGGAGCTGACGCTCCTTGTCGCGCAGGGCGTCTTCGGTCTGCTTGCGCAGGGTGATGTCGAATCCGGAACCCAGGATGGCCGACTGCCCGCTATAGTCGATGGGGGTGGAGACGTAATCGACCCACTTCACCGCGCCGCCTCTAGTGCGCAGTTTGGCCTCGAAGGGCAGCGACATCCTGTTCTGCAGAGGGTGTGTCCGGACGAGCCTTTTCACCGCCACCTGCATGTCGGGGTGGATGACTGCCCAGTAGGTCATGGTGGCGGCCTCCTGCGCGCTGTACCCGGTCAGCGTTTCCCAGGCCGGGTTGACATAGACATAGCGTTCCTTATGGGCGATGAAGATGGCCGCCGAGGTGGACTCGGCCAGGGCCCGGAACTTGGCCTCGCTCTGTCGGAGGGCCTCCTCGGCCTGCTGGCGCTGGCAGATGTCTAGCTGCAGTTCCTCGTTGATCCTAACCAGCGCGGCCGTGCGCTCTTTGACCCGGCGTTCCAGCTTGTCGTGGGCGGCCTGGAGTGCCTGCTCGGCCTGCTTGCGCTCGGTGATGTCCTCCAGGTAGACGAGCACCACATTGGGGGGTACGAAGGCGGAATTGACCGTGAAATGTTTTTCGGCCCCTGCCGGGGAGCGGGTGCCGATCTCCTGACGGATGATGGTCTGCTCGCGCAGACAGCGGACGATGGCGGCCTTGACCGGAGGGGCGTCGATGAAGACCTCTCCGCATGCCCCATCGCCGGCCGGGCCCATTTCCTGATTGAGCCTCTTAGCCGCCTGATTGAAACGCTTGAGGATGAGCCCGTGGGGGGTGTCCTGCCAGGTGTAGGTGGGAATGGGGATGCTCTGATATTGGGTCAGGAAGCGTTCTTCGCTGGCGTGCAGTTCCTGCTGCGCCGCCTGGCGCTTGAGCTTTTCCCTTTGCAGCTGCTGTTTGAGCCCGGAAGTGGCCGAATCCTGAGACATGGGCGCCTCCTTTAATGATCATGGGCCGAATTACCGCCGTTTATGGCGACAGGGAGGGTCAAAAGCCTGCCCTGGGGTTCGTTCATACCCGTGATCGATAAAGCTGCGGGCCGTGCGCGTTCCAGCCCAACCAGGCACCCGTGTCCACAAAGGCCGGAATGACCGTGAGGCCCGGCAGCCTGATCTCGCGGTGCAGATGGCCGCAGATGACCATATCCACCCCTCGAAGGTCTGCGATGTCGGCGGGGATGTGCGCCTCCGGGGGGCGGATGACGCTGGACGACGCCACCAGGCGCCGTGCCAGGTGCGTTTTGAGGGCGGGGCTCAGGTGACGGTCCAGAAGGCGCAGCACCGGCCAGCCCCAGCGGTGCAGCACACGGAAACCGCGGTCGTTTTCGGTCAGGGTGTGGCCGTGGGCGATGAGGGCCTGGACCCCGAAGAGATCGAGCCGGAGCTCTTCTGCGGGCACGATATCAAGGCCCTCAAGCCGGAGATTGTGGAGCAGGAAGTCGCGGTTGCCCGGCAGGAGATGCACGCGCGGATTTCTCAGGCGCTCGAGGATCCCGGCCGCCGGGCCTTCGAGGCCGGTAAAGTAGTAGTCGAACAGGTCGCCCAGCAGGTAGACCGCCTGGGACTCGGGCAGAACCTGCCTCAGCCAGGCGAGGAATCTTTCCGAATCTTCCTGACTTCCGGGTCTGAGGTGAAAGTCGGCGGCAAAGGTGAACACGCCTTCATAGTTGCAGATAAATATTGATATATCAAGTTATACCTTCTATAGTACGATACCAATGCGTATGAAGAGGAAGCTAAGCGGGGCATTGATCGCGGCAGGGGTTCTCGTGCTCATGCTCATCGGGACAGCGGCCTGGTATACCCAGTCTGGTCAGGGCGAAGAGGCCCTGCCGGTGCATGTGGTGGAGGCGGCCGGGACCTATGCCCTCCCCGGAGAGGCTGCGTCCGTCGAGGAGGTCACCCCTCAGAACGTGAGCCGCTCCTTGAGCGTGGAGGCGGGCGATTCCTGTCTGGCGATCTTCAAGGAAAACGGCATCCCGGATCGGCAGGCCCGCGAGATTATCCAGGCGGCCTCAAGCGTGTTCGACCTCTCCCGGATTCAGCCCGGCCACGAACTGACCCTGGTCTTTACCCCCGACGAGCAGCAGCTCCTGGAGGTGGATTACGAGATATCCTATCTGAGCCGGCTGTCGGTCACCCTCGGGGAGGAGGGCCTGCGAGCCGAAACGTACCGGGTGGAGCGCATTCTGCCCGATACCTACGCGGGTCCCTTAAGACAGGTGAGCCTCACGGTGCGCGCGGGCGACCGCGTCTACGACCTCCTGCACACTCTGGGCATCTGTGACTACCAGATCGACGCCGTGGTCAAGGCCGCACACCAGACTTTCGATCTCTCGGGCATCGTCCCGGGGCACACCCTGAATGCCTGGGTGACCGAGGAGGAACCGGTGCGCCTCTCGCGACTCGACTATGAGATCGACGACCTGACCTTCCTCGAACTCCAGCCCCGCGCGGGGGCCTTCGCGGCCGGCACACGCAAGCTTGTCTGCGAGGTCCGCTACGCGCGTGCCGAAGGCACGATCGAGAGCAGCCTGTATGAATCGGGTATCGCCTCCGGACTGCCTCCCGAGATCGTGATGGAGCTCACGGACATCTTTGCCTGGGACATCAACTTCTTCACCGATATCCGTCCCCAGGACCGCTACAGCGTGCTCTACGAGCGCTGTTTTGTGGAGGACGCCTTCAAGGGCTACGGCCGTGTGGTGGCGGCGCGTTTCACCAACCAGGGCCAGGATCACGTCGGCGTCTATTTCGACGACGGAAACGGCGCCCGGGGCTACTACGACGAGCACGGCCAGCCCATCCGCAAGCTGTTTCTCAAGGCCCCGCTCAACTACCGCCGCATCTCTTCGGGATTTACCTATCACCGCAAGCACCCCATCTACCATGTGGCCCGGCCGCACCTCGGCGTGGACTACGCCGCCCCCACGGGGACCCCGGTGGTGGCCCTGGGCGACGGCAAGGTCGTCTTCAAGGGATGGTCGAACGGCTTCGGCAACACCGTGCGCATCCGGCACCGTGCCGGCTACGTCACCTACTACGGGCACCTCTCACGCTATGCCCGCGGGCTGGGGACCGGTTCCACCGTCGATCAGGGGCAGGTCATCGGATACGTGGGTTCCACCGGGGTCTCGACCGGACCGCACCTCGATTTCCGGGTCAACCTCAGGGGTAAGTTCATCAACCCCCTGCGGCTCACGCCGGTGACCGGACCGGCGCTGAGCGGGGAGGCCCTGGCGAAGTTCCGGCGTATCGCCGAGACCCGTATGGCCATGCTGGACGACCCCGCCTTGAATGTTGCCCTGAACATCAGTAATACAGACTAAGGATTCCCTGTAAGGAGGTGTCATATGGGAGGCTATGCGCTGATTACCGTCGTCGTCATCCTGCTGCTCTTTCTCTTCTCTGCCATCAAGATCCTCAACGAGTATGAGCGGGCGGTGGTCTTCAGGCTGGGCCGTGTGCTCAGCGTCCCCAAGGGCCCAGGGATCATCATCATCATCCCGCTCATCGACCGCTATGTCCGTATCGGGCTGAGGACCATCGTGCAGGATGTGCCCTCCCAGGACGTGATCACCCGTGACAACGTCACGGTCAAGGTCAACGCGGTGGTCTATTTCCGGGTCATCGATCCCATGAAATCCGTGATCGAGGTGGAAAATTATCTCTACGCCACCAGCCAGCTCTCCCAGACCACCCTGCGCTCGGTGTGCGGCCAGGCCGAGCTGGACGAACTGCTCTCCAAGCGCGAGGAGGTCAGCGCGCATATCCAGAGCATCCTCGACCGGCAGACCGACCCGTGGGGCATCAAGGTCTCCGCGGTCGAGCTCAAACACATCGATCTGCCCGAAGAGATGCAGCGGGCCATGGCCCGTCAGGCGGAGGCCGAACGTGAGCGCCGGGCCAAGGTCATCCATGCCGAGGGCGAATACCAGGCCTCCCAGCGGCTCTTCGACGCCGCCACGATTATCGCCAAGGAGCCCATCGCCCTGCAGCTGCGGTTTCTGCAGACCATCCGCGAGGTCTCGTCCGAAGGGGCCACCAACACCCTCATCCCCCTGCCCATCGAACTCCTGGAGCCCTTCATCAGGAAGATGAGAGACTGATGCCCGCCGGGTGGCACGGATAGCGCGTCCCCATCGAGCGGTGCCGTGCCACCGTGCGCCCCGTGGGTGTCCGTGACAGGAGAACGCTCAGGGATGGAGTGCATCACCAGCAGGCATAATCCGGTTTTCAAGGCCCTGGTGAAGGCTCGGCAGGACAGGTCCTTCCTGGCTCTCGAGGGGCGGCGGCTGGTGGAGGATGCCCTGGCAAGGGGGTTGGTCCCCCGTATGGCGGCGGTCACCCCGGAGTATGTGGCCTCCCATGGACATCCCGGATTTGCCTGCACGCTCCTCTCCCCGGCGCTCCTGTCCCGGCTGTGTTCCACCACGACCCCCCAGGGCGTGTTCATCCTGGTGGAGACCCCCTGGTCGAATTTGTCCGAGATCGGCGCCTTCAAGCGGGTCCTCGTCCTGGACGGGATCCAGGACCCCGGTAATGTGGGCACCATCATCCGCACGGCAGAGGCCTTCGGCTTCGGCCTGGTGGGGATCACCCCCGGGACGGCCTCGCCCTTTTCCGAGAAGGCCCTGCGTGCCTCCATGGGCTCCTGCCTCGGGGCCCGCATCGCCCGCATCGAGTCGCCGGGGCAACTCCGCGACATTCCCCATCGCATCATCGGGCTGCACCCGCGGGGCGCGCGCGCGGTGTCACGGGCGGATCTCACGGGCAGGATCGCCCTGTGTCTCGGCCAGGAGGCCGCCGGATTGAGCGAGGCGATCCTCGCGCTGTGCCATGAGACGATCGCGCTGCCCATGCCCGGGGGAACCGAATCGCTCAATGTGGCCGTGGTGGCCGGTATCGTTATGGCCGCCACGGCCGGCGTCATCTAGACCTTCAATGGTCTGAGGGGCATATTCCCCGCTGCTTGCAGCGGCAAGGAGGGTCCAGGGCTTACCCTGGTAATCATCCCCACCATGGCCGCAGACCCCATTTGAGACGCGCTTGACCAAGGAGCGTCTCTGATATATAAATAAGTACTTGCTAATGTATTCAGGGGGAAGCCATGGGCCGCAGGGACCAGTCCGAGATCCGCAAGCCCGAGATACTCGAGCACCTCGCGCATGTTCTGGCCGAGGAGGGGCTGGCCAATGTCACCCTGGGCAAGGTTGCGTCCCGTATGGGGGTCAATTCCGGTCTGCTGGTGCACTACTTCAGGTCCAAACAGGAGATGCTGGTGGCCCTGGTGGACGACATGCTGGACCGCTACGAGCGTCGCGCCGCCGAGCTGCTGGCCATCAGGCGCAGTCCCGAGGAACAGCTGGCGTTCATCCTCGAGAACATCTTCACGCGCGCCTGGCGGGATGTGGTGGACCAGAACGTCTTCTTCGCCTGTTACTATCTCTCACTGAGTGACGCACGCATCCGCGAGCGGCTGCAGCGAATGTTCTCCCGTTTTCGGGAGAGATTAGCCGAAATCCTCGCGGGGCTGATGGATGCGGGCGTGATCCGGCGCGCGGACCCCGTGCAGATCGCCACCCTCATCATCATGATGAACGAGGGCTTCGATCTGTACGACAATATCCTGGAGGCCGAGGACTGCGGCAGCCAGCTCAAGGGGATCGTGCTGGAACTGCTGAAAAAATGAAGAGAGGGGCAGGCTTTGGCTGTTCCCGCCATGGCACCGGCAGGTACGCGGGGTGAAGCGGGCGCGGGGAGAAAGGAGAAAAAGGAGGTCATCGTGGCACTCAAGATCAAGGATTTTTCCGGGAAAAGGGTGTACATCACCGGCGGCTCCAGCGGAATCGGGCTCGAGTGTGCCCGGCTGCTGGCCGGGGAGGGGGCGCACGTGTTCATCTGTGCCCGCGATCGGGAGCGGATTGAACAGGCCCTGCCGCAGATCGAGGCCTGCCGGCGGAATCAGGGGCAGGACGTGCAGGGACAGAGCGTGGATGTGGCCGATCATGTCCGGGTCACGGAGGTCCTTGCTCAGGCCGTCGCGGATTTCGGGGTTCCCGACATTCTCATCAACGCCGCGGGCCGCGCCTACCCCCACTACTTTCAGGATATCAGTTACGCGATGCTCGACGAAACCATGAAGACCAACTTCTACGGGGTATGGAACATGTGTGCGACCCTGGTGCCGCATATGCAGGCGCGCGGAGGCTACATCGTCAATGTCTCCTCCATGGTGGGCTTTATGGGGGTGTTCGGCTATTGCGACTATGCCGCCAGCAAGTTCGCCGTGGTCGGGTTTTCCGGGGCGCTTAGAAGCGAGCTCAAGCGCTTCTCCATCGGGGTCTCGGTGCTCTGTCCCCCGGATACGGATACGCCGGGCTTCGCGGTGGAGAACCGCACCAAACCACAAGAGACCGTGGCCGTCTCCGAAGGGGGCGGCCTCATGCAGCCCCGCGCGGTGGCGCAGGCGCTGCTCAAGGGGATGGCCAGGGGGCAGGCGATGATCGTCCCCGGCGCCGGGGGCAAGGCCGTCAATATCATGCAGCGCCTTTTCCCGGGCGTGGTGGAGTGGGTTATGGACCGTCAGATCCGCAAGGTGCAGGGGGGGCAGCCATGACGAAGATGCCGGTACTGGTGACCGGGGCGACCGGTTTTCTGGGGACCAACCTCGTGCGCGAGCTCGTGCAGGCGGGCTATGCCGTGCGGGCCTTCGGCCTGCCGGGGTCGAACACGGCCTTTATCGAAGACCTCGAAGTCGAAATCGTATTCGGGGATGTCACCAATCCCCATGATGTCGAGTGTGCGGTCAGGGGCATGCAGGCGGTCTTCCACGTGGCCGGCGATACCTCGTTCTGGAAGAAATATTTCGAGCGGCAGCGCCGTATCAATGTGGAGGGCCCCGCAAACGTGGCGCAGGCCTGTCTGGCCGGCGGGGTCAGGCGGCTCGTGCATACGAGCACCGTAGATGCCCTCGGCTATAACCCCAGAGGCCTGGCGGACGAGGACTGGGGACATTACACCTATGCCGGGACCGGTTACAACTACGCCGACACCAAGCGCGAGGGGGAGCGTCGGGTGCTTGCCTATGCGGAGAGAGGGCTGGAGGTGGTGGTGATCAATCCGGGTAGTATGATCGGCCCCTGGGACCACACCCTGCAGTTCGGCCGGCTCTTCATGGACCTGCGCGACGGCAAGGTGCCGGCGGTCCTGCCGGGCGGGGCCCCCTGGGCGCATGTGCGCGAGGTCGCCCGGGCGCACATCGCGGCCCTCGAACGCGGGCGGCCCGGGCAGCGCTACATTACGGGCGGCGTGAATGCAAGCTACCGGCGCGTCTTTACGCTTATCGCGGCCGCGGTGAAGGCCAGGCCCCCACGCCTGGTGATGACCCCCGGCATGACCGTGGCCTACGGGTACCTGATGGAGTTTCTGGCGGGCTTCACCGGCCGGCCGCCGGAGCTCAATCCGGGACAGGCCCGCTACATGTCGGTCTTCCCGCGCTATGATTCATCCAGGGCCAGGTGCGAACTGGGGTTTGCATGCGTGCCCTTAGAAGAGATGATTGCTGACGCCTACCGCTGGTACGTGGAGTACGGCTTTCTCTAGGGCGCCTGTGGCAGGGTTTGAATCGGGCATCCCGCCTGCTAGGGGCTCTTGAGGACAGGAGAGGGTTTTATGACATGATCGAAAGAGGCGATGAAGACTTCTGAGAAAGGGGTAAGGCGGTCCCGGTTGTCTCGAAGGGGTCATTCATGGCACACCCCCAGGGCGGGGTCCGCCTTCTCGGGGTGAATACCCCCATTGTGTGCGACGGGGGCGGGGTTCCGGGCCTGCCCCGGGAGGACATGGCACGAGGTGGTGCGGTTGAGACGGGCGAGAGGAGGTAGCAAGATGCAGGCAAAGACGTTTCTGGGCAAGGTCGCCGTGGTTACAGGCGCGGCCGGCGGTATCGGCAGCGCGGTGGCCGCGCTCTTCGATCGGGAGGGAATCTCCCTGGTTCTGACGGATATAGATGCCACAGGGTTGGAAAAGACGGCCGGACACCTGCGACAGGCGCCGCTACTGGTGACCTGCGACATCACCCAGCCCCGGCAGGTCACCGACCTCATGCAGCGGGCCATCACGCACTTCGGTCGGATCGACATCCTTGTCAACAGCGCCGGGATCATCCGACCGGCCTATTTTGACGAAGCCACCGGCGCGGACATTGAGGCCCAGGTGCAGGTCAATCTCATGGGGCCATTGTACTGTACGCACGCGGCCATCGCGCACCTCAAGGAGTCCAAGGGCGGGAACATCATCACGATCGCCTCCCTGGCCGGGGTGGCCCCAGAGACCAAGAGTGCGGTCTATACGGCCACCAAGTACGCGCTCAGGGGCCTCAACCTCACCCTGGGGGTGGAGCTGAAAAGGCACAACATCAGGGTATCCACCATCTTCCCGGATGCGGTGGATACCCCCATGCTCGCCTATGAGGCCACACACGGTGGCTCGCCCCTGACCTTCCTGAGCCCGCCCGTGGACGCCGGGCAGATCGCGCGGGCCGTGCTCCGGGCGCTTACGGACGGGCAGATGGAGCTCTACGTACCCGGGTCGGGCGCGCTGGTGGCGCGGCTGCTGGGCCTGTGTCCCGGGATCATCCCGCATCTCTGGCCGCTCCTGGAACGCCTCGGAGAGAGGAAACGCCCGGCCCCGGCCTGATTGAGCCCTGGACCGGGTGCGCTTTGTTGCCGTAGAAAGAAGTGGATACAAAGGAAGGGGAGGCTATCTGGTCATTCCCGTATTGCAGATTGTGACGGCCCTGGGTCTCATCGGGTTTGGGGTGCTGTTCTTTACCATCGGGCTGGCGCCTGCGGGCATGCCTTACCGTTGACCGATTTCATGCTGGCCGCCTGATTGCTGGCTTCGGCGGAGCTGCTGATCAGGAAGAGGTCCAAGGGGAGCGCCTCTCCCCGGCCAATCTGGTGGGCAATGCCTTTATCAATATCTGGTGCATCGTCTTTGGCCCCTTCCTGGCGGCGAGGCATGCATCCATTTCTAGAATATGCCCTGCGTCACTGTCCATTGCCAGTGGCCTGATGGTCGAGTACCCTGCGGATCGTGCGCGCCAGATCGCGGATCTGCACCGGCTTCAGAAGGCACCGATTAACTCGATCTTCAACGGCGTACGGTTGCCCGTCGCGCCCAGAATCACGGGAAGCGCGGGATTCGGACGCAGCATCTCACGGGCGAAGACGGCACCGGTTATGGGGGGCATGGTCATCTCGCTGAGTACGAGATCGAAGTCCTCATGGTGTACGCAAAAGATCGTCAGCGCCTCCCGGTTGCGGATGTGAAGTTGAGTCCGAGGTTCTCGAGCATCTGTTTGTGGACCCGATGAGGTCCTCCTCGTTATTCACCAGGAGGATGTGCCCGTGCTGTCCCCTGTGCTGTGGGGCTGAATTCCTTGTGTTTTCCGTGGCGGCCGGTCATGAAGGGGGCTTTCCTGCCCCTGCCACGCGGGCGGAGATCTGTCCGACCAAGTCCTGCGCCTTTTCGGAGGCATGAATGATGCGGGTGGCATAGACAGCCCCCTCGGATTGTTCGGGCAGCTCCTGCTGCAGGAGCTCGGCATATCCCAGGATGGCCGCCAGCAGGTTGTTGAGGTCATGCATCTCAGTGCTTGATGGTGCCTCGAGGGAAAGGTCCTGCAGGATTCGGCCCAGGGCGCCCCGTTCCTCCTCGTCCGGCCTTCGGGATGCGTGCCTTTCCAGACGTGGATACGTGGGCTTATGCTCTCGCGAGTCCATCCTTCCTCCCTTGATGAAATCAGGGCATTCACGCGCACGACGACCGTGCCTGTAAGTCAGGATAGCAGGGAGGCAGGAAGGGCACTATCGGCAGAAGGCGTTATCTTTTGTCAGGCTTTCTTAACATCCTCAATCGGAACGCCGGCGGAGAAGGTCGATTCTGGCATTGAGGATGTGCACATCGGTATTGGCCCGTGCCGTGCCGGGGTAGGCCCGGAAGATGTATCCGGGACCCAGGAAGCGTTTTTTGCTCAGGCCCTTCTCGGTATAGTTGATCTCGATCACCCCGTGCTTGACGATGTGCAAGTCCGCCTGAGAGTCAAGGTGGATCTCCTGGCCGCGGGGAAAGAAGCTCTCCACGATCGTGTCCTGATCCAGGTCGAGCAGGGGATTGTCCCGGGATTCCTCCATGGCCCGGGTGAGCATGCGTTCTGTGTAGAGGGCCTCGAGGGCGAGGGCGACATTCGCATAGCGGGCACTCAAGGTTTTCAGGTCTTCGGCCCTCAGCCGTACGATGAGGCTCTCCTCCAGGGCCCTGACGGAGGCCGAACGCCTCTGGCCGGTGAAGAACCCGAGTTCCCCGAAGACATCGCCGGCTTTGAGGCCGCTCACCCGTCGACCGTCCCGGAGCACCTCGAGGGCGCCCGTGATCAGAATGTAGATATCCTCCCCGGCGTCGCCCTGCTTCAGCACATAGGCGCCGCCCTTCTTCTGAATGAGCTCGAACAGGTCAAGGACCTCTACGAACTCCTCCTGGGTAAGCCCCTCGAAAAGGGGGATGGCCTCCTTGTGAAATCTGGTGGCGCTGAGATGGTATTCCTGGAAGGCGTCGCCGCTCAACCCGCCCGCGGCATAGAGGCGGATGAGCAACGCCTGCACCTGCGGGGTGTTGCCGAGCGCGTTCTTTGCCATCTTGCCTGCGGCCAAGGCCTTGAGTGTGTTGCCCTGGTCCAGGAAGTGCCTGATCACCTTCTGATAGAGGTCGAAGGCCTGTACGGGGTCGTCCCTGGCGGCGCACCTATGGGCCTTCCTGAGGACGGCCTTGGGATCAAAGGGTGTCCGCCGTAAATTTCCCATGATCTTCCTCTGCGTCAGAGAAGGGGATGCTGTTTGGGCACCATGCTTTCCCGGCGAGGTGTGTATTCTTCTGAGTATAATAATACCGGTCTTCTGTGGGGCAATAGCTGGATCACCCCATCGGACAAGGTGCTGTGGTCGGTCCTACAGGCAGTGTTCTCGGATGAAGGCCGCGATATGGCAACTCGCCCGTCCGTCTCCGAAGGGATTTTGGGATGGGGCGACTTCGGTCGTCAGCATGTGGGTGACGGCCGCAACTAAGGTCTGCCTCTCCGGGTGCACGAGGCGGTTGGCCCCGGCCAGGACGGTCTCCGGCCATTCGGTGGAGTCGCGCACGGTCACGCAAGGGGTCCGCAGGAGAAAGGCCTCCTTCTGTACCCCGCCCGAGTCGGTGACGATGCAGGCGGCATCTCGCATCATGGCGATCATCGTGAGGTAGCTCACGGGATCGATCACCGTAACAGCGTGTCCGGGATCCTCGATGATGAGTCTGAAGCGATTTAGTGTTCGCGGATGAACCGGGAAGACGACCGGTATCGTGCGAGCGAGCTGACACAGTGCGTCCCAGATGGCCAGGAATCTTTCCCTTTCATCAGTGTTTTCCGCCCGGTGGATGGTGGTCAGGATAAAGGGTGCCCGGAAGGGGTGGTCGATATGCCGCGCGGAGTAGGTGTTCAGGGCATCCAGCATCACATCACCGGTTAGGATGCCCGAAAGGCCCTCTTTCTGCAGGAGGTCCATGGCGTTGTGCGTGGGACAGAAACGGTAGGAGGCGATCCGGTCGGTGATCACACGGTTGATCTCCTCGGGCATGGAGCGGTCGAAACTGCGGACACCGGCCTCCACATGGGCGATCCTGATCCCGAGCTTGGCCGCCGTGAGAGCGCCGGCCAGGGTCGAGTTGGTGTCGCCGTAGACCACGACCAGGGCGGGTTTCTCGCGCAGGAGCACCTCCTCGATGCCGGTGAGCATGCTGGCGGTCTGCCGGGCATGGCTGGCCGAGCCGAGGCCCAGATGGACATGGGGCTGCGGAAGCCCCAGGGTGGAGAAGTGCACGTCGTTGAGTGCGGCGTCGTAATGCTGTCCTGTATGCAGGATGCGATAGGCGAGTCCGTGTTCGTCGAAGGCCTGACAGACCGGTGCGAGCTTGATGAACTGGGGCCTGGCCCCAACGATATGCATGATCATACTCAGGAGATCCTTATATCTTCACCACCAGGCACTCCCGGCACAGCGCCTCGGAGAGCTTCCTGCGGTAGCGCTCGGCGGCGGCCCGGGTCGGGAAGCTGCCCCATTGCACCAGCGACCATCGGCCCTGACGCACCACACGGCAGCGCAGTTTCTTCTCCTGCCTCAGGGTTTCGGCATAGCCCTGGGCGCGTTCGGGTGCCTTGAAGGCCGCGATCTGGATGCTGAAGTGGTACTCAGCGTTTGCCGGGGCGCTGTCCTGGTGGGAGAGCAGGTCGTAGAAGGAGTATTCGAAGGCCCCGGCCGTACTCTCGGCCGCCTGGGGCGTCTGGATGTGTTCGGTCCTGTCCTGTGACCCGTGCACGAGCCGGGTCCACTGCTGGGAGATAGGCGCCCAGGCGAGCTGAGGGTGCGTGTCGACCGCATGCATGAGCATGCTCGCCCCGATAAGGATCACCAGGGAAACGACAAACAGCACACTGTTGGCGGCCAGCGACTGGCGTTTCGGCTTGCGCTGCTTCCCTTTGGGCCTTTTCTTCCGGTTCTTTTTGGTCATGAACAATCACATGCTCTCAGGGGCATCAATCCCCATGAGCGCCAGGGCATTGTGGATCACCTGACGCACGGCATCCACCAGCACGAGCCTGGCCCGTGTCAGGGCCTCGTCATTCGATATGACGCGATTCTTATTATAAAACCTGTGAAAAGATGTTGCAAGATCCAAGAGATAGAATGATACGCGGTGCGGCTCCAGCGACTGGGCGCTGGCTATGAGCATGTCGGGATAGCTGGCCAGAAGCTTGATGAGCGCAAGGTCTTCGTCCGAACTGAGGCAATCGAGTCTGGCGCCCTGGGCATCCAGGCCGAGACCCTGCTCCTGGGCGTTGCGCAGGATCGAACAAACCCTCGCGTGGGCATACTGGATGTAGAATACGGGATTCTCCTCGCTCTTCTTCTTGGCGAGTTCCAGATCGAATATGAGGTGGGAGTCGCACTTGCGCATCATGAAGAAATAGCGTGCGGCATCCTTACCGACCTCGTCCAGGATTTCCTTGAGCGTCACGAATTCACCCGCACGCGTGGACATATAGACGGGTTTGCCGTCACGTTCCAGGGAGACAAGCTGAATCAGCAGGGCATGGAAGGCCTCCCTCGGCGCCCCGAGGGCCTCGATGGCCGCTCTCATGCGCGGCACGTATCCGTGATGGTCGGCGCCCCAGATGTCGATCACCTGCTCGAAGCCCCGCCCGAGCTTGTCACTGTGGTAGGCGATGTCCGGGGCAAAGTAGGTCAGGCTGCCGTCCTGTTTTTTGATCACCCGGTCCTTTTCGTCGCCGAGGCGTGAGCTCGCAAACCACAGGGCCCCCTCGTGGTCATAGATGAAGCCCCGTTCTCTGAGTTCGTCCAGGGCGCGTTCCACCTTGCCCTCACGGTACAGGGAGGCCTCGCTGAACCAGTGCTCGAAATGGACGTTGAATCGTTCGAGATCGGCGCGGATGGTCTCCATGATGCTGCCTGCGGCATACTCCCGACTGAGCCCGATGGCCTCGTTTTCATCCATCTCCAGCAGGGCCTCCCCGTGGATCTCCTTGAGCGTGCCGGCCAGATCGCGGATGTAGTCGCCCTTGTAGCCTTCCTCCGGGAAGTCGCCCTCGACGCCGCAGAGCTCCCGGTAGCGCGCCAGGACCGATTTGCCCAGGGTGTTCATCTGGTTGCCGACGTCGTTGATGTAATACTCGCGCTGGACGTCATGGCCGGTGGCCTTGAGGATCCTGGCCAGGGTGTCGCCCACGGCCGCGCCGCGGCCGTGACCGATGTGTAGCGGTCCGGTGGGGTTGGCGCTGACGAATTCCACCTGCACCTTCTTGCCGGCACCGTAGGCGCTCTCGCCATAGGTGTCGGCCTTGGCGCCGATGTCCTGCAGCACCGTGGTCCACAGCTGCGGGTGGAGGGAGAGATTGATGAACCCTGGCCCGGCGACCTCGATTCTGGCGAAGGTGTGGCTCTGAGCCTGGAGGGCCTCACGGATCACTTCGGCGACCTCGCGGGGTTTGCGCCTGGCGGCCTTGGATACCTGCATGGCGAAGTTGGTGGTGAAATCCCCGAATTCCTTGTTGGCAGGGATTGTGAGCGCCAGCGCAGCCGGATCGACAGGGGGGAGGGTGCCTTGGGTGATCAGCCCCTCTATGGTGGCGCGCAGGATGGATTCGACCGTGTTTTTCATCTGTTGTGCCCCTTATGCAGTCTTTGCGTCTCAAGCGCACCAAGTAAACAACAGATCGTACATCTTTGTCCATAGGATTCCATGGCCGATGCGTACACCGCGCAGGGCCATTTCACCCCGGGGTGGGCCTCGGGGGGCAGCGCGGCCGGGATTGGCGGGGCGGCTGATAGCGTGGATCATGGCCAATACAGCGAGGCTCGGCCGGAATTCGCGACCCTTTTGCATGTTGACATCATAAGTGAGAGAATCTATATACACATTGTTAGCAGATAAACCAGATGAGTGCTAAGGTGAAGCAACATGATTGCTCTGAGTGACCGGGACAGAGGTGTTCTGAGTGCAATCGTTCAGGAATATATCGAGACCGGAGAACCGGTCGGGTCCCGTGCGGTTGCGCGCAAATATATGGTAGCTATCTCTCCTGCGACGGTGCGGAATGTCATGTCCGACCTGGAGGAGATGGGATACCTCTACCAGCCGCATGTCTCTGCCGGCAGGATTCCGACGCCCAAAGGCTTTCGTTTCTTCCTGAATGAGATCCTGGAGCTGAAGGCCGTGCCGCGTACGGACCGTTCGCTTATCACCCGCCACATGACTAGGACGATCGGGAACTTCCGGGAGAGTGTACGCGAGGCCTCGCGCACGCTGTCGATTATCTCCCAGAGTATGGCGATGGTCATCCTGCCGCGGCTCGATACCTTCTTCTTCAAGCATATCGAGTTCATCAGGCTCGATGAGAATCGCATCCTGGTGATTCTCGTGAGCAAATCCGGTCTGGTGCACAACCATATCGTCTATGGAGAGGACATCGCCCAGATCGAGCTGACCAAGTACTCCAACTATCTGAATGCCTCCTATGCCAACATGAGCATTCAGGAGATGCGCGACGGCCTGGTTCAGGAGATGTCCAACGAGAAGACCCGCTTCGACCTGATCGTCAGGGATGCCATCAGTCTGGGGCTCATCGCGTTGGAGGGGGTGGAGGACACCCCTGACATCATGATCGAGGGCAAGGCGAGCGTACTCAACGCCCCGGAGATCGACGATCTCGCCCGGCTCAGGGAGATCGTGAGCACCTTCGAGGACAAGGGGCGTATCGTGCGTATCCTCAATCAGGTTATCGAGTCCCCAGGCGTAAAGGTGCTGATCGGCGACGAGATCGGTCAGGGCGGTATGAGTGAATTCAGTATGATCGCGAGCCGCTACCACCGGGGGGCGCTACCGGTAGGATCGCTCGGGGTGATCGGGCCCATGCGTATGGATTACGCCCGGGTGATCCCCTTGGTTGATTATATGGCCAAAGTATTAGGAGATTTGCTGGAGGATATCTGACATGGATGAAGAAAGGTACACCAATCAAGACAACAGCGATCAGGCCGGTGAGGATAGCCTGAGGGACAAAGGGACGGAGGAGGGTGCCCCGGAGCAGTCCATCAGCGAGCTTCAGGTGCAACTTGCTGAGCTCAATGATAAATATCTGCGGGCCTATGCCGAGATCGACAACATGAAGAAACGCATGGAGCGCGAGCGTCAGGAGATCATCAAGTACGGCAAGGAAAATTTGCTGAAGGATTTTCTCCTGGTCTACGATGCCATCGAAAAGTCCATCATGGCGGCCCGGGAACATTTCCCCGATGACGAGGCCTTTATCGAAGGGCTGCAAATGACGGAAAGAATGCTCCTCGAAACCTTGAAACGTAACCATGTTGAACCTATAGAAACGCAAGGAATGTCCTTCGACCCGAATTATCACGAGGCCATGATGCAGATCAATCGGGACGACTTGGGCTCCGGAATGGTGGTGGACGAGATCGAAAAAGGATTCATGCTGCATGAGAGGGTCTTGCGACCTGCGAAGGTGACCGTCTCGGCATGAGCACACATATTCACTAAGGAGGATGACAGCAATGGGGAAGATCCTGGGCATAGATCTTGGGACGACGAATTCCTGTATGGCGATCA
>CAZUDI010000033.1:0-41462 GCA_964618975.1 uncultured Bacteriovoracaceae bacterium | reverse complement strand
GCCTCGGTGTAGCCGATCTCCTTGATCGTCTGCCTAGCTACGCGCTGGACATCCAGCTGATGGGTGGTGGTGATCTCTCCGGAGACAATGACGAGCCCGGTGGTGACCATGGTCTCGCAGGCCACGTGGGCCTTGGTGTCATGGGCGATAATTTCATCGAGGATGGCATCGGAGATATGGTCCGCCACCTTGTCGGGATGTCCTTCAGTCACTGATTCAGATGAAAACAGAAAATTCCGGTCACTCATTGATCCTTCCCTCCTAAGTTTGTTTGTTCGGCTCGGATGTGACGATACCCCCGGAGATGATCAGTTTGAAGGCATCTTCCACCGATATGTTCAGGGCTATGGTATCCCTCTTCGGCACGATCAGGAAAAATCCCGAGGTGGGATTGGGGGTGGTGGGCAGAAAGACATGGAGCATATCCTCGCTGTCGGGAATGAACCCGCTTTTGTGCCCATCCCGGGTGACGAAGGCCACCGCGTAGAGTCCCGTGCGCGGATATTCGAGCAGTACCGCCTGCTGAAAGGCCAGGCTCTTTCGGAGCATCAGGGCCTCCATGAGCTGCTTGATGGCCGAATAGATCCCGCCGGCAATGGGGATCCTGATCATGATCGTGGCCATCCAGTTCATCATGCGGCTGCCTATGGCATGCTGGGTGACGATTCCCGCCGCCAGCACGAGCACGAAGGCCGCCAGCAGTCCCACCACGCTGGCGGCAAGCCCGTGGCCCAGACCCACATGGCCACCGATGAAGCGGATCAGGGCCAGCACGATATAGAGGGTGATGAAAAGCGGCACCATGACCAGGGCCCCCGTGAAGAGATAGCTCTTGGTCCGCTTCCAGAGCTCAGACAACTCCACTGAGGCTCCTCTTCTTCAGACCCAGATGGGAGGCGATGGCGGAAGCATCGGCCGGTAGACCGATGGGGGTGTTCTTCAGATCGTCGGAGGTCTCGATCCCGTAGTCGGCATCGAAGGCATCGTCGAAATACAGCTGCTGGAAGGTGGCGAACTTGAGGTGATGCGAGGTGGAATCCACCACGTAGGTCCCCCCCTTAGGGACGAGGCCGTCTAGCACGGCCTTCTTGAGCCCGGCGATGGACTCGCCGCCCTGCGTACACACCACGTGTCCATGGCGATTGGCCGTGAGCATGCCCTCCATGATCTCGGTCTCACTCACCGAGACCACATGGAAGCGATCCTCAAAGGCCTGCTCGACGAGCTGTCTGACCTTGGGGAACGAGACCGGGTCGCCGATCATGGCCGCCTGCGCCACGGAAGGCCGGACCTTGAGCGGGGAGTATTCCCCGCTCTGACGCCAGCGCGACACCGGATCGGCATGGTGGCTCTGTACACCCAGGATGGTGGGAAGCTCGGGGATGATCCCCAGCGCATAAAGATCGAGGAACCCCTCCATGATGGCGGTAACGTTGCCGGCATTACCGATGGGCACCACCACGACCAGGCCCTGCGTATCCCAGGAAAGCTGCTGGGCCACCTCGTAGGCATAGGATTTCTGTCCCAGGATGCGTACCGGGTTCTTCGAGTTCAGCAGAAAAACGTTGTAGTCCTGCGCCAATGCCTCGACCACGCGCATACAGTCGTCGAAGACGCCGGGCAGCTCGATCACCTGGGCGCCCGATCCGAGCGGCTGGGAAAGCTGCTGGGGGGTCACCTTGCCCTTGGGCAGAAGCACCACGGTGCGCACCTTGGACTTGGGCAGGTAACTCAGGTAGAGCGCGGCCGCGGCCGAGGTGTCGCCCGTGGAGGCACAGATCCCGAGGACATTGTCGAGTTGCTTGACCCGGATGATATGATTGAGAAAGCTGATGGCCGAGGCCATGCCGCGGTCCTTGAAGCTGGCCGAGGGGTTGAAGCCGTCGTTCTTGACCAAAAACGGCACCCCCACCCAGGCGCCCAGTTCGGGATTGGCCCTGACGATCGCGGTCTGCCCCTCGCCCAGATAGATGATGTCCTTAAGGGGGATCATGGGCAGAATCAGCTCATGAAAGCGGAAAACCCCGCAGAGCTCGAGGATATTCGAGGCCTTGCGGCCGTCGAAGATCCTGCGCCATTGTGCGGGGGAAACCTGTTTGAGCCGGTCGAAATCCCGGTTTTCGATCTTCAGCAGCGAGTGGCACTCCGGGCAGGTATAGATGAAATCGTAGATGGGAAAGCACGCACCGCACACGATGCAGCGGTAAATGAGATCCCCACCGATCTCGGGAATATGTTCCGTGCACATCACGCTCTCGTCCCTGGCCATGTCAGCATTGTCTTATGTGAATCAGAAGAATTTCTCAAGGCCCTTCTTATCATCAGCGCCCTGCTCCCTCGATCGTGGTGGTTTCCTGCCCCGTGCCTTATGCGTCAGGCCTCTTCCTCAAGGCACCGTAGGTTATAATAGCCTATTGACTTTTTCAACAGTTTTTTGGCACGGTAACCACTCACAACAAGCATGGGGGGTGAAAAAGATGCACGTCCTTAAAGACATTCAGATAAATGGCGCCACAAAAATCAGTAGCGGCAAGGTGCGCGAGATATTCGCGGTGGATGGGGAGCGTCTCCTCATGGTCACCTCGGACAGGATCTCGGCCTTTGACGTGGTCCTGCCGGATCCGATTCCCGACAAGGGGGCGGTCCTGAATCAGATCTCTCAATTCTGGTTCGACAAGAGTGCCGGCATCGTTGCCAACCATGTCCTGAGCACGGACGTGAACGAATATCCCGAACCCTTCCGGGGGGATGTGCGTCTGGCGGGACGATCTATGCTCGTGAAAAGGGCCCGGCCCCTGAGCGTCGAGTGCATCGTGCGGGGTTACCTGGCCGGCTCGGGGTGGAAGGAATACCGCCAGGGCGGCACCATCTGCGGCATCGTCCTGCCGGCGGGGCTCAGGGAGTCCGAGAGACTGCCGGAGCCCATCTTCACCCCTTCCACCAAGGCCGCACTCGGAAACCACGACGAGAACATCCCCTTCGAGAAGGCCTGCGAGCTCGTCGGAGGCCAGCTCATGGAGCGCGTACGACACCTCGCGATCGCGATCTACACCATGGCCGCCGAGCATGCCCTGAGCCGCGGCCTGATCCTCGCCGACACCAAGTTCGAGTTCGGGATCTCGGAGGGCGAACTCATCGTGATCGACGAAATGCTCACCCCGGATTCATCGCGCTTCTTCGCCCTCGACGGCTATGCCCCGGGCAGGCCGCAGCCGAGCTTCGACAAACAGTTCGTGCGCAACTACCTGGAGGGGCTGGCCTGGGACAAGACACCGCCGGGTCCGCGCCTGCCGGCGGACATCATCGCCAAGACCCGGGCCAAGTATCTCGAGGCCTATGAACGCATCACGGGCCAGCGCCTGAAGCCCTCCTGAGAGGAGGGGTCTCAGCCCCCGTGCCTAGCGGCGCCGGTAGATCGCCTGGGTCTCCATCACCCCTCTCACCCAAGCACGGGCCTTCTCCGAGAGTGCCCCGCAGGGGATGGGGCGCCCGGCGATGAGGTCCACAAACTGCTTGAGCATCCTCCCGGTGGCGCCCCAGATGACCCCTTCTGCGTGCTCCAGGTAGAAAAGCGTCCCCTGGCGGCCCTGCATGTCGTAGCGCTCCGTCATCCACACGTCATCGCGCATGGCATGTTCAAGATCGAGCAGGATCAGGGACTCAGACTCGGAATTGATCCGGAAGGGATAGGGGTACGGGACGGCCCCCACCACGGGCGTGATGTGAAAGCCGATCAGGGTGCGGTAGTCGTCGAGCCTCCCGAGCACCTCCACGTCGGAGGGGGCCAGGCCGATCTCCTCGCTGGCCTCCCTCAGCGCGGTGGCGATACGGTCCGTATCGTGATCCTCCACCCCGCCGCCGGGAAAGGAGATCTCCCCCTTGTGATACTCCACGCTCATGGAGCGTTTGGTGAGGATCACGTGCGGATGCTTACCGACCCAGCCCAGGGGAACGAGCACCGCCGAGGGGCGCAATCCCTCAGCCGGGAGGGAGAGGTGGGCCCTCGACTGCAGGCGCTCATGGATATAACGGATCTGTTCGTCGCGGTCCTGTTCCACAAGGTCATGGTTCATCGAGGTCATCCTTTCACTCTACCACACACAGGGAACGATGAACAGTCTTGACCATCGTATTGAATGCTGTATAGAATGGCTCCATGAAGATACAGTGCTCCAAGGACAAGCTCATCGATCTCCTGAACGCCATGGTGGACGATGTGGATGTACTGCTCGCCGAAGACGAGGTCACCGAGGAAAAGGCCATGAAGTGGCAGGATGCCGCCATCAGGACCCTCGCCACCATGCTGGGACCCTATCATACCTATACCCTGGACTTCTCCGCCATCGAATTCTCCACCCCCTTCCTGGAGGGGGTGGACGAGCTCCTGCTCGAAGAGACCTACCGCCTGGGGCTGGAAGACTCCCGCTCCTTTGTCGTGGCGCTCATCGACATGCTCGAATCCGAGTACCACCAGGCCCCCGGGCTCATGGATATGGAGAGTGTCTTTGCCGAGATGAACCGTTATGTGGCCCTCAACGTCCATGATCCCCAGCGCAAGGACAGCATCCATCATCGCATCACCCGTCTGCGGGACGGGATCCTCTCCGGGGACATCACCGAATTCGAGGTGCAGAATCACATCAAGCACATCAGCTACCTCGACACCGGGCTGTTCGAGCGGCTCGTGCCGCTCATCACGTGGTACTACATTCACAGGGATCTGTAAGGCGCGTGCAAGGATCTGTGCATTTCGCCCCACCTACTACAATCTATAATAATATATTATCCCATAGAAAGGAGTGACAGTGCCAAAGATTGAGAGGGCCCTCATCAGTGTTACCGACAAGAGCGGCATTGCCGATTTTGTTCAGGAACTCGTCTCCCTCGGAGTGGAGATCATCTCCACCGGAGGGACCGCCAAACTGCTGGCGGACAGCGGTGTTCCGGTGATCGACATCTCCGCCTTCACCGGTTTTCCGGAGATGATGGACGGCAGGCTCAAGACCCTGCATCCCAAGGTCCATGGAGGACTCCTGGGTCTGCGCGACAACGCGGAGCACCTTAACGCCATGCAGGCCCACGGGATCAAACCCATCGATATGCTCGTGGTAAACCTCTACCGCTTCGAGGAGACCGTGGCCCGAGGCGCCTCCCTTGAGGAGGCGGTCGAGAACATCGATATCGGCGGGCCCGCCATGATCCGCGCGGCCTCCAAGAACTACCCCTTCGTGAGCGTGGTGACCGACCCGGGCGACTATGCGCCGATCATCGAGGAGATGAAGGCCTCCGGCGCCCAGGTAAGCCCCCAGACCAACTTCAATCTCGCCCGCAAGGCCTACTCCCTGACCGCGCGCTACGATGCAGCCATCTCCAACTATCTCCAAGGCATCGACGTGGAGATGGGCGAGTTCCCGCTGACCTACACGGCCCAGTACGAGCGCCGGCAGACCCTGCGCTACGGCGAAAATCCTCACCAGAAGGCGGCCTTCTACCGTGACACCACCATCGACCAGCCCTCGATCGCCACCGCCGAGCAGCTCTGGGGCAAGGAACTCTCGTACAACAACATCATGGATGCGGACGCCTGCCTGGAGCTCATCATGGAGTTCGAGCGACCGGCCTGCGTCATTCTGAAGCACTCCAACCCCTGCGGCGCGGCCCAGTCGGAGCACTCGCTGGCCGAGGCCTACGCCCGGGCCTTTGCCGTGGACAGCACCTCGGCCTTCGGCGGCATCGTGGGGCTGAGCCGGCCGCTGGATGCCGACACCGCGCGCGCCATCGGGGATGTGTTCACCGAGGTGGTCATCGCACCCGATTTCACCCCCGAGGCCCTGGTAATCCTGAAACAGAAAAAAAACATCCGCCTGCTTAAGGTGCCCGAGATCGTGGAGGGCCTCCTGGCGAAGCGGCCCATCACCTTCACGCGCCGTGTGGTGGGGGGGCTGCTGCTCCAGGAACGCGACCTGGGATATGTGGATCTCGCCCAGGCGCAGGTGGTCACCCAGAGAAGGCCCACCCCGCAGGAGATGGTGGCCCTGAAATTCGCCTGGACCATTGTCAAGTATGTGAAATCCAATGCCATCGTCTATGCCACCCCGGACCAGATCGTAGGCGTCGGGGCGGGTCAGATGAGCCGGGTGGACTCCTCCCGCATCGCGGTCATGAAGGCGGCCAACGCCGGTCTGTCCACCAGGGGGTCGGTCATCGCCTCGGATGCCTTCTTCCCCTTCCGCGACGGCGTGGATGCGGCGGCCGAGGCCGGCGCCACCGCCGTGGTGCAGCCCGGGGGGTCGGTACGTGATCAGGAGGTGATCGACGCCGCCAACGAGCACGGCATGGCCATGCTCTTCACCGGCATGCGCCATTTCAGGCATTAATAAGGGGAGCGCTTCACGGGCGAACCCCGCCTGGGGCCTTGTATCCCCAAGGTGGTGGGCGCTTCCGGCGCATAGTATCCAGCCGCTGGCTGGTGAGGGGGTTACTACACGATGAAGGTACTCGTCATCGGATCGGGGGGCCGCGAGCACGCCCTGTGCTGGAAGATCGCGCAGAGCCCTCTGGTGGACAAGGTGTACTGCGCCCCGGGCAACGGGGGCATGCACCGGGAGGCCACCTGTGTGGAGATTCCGGCCCATGACATTCCCGCGCTGCTCGCCTTTGCCGGGGAACAGGCCATCGATCTCACGGTGGTGGGGCCCGAGGCCCCGTTGGTGGACGGCATTGTGGACGCCTTCGAAGGCCAGGGGCTCTCAATCTTCGGACCCTCACAGGCCGCCGCCCGCCTGGAAGGCTCCAAGGCCTTCGCCAAGGAACTCATGCGCGAGTTATCCATCCCCACCGCCGCCTTCGAGGTGTTCAGCGACTACACTGCGGCCCGGGCCTATGTGGAGGCCAGCGCGGGAGAGCTCGTGATCAAGGCCGACGGGCTGGCCGCCGGCAAGGGGGTCATCGTGACCTCGACCAAGGCCCAGGCCCTCGGCGCCCTGGATTCCATCATGCGCCAGCGCGCCTTCGGGGAAGCGGGGGGGCGCGTGGTGGTGGAGGAGCGCCTGCAGGGCGAGGAGGTCTCGTTCATCGCCATCACCGACGGGGAGTATATCCTGCCCCTGGCCTCGTCCCAGGACCACAAGCCCGCCTACGACAATGACGAGGGCCCCAACACGGGCGGCATGGGCGCCTACTCACCGGCGCCGGTCCTCGACGAGGCATGTGCGGCCCTGGTCGTCGAGCGCATCCTGTACCCGCTCATCCGCGGTCTCAGGCGCAAGGGCATTCTGTACCGCGGGGTGATCTATGCCGGGCTCATGCTCACACGTGAGGGCCCCTTTGTCCTGGAATACAACGTGCGCCTGGGGGACCCCGAGACCCAGCCGCTGCTCATGCGACTCAAGGGCGACCTCGTGCCGCTGCTGCTGCGCGTGGCTTCCGGGGAAGGCATCGCGGATGTCCAGCTGCTCTGGGAGGACGGCCCCAGCGTATGCGTGGTGATGGCCTCACCCGGCTACCCGGGTCCGTACACCAAGGGCACGCCCATCACGGGTATTGAAGCGGCCGAGGCCGCGGGCAACGTCAAGGTCTTCCATGCCGGCACCACGCTCACGCAGGGGCGCCTGCTAAGCTCCGGCGGCCGGGTCCTGGGTGTCACCGCCCAGGGGGCCGATCTGACCTCCGCCATCGCCCGGGCCTATGTGGCGCTTGAGAGCATCGGCTTTGAAGGGGCGCACTACCGCACGGATATCGGGCTCAAGGCCCTGAGGAGACCCTCATGAAGGTCGCGATCATCATGGGCAGCAAATCGGACCTGCCGGTCATGGAGGAGGCCTTATCCCTCCTGCACGAATTCGGGGTGGAAAGTGTGATGCGCATCCTGTCGGCCCATCGCTGCCCCGAGGAGGTGGCCGCCTTCAGCCGTAAAGCCGAGGCCGAAGGCTTCGCGGTCATCATCGCCGGGGCGGGTATGGCCGCCCATCTGCCCGGCGTCCTGGCGGCCTCCACCACCCTGCCAGTCATTGGCGTGCCGCTGGAGGCCTCGTCCCTGGGCGGCATCGACGCCCTGCTCGCCATGGTGCAGATGCCACCCGGCGTGCCGGTGGCCACCGTGGGGATCGGCAAGGCCGGGGCCAGAAACGCGGCCCTGCTGGCCGTGGAGATCCTCGCCCTTAATGACGCCGCGCTCAAAGGACGGCTGGTACGCTACCGCGAGGACCTGCGTCAGTCCGTCCTGGCCGCAGACCGCGAGGCGCGCCGCCTCTAAAGGTCATGCTCATAACCGCGGACGTCTCGAGTATCGCGCACCTGCTCATGCACCGCCCGGGCGCGGTAATCGCCTGCCCCACCGAGACCTTCTACGGGCTGGCGGCCAGCATCGGCGACCGGGCAGCGCTGGCGCGGGTGCAGCGCCTCAAGGGCCGCGACGCCGCCAAGGGCCTGATCGTGCTCGTCGCCGACATGGAGACGGCCCAGCGTCTGGCGCACATCACCCCGGCGCAGGCCGCCTTCCTCGGCCGTTTCTGGCCGGGGGCGCTCAGCGTCCTGCTGCCCTCCCGTGCGCACATTCCCGCCGAGCTCGCTCCGGGGGGGCGGATCGCCCTGCGCATCTCGCCCCACCCCCTGGCCGGTGCGCTGGTGGCCGCGGTGGGGCCCGTCACCTCCACCTCGGCCAATCCCACGGGCTACCCGCCGGCCGTCAGTCCCTCCGAGGTGCTGGCCTTTGACCTGGCCATCGATGCCATCCTGGACGGCGGACCCACGCCGGGGGGCGCCCCCTCGACCCTGGTGGACCTTACCTGTGACCCACCCCTGTGCCTTCGCGAGGGGGCCATTGCCCTCGCAAGCCTCCGGACCGACCTTCCAGACATGGCCGCCCAGAAACGCAATCCCTCAGACATGCGTTGAATTTTTCTCGATGCCATGTATTATGTTACCCGTGGCGCGGGCATCGGCACGCAAAAAGCCCCCCCAGACGGAGGATCTAGACCATGAGAAGGCTCTGCGGTATTATCCTGATGGCACTGCTGATACCCGCCGTTTCCCAGGGGGCGGGCTATGTCGTGGGCACCTACGGCCTGGGCGGCGAGATGGGGGAGCCCAGTGCAGGCCTCGAGATCGGTGCCATCTTTCTCTCGGATCTGCATCCCACCGGCGGGGCCTTCAGCCTGGGCATCGGGATCAGCATAGGTGGCACCGACGAGAGCCCCCCCTCCACGTATCCTCCCACGTCCCCGATCTCCATCCGTACGCTCGTGGAATACAACGATGGCAACGAACAAGCGGTGTGCCTGTGCGCCGGGACGGAGCTCACCCCGGGGCTCTTCGCCATCGGCGGGCTCGGGTATGCCACACAGAACGTGGTGACCATCGCCTATGCCCCCGACGGGTGGTACCAGGTGGATTCCGAGGACGAAACTTATGTCCCCTGGCTGGTCGGCATCCGTTATGCCGTGGAGGGGCTCGTCATGGGTCTGGGTTACGATTCACGCAGGGGGGTGACCGCACACCTCGGGATCGCATTCTAGCCGGAGCGTATGCATGTGGACACCGAAGGCGGGGGTGCTGTCCGCCTGTCTCTTTTACATCCTAACCCTGAGCGGATGTGCGGGGCCAGGAGACTATACGCGGCCGGACTCCCCGATACAACAAAACCTTGAGAGGGGTGACCTTGGTGCGGCCTTTCAATACCTGCCCCTCCCGCACAGCGGCACGCGCAGCGAGGTGCTGCTGCGCCTGGAACGCGGTGCCCTCCTCCAGTACCTGGGACGCTTCCGGGAGAGCAGCGCTGAGTTCGGGGAGGCCGTGAGTGCCATGCGCACCTATGAGCGCCGGGCCACGATCTCGCTCGAACGCACGGCGACCCTCACGGCGAATCTGCTCCTGAGCGAGGCCATTGGCCCCTATACGGGCGAAGCTCATGAGAAGGTGCTCGTGCACACGCTGGATGCCATCAACTATCTCATGCTAGGCGATCTGGAGGGGGCGCGGGTGGAGGTCCGCAACGCCTATGCCCTTCAGCGAGTCCTGACCGAAAAACACCGCCAGAGCCTCGAACGCGCCCGGCAGGACGCCATCCCCCTGGGACTCGACCTGCGCCAGGGCCTCGACAACCCGGGACTTGCGGGCCTGAAGGTGGCGGCTTCCAACGCGGCGAGCGTCTACCAGAACGCCTTTGCCTCCTACATCTCGGCGGTGGTCTACGAGATGCAGGGCGAGGACGACGAGGCCTATATCGACCTGAAGCAGGCCATCGAGTCCGCGCCGCAGGCGCGGGTGATCCAGCACGATCTCATCCGCCTCAGTCGGCGGCTCGGGTTCCGGGACGAGGCCGCGGCCTGGGAGCAGCGCTTCGGGATCGGGGAAGAGTCCACCGGAGAGGTGGTCATCTATCTCGTCCTGGCCAGCGGGCTGGCCCCGGTGAAAGAGGAGCTCAAGCTGCCCATCCCCCTGCACAGCGGCGTGGTATTCATCGCCCTGCCCACCTACCGCTTCCGGCCCGCCAGCGTCACGGGCGCCCTGCTGAACGGCGCGGGGACCACGACGCCGGCCTCGACGTTGCTGGACATCGATGCGCTGGCCTCCCGCGTCCTCCTGGACGAGCTGCCGCTCCTGCTGGTCAGACAGGCCGTGCGCACGAGTCTCAAGGCCCAGGCCACACGCCGTCTCTATGAAGAGTACGGCGTGTTCGGCGCCCTGAGTGCCACACTGGCCTCGGCCCTGACGGAGCAGGCCGACCTCCGGACGTGGAGCACCCTGCCCAAGCAGATCCACGTGGCGCGCCTGTGCGTGCCTGCGGGCACCGCCACCGTGGACATCCAGGCCCTTCCCCGGGGGAACACCCGCACCATAGAGATCCCGCCGGACGCCCGGACCCTGCTGGCGCTCGTTCGATGCGTGGGTCACGAACAGACCCTGTTCACAAAGGCCTTTTGACCTGTATCGAGTTGACTGACAAGTTCCCGTACTCGATACAAAAGCACGAACAGAACCTGTTCACAAGGCCTTTTGACCCGCGGCAGGCATAACGTAACATGTGGCCGTATTTAGGAGTACGAAGAGACCTTATTCATAAAAGCCTTTTGACAGGAGGTCGGGATATGGTAAAAACAAGACGTCTGGCATGGTTGGGGGTTCTACTGCTGGTATCATGTGCCGGGACACAGGCCAATGTCCTGCATGTGCAGGCCGGTCCGGGCGGGCTGAGTTCCAAGCGGGCTGAGATCCATGACCGCTGGCTGGCACGCACGCTGTCCTTTGGCGAAGTCAGTCTTCGCCAGCTCGATTCCACCTTCGAGGCCCAGGTCATGATCCAGAACACCAGCCCCAGGGATGTGCGCTTCGAGTACCGTTTCGTATGGTACGACGCGGGCGGCTTCGAGATCTCGCCGCTTGCGTCCTGGATCCCCGCCACGCTGGGGGGGAGTGAAGCCCGCGGTTTCAGGTCCACAGCACCGGGGGAGGGCGCCGTCGGTTTCAGGTGCATGCTGCGGAAATCCCATCCCGTCGCTGACATGGGATAGGCTGATAGACCGCCAAGGAGGAGAAGGCGTATGTGGGGAAGATATCGAGCGCTTATGTGTACGTTCGCACTGTTGTGCGCCTGCGGCTGCGCAACGGCACCGGAGGTGCGCTATGGGGACGCCGAGCAGGTGGAAACCGTGACCGAGGATTTCGGGTCCACCGATCTGCAGACCATTGCCGAGAAGATGGTGAACTCCCTGCTGGCAAGCCCGGTGCTGCTCACCGGAGAGCGGCCCGTGGTCTATGTGCACCGGGTGAAAAACAAGACCGACGAGCATATCGACACCAAGGCCATCACCGACAAGATCAGGACCGCCCTGCTCAAATCGGGCAAGGTACGCTTCTCGGCCGTGGACGAGGTGAATGACGAGATGATCCGTCAGCTGGAGTACCAGATGTCTTCCGGGGTGGTGGATCCCATGACGGCCAAGTCGCTGGGGCACCAGGTGGGGGCCGACTACTTCCTCTTCGGGGAGATCATGTCCATCCGCAAGAGTTCGGGCCGGCTGCGGGACGTCTACATGAAGCTCACCCTGAACCTCGTCAATATCGAGACCGGGATCATCGAATGGGCGGATGAGAAAGAGATCCGCAAACAGGCCAAAAAACCACTGCTCGGCCGTTAATGTGGGAAAGGGGTACTGCATGGATCAAAATCCGGATATGTCCTCCCTGTCGTTCTTTGCGCTCGTCAAGCGCATGCTCGCACTGAGCAGGCGGCTGTACGGACTGGAAAAGGAACATGTCGCGCGCGATGTACTCGGCACGGCGAAGAAAGGCCTGCCCTGGGCCGGGCTGGCCGTCTGCGGCCTGGTGTTCCTGGCCCTGGGTGGGCTGTGCCTGCTCGTGACGCTCATCCTGGTTCTGAACACCTGGTTCATGCCCTGGGCCTCGGCCCTGATCGTCACGCTGATCCTGGTGGTAACGGGGGGCCTCCTGGTGCTGGCCGGCGTGCTGAGCATGAGGAAAAAGATGGCCGCAGCCAGGGCCGGGTTCGGCCAGGTGGGGGAGGATCTGCAATGTCTGAGAGAACGCTGAGAACAGAGATCGATGAGGTGCTCGCCGAGATGAACACGGTCAAGGCCGAACTCATTCTCAGGCTGGGGAACCTCAGGGAGTACACCCTCACCGGGCTGAAGGTCACAGGCGCGGCCCTGGCCGCGCTCGTGGGGGTTAGAATCGCCTGGAGGCTCATGCGCGCGCTCCTGGGGTTCATCGGCGGCCACAAACTGGGCGCAGCCCTGCTTTCCGCCCTCGTCCTGGCCGGGTGGTATGCCTTTGCCAAAACTTCGGAATGACTTCGGGGTCAGCGTGACAGACCTCCCAGCTAAGGCTTGACGTCACGTGTGATTACCGCTAGAAAGCATCAAAAAGATGTTCTGTGGGGAATGCCTATGTCGCTGCAAGACCGGCTGGAAAAGATAACGGGCAGAACGGTCCCGCTGTATGCCCTGATTGTGCTCATGATCATATTCGCCAACCCCTCGTGGGCCTCCTGTATCTTCGGGCTCGTCTTCGTACTCGCCGGGGAGGCGCTCAGGTTCTGGGCCACGGGTCACCTGCGCAAGAACGAGGAGCTCACCACCTCGGGGCCCTATGCCTATCTCCAATCCCCGCTCTACCTCGGCAGCTACATCATCGCCACCGGGCTGTGCATCATGGCCAAGAACCCCGTGATCTGGGTCCTCGCCAGCGTGGTGTTCTTCTTTTCCTACGTCCCACGCAAACAACGCACCGAGTGGGGGCGCCTGGAAAGGATGTTCGGCGAAGATTTCCTCAAATACAAGTCCGCCGTGCACTACTTCATGCCGCGGCTCGATCCCTACCCCGAGGGCACCAAGCACACCTGGTCGTTCGCCATGACCATCGAGAACACCGAACACCAGACCGGCATCGTCGTGATGCTGATGGCCCTGTTCATCTTCCTGCGACTGCTTTAATCGCTGTGGGTCGAATTCCCCGCTGCTTGCAGCGGAAAGCAGGGGCCTTAGGCTTGTCCTGGGGTTCATCCCAATGAACAACCTCTGTCCCCCGCCGCGAACGGCCTCAGGCATCGGCCTCCAGGAGGCTCTGTACCTTGAAAAGGATGATATGCGGGGGCGAGGGCTTGACGAGGTAGAGGTCCGCCCCGGCGTCGAAGGCCTGCCGGCGGTTATCCTCGCTGCCCTCGGTGGTGAGCATGATGATGGGGAGATCACGGTACTCGGGGTTGCCCCTGATGGTGGTGATGAGCTCGAATCCGTCCATGTTGGGCATGTTCAGGTCCGAGATGACGAGTTTGATGTCGGGGTTGAGGACGAGTTTCTCCAACGCCTCGAAGCCGTCACTCGCCTCGACACATTGATAGCGCTTGGGTTTCAGGGTATGTACCAGCAGCCGGCGTACGGTCGGTGAGTCGTCTACGATCAGTATCTTATCCATAGATCTGTCCACCTATTCCTTTTTATAACCCAGGGCACCTGGGAAATGGACGAGCTTGAAAGAACGCGAGATATTGTGGAGCGACTCGGAATGTCCGATGAAGAGATACCCCCCATGATTCAGGCTCTCGTACAGGTGGGACACAAAGGTCCGCTTGGCGGCATCGTCGAAGTAGATGAGCACGTTGCGGCAGAAGACGATGTCAAACTCCCGCATGAGACGCACCCGGCTCTTGTCGGTGAAGTTGAGGTACTGCAGCTCCACCATGCCGCGGATATCGTCGTTGACGTGATAGGCCCCGTTGTTCTGTGAAAAATAACGCGTCTTGATCTCCGGCGGAACCGATCTCAGGGTGTACTCGTTGTAGACAGCACCCTGGGCCGAACGCAGCGCCGTTTTGCTGATATCGCTGGCCAGGATCCTGATATCCCATTCGGCAAGTTCTGCCCCCAAGAGCTCCTTCATGATGATCGCCAGGGTGTAGGGCTCCTCGCCCGTGGAACACCCGGCCGACCACAGCCGCAGACGCTTGTGACCCTGTCGCCGTCTTAGTTCCATGACCTCGGGCAGCGCCTTTTCCTTCAGGGCCTGAATCTGGGGCGGGCTCCTGAAGAAGCTGGTCTCGTTGGTGGTCACCGCGTCGAAGAGGGCCGCGAGCTCCTTTTCGGCCTGGGGATCATATTTGAGCAGGTAGTAGTACTTGTCGAAGTCCACGAGATTGTGCGCCTTGAGGCGTTGGGTAAGACGTCCCTCCAGCTGATATTTCTTGGTGTCCGCGAAATAGATCCCGGAGCGCGCGTAAATGAAATCCCTCAGCAGGCAGAAGGTCTCGTCACTCATCTGGCAGGCCGCGGCTGTCTGCCTAGGGGTGTCCATCGAGCCCCTCCTCCGGTGCGAGATCCGAAACCGTGGCCAGATACGTGTGAACCTCGCTTTGCAGGTCATCCATCTCAAAGGTGAAGCGCTCCAGATCGAGCTCATCAAGGGGATAGCCCTTGGCTCTGAGGATCCGCCAGGCATCCTGATCCTCGATCACGATCGCCAGCCGGTCACCACCGCAGGCCAGAAGCTTCGCCCTGGCCAGCATATCGGCCAGAGAAACCACGGCCGCCAGCTCCTGCTCCCCGGCCCGGGCAGGATCATGGTGCCAGCGGATGACATCGCCGAGATAGCCCGGCAAATGCCATCTGCCGGCCAGATATTCACCGATCACCATGTGGGTGCTGCCCAGCAGCCGTTCCTCGGCCACGTACATCGGGCGGTCCTCCTCAAGGGAAAGGTGGTAGGCCTCCATGAATTCCGCGTGATAATACTCGTCCAGAACGATCTTGCCGATATCGTGCAGCAGCCCGGCCACGAATTCCCGGCCTCGGGCCTCCATCCCGATCACCCTGGCGATCTTGCGGGCGATGAGCGCACACGCCACACAATGGTCCCAGAAGGCCCGGCGCACGGAACGCCCGTCATCCTCGGCCGTGCCGAAGGAGGACAGGATCGTGACGGTCGAGGTCAGGTTCACGATCTCGTTCAGACCCAGGAGCATGACCGCTCGCTGTATGGTTTCGATCGGGCCTGTGGCCCGACGGTAATAGGCGGAGTTTGCCACCCTGAGCACCTTGGTGCTCAGGGCGGGATCACCGTGGATGACCTCCGAAAGCCTGCGGATAGTTACGTCCGGTGACTGCGCCAGCGAGAGCACCTCCACGGCCACCGCGGGCAGGGTCGGGAGATCCTCGATCTCCCTGATCTTTTCCAGCACGTCTCGCGTCATCTAGAAGCCTTCCCCCCTGAGCCGGTCCACGGCCTGGGAGACGGCGCGGGCGACATCCAGGTTCTCATCCTCGAGATGGATCTCGATCTCCTCGGCCAGGGCCGGATCATCCCAGGTGCCCAGCGTCTTGGCCGCCACGATGCGCAGGAAATCGGGACCGTGCTTCAGGATCGAGAGCAGTTGATCACGGGCGGTCTCGTCCCGGAAGTGCCCCAGGGCCTCGATGGCGTGCGACGCCAGCCACATATCACCCCCTGAGAGCGCCTCCAGAAGGTGCGGGCGCAGGGCCTCGATGCGTTTGAGCCCCACGATGTCCGTGGCCAGATGGCGGATCTCTTCGCGCGCGTCCTCCAGCAGGGCCTCCAGGCAATCCAGCTCCAGGTCCATGCGCCGTTCCCAGGCCACCCGCACGGCACTCAGGCGCACCTCCGGGCTTGCATCGCGGAAGAGACCCTTAACGACCTGCTCCAGGAGCGGGCTGCCGATACGCTGAAGACCGTTCACCCCCAGGATGCGCAGCTGCTCGTCCGCGTCTGCCAGCAGCCGCCGGAAGGTATCCTCCGCACGTTTCGTGCCCAGGGAGGCGATGGCCTCCAGGGCGGCATGGCGCACATCCCCGTAGCGATGGGCCAGAAACGGTTCGATGGCGTCGATGGCGTCCGGCTCACCCATGCCCCCCAGGGCCGCAATGGCATACGAGGCCACGTGCCCGTCCGCATCGTGCATGAGCTGGAGCAGGGTGTCCCTGGTTCCAGGATCGCACAGGTGCGACAGGCTCAGGGTAAAGGCCCGCCGCACATGGCCCTGGGAATCCGGGATACGTGCCGCGATCGCCCGCGCCTCCTGTGCGGTACCGATGTGCCCCAGCACCTCGGCCCCCAGGATACGCAGCTTGTCGTCGCCCTCATCCAGGAGCGCCACCATGGAGCGCCTGTGGCCAAGACTAGCCAGGGCCTCCCGAATCTCGTCCCAGCGCTCACCCTGAGCGATCGGGTCGGTGATGCGCGCCAGGTTCACGATACATGCACCGCTTTGCTCATCACCGATACGAGCGAGCAGCTCCAGCGCCTTGCCCCCCCGGGTCTCGTCCGCCTCGGGCAGGTTGCGCTCCAGGATCAGCACGATGGCCTTCCGATCGGATTCCTCAAGGGCCGCGATCTCGTCGAAGGACAGGACCTCCATGACCGTCTGCACGATGGACAGCTGCACGTATTCACCCGCACCGTCGATCATGCGCATCAGATACGGCACGATGCTGGGCGATCGCAGCTGACCGAGGGTCTCCAGGATAGCGCACACGGTGACCTCGTCATCCGCACGCCGCTCGAGTTCGTTCATGAGGAAGCTCAAGGCCCCCGCATGGGGGATGCGGGCCAGGGCCTCGATTACCGCAAAACGGATCCATTCCTCGTCATTGATCATCCGCGTCAGATGTTCGAAGGCCCGCTCGTCGCCGATCAGGCCCAAGGAGACCACGGCGGCATTGCGCACGTTGGGATTCGCATCATGCAGGCTCTCGATCAGACACGCGACACTGTCCCGGTTGCCGATGCTGCCGAGGATATCCACCACGAAGAGCCGCACGTTGTCACTGGGTGCGAGGGTCAGGGCGTTGAGGATATCGAGCCCCTCATCCCCGATACGGCGCAGGATATCGATGGCCGCGTTGCGTACCCCGGGGTCTTCTTCCTCCAGCAGGGACGCCATGCGTTGCACCGCCTCGCGCGATCCCAGCATGAGGATCGTGTTGAGGGCGGCGTCCTTGACGGCGCTATTGGGATCCCTGAGGAGGCGCTCCAGCCGGTCAAAGGCCTGAGGCGCCTCGAGGTCCGCCACCCGCGTGGCGGCCTCGCGCCGCTCGGCCGGGTCTTCCGAGAATAGCATGCGATCAATGGCGGTCAAATCCATCACAGGACCCTCTCTCAGTCTCTCTCAAGCCTCAACGCATTTCGTACTGGAGAAAGGCCACATCTCTGACCTCCAGCGACTCGAGATCGCTCACGATCATGTCGGTGATCTCGTGTTTCACATACACGGGCGCATTGATCGTGAGCTTCTCCAAGATGCGCCGGCGCACCTCATGCAGGTTGGCCTCGACATTCGGCAGAGCCTGGGGGTTCATCTGCAGGCTGAGCTGGCAGATGAGCACCCCGGCCTGCTGCCCCTCAACCGGATCAAAGAGCACACAGAAGGGGTCGAGGATGAGTTCACCCTCCGCCTTGAGCGGGGGGGGAGCGGGAAGCGGCACCGACGCGCTGAGGGGTGTCTCCGGCGGCGTCCTCATCCAGAGCCCTATTCCGACACCTGAGGCGGCGAGCAGGCCCAGGGCCGCCGCGGCCAGGAGCAGGCGCTTGCTGAAGAAGGCTCTGCCCCCTTGCGTCCTTCCCTCCGCCGGCTCCCCCTCCTCGGGGGACGCAAGCGCCTGGGGGGCCTCGCCGGGGCGGATGTCTCTTAAGGGGATACCGTCCTTGTCCAGATCGACCTTATCGGGATCAGCGAGGCTGATGCCATCCTTGTCGAGTTCCGCCTTGCTTCCCGAATTCGCCACCTCGGCCCCTATTTATGAAAGATCTGTTCGATTTTCTGACCCAGGGTCTCGGCCGTGAAGGGTTTGACGATATAGTTGCTCACGCCGGCCTTGACGGCCTCGATGATATTCTCCTGCTGGGCCTCGGCCGTCACCATGAGGAAGGGGATATCCTTGAGGGCATCGTCGGCCCGCACCGCCTTGAGGAGCTCCAGCCCGGTCATCTTGGGCATATTCCAGTCGGACACGATCATGCCGACCTTCTCCTTCTGCAGGGCATCCAGCCCGGTCGATCCGTCATCGGCCTCGATGATGTTGCTGAACCCCAGCTGACGCAGTATATTCTTGACGATTCTTCTCATGGTGGAGAAGTCATCCACAATCAGGATCTTCATGTTCTTGTCAATCGCCATACTCCCTCCCAGGCCATTTTATCATCTCATCGATTGAAGCGGCGAAAATCTTTAGCTCTTCATTTCCTTAAAAATCTTCTGCATCTTGGAGCGCAGCCTCAAGATCGCCTTGGTATGGATCTGGGAAACCCGGGACTCCGTGAACTTCAGGACCTGGCCGATCTCCTTCATGGTCAGCTCATCATAATAGTACAGGGAGATCACCAGACGCTCCTTCTCCGGCAGGGAGGCGATCGCCTGGGCCACCATGTCCCTGACCTCGGTAATCCCGATCTTGTGGGACGGCCAGTCCTTCTCGTCCTGCATGATGTACTCGAGAAGATTGCGCCTGGAGGGATCGGCATCGTCATCCCCCAGGTCATCGAGGCTCAGGAGCGACACGGAGGCCGTGTCGGAGAGCAGCTTGTAAAAGCTGTCCATATCGATATCCAGCTCTCGGGCCACCTCCTCGTCACTGGCCGGACGGCCCAGGTTGCACTCCAGCCGGGCATAGGCGTCCTCGACCTTGCGGGCCTTCTGCCGCACCGAGCGGGGAACCCAGTCCATGGAACGCAGCTCGTCCAGGATGGCCCCCCGGATGCGGAACTCCGCATAGGTCTTGAACTTGATCTGCTTGGAGGCGTCGAACTTCTCGATGGCATCCATCAACCCGATGACCCCCGAGTTGATCAGATCGTGGATGTCAATATGGGGCGGCAGCCGCATGGCGATCCGGCTGGCAATATACTTGATCAACGGGGCAAACTCGTTGATCACCGTGGCCCGCACCTTGGGGTTGAGCTTCTGCTCTTCAGTAAGATCGGGAAACGCTATATCCTGCATGATCAGATCCCTTCACATCACTGAGGAGAATCCTTCGCAAAAAGAACTGCAGATTGCCGCCGTCCTGATGGGCCGTTGTGTGTTCGATGCGCTCGGCTATATCCTTCAAGTGCCTTGATGCCTCCCCCTGCGGGTGAACCCCGACATACGCCTTCTGCCCCTTGATACACTCGGGGATACGTAAATCATGCGGTATACATCCGAGCATGTCAAGGGCAACATCCTCCAGAAACCTGCCACATACCATGTTTAATTTATTCGCCACTTCATTCCCCTCCCGTTGCGACAGCACATTGTTGACGATCAGCGAAAAACGCTTCACGCCGTAATCCTTCCTCAATACCTTGATCAGGGCATAGGCATCCGTGATGGAGGTGGGCTCCGGGGTTACCACAACCAGCTTGCGCTGGGAGGCCGCATTGAAATACATAACATTGCGCGATATCCCGGCCCCGGTATCCACCAGCATGTAATCCATATCCTCTTCAAAATAGTCCAGTGCATTCATGAGCGTGATCTGCTGCTCGCAGGAGAGATCCACCAGTTCCGGCAGACCGGAGCTGGCCGGGATGATCTTACTCCCCCCGGGACCCTCCAGCAGGATCTCATCGATCGTGCATTGTCCTTCCAGGACATGCCGGATATTGAAACGCGGCGTCAGCCCGAGCATCACGTCGATATTGGCCAGGCCCAGATCGGCATCCAGCACCAGCACCTTCTTGCCTCTGGCCGCCAAGATCGCGGCCAGATTCACCACGATGGTGCTCTTGCCCACCCCGCCCTTGCCCGAGGTCACCGACAGCACCTGCGGAACGGTCTTGCCGTACTTGACGATCCTTCTCAACGTATGCGCTTGATCATTCATGTCATGTCTCCGAGACAAAGATCCAGGATCCGGCTGGGGCTCGCCTCCTCGATGTCTTCAGGCACCCGCTGCCCTACCGTGATGTGGGAAACCGGGATGCGAAACACCAGGTTGTGCGTGATGATCGAACCGTGAACGAGCGCCTCATCCGCCTTGGTGAAGATCATACGATCGATCCCGAGCCCTAAAAAGCTCTTGGTGATCTTCTCCATCTCCCTCTCCCGGGTGGCCACGGGCAGAAGCAGGTATTTGCACACGGGGACCCTGTCGAAATAGGGGCGCATCCCGTCAATGAAATCCTCGCAGAAGGCGGAACGGCCCACTGTATCCACCAGGATCGTATCCTTGTCCTTGAGGTGGGTTATGGCCTGACGGAACTCTTCTACCGTACTCGCCGAATACAGCGGGATGTTGAGGATGCGGGCGTAGATGCGACTCTGTTCCACGGCGCCGATGCGGTAGGTGTCGAGTGTCACGATGCCCACCTGCCGGTGCTCATTCAACGCCAGTCTGGCCGCCAGCTTGGCCACGGTGGTGGTCTTGCCCACCCCGGTAGTGCCCAGGAAGACATGGATCTTCCCGTCAGTCGCGCCGGATGCGCGCAGGATCTTGCCAAGAAGACCCCTGATCTCGTCTAGTTGCGCCTTGTCGCCCAGCCGGTCCGTGATCATGTCCACCAGGGACTCCCGGATGCCCCGGGCAATCAGGGTGTCCCGCAGGGGATTCGGGCGCGGCCTGCTGGCACCCGAAAGCGCCAGCAGGGTGTTCATCATACGCTTCATCTCGGCCATCTCGCTGGTGATCTCACCGAAATCCGTGACGGCCGCCTTCCGGGGCGCCGTTTCCGCCCCTGCCCGCGGGCGCGGATGCTGGACGTGACGCGAGAACAGCTCGTCGTCGTAATCCACAGCCGCCGTAACCTCCACCATGGGGCGCGCCAGCATGCCGTAGGTGTCGTTCTTGATCTCCCGCGTGGAGATGATCACCGCATCGTTGCCGAGTTCGGTCTTGATCCGGGAGAGCACATCCTTCATGGAAACGGACTTGTAGGTCTTAATTTGCATCGATTCTCACCATTCCGAGATTTTTGATCGAGACTTCCGGGGGAACCTCATTGTGGGAGAGCACCACCAGGTCGGGCAAATAGCGCTCGGACAGGCGCTTGACCTGCGCCCTGCTCACCGGTGAGGAGAGGATGACCGGTACCTTGCCTGTCTTGCCCACCTTGTTGACCTCCTTGTTGAGCGCTATCAGTATGCGCTGCGTCTTGTCGGGATCCAATGCAAGATACGAACCATGCTCGGTATGCTGCAGGGCCTTGGCGATGACCCCCTCCAAATTCGGATCCAGGGCCAGCACGGACAGGGCATTGTCCTGAACATAGGGGGCGCAGATCTGCCGCATCAGCGATTGTCTGACATACTCCGTCAAAATATCGGGATCCTTGGTCATGGAACCGAAGTCGGCCAGGGTCTCCAGGATGGTGAGCATGTTCTTGATGGAAACCCTCTCTCTCAGAAGGTTCTTCAGCACCCTCAGGACCACCCCCGAGGGCAGCGTGCCCGGCATGAGCTCCTCGACCACCTTGGGGTGGGAGCGCGAGACCATGTCCAGGATGGCCTGCAGCTCCTGCCGTCCGAGCAGGTCATGGGCATGGGACTTGATCACCTCCGAGAGGTGGGTGGCCACCACGGTAGCGGGATCCACCACCGTAAGCCCCGAGAGCTGGGCCCGCTCGCTGTCGGCCTTCTTGATCCACAACGCCGGGAGCCCGAAGGCCGGTTCCTTGACGGGGATGCCGGGGATGTTGGCCTGTTCCTCGGCCGGATTCAGGAGCATGAGCCGGTCCGCCATGGCCTCACCCTTGGCGACCTCGGCCCCTTTGAGCACCACCTTGTATTCGTTGGGCTTGAGTTCCAGGTTGTCGCGTACATGAATGGGGGGCACGATGACCCCCAGTTCACCGGCCAGCTGCCGGCGCATGCCCTTGATGCGATTGAGCAACTCCCCGCCCTGAGTGGAATCCACCAGCGGGATCAGGCCGTAGCCCACTTCGAATTCGAGGATGTCCAGGGGCAGGAGCGCCTCCGGCGAGGCCTCCTCTTCCGGTGGCGCCAAGGAGGCCTCCTCCTCGGGGACGGACCGAAGGGTGAACCATCCATAGGCACCCAGCAGCAGGGCGATGCCGATGAAGGGCACATGCGGCATCCCCGGTACCAGGCCGAAAAAGAAGATGATCCCCGCGGAGCTTAAGAGCGCCATGGGCTGCAGGGATATCTGCTGGCTCAGCTGCCGCCCGAGGGAGGTCTCGGCCGCCGACTGGGTCACGATGATGCCGGCCGCCGACGAGATGACCAGCGCCGGGATCTGGGAGACGAGCCCATCGCCGATGGTCAGGATGGTATAGTTGGTCAGCGCCTCGGAAAAGGGCATGTCCAGTTGCAGTACGCCGATGATGATGCCGCCGATGATGTTGATCAGGGTGATCACGATCCCGGCGATGGCATCCCCGCGCACGAACTTGGTGGCCCCGTCCATGGCGCCGTAGAACTGGGCCTCGTCCGCGATCTGCTGCCGCCTCTGGCGGGCCTCCTCCTCGGTGATCATGCCCGCGTTGAGGTCCGCGTCGATGGCCATCTGCTTGCCCGGCATGGCGTCGAGGGTGAAACGCGCCGTGACCTCGCCGATGCGGGTGGCGCCCTTGGTGATGACCACGAAGTTGATGATCACGAAGATGATGAAGATCACCATGCCCACGACATAGCTTCCGCCCACCACGAACTGGCCGAAGGTGTTGATCACGTGTCCGGCGGCCAGTTCTCCCTCGGATCCGTGCAGCAGGATCAGCCGCGTGGAGGCGATATTGAGGGAGAGCCTAAAGAGGGTGATGACCAGCAGCAGCGAGGGGAAGACCGAGAAGTTCAGCGGGTTGGAGGTGTACATGCTCACCATGAGCACCATCATGGCGATGGTGATGCTGAAGGTGAGCAGGATATCAAGCATAAAGGTCGGCAGGGGGACGAGCACCACCGTGAGCACCACGAGGACGCCCAGGGACATGAGCACGTCACTGGTGAGATGCTTGGGCACACCGAAGGGGAGCAGCGCCTGATCAGCCATTTATTCCTCCTGCCCGCAGGCGGTAGACATAGGCCAGGATCTCGGCCACGGCCTTGTAGAGGTCTTCCGGGACGGCCTCGCCGAGCTCCACGGATCTGAACAGCGCCCGGGCCAGCGGTTTGTTCTCTACGATGGGGATCTGCGACGAGCGCGCCACGTCCTTGATCTTCTCCGCCACGACTCCGGCGCCCTTGGCCACTACCACCGGGGCCACCATCTGGCCGCGATCATACTTGAGGGCCACGGCCAGGTGGGTCGGGTTGGTGATGACCACGTCCGCCTTGGGGACCTCCTTCATCATCCGCCGGCGGGCCATCTGTATCTGGATCGAGCGGATACGGCTCTTGATCTGCGGGTTGCCCTCGGTCTGTTTCATCTCGTCCTTGACTTCCTGTTTGGACATCATCAGATCCTGGGTGTGCTGCCACTTCTGGAAGGAATAATCCGCGACGGCGATGAGGATGAAGAGCCACAGGGCATCCCAGAGAAGGTGCATGCAGGAGCGGTATAATGTCAATACAATGACGCTCGGATCGGAATCCAGCAGGGGCGGGAAGAAGGGCACCTCGCGCCGGATGGCCCGGTAGGCCACCAGGCCGACTACGCAGACAATGACGAGACTCTTGACGAGCTGCTCCAAGCTCTTGATTGAAAAGAACTTATTCTTTATGCCCGTGATAGGGTTCAGCTTGGAAAACTTGGGCTTGATCGCCTCGGCGCTCACCAGGAAACCGATCTGCACGAAATTTGACACCAACCCGATCACCAGAAAAACCGCAAAGATCGGCAGCAGCAGGGAGCCCGATCGCTGGGCCGCCCCCGTGAGCAGCGTGACGGCCATATCCGCGCTCCCGTCCCAGTCCGAGGCGCTGCCCAGGTAGTGGCTCACGGCCTGGGCCAGCTTGGCGCTCATGGACGGGATATAAAAGGTGAAGGCCAGCACAGTCCCGGCGAAGAGAAAGGCCGTGGAAATCTCCTGGCTCTTGCAGACCTGCCCCTTCTCACGGGCCTCCTGCCGCCGTTTACTGGTAGGTTCTTCGGTGCGTTCGGCACCGTTCTCGTTCTCTTTGGCCATGCGACGCTATATGCGAAAACCGTACCACCATCCCCGACGCCCTGGGCCCCCTATGTCGGCGCAGGGCCTTAAGGACAGCGGATCCAGGCTATACAGGGGGGGCATTTTATGCAACAATCATGGACAGTCACCCCGGGGCAGGCCCTGGGCCCCCCTTTTTAGCCGCAAGAAGCGGGGATTGCGAGCCAGTGCGATGAAAGGGAGGAATAACGAGGAGGTCAAAAGGGACGGTCGTCAGGTACACGGTCCTTCCACGACCCTGATCCCGCGGCACTATGATCGTTCTTGAAAACGTCTCCAAGGTCTACCAGGAAACGGTCCCCGCCCTCAAGGGGATATCGCTGCACATCCTCCAGGGCGAGTGCTGCTTCATAACCGGCCCCACCGGGGCCGGCAAATCAACCCTGCTCAAACTGATCTACGGCCTGGAGCGGCCCTCTGAGGGGCGCATCTTCCTCCAGCAGCGCGAACTCACCGCCCTCGAGGCCGCCAGCGTTCAGGCCCTGAGGCGCCACATGGGCTTCGTGTTCCAGGATTTGCGCCTGATCGAGGACTGGACGGTCTTCGACAACCTGGGCGTGGTGCTCGAACTGCTAGGCAAGCCCGCCTCCTATGTCCGCTCCCGGGTATGGCGGGTGCTCAGGTGGGTGGGTCTGCAGCACCGCATTTATGCCCGCGCACGCACCCTCTCCGGCGGCGAAAAACAGCGCCTGGCACTCGGGCGGGCCATCATCCACGATCCGGATATCATCCTGGCCGACGAGCCCGTGGCCAACCTGGACGAGCAGACGGGGCGCTATATCATGAACCTGCTCTTCCGTCTGCACCAGCGCGGCACGACGGTGGTGATCGTTTGTCATGCCGCAGAGGCCCTCCTGGAATACGGGCGGGTGCTGCGCCTGCAGCACGGGCACATCACCGAGGGCCCCCCCCATGCCTAGCGGACGCTTCATCCTCAGGCAGGTCGCCCGCGATTTACGGCTCAGGCCCGGAGGGGTGCTGCTGACGATGCTCGCCTGCTTCTTCGCCCTGAGCCAGTTCTCGCTCACCCTCTACACCCTGCATCTGGCCCGCCAGGCATCCCGCATGCCCCAGGCCGCCAGCACCATGGTGGCCTACATCGAGGGCCGCCAGACCATGGCCACGATCCAGGCCCTCAAGCAGAAGATCGCGGCGCACCCGGAGGTGGACAGCGTGAAGTTCATTCCGCGCAGCACAGGCCTGGCGCGCCTGCAGCAGTGGCTCGGGACGGACAACCCCCTCATCGAGGGTCTGGATGCCGACCTCCTGCCGGACGCCTTCGAGCTGCGGCTCGAAGAGCCACACCACGACGAGGCCCGGCGCGTGGCCGCCTCCATCCGGGACCTGCCACAGATCGAGGATGTCAGGATCAGCAGCGGCCTCTGGCAGCGCCTGCTGGAGTCCTACCGCCTGATACGCTGGTGCGCCCTTATCACCGCCAGTCTCGCGATCCTCTGTCTGGGCCTGGTCATCTTCCTCTCCATCCGCATCGAGGTGTTCGCGTGCCGCGAACAGGTGGAGGTACTGCGCCTGCTGGGGGCCGACCGCGTCTCCCTCTATACGCCCCACATAGTTACGGCCGGCCTCCACGGTCTGGTCGCCTCCATCCTCTCCCTCGTGGTCCTCAAGGCCCTGATCGGTCACCTGACCGAACGCATCCCCACGCTTCTGAGCGTCCTGTTCGTGCCGGATTTCGCCTTTGGCCTGCAGGTCATCGGCTTCGCCGTCTGTTTGAGCGTCCTGAGCGCGTTTCTGGCCGTGAGGGTCAGCCGGCATGCGTGAAATCCTCCTGGGTCTGCTGGCGGTGGCCTTGCCGCTCGCAGTGGCGGCCCAACCGGTCCCGCCGGGACAGGCGCCCGTATCGGGCGCCTACTCCACCGTGGAGCGCGATGTGGAAAAGATCGACGCCCGCGTCCTCACCATCCGGGACCGGCTCCAGGACATGGAATCCGCCATCACCGTCCGCACGCAGCGTATGGAATATCTCAGCACCTGGATTAAACGCAACGAGGCCCACCAGGCAAGGCTGCGCGAGGTGCTGAAACGCAAATGGGTGGGTCTGTACAAGGGCGTGCTCTTCGACGAAATCAGTGTGTGGAGCTCCCATGCCGAGTTCTCCGGATACCTGGAATCCATCTTTGCCCGTGACCGGGACATCATCGAGGAATATGGCGGGGTAAAAGAGGAGCTGGCGGTATCGCAACAGGAGATGGATCGCCATCGACGGGCCCTGGAAAAGGACCTGGAGGACTTCCAGGTTATCATGCGCACCCTTAAGTCCGAACTTGACAAAAAGGGCACCCTCCTGGCATCCGTCAGCGCCGAGGCCCTTGAAGTGCAGTCCCGCATGGATCGCCTGCTGGAGCGTCTCGGCGATCAGGCGACCCGCCGGGACGCGGCCGAGATCTTCCGGCACCGAGGCACGCTGCCCTGGCCGGCACCGGGACCGCTGGTGCGTGCCTTCGGGACCTACCGGGAGGAAGGGGCGGCCCAGGTCTCCCGGGGGATCGACATTCAGGGCCTTGAGGGTACCCCGATCACAAGCGTGTATCCCGGCAAGGTCGTATTCACCGACTGGGTCGGGGCCTACGGGTATACGATCATTGTGGATCACGGCGGCGGGGTCTACTCCCTCTACGGCCACCTCGAAAAGGTCCTCAAACAGACCGGGCAGGTCGTGGAGGGTCAGGAGGTCGTGGGCCTCATGGGACAGAGCGGCAATGTGTTGCGCCCCACCCTGCACTTCGAGATACGGCTCCACGACCGCCCCGAGGACCCCCTGCGCTGGCTGAAGAATCGATAGAACTCTTAAAATATGTATGCTATAGGACGATACTGTAAGGAGGGGTACAATACCCTATGGGAGTAAATATGAAGCAGCAGCGTAAAACCTTCTGGGTCATGGGTGCCGCCGGGGTGGCGCTCTTCGGTTTCATTATCCTGAATCTCGCTTTCAAGCTCAATGCCGACACATCCACCATGTACCCGCACCTGGAAAAATTCTCGGATTGTCTGGAGCTCATCGAAAAGTACTACGTGGAGGAGGTCCCCCCCGAAAAGCTCATCGAGGGGGCCATCCGCGGGATGACCTCCGTGCTTGACCCTCACTCCTCCTATCTCACCAAGGAAGGTTACAAGGAGGTGGAAATCAGCACCACCGGTTCATTCGGCGGTCTCGGCATCGAGATCGGCCTGCGCGAGAATATCCTCACCGTGATCTCACCCATCGAGGGTACCCCGGCCTTCGAGGCCGGCGTGCAGCCGGGAGACAAGATCATCCGCATCGACGACGAATCCACCGCCGACATGACCCTCGAGGAAGCGGTGAAGCTGCTGCGCGGCCCCAAGGGAACGGATGTCACCATCACCATTCTGCGCAACAGCGAGAAGAAACCCCTCGAAATCACTATTACACGTGCCATCATCCACGTGGAAAGCGTCAAGATGGAGATGCTCTCGGATGGATACGGCTATCTCAAGGTGCGCAACTTCCAGATGGATACCACGGACTCACTGCGTACGACGCTGGACGAGATGGGGGAACTCAAGGGTCTGATCCTGGACCTGCGCTACGATCCGGGCGGCCTGCTGGGTCAGGCCATCTCGGTCAGCGACCTGTTCCTGAGCGAAGGTCTGATCGTCTACACCGACGGGCGCAACCCCGAGGATCGCACCGAATACCGGGCTCAGAGGGAGGGAACCTATGACGGCTTTCCCATGGTGGTGCTCATCAACGGGGGAACCGCTTCGGCCGCCGAGATCGTGGCCGGGGCCCTGCAGGATAACAAGCGCGCCCTGGTGGTGGGGGTCAAGAGCTTCGGCAAGGCCTCGGTCCAGACGGTGCGTCCCCTTGCCGACGGCTCGGCGCTGAAGCTCACCGTGGCGCGCTACTACACCCCCTCGGGGCGCTCGATCCAGGCCACCGGCATCGACCCGGACATCCGTGTAGAGCAGCAGATCCCCGTCGCGGAAGAGGAGACGGAGGGGCAGACCTTCATCCGTGAAAAGGATCTCAAGCAGCATCTCACCCCCGAAAACGGCACCGCGCCGGAAGAAGGGCCGGACACGCAAGCGGCCCCGGCGGAACCCGGCGTCAACAAACTGCTCGAAAACGACTACCAACTGAAATACGGTCTGGATCTTCTCAAGACATGGGAGGTCTTCAAGGCATTCGATAACAAGGCCGCATGAAGAAGAAGAAAGGGACCCACCGGGGGGCAATCCTTGCCATCAGCCTCATCCTGGCCGCGTTGCTCCTGGTGCTGATCTATCTCGAGCGGCGACTGCCCAGCGGCGAGAATCCCCCGACACCTGCGGCCCCTCGGCAAGAACTCCTCGCCGAAGACCTGGTGATCAGGGGTTGTCTGTTCGATCTCGGGGTGCACCCGGACCAGGTACGCACCCAGGGGCGCACCCTCACGGTGGAGGCCGCGCAGAAGATGTCCCCGGAACGGATTGCGGACGCCTTCGCCCCCCTCAAGCAATACGGCCGTCTGAAGGTCGAGGATGCCTCCCGGGTGCAGGTCACCCTCAACGGGCACCCATGGGTGGTTTTCTTCACCTATCCCAGCCCGCCTCAAGCGCGTATGGCGATCATCGTGGATGACATGGGGCTCGACCTTAATATCGCCAAGAAGCTCGCCGCCCTGGATGCCGACCTCACCTTCTCGATCATGCCCCTGCGCCCCTACACCAAGGAGACCGCCCGCTACCTGCACGCCAAGGGTAAAGAGGTCATGCTGCACCTGCCCATGGAAGGCAACGGCAAGAATCCCGGCCCCGGTACCATCTATCTCGGCATGAGCCCGGCCGAGGTACGCGCCATCCTGCACGAGGACCTGCGGTCGGTGCCCTACATCCAGGGCGTCAACAATCACATGGGCTCCAAGGTGACCGCCGACCGCACCATCATGACGCTTGTCCAGCGGGAACTCAAAGGCAAGGACCTGTTCTTCATCGACAGCCTCACCACCAACCGTTCGGTCTGCGGGGAGGTCGCTACGCAAGTCGGCATCCGGTTCAACGCCCGGGACGTATTCCTCGACAACACCCAGTCGGCCGACTACATCAAGGGCCAGCTCATGAAGCTCGTCGCGGTCGCCAGGCGCTATCCCGAGGCCATCGGCATCTGTCACCCCCACCCCGTCACCATCGCCGTGCTCCAGGAGGAGCTGCCCCGCCTGCAGCGGGAGGGTCTTGTCATCGTGCGGGTGTCCACCTTCACGAGAAGACACGAGTGAGGCCGCCGGCATGCATTGACTCCCCTGTGTCTTTGGGCTATACAGAGGGCCGATATGAAGCGATGGTTCGTGGTGCAGACCAACCCCAAGGAGGACGAGATCGCCTGTCTGATGATGCGTCAGGCGGACATTCCCGTGTACCAACCCTTCATGCAGCGCTATGTCTTCCACGCCCGCAAGAAGACCCTGAAGAAGTACCCGCTTTTCCCCAACTACCTCTTCGTGAACATCGTCCCCGAGGAGCAGTCCTTCTATCAGGTTCGCTGGTGCCGGGGGGTAAGGCAGTTGCTGCTCAACAACTACGATCCCGTCCCCATCGACGATGGCTTCATCCAGGGACTCAAGGAGATGGAAGACGATTCCACCGGCATCATCAAGAAACCGGTGGACTTCAAGGCCGGTGATGCCGTGCGGGTGAAATCCGGCCCCCTGAGGGATATCTATGGCGTGATCGAATCGTGGGATTCCGACGCCGGCCGCGTCAGGATCCTGGTCGACATGGTCAATAACCGGGCCAAAATGGTCGTCCATCCCTCGCTCATCGAAAAGGCCTGATATGCTGAGTCCCCGCAGCCTACCCGTGCAAAGGCACCAGCAACAACCGCAGCACCCCTTTCGAGGAGGCCGCGATCCAGAAGATCTACGGCAACACCAAAGGATGTAAGGCCTCCCATCTCAAGGCCATGGAGCGGCTCTACCGTCGACGGGTGCCGGCCGACATGGTCATGACCCCCGAACTGGGCAACGAACTAGCGCGGATCTCACACGAGATGGGCCGTGAGATCGGCGTGCTCATCAATCGCGCCGGGCTCGTCGAATACGTCATGGCGGGCAGCGCCGCCGGCATCACCATCCCGCCCCTCGACCGCCGGCGGGGCCATCCGGGCCGGCTGCAGGGGCTCAGGCTCGTCCATACCCACCTGCGCCAGGAGGGGCTTTCCTTCGAGGACCTCACCGACCTGGCCGAGCTGCGGCTGGATATGATCTACGCCCTCACCGTGGATGAGCTGGGTCATCCCCGTCTCGCCCACGGGGCACACCTCCTCCCGCAGGGGGCTTCCCGGGACCTGTGGCAGGTGCTGGAGCCAGTAAGCATCCACGCGTTGATCCTGCCCTTCGATGCCTTCATCCGCGAACTCGAGGACACCCTCAGCAAACATCTAGCGCATAAGGCCCCCGATTTGACTGAAGACCGGGCCATCCTCGTGGTGGTCACACCGGCCCAGGACGACACCACGCTCATCGCCCTGGACGAACTCAAGGAGCTCGCGCGCTCCGCCGGCATCGTCGTGCTGGAAACCGTCATCCAACGGCGGCCCTCCCCCGATCCCAAGTTCGTCGTGGGCAAGGGCAAGGTCTCTCAGATCTATATCCAGGCCCTGGCGCTGGATGCCAACCTCCTCGTCTTCGATCACGAGTTGAGTCCCTCCCAGGCGCGCTCCATCGCGTCCGTCGTGGACATGCGTGTGATCGATCGCACCCAGCTGATCCTGGACATCTTCGCCCGCCGGGCGCGCACCAAGGAGGGCAAGATCCAGGTGGAACTCGCCCAGCTGCGCTACAACATGCCGCGCCTGGTGGGCCGCAACCCGTCCCTGAGCCGTCTGGCGGGCGGGATCGGCACCCGGGGACCGGGAGAGTCCAAGCTCGAGATCGACCGCCGGCGCGCCAAGGAGCGCATCACGCGCCTCGAACAGGAGATCCGGCGCATCAGCCGCAAGCGCGAAATCACGCGGCAGAAGCGTTCCCGGGACGGGGTGCCGGTGATCTCCATCGTGGGGTATACCAACAGCGGCAAGTCCACGCTGCTCAACACCCTGACGAACAGCGCGGTGGCCACGGCGGACATGCCCTTCGCCACGCTCGATCCCTCCAGCAAGCGCCTGCGCTTCCCGCAGGAGATCGACGTGGTCATCACCGACACCGTGGGCTTCATCCGTGACCTGCCCGAGGACCTCAAGGCCGCCTTCATGGCCACCCTGGAGGAGCTCTCCGAGGCCTCCCTGCTACTCGAGGTGATCGACCTTTCCGACCCGCACATCGACTACCGCATGCAGGCCGTGGACGAGATCCTCAAGGGTCTGGGGCTCACCACCCGGCGTCTGAGGGTCTTCAACAAGGCGGACAAATGCGGCCTTGAGGTCGCCCGTACCATGGCCGAGCGCTACGACGGCATCGCGGTCTCGGCCCTGGACCGCGCCACCCTGCCACCCCTGATCGAGAAGATGCAGACCTTCTTCTTTTAGGACCCGCGAGCCGCCGAAGCCGCCGGGCCTGGGGTGGCACGGGGATCAGTTCCTCTTGTGGGATCCGTTGCCGGGGACGATCACGTCCCGCGGGCGCTTGAGGAGATCCAGCGGAAGCCGGAGCACCCGCAACACGGCGCCGGCGATGGGCTTGGAGAGGGTATCGAGCGGGGCCGGCACGATGCTGAGGTCGTCGACGGTGCCCTTGACCTTGACGCTGATGACGAGCAGTCGACCGTCGTCCCCGGTGAGCACCCAGCCCACGAGCGGGATGAGGTTGAGGGCCCGATCCACGGTTTCCAGGGGCTGGATCCCCACCACGGCATCGATGGACCCGCTCGCGAGGGAATACTCGCCCACCGCCGAGAGCTGTACGGAATTGCTGTCCAGCCGGAAGTCATCGAACATCAGGGTGTTGTCCCTCAGCTTAAGGGTGGAGGAGATGTAGTTGTAGGGATAGCCCCGCTCTATCAGATCGATCTCCCGTTCCGTGACCAGCTTGTAGAGGTTCAGGACCGAGAAGATCTTGGACAGGATCGAATAGCGCCGGAGGTGACCCTTCATGGAGGCGAAGACCAGATCCCCGTTGAGGGAGGCCGTACTGCCCCACAGACGGCCGGTGAGGAACATGGTGCCGTCCAGGCCGATCCCGCCGTCGCCCTCCTGCGCCAGGAAGCCGAAAAACCGCTCGATATCCATGTTCATCAGCGACAGGGCCACATCGAACCTAGCGCCCTGCGTGAGATTGATCACCGAGGAACCCGCGATCGTGCCCGAGAGCCCCTCGAGCTGCATGTCGCTCAGACGCAGGATGCCCCCCTTCAACTCGGCCTGGGCCCGGGCCGTATCGATCGGCAGGCCATAGAGGTCCAGCCGCGTCAGGCTGAGTCCGCCCTGCGCCTCCAGATCCCGTAGGAAGGCCGGGGCAGCCCCCCCGCCCTCGCCCAGCTTGAGTCCGTCGATGGCGAGCGTGCCCCGGTACACCAGGGGGTCTCCCAGGGTGAAGCGCCCGGCAAAACCCAGGCTGAGCGTCGACCAGGAAACGTCGAGCGCCTCTGTTGCGAGGGTCTCACCCTCGAGGCGCACGACCCCCTCAAGGACCACCGGGCGCCCCTTAAGATATAAACGGGCCCGTTCCAGTCGCAGGGTGCCGAACATCCCCACAGGCTGCCCCAAGGTGAACCGCACGTCCCCGGACACGCCGCCCTTAAGCGGCTGGGGCCCCTCAGGGGTCAGGGCCACGAGATGCTTCCCCTCCAGGGCGCCCTCGAGGCTGAGCTCCGGCCTGGCCCCGCCATACGCGAGGCGGAAAGTCATCCCCTCGCAGGCGGGATGGGACAGCTGCCCTTGTGCCTGCAGCGCAAGGGTGGGCCGGAGCGCGCCCCTGAATTCCCCTTTACCCCTCAACAGGCCCCGGTCCGTGCGATAGGAGGTCCCCCTGAAATCGAAGCCCCGCGAGGTCAGTCCCAGGGTACCCTGAACCGCCCAACCCACTCCCGTACCCTTGAGACTCATGCGGGTATCCCCGCTCAGGCCCGCGCCCCCCCACTGGGGCAGCTCACCCCCTTCAAGCGCAAAGGTATAGCTCCGCCGTCCGAAGGGCTGCTCCATGCTCACATCCAGCGCCTCCACCTGCATCCCGGCCATCAGGCCGCGCGCGTGCACCTGAAGGGGGGCCTCAAATTGATCGCTGAGGGCCTCGGCCGCAAGCCTGGCACAGGGCAGCGTGTTCCACTCAAAGGCGGCGTCGGTAAGCCGCAGCCAGCCGCGAGCCTTGAGGGGCTCCCCCGTGCGGCTGTCCCAGACCGCCGTGACCTGGCCGCGGATGAGGCCGTCTTGCACCCGGGAGACCGGATCGAGCACCGCGTGCAGGCCAGGTGTGATCATGACGGCCCGCCAGGCCTCCACGAACGCCTGCAGGCTCAACTCGAGCTTCACGTCCACCCCCAGGCGTACGCCCGGATGGGCGATGTCGTCGAAGACGACGTTGACCTGCTCGATGGTCTCCTCCCCCAGACGGCCGGTGAGCCCCTGGAAGGCGAGCCGGCCGCCCTCGAGCAGCACAGAGCCCCTGACCTCGCTCACCCGCTCCGGCCCGCGGCAGGCCCCCAGGCTCTGGCCCTGAATCGCGAGCCTGAGCGAGAGGGCGGGGATGAGGCGCTCTTTCTGCAGCAGGTCCCCCAGGGTCCCCGTGTACCTCAGGTGGCTCAGGCGCGAAGCCCCCCCGCGGATCTGGTCGTGCAGCAGGTGGGCCACCAGGGGCGGCAGAGCTTCCCGCGACACATACCCTATCGCGGTCTCATAGTCGAAGTCGTTTGAGAAAAGCGCCAGCGACAGCAAGGCGTCCTTAAATGGCCTGCCCAAGGCGAGGTCAAGCTCGGCCGTACCTTCAAGCGCCGTGAAGGGCAGCTGCAACCCGATGGCATCCAGCGTGAGGCGACCCTGCTCAAGGGTGCCGCCCAGGTTCAGCGCGGCATCCAAGGATACGGCCAGGCCCGGGAGTTTGAGGCCTTCGGTGGAGAGTTCCAGGCCGAAGGCGGTGTGCCCTGAGACGGGGTTCCAGGCGAGGTCGAAATCGGCCCTGCCGTCCAGGGAGGGCCCCAGACGCTCGAGCATGAGCCCCTCTCCCTTCAGGGTGCCGCGTATCCGCTCTCCGTCCGTATGCACTTCGAGACTCAGTCTTCCCCCGAGGCAGGTTGCCTTCAGCGCCCCCCCGCGCGGGCCGAGGGTGCCTTCTAGCCCCTCAAGCGCCAGGGTTTGTCCGCGGTAGAGCACCCGCAGAGAGCCCTCGTGCACCTCGAGGGGGGGCCGCCGCCGGGGAGTGTGTCCCTGCGACAGGGCCTCGAGGGGCATCACGCCCCGGGGGCCGATCAAGACCACACGCCGGAGGTGAACCTTCCCCAGCAGCAACCACCAGGGGGCGAAGCGGACGCGGACCTGCCTCAGATCCAGGGTACCCCCTGCCGGATGTACGAGGCGCACATCGTCGAGCTCCAGGCTCCCCCGCAGGAACGCCAGGCGGGCCTCTCCGAGCGTGGCCTCCAGGCCCAGCTGCTCGCTCAGCTGATGCCCCACGGCCGCCTTCAGCCGCGCGGGATGCCCGCGCAGATACGTGGCATACCCGATCAAAGCGGCCAAGGCAACGAGGATGACGATGATGCAGGTGACGATTCCTGCTCGAATGACCCTTCTCATGCTCCCTTGTACCTGTGATCCTTAGTACAGATAAGGGGTCGGTGCAAGGTTGGACTTAGCTCCCCCCCGCCCCGGGGAGTGCCCTGAGGCGGGGGGGATGAAGGCAAAAACTGGCCGGCGGTGCCGGATCAGCCGTGAGCGTGATCCTGCCGACCTTCCACGGTCATGACCAGCTCCTGGACGATGCGCTTCATATGCTCGGCCTGGATATGCATCTCGGCCGAGGTGGCCGCCGTCTCCTCGGCACTGGAGGCGCTCTGCTGCGTGAGCTGATCCATCTGCCCCATGGCGGCGTTGACCTGGTCGATGCGGTCGGCCTGATCATGGCTGGCACGCACGATATCGTCCACGCGCTCGCCCACCCGCGAGGAGCTCTCGCTGACCAGGGTGAAATTCTGAGAGGTCTTGTCCACGAGCTTCTTGAAGTCCTCCGCGCTGCGGCTGACCATGTCGGATCCCGAACGCACCTTGGTCACCGTGTCCTCGATGAGCTCCCCGGTGCTCCTGGCCGCCGCGGCCGAGCGCATGGCCAGGGCCCGCACCTCCTCGGCCACCACCGCGAACCCGGCCCCGGCATCCCCGGCGCGTGCCGCCTCCACCGCGGCATTCAGCGCCAGGAGATTGGTCTGGAAGGCGATCTCGTTGATGGTCTCGATCACCTTCTTCATCTCCTCGATGGTCTCGATGATGCGCCGGTTCTCATCGCTGGCGCGCGTGATGTCTTCCATGGCCCGGGTGAGCTGCTGCATGGATTCCCCGGCTCGTTCCACCAGCTGGTGCGCCTCGCCCATGATCAGGCTGGACTGATTGGCGTTCTCCGCGTTCTGTTTGGTGACCGTAGCGATCTCGTTCAGGGAGGCCGAGGTCTCCTCCAGGGCGGCCGCCTGCTGAGAGGCGCCGCTGGAGACCGCCTGGCTCACGCTGGCGATCTGGTCGGCGGCCACGGCCATCTCGCCCGTGGCCCGGTCGATGTTCTCCACCACCGCGAGGATGGGCACAACGATGATACGCGCCATCCACCAGCCGATCCCCACCCCGGTGACAATGGCCAGCAAGACGATCAGGAGGATCCCGATGGTCGTGGAACGCACCTTGTTGTCCACCTCGGTGCGGGCCGTGTCCATCTCCTTCCAGCCGGCGCTGGAGACCTCGCGCGAGCGTTCAATGATCTGCGGGGCCAAGGGCAGGAGGACCTTCTGGATCTCCTCGTCGATCTTGTTGCTCACCGAGATCAGGCCTTCGAAGGCATCCAGATAGTCTTCGAGGGCATACCTTAGATCCTCGAAACGCTCCTCGCCCCCCTCAAGGCGGCCAATGACGGCCTGGACGCGCTGCTTGGCCTGGTTGGCCTGCAGCAGGGTGCCGCCGGCGAAATAGCCCTGCACCTCCAGCCGGGCGGCGATGAATTCCTTGAGGACCTGGGCGCTCAGACTCGCGACCCTCTGGCTGGACGAGGACTGCGACAGGGCGATCAGCTGGTCCTGTACCTCATCGCCCAGGGTGGTCAGGGCCTTACGGCTCTCATTTTGGGCCTGAATACGGATGACCACGTTATGATATTTTTCGATGTACTCCGCGGAAAGATCCTGGATCTGCTTCAGGACCGCCGCTTCCACCCCGAGGTGGTCGTGGCCGGCGGAGCCGAGGACCTCCTGGAAATGCGCAATGGCCTGTTCGGCGGCCTCGGCATCGGCCTTGCGGTTGCGGTAGATCGCCTTTTCGGTGGCCAGGCGCATGGACAACGTGGCGGTCTCGATGGAGGAGGCCAGCTTGACCCGGGAGGCCACCTCCTGGGTGAGATAGCCGACCCGCCCGCCCAGGGCGACGATCTGTACCAGGGCCAGCACCCCGACACACACCACCAGCACAATGACGACCAGATAGCCCACAATGATCTTCTTTTTGAGACTCAAATCATTCAATTTCAGCATACCTTCACCTCAGCGACACGCGCGATCAATTTTGTGCTTCGCCTGTCCCTATCGACAAAAGCTCCGGGATTCTTGAACCATGTTGAGGCGATGCGCCAGGGGGTGCATCGGCCTGCAGGGCCTGATTTTTTTGCTTACTTATAACTTTTTGATAATTAGTGAACATTTGATATATAATATACATGCTCTGCTTTTAAAGTAACCCTACATTGATATACCAGCACATATATTTACAATTTTTTTTCTCACAGCTAATTTTTTTCCACCCATCTTCCGATCACATACCCTGCGGGCATTCCCCGCAGGGGCATGCAATGACACCACCAGAAGGAGGATGAAATATGATGCTAAGCGACAAGGAGGACAGACGATGAAGAGATCTCTTCTATGCCTCATGATCCTCGGGATGCTCCTGGGGGCCCCGGCCCTGTACGGCGCCGACGGGGGCGAGGTCTTCATGGACAAATGCGGATCGTGCCACGGAAGCGGGGGGGAGGCCCCGGCCTTTGCCCCCACCAAGTATGCCTCGGTGCAGTGGCAGCGCTTCTTCGAGCGCGACAAGCACGCCCGCAAGAAGGACATCAGCGACAAACTGAGCGCATCCGAGATCGCCGCCGTGAGCGCGTACCTCATGCAGCACGCCGCCGACTCCGAGCAGCCTGAAGCCGCCGGCCTGAGATAAGAGAGGAGAGGATAACATGAGACTGAATCTGAAGCATTTCATACTGGTATATCTGGCGATGACGGCCATGGCCTTTGGGCTGCCGCCGGCGGCGCTCAGCGCCGAGGACAAGGTCACCACCGAGGAGCTCTCGCTGGCCCTGGAGGAAATCTCGGTGCTGAAACAGGACGTGGAGGAGCTCATGGAGCGCCTCGACGGGGTGGAGACCAAAACCCTGGTGGACAAGATCAACCTCGGCGCCGAGCTGCGCACCCGCTGCGACTGGTACCGCTACACGGACAAGGGCACCAGCTCCCTGTCGGTGGGCTCGATCAAAAACCCGCTGCTGCCCACCTACGAGCCTCTGGCGCAGACCTCCGTGTCGCTCAACAACATCTCCGCGCTCTTCCCCTATTACGGATACTACGCCAATTACACCGAGGGCCGCGAGCGCGTGCGGGCCCTGCCGTCGACACGCCTGCGCCTGAACCTGGCGGCCGATCTCACCGAGGACCTCACCTTCCGCGGGCGCCTGGTGACCTTCAAGAACTGGGGCGACAGCGACACCCCGGGCTTCTTCGACCTCTACGCCTCGCGCAGGCCCAGCGATTCCGATCTCAAGGTGGAGCGGGCCTACGTCAACTTCTTCTTCGGGCCCGAAGTCCTGCCCCTGGCACTGACCTTCGGACGCATGCCCCTGTCCGACGGTCTGCCCACCGACCTGCGCGAGGACTCGCCGCGCAAGTCCACCTATCCGTCGCTGACCTATGACGTGGAGGGTGACGGCGTGGCCATCAGCGTCGGTCTGGAAAGGCTGCTCAAGCTTCCCGGCCTGAACTTGAAGTATGCACTCTCCGAGTTCCTGGCCGACAACGATACCTCCCCCTACCGTGATGCGGGTTACAACAACAGCAAGGGCCAGCTCTTCCAGCTGGAGACCAACCTGCCCGGGGCGCTGAGGGACACCATCGTGATCGTCAACCACGTGACGATCGACATCGCCCCGGCCGACCTCAGCAGCCTGGCCGGCTATATCGCCGCCTACCTGCCCGAAAGGCTCGGGCGGCTGTCGTGGTGGACCTACTTCATGGAGTCCAAGGACCTCCTCGGCTCCGGCCTGGACCTCTTCGCGGGCTATGCCAGCCAGGACGCCGACCCCAAGGGGCTGGCCTACTACCGTGGCCCGGCCTATCCCGAAAGCGGCACCACCCCGTTCGGCTACGCCACCGTGCCCATCGGCCTGCTCAACCAGGACGGCTACACCGACCAGCGCGGCTGCGCCTGGCATGTCGGCGGACGCTACACCCTGCCGCTGGAAATCCTCAACGAGCCCAAGCTGGGCGTGGAGTTCAACCACGGCTCCAAATACTGGCTGAGCCTGACCACCGCCAGCGAGGATCCCCTGGACAAGCTCTCCACGCGCGGCAGCGCGTGGGACTTCTACTACATCCAGCCCTTCAACAAGTACTTCTCGGCCCGCCTGGGCTACACCCGGGTGCACCAGAAGTACGCCAACGGCGGCGCCCGCGGCCTCATCACCGGCGGGGTTCCCTACAACTGCCGGCGCACGATCGAGAACGCCTATGCCCTGCTGGACGTGAAGTTCTAGCCTAGAGCCAAGCGAAAAGAAGCGGCTTTTTGTGGGGGAAACGTCTTGTAGGACGTTTCCCCCACACCCCCTTCAAGAACTTTTACCCTTCCCGTGAAAACGACTATCCACGGCAGCTCCATACCTGCAGGCAGCCCCGCCTTGAGCACCCGGCACCCAACGTCGCAGTCCCCTCCCACGCACGACAAGCGCGCCTTGGGGCCTCAGATGCGGCCTTCCTCCACGGCGTGGCAGGCCACCAGGTGGCCCTCCCCCCTCTCGATGAGCTGCGGCACCTCCTGGCGGCAGCGCGCGAACGCCTGCTCACAGCGGCGGTGAAAGACGCAGCCTTGTGGCAGGTCGATGGGGGTGGGCACCTCGCCGGTGAGACGCAGGTGCCTTGAGCGCGGCTGCCCGAGCACCGGGATGGCGCTGAGCAGGGCCTGCGTGTAGGGGTGGCGCGCCTCGTCGAAGACTTTCCCCTTGGGCGCCAGCTCGCAGATGCACCCCAGATACATGACCGCCACGCGCGAACTGATGTGCCTGACCACAGAGAGGTCGTGCGTGATGAACAGGTAGGTGAGCCCGCGTTCGGCCTGGGCGTCCATGAAGAGGTTGAGGATCTGGGCCTGGATGGAGACATCCAGGGCCGAGATGGGCTCGTCGGCCACGATGAACTCGGGCTCCACCATCAGCGCGCGCGCAATGCTGATGCGCTGGCGCTGCCCGCCCGAGAACTCGTGCGGAAAACGCGCGGCCCAGCCCGGATCGACGCCCACCTGCTCCATGACGCGCGCGGCCCGCTCCCGGGCCTCGGCCGCGCTGAGGGCGGGGTTGTGAAACAGGACCGGTTCCATGAGGGTCTGCACGACCGTCATGCGCGGGTTGAGCGAGGCGTAGGGGTCCTGGAAGACCATCTGCATGCGCGAGCGGAAGGGGAGCATCTCCCGCGGCGAGAGGCCGTCGATCCTGTGACCGGCGAAAGAGACGGTGCCCGTATCCGGCGGGTAGAGGCCCAGCACGGTGCGGCCCAGGGTGGACTTGCCGCAGCCGGATTCCCCCACCACGGAAAAGGTCTCCCCGGGCAGGATCTCGAAGCTCACGGCATTGAGCGCATGCACAATCGTCCGCTGGCGTATGAGGCGCCCGCGGGAAAGACGCAGCTGCTCGAGCAGGCCGCCCGAGATGTCGAAGTGCTTGGTGAGACGCTCGACCGTGAGCAGGGGGGGCGGCGTGCTCATGGGCCCTCCCTGCCCGCCACGTGGCAGGCGAGAAACCGGCCCAGCCCGGCATGCTCCCTCAAAGGCGGCGCCGAAAGCGCACACTCCTCCCGGCGCAGGGGACAGCGGGGGTGAAAGGCACAGCCGGCCGGGATGTGCATGAGGCTCGGCATCATGCCCGGGATCTGATTCAGACGCCTCCCCTCGTGCGCACTGCCCGGCAGCGCGGCCATAAGGCCCTGCGTATAGGGGTGTAAAGGGTCCCTGACGATATCGTCCGTGGGCCCCATCTCCACGATGCGTCCCGCATACATCACGGCGATCTTCTCGGTCACCTGGGAGACCACGGCCAGATCGTGGGTGATAAGGATCAGCCCGGCCCGCTCCGAGGCGCACAGTTCCAGCAGCAGATCCAGGATCTCGGCCTGGATGGTGACATCCAGGGCCGTGGTGGGCTCGTCGGCGATAATCAGCGCCGGGTCGTTCAGCAGCGCGATGGCGATCACGATGCGCTGCCGCATCCCGCCCGAGAACTCGTGAGGATACTGTCGGAGCCGCTGCCCGGGTGAGGGGATCTGCACCTGACGCAGCCTTTCCAAGGCGAGCTCCTCGGCCGCGGCACGGGAGATGGCGCGGTGGGCCTGGAGCGTCTCCACCATCTGGGTGCCTATCGTAAACACTGGGTTGAGGGTCATCATGGGGTCCTGAAAAATCATGCTGATGCGGTTGCCGCGGATGCGGCGCATCTCCTCCTCGCCCAAGCCCGCCAGGTCGCGGCCCTCGAAGAGGATGCGGCCCCCGGCGATGTACCCGGGGCGGCTGATGAGGTCGATGA
>CAZUDI010000032.1:0-41696 GCA_964618975.1 uncultured Bacteriovoracaceae bacterium | reverse complement strand
ACCCTTGATTTTGAGCTGATCGAGCGCACAAAGACGACAAAAGGGCTGACGTCAAATCAAGATAACAAAAACGTGGTGGACCGGGCAACGGTTGCGGTGCCGCCCTTCGGCGCAGAAATGCCCATGGCCGGCTATGCCTACCATACTGAACCACATAACCTGTACGCCAAGCTACAGAACAAATCGCCTTTGCCGATGAAGGTGCGGGTGGTCATGAAGGCAGGGGATTATCAGCACTGGACAACCGTGCGCCACCAGGAGGTGGTGCTCCTGGAAGGCAACTCCAATGCAGAGGTCCGCAAGGACTGGGCCTTTACAGCCAAGGGTGGGGGATATTACCTGATAACGATTGAGGCCTATCTTTTGGACCCTGCTACCGGAAAGCCGAAATGGACCGAGATCAGTTCTAAAAAGGGAAATCTGCCGACCTATTAGGGATGCAGGCTGGGGAGGGGGAACAAGTCTTTACTCCCTTCATGCTTGTCATTTAAGTAGAGGGCCTTGTTTTCTTGCTAATTGATTGATTTTTAAAAAAAAATGAAATATGAACCTGTCAATGGACTAGGTGAACCGAACATATAACTATTTTGAGTGGTTGAAAAGGAATATACACCATGAAAAAACTCCACAAGATAAGCAACGGGCTTCTCTTTACCTGCACAATGCTTGCGCTTGTTATTACCTTTACTTCATCGCCCAGTTTTGGGATTCCTATCGCCGATTCCGGCGGTCCTTATACCATCGATGTTGGCCAGGACTTAAGGCTGGATGGTTCAATGTCGTATGTTTCAGATGCCCTTGAAGGAAACCAGATAATAAAATATGTATGGGCTTTTGAATTCATGGCAATCCCGTTTGCTCAAGGCGCGACAGTAGTCATGACCTACGAGCAGGTAGTGAATGCCATTCAAGACTATTACGGGCCGGCAGATATTTTATATGATTACTATTATTACCCGTTCCGACTTTGGGTGGAGGATGGTACCCATCGTACAGACAGCGATATAACAACGCTAATGATACGCTCTGAATCCACACCCGCACCTGTGCCGGAGCCCTGTACAATGTTTCTTCTTGGAACAGGATTGCTCTGTGTTGCAGGGGCCAGAAGGACAAAGCGTTTCTCTTTATCAAGGAATTGAAATTCGGGTCGGACCAAAATAACCGGGCCCGGGGGTAATTGGGGTCACCCATTAAAAGGCCCTGTCGAGCAGATTGTATCTCTCCATCGCAGAAAACGGTCATTTCTTGCAGGGTGCGGCCTCGAACCAGCGCCGGACGCTGCCCATGCCAACTTTCTGCGCCCTGATTTTCATCTTTATCTGGTTACAAAACTATATCTGCACCAGTCACCCATCAGGATCAAGGTCTTGCAATGAAGGAAGGCATCTCCTTGATTGCTACCCCTGGCAGCATATGCTGCCCCAGAAAATCCTCGGTTCCTTGTCATGTTCAAACGGCAGTTCACAGTACTGTTGGCTCATTATGTCCAAACCCAAAGTGACTCATGACAAAGGCAGATAGTTCGCATCAGCTCTTTCCCGCTGGATAGTATTATGTTTGCGGCTCGGAACGGTGGACTAATCAAATCTCATGGTTATCAGCCAACCCCACTTAACGTCTCACCGTTCCAGCCATTTCATGAGATCAGGAATTCCTCCTTGAAGGGAACCTGATCTTTCATGACGTAATAACATGCCCTTGCCCTTTGCCCTCTTAAGGGAAGCGGCCGGCACGCTGAGAGCCCCCGAGTTGTTTGCGAGCGTCCCCGTTTGGAGCCCGGGGTTTCTTCCGGAGATAGGAGCAGGCCTGGTCGCCCTGCTTGGTGCGGTTCAGCTCTTGGTCCCTCTGCTTTAAGGCCTTGATCTTCTGCGGGGCGAAGAGCGCCTGTCTGAAGGCACGCCCCCCGGAGAGGGCCTGCGTGAGCGGGATGTCCCGGCGGTACAGCTCCCTTCCCAGGAACTGGATGGCCGTGGAGGGGCGAACGCGGCGTAGTCCTCGGGATAGTACCTCGATATATCAGGCGGGATCTGGGTCAGCTGCAGGCACCCGCAGAGGGGGCAGACGGCATAGGTGGAGGGGGTGCGCGGCCCGAGCATCATCTCGCGGGCGGAGTAGGTCGCAAAGGCACCGGTGTGGGTGCATACCCGACAGGTCATCTTCCGCCCCCGACCAGTTGCACGATGGCCAGGGCGGCCTGCTTGCCCTGTGGACCCACCTCGAGGGTGGGACCCACGCACATGGGGCAGCCGTGTTCGCAGGGGCAGGCCCGGATGAGGTCGGATGCCGCCTCCAGGAGCTGGGGGTGGCGTTCGAAGAGCAGCTCGGCGAAGCCGACGCCCCCGGGGTAGGCGTCGAAGAGGAAGATGGTCGGGTCGTAGGCCTCCACCATGACCTCGCCGGCCGTCCCGGAGGGGCTGACCGTGATCGTGCGACTTTTGTCGCTGCGGCGCACATACCACTCGCCACTCTTGTCGCCGATGGCGCGGTCGAGGTCGCGGATATCGGCCATCAGCAGTACGGCGGCCAGGTGATGCAGGGTGTAGGCCAGGCCGCTGAGCCCGTCGATGATCTCCTCGCGCCTGAAGGCCAGGGTGTTGAGGGCGTCCCAGGGGATGGTGAACCAGTAGCTCGTGGTGTGCAGGTCCTTCTGGGGCAGGTCCACGTCGCCGAAGCCCACGTTCTCGCAGGTGTAGAACTTGATCTTCTTGTAGCCTACCACCTTGCGCACCACCTGAACCTCACCGTGCTCCACGATGGCATTTTCCCCCCGGCGCGTGGCGAAGTCCTCGATCACCCGCACGCTGGTGTAGGTCATGGCATCGGTGTAGTAATCCACATCCACCTGGCGCACGTAGGCCTTCTTACGCTCCAGGTCGAGCTCGTCCACATGGTACTGGCGTGATTCCACCATGTAGATGGCATCCTTGTGCACCGTGGTGAAGGCGCTGTCCCAATCCACCTCGGCGATGACCCGATGGTTGCCGGTCGTGGTGGTGTCCACCACCACGACGTTCTCGGGGTTGACGCACCTCAGACTCACCTCGTCGGCCGGGTAGCTTTCGGCCGCCCAGTGCCAGCGGTCCTCCACGCGGTGCAGCACACCCTTCTCCTCGAGGTAGGCCAGGAATTCTTCCAGATCCTCGCCCCCGAAGGTCTCGCCCTTCTCGAAGGGCAGCTCGAAGGCGGCGCTCTTGATGTGGTGCAGCAGGATCAGCAGGTTGTCCGGGCTGATGCGGCAGTGTTCGGGCGGGCTGCCGAAGAAGAAGTCCGGGTGCTCCACGATGAACTGGTCCATGGGCGTGCTGCGGGCGATGAGCAGGGCCACGCTCTGACCGGAGCGCCTTCCGGCGCGGCCGGCCTGCTGCCAGGTGCTGGCGATGGACCCCGGATAACCCGCCATGATGCAGGCCTCGAGGTCTCCGATGTCGATGCCCAGCTCGAGGGCGTTGGTGCTGACCACGCCCATGACCTCCCGCAGGCGCAGGCCCCTTTCGATCTGCCTCCTCAGGTTGGGGAGATAGCCGCCCCGGTAGCCGGTGACGTACTGGTCGTCCACAGGCGAGCGGGAGCGGAAGCGGTCCTTGAGATACTTGGTGAGCACCTCGACATTCAGGCGGCTGGTGGCGAAGACGATGGTCTGGATCTGGTTGGCGATCAGCTCGGTGGCCAGGGTGCGCGCCGGAGTCAGCGCGCCCTGGCGGATGCCGAGGGCGCGGTTGACGATGGGCGGGTTGTAGAGGATGAAGGTCCTGGCCGCCTGCGGGGCGCCATTATTGTCGATCAGGACGACCTCCTTCTCGATCAGGTGCTCGGCGTGTTCCCGGGGGTTGGCCACGGTGGCCGAGCAGCAGATGAAGACCGGGTCGCTCCCGTAGAAGCGGCAGATGCGTTTCAGACGCCTGAAGACATTGGTGAGGTGGCTGCCGAAGACCCCGCGATAGGTATGCAGCTCGTCCACCACCACAAAGCCGAGGTTGGAAAAGAGCTTCTGCCACTTGGTGTGGTGGGGCAGGATGCCGGCGTGCAGCATGTCCGGGTTGGTCACCACCACGTGCCCCTGGCGGCGGATGGCCTGGCGGGCGTCGGCGGGGGTGTCGCCGTCATAGGTGAAGGTCGTGATGTCCGCCTTAAGCGCCCCGATCAGGGACTGGACCGCGTGCATCTGGTCCTGGGCCAGGGCCTTGGTGGGGAAGAGGTACAGCGCCCGGGTCTCGCCCTGTTCGAGGATCCTCTGCAGCACGGGCAGGTTGTAGCACAGGGTCTTGCCGCTGGCCGTGGGCGTCACGAGCACCACATTCCTGCCGTCGCGCACGTGCGCGATGGCCGCGGCCTGATGCGCATAGAGGCGATCGATGCCGCGGGAGGACAGCACGGCCTTCAGGCGTGGGTGCACCCACGCGGGGAAGGGCGCGAAGCTGCCGCTGAAGGCCGGAAGGTGCCGGAGCGCGGTGACGTTCTCGCGGAACCTGGGGTTGTTTTCGATCCGTTGCAGCCACTCGGGAAGGGTCAATTGCGCCATGGCCCGCCTTTCCTGTGCCAGTGGGGGCGTGCGGCGTGGATCTCACCGCGCCCTCCGGCCAATGTATGCACCGAATATAATGAGACCGGAAAGGGGGTGTCAATGGGGAAAGCTGACCCGCCTGCCTGGGCGCGGATCGATTCCGCCTCTCATAACGGTGTCGTCAGCCACTCCACACGGGCTCGTCCCGTCTTGACGCGACGGCTGTTCGCGGGTATGGTCGCTGCGCTGCCCATGACACCGAGAGGGCGTCTTTACCAGGGACGGGCCCCGCTGGACGGTGAAGGGGGGAGAAACTCTGCACGAGCGAGCCGGATGATGGACAGGAACACCGTACAATCGGATGCCCTCCTGATGACCACCGCTGTGATCTGGGGCGTGGCCTTTGTGGCACAACGGGTGGGTATGGAATACGTGGGGCCTTTCACCTTCAACGGCGTGCGTTTTGCCCTGGGGTGTCTCGTGCTGTTGCCATTCCTGAGGGGGAATACCCGACATAAAGGCGCCCGGACAGGACGGGCCTTAACGTTGCGTACTGCGGTGCTGGGGGGGGGGCTCGCCGGGGTGATGCTATTTAGCGGCGCCTCCCTGCAACAGGCGGGACTGGTTTCCACCACGGCGGGCAATGCCGGATTCATCACCGGCCTGTATGTGGTGATCGTTCCTATCCTGGGGCTTGCCTGCCGGCAGCGCACGCATGCCGGCACCTGGATCGGGGCGCTGCTTGCGGCGGGAGGCCTCTATCTCCTGAGCGTGACCGAGGGCCTGACTATGGCCTACGGTGACCTGCTGGTGCTGGCTGGGGCCTTCTTCTGGGCCGGCCACGTGCTCGTGATCGGGTGGCTTTCCCCCCGCATCGACTCCTTCCGGCTGGCCTTCCTGCAGTACGCCGTCTGCGCCGGGCTGAGCCTGGTGGCAGCATGTGGCCTCGAGGTGATCGCCCTGCCGGCACTGAAGGCTGCCTGGCTGCCGATTTTCTATGGCGGGGTGTTTTCGGTGGGGGTGGCCTACACGCTGCAGGTGGTGGCCCAGAGGCGCGCCCATCCGGCGCATGCGGCGATCATCCTCAGCCTGGAGGCGGTTTTCGCCGCCCTGGGCGGGTGGCTGCTCCTGGAAGAGACGTTCTCGCTGCGCGAAGTGATCGGATGCGCGCTTATGCTGGCCGGCATGCTCTTCTCCCAGCTCTGGTCCCGGCGTAACGAGTGGTAAGGGTACCAGGTAGAGGACGGGGCGAGCATGTCCGCAGATTGGAGGGACTTAGAAAAGTAAGCGACATGAGCCCGCACCCTCGTTGAATGCAGCGCCATGGGGTGCAGCGGGCCCGCCCGAGGCCCATACGCAAGGTCGCTCCTGTGCCCGCAAGATTGTTTTGTCCAAGGAGGGGCATGGCTCGTCATGGGGTGAGATCAGACCGGAAAACACGATCAGGGGCTTGAGCTTAGGGGGAAAGCTGCCGTTAAGAGCGGGGAAGGATTTTCCCTCGTCCGGAAATAAGCGTCTGAGCAGCCCCGGGCGAGATCAACTCTTGGAGCGTGGACGTGAACACCAGGTTCTACATCAGGCACAGGATATACTTCGCCCTTTGTATCGCCCTTTATTGTGCCGCCATCATGGGCTTCACGCTCTGGTCACATGGCGCGGCCGAACGCGAGCTCATGAAAGAGATCGACTCCCGGCTCATCCTGGCGGCCAAGGGTCTCAAGTTCATGCTGGCTCCGGATTTCCATGATCGCGCACTGGATAAAGACTCCATTACCCCGGAGGAGGAACGCATCAATCGCATCGCCATCTCGGGTTTTGCCTTCGAGACCGAGTTCGAATACCTCTATACCCTCGTGGAGCACGAGGGCCGCTTCTATTTTTCTGCGCCCACGGTAACCGCTGAGGAACTCACGCAGCGTCAGTCGTGGTACTTCTATCCCTACGAGGATATCCCCGAGGGCTTTGTGCGTGCTTATCGGGACAAGGTGGTCGTGTTCTCGGACTACACAGATCAGTGGGGCCGTTTCCGGTCGGTCGCCCTGCCCCAGACCTCACCCGGCGGCAGGACCTACCTCGCCTGCGCCGATCTGGAGATCAGTCATGTGCGCGCACTGCTCCTTAAGGACACCCTCAAGTCGATCTATATCTCCGTACTCTTCCTGCTGCTCTCGGTGCCCTTCATCCTGGTTTTCCGCAACGCCTACCGCTCCTATACGGACGAACTCAGTGAAGTAAACCGGGAACTCACCCGCCATAAGCTGCACCTCGAGGACCTCGTGGCCGAACGCACTACCGATCTCGCTTTCGCCCGGGATGAGGCCGAGGCGGCCAACCGGGCCAAGAGCGAATTCCTGACCAACATGAGTCACGAGATCCGCACCCCGCTCAACGGGATCATCGGCATGACCGAGCTGGTCCTGGCCACCGATATGAGCGCGCACCAGCGCACCTTGGTCGAAACCATCGCGGGGGAGGCGCTCTCGCTGCTGGCCGTTCTGACCGATATCCTCGATCTTTCCAAGATCGAGGCCGGCCGGATCGAGCTCGAGGAGATCCCCTTCAACCTGAGGAGGCTCATGGAAGACCTCGGGAAGGGTTTCCTGCCCATGGCCCGACTCAAGGGGCTCACCCTCCTCACCTTCCTCGCTCCCGACGTTCCGGCGCAGGTGGTCGGCGACCCGGTGCGCCTGCAGCAGATTCTGCGCAACCTTGTGGGTAACGCCCTGAAGTTCACCCCTGAAGGCGAGATCCTGGTGGATGGCGAACTCCTCGAGGATCGCGGCGCACACCTCAAGGTGCGCTTTACGGTGCGAGATACGGGCATCGGCATCCCCCACGACAAGCAGCAGCTCATCTTCGAGAATTTCACCCAGGCCGACGGCTCGACCACGCGGATGTATGGCGGGACCGGGCTGGGGCTGTCCATTTCCCGGGACCTGGCGACCCTGATGGGGGGCGAGATCGGGGTGGAGAGCTTTGAGGGCAGGGGCAGTACCTTCTGGTTCACGGCCCTCCTGGAACGCGGCGAACCGGTGGAAGACGACGAGGCCCTGCCGGAGTTGCGGGTGGCGCTCGTGGAGGGAAGGCCCTCGGCCCGGCAGCGTCTCGTGATGTACCTCGAGGCGCTGGGGTGCCTCGTTACGGTGGTTGCTCCGGATACGGCCGGGCCGGAAACCCCTGACATGATCGTGGCGGATGAAGATGACCTGGGAGCCGAGTTGCTGACAGAGGCGCAGAAGGGCCGGGCGCTCATCGTCCTGCGCTCCCCGATTTCGGAAGATAAGGGCGCACTGCCCGGGGTCCTCTACGTGGACAAGCCCGTGCGGCTGGACGAGCTCAAAAGGGCATTGAGGCAGGCCCTGGAAAACGAGGTGCCTCCCCTCGCCCAGGCCCCGATCCCGCCGGGAACGACAGGGGTTGTTGGGGCGGGGTCCTTCCGTATCCTCCTGGCAGAGGATTATCCCACCAATCAACGCATCACCCAGGCCCATCTTGAGGCTGCAGGCTACCGGGTGGATCTGGCCGAAAACGGGAGAGAGGCCGTACATGCTTGCGAAAGTGCGCGGTATGACCTCGTGCTCATGGATATCCAGATGCCCGGAATGGACGGGTATGCGGCAACAAAGGCCATCCGTGAGCGTGAGTCCGAAAGGGTGGAGGAAACCCCCGGGAGACGACTGCCGATCATCGCCATGACCGCCCATGCCTTCAGGGGTTACCGGGAGCAATGCCTGCAGGCGGGGATGGATGATTATCTTACCAAACCGTTCAGCCGGCGGGAGCTTCTCGATATGGTGGCCCGCTGGGTGGAGTGCGACATCGCCCGGGATGCCGTAACGGTGCCGGGGGAGTCTTTCTGCGGCTGGGATGCGTTCCCAGATACGGATGCGAGCCCCGCAGCAGAGGAAGCCCCGCTCGATCGCGAACGGGCCATCAGTGAATTTGAGGGCGACAACGGGCTCTTCCGGGAGGTCCTGACGATTTTCATCAGTCAGACCCGGGAACTGCTGGAGTGTCTGCGGCAGGCTTATGCTGAAGGGGATACCGATTTCATCGAGCGCGAGGCCCATAAGCTCAAGGGGGGGGCGGGCAATCTCACGGCCGTGCCCCTGGCGCGGGTGGCCTCCGAACTGGAAAAGGCCTGCCACTCAGGAGCGCTGGAAGGTGCCGGGAGGCTCATCGAGCGACTTGAAGGGGAATTCCGCCGCCTCGAGGCCTATGTGAACGGCTTGATTCTTCCGGGTGAATCTCGCGAGGAGATTGGCGAAGACCGCGTCTGACGCGAGAAGGCTGCTTCCCGGGACAGGCCGTGAGTCTCTCAGGGAGATCCTCGTCTTTCCCCTCTCCACCGCCCTTTTCTCAAGGACAAGAGGCCTGATGGCGTCTGCCCTGGTTCAGAACCCCTGTCAGACAGGTTGCTGTCCTGGGCGTCTCAACCCGCCCCCTGCCCTCAGGGGGGAGGGTTGTTGGGCGTCTGCACCTGGGAGCGATTTTATGTCGCAGGATCAGGGGGCCTTTGTCTCGAGACCCGCAACATCATCCTCGTAGTGACGGCGCAGCCTCACCGGGGGTGCCTGGCGACGGCGGACCTTCAGGTTGAGCAGTTCAACGAAGGTGGAAAACGCCATGGAGAAGTAGATATAAGCCTTGGGGATATGCAGGTCGAAACCCTCCCCCACCAGGGCAAATCCGATCATGAGCAGAAAGCTCAGGGCCAGGATCTTGATGGTGGGATGGTCCTCGACAAAGGTGCTGATGGGTCCGGCCAGGAACATCATGACGCCCACGGCGATCATGATAGCGGCGATCATCACGGGCAGCAGGTTGGCCAGGCCGATGGCCGTGATCACGGAATCGAGCGAGAACACGATGTCCAGCACCATGATCTGGAAGACGGTGCCGGCGAAGGAGACCGTGGCGGAGGTTTTGCGCGCCCGGTCTTGATCCTCCGCGCCCTCGAGATTGGCGTGGATCTCTAGGGTGCTCTTGCCGAGCAGGAACAGGCCCCCCAGGATGAGGATCAGGTCCCGACCCGAGATCTCGGCCCCGAATAGGGAGATGAGCGGTGCGGTCAACCGCATGATGAGGCTCAGCGAAAAGAGCAGGGCGATCCTGGTAAGCATGGCCAGGGCAAGCCCCACCGTACGTCCGCGCCGCTGCAGCTCCCGGGGGAGCCGGCCGGCCATGATGGCGATGAAGATGATGTTGTCAATGCCCAGGACGATCTCGAGCGCGGTCAGCGTGACGAGCGCCATCCAGACCTGCGGATCAGATAACCACTGCATGGAGACACCTCCCCTGCTTCGAATGCGGCCAGGATCTCACACACCGTCTGGCCCTGTCCAGACCGACAATCCCGTGGTTGGGCGGTCCTCTCAGGAACAGCCGCGCGGCTTCAGTCTCCTGAGCGGCACACATCCACCCAGTGGGCGCGGGTGATCCGGGAGAGTTCATCGGGCGAGATCTCAAGGCACGAGTTTTTCGAGCCCGCGGCGGGGTAGACAAGGGCAAAGGGACGCAGGCTCTCATCGATATAGATCGCGAGTGGCTCTTTGAGACCGAAGGGACAAACCCCGCCCACCGGATGCCCGCTGAGGGCGGCCACCTCGTCAGGAGGTATCATGCGGGCCTTGACGCCGAAAAACTGTTTGAACTTGCGGTTGTCGATACGGGCGTCCCCCCTGGTCACGAGCAGGATACCCCGTCCTTCCACCTTCAGGGCCAGGGTCTTGGCAATCAGAGCCGGCGCGACCCCGAGGGCCGCAGCGGCCAGTTCCACGGTCTCCGTGGTCGTAGCGAATTCCCTCACGGAGGAGGCCAGTCCGTAATCCTCAAGGAATACCCGGACGCTCTCGATGCTCATATCATTTCTCCTGAAGCGCGCAACGCAAGGCGGCCGCACCTTTTGCGGGCCCTGGCTGTCGGATGATGGTTCTCTGGTAGCAAGCTCTTCCCGGAAAGTCAACGCACCAGGGTGCCGGGCGGATGTCCCATCTGTGTGAGCCGGTCACGTCTGCCCCAGGGATCACGTGCTCGGGAAGGGCGGGTTGACTCAGGGGGTGGCCCGCTTATCCTTACTGGCAGGGGGCCACCCATGCCGGAGGGAAGTCATGCATGCCCTGGCTGCGGCACGCCCGTCGGGGAGGGGGATAACTTCTGCCGGCGTTGCGGACGGAGGCTTTACGGGGCCGCGACGGGGGAGGAACACCGTTATGTGACGGCGCTCTTCAGCGATCTATCCGGATATACCGCCCTGGCGCAGCAGCTCGACGATGAAGGGCTCAAGGATATCATGGACCGCATCTTCCGGCGGGCCTACGAGGTCATCACGGGTCTGGACGGGACGATCGAGAAGTTCATCGGGGATGCGGTGGTGGCGCTCTTCGGGGTGCAACGCACCCACGAAGACGACGCCCTGCGGGCCATCCGCTCCGCGCGGCAACTGCATGCCTATGTGGAAGGCCTGGGGCAGGAACTGCTGTCCCTCATCGGTCGGCCTCTGCAGATGCATACGGGGATCAATACGGGGGTGGTGCTGGTGGGAACCGGCGCGGCCGAGTCCGGGGCCCTGGGGACCCCGATCAACATCGCCGCACGTCTCTCGGACCTGGCCGAGGCCGGTGAGATTCTCGTGGGTGAATCCCTGGCGGCCTGTGTGCAGCCTTTTTTCGAACTGGATTTCCTCGGCAAGCGGCACCTCAAGGGTCTGGCCGCACCGGTCGGGGTCTATCGCATATCCGCGGAGCGGGAACACCCAAGCGAGGTGCGACGGGCGCACGGGCGTGTCCCGACCCTCATCGGAAGACAGGCGGAGCTGGCGACGCTAACGGCCGCGGTAAAAGATGCCAGCGATGGTAAGGGAGGTGTCGTACGCCTGTGCGGTGATGCCGGGACAGGCAAGAGCCGGCTTGTGCATGAGGTGCGCACCCGCGCTCCCGACCTGACGTGGCTCGTGGCCACCTGCTATGATTTTGCCAGGGGTACCCCCTACGCTCCCATTGCCGGTCTCGTGAGGGAAATTCTGGGGGTAGCGCATGCCGCCCCCCAGGACGAGATTCTCAGGCGCCTTGAGGATCTCAATGTAAGCGGAGATGTCTTTCCCTATCTTGCTGCCTTATGCCGGGGGGATACCGCCGCCGGGGGTTGCGCGCGACCGGATGAGTGGAAGACCGGGGTGTACGATGCGCTTTACGCCCTGATCCGTAATTGCGGAGAGTTGTCCCCCCTGGTGATCTGCCTGGAGAACGTCCAGTGGGCGGACAGGTCGTCTCTGGATCTCCTGGGATACCTGCTCAGGGATGACGCACTCGTGCGACGGTGCCTGTTCATTGTGACTTATCGACCCTTTGCCGGGATGACGCTTGCGGGCAAGGAAGTGGTGCTGGGGGAGCTCTCCCCCGGCGAGACCGAAAGCCTCCTGTGCGAGATGCTCGGGGCTGCGTACCTGCCGGCGACGGTCGTGGAGAGGTTCCACAAGGCTACCGGAGGCAATCCGTTCTACCTCGAGGAACTGGTTGCCTATCTGCTAAGCCAGGGAATTTCGCCCCGGGACTTCGGTCGCTCCCTTACGCCCGCTGTCATTCCCCCGACGATTATGGGTCTTGTCGCGGCCCGGCTCGATCGTGCGGGCAGGGAAGGCAAGATGCTCCTGCAGGAGGCGGCGGTGATAGGCCCGGCCTTTTCCCGGCTACTGCTTGAGCACATTTCGACGGTCGGGAAGGTCCACGACGTTCTGGGGCAGCTGGAATGTGACGGGTACATCACTGCCGGCGCAGGTGGTGAGGAGTATACCTTCCGGCATGCACTGATGCGGGATATGGCCTATGCGAGCCTTGTCAGGCGTATGCGGGAGGGCCTGCACGAGAAGATCGGGCGTGCGCTGGAAGAACAGGCCTTCGCTGATGCCGAGTGCCTCAGTGAACTGCTTGCCTATCACTTCATGCGCAGCCCGGACCTCGAGCGGGCCCGCCGTTTCTCGCTGATGGCTGCCCAGCGCTGTGAGCGTGCCGGTTCATGGGTTGAAGCGGCCGATCATTATCTGAACTGCGAACAGATACTCTTGCGGCAGGGGACACCCGCCCAGGACGACATTTTTCTCAGGGTCTGGGAGGGCCTGTGGTCCTGTACCCGGGTCTTCCATCCGGACCGGGCCATCCAGGCCCTGAACAAGCTCAGCCATTACCACCGGCGTGCGGGGCACAGGGGGGATGAGGCCTTTGCCGGAATGCGTCTCGTCAACCTCTATTCCCAGAAGGGGCTCTATGATGAGGCCCTGAAGAGCCATGCCGCCGTTATGGAGCTCGCGGGCAGCGACGCCCTGCTTAGAGCCTGCGCCAAGACCGCGGTGGCCTATACCTATACCTTCCTGGGGCAGCCCGATATGTCGCTTAAGCTCCTCGAGGACGCCCGGGCGCACTTCCGGGAGCACCATACCTTTTACCGGGCGGTCAACTACCTCACCACGCTCACCGCATGGGTGTGGAAGGCCGACGTGCCCTCCGGGTATCGGTGGTATGAGAGGACCGCTGCTACCTGCCGGGGGATGATGGATCTGGAGCTCATGGCCGAATTCTGGCTGGGGTACCTGTCCTTTCTCGGAGGGGACCTTGCCCGGGGCAGGGCCATCTTTGAGAAGGTGCTCCAGGCGGAGCGGAAGCTGGGAGCCCTGGCGGGCGGTCTGTCCTATATCCGCACGCAGTCCTCCATCTATTTCCATACACTCTACCTGGGCGAGATCCCGGCCGCGCTCGAAGACCTGGAATGCTTCCGGGCTCTCTGCCGGGAGTTGTCCGTCAGGGGGGCGCAGGCCCTCGAGGATCTGTACCGGGGGTGGATCGCCCTCGTTCAGGGGGGCTACGGGGAGTCTAGCGAGTGTCTGGAGCGCTCGCTTATCTCCCTCAGGGATGGTACGTCCAACCGATTACCCTATGCCCTCAATGCGCTGGCCATGGCCTATGTTTACACGGGGAATCTCTCTGCGGCCCGCAGCCGGGCGCAGGAGGGTCTGGAATGGAACCTGAGGAACGGCAACCAGGACCAGCTCGTCTGGGGCTGCCGCATCCTGGCCGAGGTCTGCCTTCAAAGCGGCAGGAGGGAGGAGGCTCGGCGCTACCTTCTGCAGGCGTCACATTCGGCCCGCAAGAACCGCCTGAGGCCTCATATGGCGTGGAATCTCGAGCTCTGGGCCGAGTACTGGGGTGAGCAGGACGACCTACGTTGTGCTCAGGCGTGCAGGCTGCGGGCGGCATCCCTTTGGGACGAGATGGGCATACCGGAACAGGCCCGCCAGCACAGCATCGAGGGCCGCAGGGGCTACCACGCCTATGTGCTTCGGGAACGCAAGCCTTCCCCGGAGAGAATCCTTCCGGACGGAAGAAGGGCGCAGATCCGTCCTTACGACCATACTCCACCCCGCGATGACGATTGAATCCTGGAGGCACCTTCGCCGCCGCACTGGGTTTCAATGGGGATTAGGGGCGTCCTGCCCCTGGTCGCAGGTGAATCTTTTTTCGGGCTGGCATGCGTCTGATCAGGTGACAGCTGAATTTCTCCCGCACAAGGCCGCCAGCGGAGGCAGGTGCAAGAAGCCGCGGGGATGGTGAGGGCCTTGACATGGGGATGATATAAGCATATTAGAATATTATTATAGAATAATATGCGTTTCGAAGGTGTCGTATGCAAGAAGATGACAGACAGATCGCGGCCTTTTTCCGGGCCCTGGGGCATCCCACACGGCTGATGATCGTGAAGGGGCTCCTCGAGGGGCGGCGGTGTGTGGGAGAGGTGGAGGGCCTGCTCCACATCAGCCAGGCCAACACCTCCCAGCACCTGAACGTCCTCAAGGCCAACGGGATCGTGGACTGTGTACGGGAGGGGAGTAGCCGGTGTTATTTCCTCAAGGACCCAGAATGCGTACAGAAAATACTCGGTGTGCTTGCACAGAGGAAAGGATGAGAGATATGGACTCCAGGGTATATGACATCATCATTATCGGAGGTGGGCCAGCGGGTCTGACGGCGGGCATCTATGCCGCGCGGGCCAATATGCGCACCCTCCTGCTGGAAAGTGCCTTTCAGCCGAGTCTCATCACCATCACAAACGAGGTGGAGAATTATCCCGGGTTTCCCGAAGGCATCACCGGGCCCGAGCTGGTGGAGCGTCTGGCTGAGCAGGCGCGCCGGTTCGGGCTGGAAATCGAACAGGCGGATGTGACATCCCTCACACGCGGACCGGGGCAGGATACGCCCAACTGGCGGGTTAGCGCCGGGCAGGACGATTATGAAACCCTGGCCGTGATTGTCGCCACCGGGGCCGATCACGCCCGGCTGGGGGTGCCCGGCGAGGAGGAGTTCGGCGGGCGGGGGGTCTCCTACTGCGCCACCTGCGACGGCCCCTTTTTCCGGGACAGCGAGCTGGTCGTGGTGGGCGGCGGGGATACCGCCGTGCAGGAGGCCCTCTTTCTGACCAAGTTCGCCCGCAAGGTGACCCTGGTCCATCGCCGTGACCGTCTGCGTGCCGCCGGCGTGCTGAAGGACCGGGCTCAGGTCAATCCGAAGATCGCCTTTGCCTGGAACGCGGTGGTCGAGGAGATCCAGGGCACCACCGCTGTGACCGGCGTGCGTCTCAAGGACGTGAGCACCGGCCAGATACGGCAGCTTGCCTGTGAGGGGGTTTTCGTCTTCACCGGATACGTGCCCCATACCGAACTCCTGCAAGGGCTTGCCCGGATGGATACACAGGGGTATCTCATCGTGGATGACCACATGCAGACCTCGGTGCCGGGCATCTTTGCCTGCGGGGACTGCACCCGCAAGCTGCTGCGCCAGGTGGTCACCGCCTGCGGGGACGGGGCGACCGCGGCCTTTGCCGCGGGGCTCTATGTGGACGGACTCAAGGGGCAGTCGTACGACAGTCCAAACAATAATATCTCAGAATAAGGAGGATAATATGGCATTGGATCAACTGGTGGACAACCCGGATGCCCCGCTCGAGATCACGGACGGCAATATCGATGCGGCCATCACGAAGTATCCCTTTATGGTGGTGGACTGCTGGGCCCCCTGGTGCGGCCCCTGCCGGATGCTGGGCCCCATCGTGGACAACCTCGCCCGCACCCAGCAGGGCGCGATCGTCTTCGGCAAGCTGAACGTGGACGACAATCGGGATACGGCCAGCCGCTACGGGATCCGCTCCATCCCGAACCTGCTGATTTTCAAGGACGGGCAGAAGGTTGGGGATATCATCGGGGCCATGCCTGAGGACAAGCTGCTCACCAAGATCAACACCTTCAAGTGACGGGTGTCAGAAGCGCCTGCGGCTGTCGATAAGCAGGGTCACCGGCCCATGGTTGATAAGGCTCACCTCCATGGTGGTCTGGAAGCGGCCGGTGACCACCTTTCCCTCATGGAGTTCCCGCACCTTCTGGGCGAGTTCGTCGAAGAGCGCCTGAGCCCGCTTTGGTTCTTCGGCCTGGGTATAGGAAGGCCGCTTGCCCCTGCGGCAGTCCCCGAGCAGGGTGAACTGGGAGACGAGAAGAATCTCCCCCCGAATCCGGGCGATGTCGTGGTTCATCCGCCCCTGATCGTCGTCAAAGATGCGCAGGCCCACGAGTCTGCGGGCCATGAGGTCCACGTCCTCACCCCCGTCTCCGGACTCCACCCCCACCAGGCAGCACAGGCCCGCCCCGATGCGGGCGACTTCCTCCCCCTCCACCAGGACCGAGGCCCTGTCAACGCGTTGCACCACGGCACGCATCGACTCACCTCTTCGTGGAAGACTGTTTGATGAGCTCCGGAACATTGCACACCCGGGTGATGCGCCAGGCGTGTTCCTGCCGCGTGAGCTCGAGTTCGAGGTGCATCTCCTGACCCAGGTCGATCGTGGCCACGGCGGTGTCCCCCTGACGGACGAGCCCCTCAAGCGAAGGCTTCTGTTGAGGGGTGTCGTTCGCTGTCAGGGCCTTGAGAAGGCCTGCGTCCGTCTTTTCGCCGCTTACCCAGGACTTGAGGTCGCGCCTGAGGGCCGGGCGTATCTTCATGGCCACCAGCGCGCCCAGTCCCCGGGAAAGGGAGGGGGATACATCGCTTCCCGCAAGGGCCTGTGAAGCTTGGGCGGCCATGTCGGAGGTCAGATTGCGCGTGAGGAGGTCCACATCCACACAGGCGCTGAAACGCTCCCAGTCGTGGTCCTCCAGCGCGATGCCCAGCTGCCGCAGGGGGTGGTAGGGCGAGGTCAGAAACCAGAGATAAGCGCCTACGCCGCAGGCGGCCACCAGGATGACAAGGGCAATGATAATAAAGTGCCGTCGCATGTCGTCAGCCCATGATGGTCAGGCTCATGACGGAGCCGTTGCGGTAGATGCTGAGCTTGAGCCGGCGGCCGCTGAGGTCTCCCAGGACCTCCCGGAGTTCGGCAAGGGAACGGATGGCGCTGCGGTTGAGTTCGAGGATGACGTCTCCGGGCCGGATGCCAGTGGCTTCGGCCGGCGAGCCCCGTTCGACCTCCAGGATCACCACCCCCTCGAGGTCGGTCCCCAGGCGCAGATGCTCCCGGATGGCGGGAGAGAGCTCGCCCACGGTCGCGCCCGCAAGAAAGCGGTTGTCGCTGATCGTGAAGGTTTCCTCCTGGGGGCGGGACTCAGACAGATCGCCGATATCCACCATGAGAGTCAAGGCGCGCCTTTCGCGGATGATTCCGGCTGCGACCCGGGAACCCGGGGTGAGCTCGGCGGTGTGGTAGCGCAGCGCCGAGGCGTTATTCACCTCCTGACGGTTCAAGGAGACGATGATGTCGCCCCTTTGAAGCCCGGCGGTCGCGGCCGGTGATCCGGGGACGATACCGGAGATCAGGACCCCCCGGGTGGATTTGAGCATCATGGCCTGGGCGATCTCGGGGGAGAGATCCTGGACCGTGACGCCGAGCCAGCCCCTGACCACCTTGCCATAGCGGAGGAAGCTGTCCTTGATGTGCATGGCCAGGTTGACGGGTATGGCAAAACCGATCCCCACGCTGCCGCCACTGCCCGAAAAGATGGCCGTGTTGATGCCGATGAGTTCCCCGCGCAGGTTGACCAGGGCGCCGCCGGAATTGCCGGGGTTGATGGCGGCATCGGTCTGGATGAAGTTCTCATAGTCCGTGATGCCCAGCCCGGAACGGCCCAGGGCGCTGACGATCCCCATGGTCACGGTCTGTTCCAGGCCGAAGGGGTTGCCCACGGCCAGGACGAGGGTGCCGATGCGCAGCGTCGAGGAGTCGCCCACGGCCAGGGCGGGGAGGTCCTGGGCCTCGATCTTGATCACGGCCACGTCGCTCTTGGGGTCGGCACCGATGATGCGGGCCATGAGAACCTGGTCGTCCGCCAGCCGCACCTCCACCCGGTCGGCGCCGCCCACCACGTGATTATTCGTGATGATATACCCGTCTGGGGACACGATCACCCCCGAACCCAGGGAACGTTGCACACGCTCCTGGGGGATGCGGCCACCGAAGAATTCCCGGAAGAGGGGGTCGGAAAACAGCGGAGAGCGCTGCACTAGGATCGTCTTGGTCGAGGAGATGTTCACCACGGACGGCAGAACCTTGTGCGCTACATCCGCCACCCACTCGCCCCGAGGGGCGTCTGTGTCTGCTGCCTGGATCAGGGCGGCGCTTACCATAAGTCCGAAGATGCACAGGATTACACGCCGCACATGCGAGGGCCTTGCCATGTTTTCCTCCTTCCAGCACCGGTCCCGGGCTCAGGACCACCAAATGTGCCTCCCTTATAGTGCCCGGTCGTCAAAATTACAAGCGCCCATGCCGAGAAACAAGGCCGCGATCGACGGCGCGGAGTGTTTGGGCCCTCGGTGAGGAGGCGTATGCCGCATCCCGTCTGAAAAGGCCATGCAAGCCCCTGTACAGCGCGGTACAAATCATGTATAGAGCAGCGCCATGCCGCTCGAATGCTCGACCCATGCCTATCACCGCCATGCCGCGGTGGACCTCATGACCGAATTCACGATCTGTGAGTCGTTGGCCAGCGATCAGAGTCCCTATAGACAGGCCCTGGGTTTGCATGGATCCTATGGGGCGATCCTGGGGGATTATCTCCGGCGGGCCGGGTTTCTGCAGAGCGGCGCGCGTCTGATGGAGGTGGGAGGCGGGTACGGCTCGCTGATGAAGGGCCTGCTGGAGGCCCATGGGGCGCTCATCGACAAGGTCTTGATGGCGGATCTCTCACCCGGCCTGCTCCGACGGCAGCGGCAGACGCTCAAAGGCTTCGGTGCAAAGGTCGCCTTTGTGCAGGGCGACATCCATTCTCTGATGCACGCCGTGAGAGGTGTGGACGGCGTCATCCTCAACGAAGTGATCGGCGATTTGGATGCCCTGTCCGGCATCGAGTCCGCAGAGCTGCCACCGCGCGCGTCCAGGCTTGTTGTGAAGTATGACCTGGAGATTCCCCGGGGACCCTTTACCCTCAATGTGGGTGCCCTTGAGCTGGTGGAGGCCCTGTGCCGGCGGGGACTGCCGGTCTTCCTGAGCGAGCACAGCAGTGATCCCCTCATCCCTTCGGACATGCCCTATCTCTCCCGGGGGCTCGCCCAGGAGGCCTTCCCGCGGGAGATCCCCCTTAAAGGTCACTCGGAGTACACCATCCGCTTCTCCCACCTGATCAAGGTGGCCTCGTCCTATGGGAGGACGGTCAGGAGCGGCTCCCTGGCCGAACTTCTGGGTATCCGTCATGCACCGGATTATCGTTTTATCTTTCTGGCCGGGGCCTGCAGTACCGATCGCCAGGAGCTCATCGGTGAGATTTTGGATCACATCCGCGAGTATCGGTGGCTGCTGATCACGTAAGCTAAGCCGGCCTGAGGGAAGCGCACGACCCACCCGTTATACTCGACGGAGAATTGAAGGCCATCCTCTTCCCCTCTCTCACGAAAGCGTTGCGATAATGCTTGCGCCGGCATGATTGCACAGGCGTGAGTCTGGCGGCGTTCCTGCCCTTTTCCGCCCTGGCAATGGGGGTGGGCAGAGCATGTGGGAAGCCATCCTGGCCGGGCGGCTGGGGATAAGCACCCATTGAGGTCCAGGGGCGGCAGGCTTGCCTGCGGGGGGCAGAGAAATGCTTGATCCCGGCGCGTCCTTCTGGGGGACTGACGGGGGGAGATTGCGCGCCACTCTGGCGCAGTCTGCCTTTCTTCCTTATGCCAGGGTCAGATCGATGAGGCCTCTGAGGGGGTCGACGCGGGCGAGCCTGACCTTAACGAGTTCACCGAGCGTGAGCTCGCTTGTGGTGGTTTTTGACCGGCGTGCCTGGCGCGTGGCCGGGGTGGGACTTTTGGAGGAGGTGATCAGGCCGTCAGCGGGATAGTCTTTGAGTTCCACGAAGACCCCGAACGACTGGATATTGATGACTATACCCGAGAACTCCTCGCCTAACCTTGTGGAGAGAAGGGCGACGGCCTTGATGCGGGCCACGTCCTGCATGGCCTCGTCGGCCTTACGTTCCAGGCCGGAAACGAGAGGGCCTGCATACTTGAGGTAGCGTCTCCATTTGGTACGTGCCTTGGGGGTGAGACCCTCGGCGGACAGTGCCAGCTTGACGAGGCGGTGGACGATGAGGTCGGGATAGCGTCTGATGGGAGAGGTGAAATGCAGGTATCCCCGGCGGGCGAGCCCGAAATGCCCGCTGTCTTCATGGGCGTAGGCGGCCTGTTTCATGGAGCGCAGCATCTGCTGGGTGACGAAGCGCTCCAGGGGATCACCCTGGTAGGCCTGGGCGATGTCCTGAAACACGCGGTGAAGACCGGAGCCCGTGTGCAGGGCCTCTTGGAGGGCCGCATGGATTTTGGGCCGCGAGACCTCGTTTGAGGATACCGGTGCTTTTCGTGAGTGGGAACCCTTGCGCTTGCCAGGGGTCGGCATGCGGGGTGCGACCTGGCGCATGACCTGGGCGAACTCGGCCAGGTCGTTCGGCGCCGGGGTTGGGTGGACGCGATAGAGTACGGGCATGCCCCGCTGTTCGAGGAAGGCACATACCGCCGCATTTGTCAGGAGCATGGCCTCTTCAATGAGAATCTCCGAGGCCCCGCGGATGCGCCGGGAGATACCTTCCACCTGACCGTTCACATCGAGGCGGAAACGCACCTCGGGCAGGTCGAAGCACAGCGCGCCGGCGCGCTGCCGGCGTGAACGGAGCTGGCGCGCGATTCGGTTGAGCACCTGCAGTCGCTCCCCCACGGCCGCCTCGATCTTCTGCGGGGCGGCCTGTCCCCCGAGATAGGCATCTGCCTCCGGGTAGGTCAGGCGTGCACGCGAGCGGATGACCGCCTCGCAACAGTCGACCTCCAGGAGGCGCCCGCGGGGGCCCAGGCGCATTTCCACCACGAGGGCCAGGCGTTCTTCTAAGGGTTTGAGACTGAGGGCGCCGGCCGAGAGTACCGCGGGCAGCATGGGGATGGAGGTCTCGGGGAAGTACACACTGAACGAGCGCTGGAAGGCCTCCCGGTCCAGGGCGCCTCCCGGATGCACCAGGTGGGCCACATCGGCGATCGCCACGGTCATGAGCAGGGTGCCGTCTTCAAGGGGCTCGATGCCTACGGCGTCGTCGAAGTCGCGGGCATCGGGGCCGTCGATGGTGAACACCACCCGGTCCCTCAGATCCCGCCGGCGCCGGAGTTCCGCCTGCATATCGATGGCCGCGGCGCTGTGCGCCTCGGTGAGAGCCTGGGGAGAGAAGGCCCAGGAAAGCCCGTGTCTTAACACCACCATGCGGATATCGGCGCTGATGTCTGCAGGCAGATCGATGCGGTGCTGGACCGTGGCACTGACGGCGGATGTCTTGCGCGGCAGATCCGGGCGTGAAATGCGTGCCAGTACCATGTCACCGTCCTGGGCATCCCCCTGGCACCCGTGAGGGATGACGATGGGGTAGGGGAAGGGCTTGATGGGGTCGAGAATTCCCCAGCGTTTCAGTCGGCGGTAGCTCCCGCATACGGTGATTTCGGAACGCTCCCTGATCGAGGTTACCCGTCCGCGTGGACCTTTGGTGTGGGCAGTGAACGAAACCTCGACCATATCGCCATCCATGGCCCCGTTGAGTTCACCGGGGGGGATGAAGACATCCTGTCCGGCATCATTGCGCTCCACAAAGGCGAATCCTTTGGGATTCCACCTGATTTTTCCTTGAGTTTTCATGCTTATCAGGCCCCTTCTTACCATTGTGTATTGACGGAGGCAATGCAGAATCGATAGAGTCTCATCATGGGTATGAATCCCGGGGCAAGCCCCGGACCCTCTTTGATGCCGCAAGCGGCGGGGGAATCGACCCATGGCGATTAAAGAAGGTGTCGATACGAGTTGCTGATGAAAAGGTCGTTGATCCTTGGGATCCTGGGTGGTGCCATCATTCTGGTGGCGCTTGGTGCAGCCCTCTGGCTGCAGCGGGCCCGCGGGCCGGATGTGGACGAGCTCCCCGGTGAGAAGGCGCCCTTTCTTACTACCCAGAAGTCGGTGCGCATCAGCGAGATCGGGGAAAAGCGCTATGCACTTGCAGAACTCGCAGGCAACTGGACTTTGTTTCTGCATTTCCCCGAGCAGACCCAGCTTGTTGAATACATACTCGATTCCGAGGGGGGGATTCAGGGTGCCAGCGACGAACGTATCCGGGGACTTTCCTTCTCTCTCGATGAGGACGAGGGACGGCTTGTGATGGAGAATGCGCACCTGCGTATCGAGGCGGCCCTGCTGAAGGAGGGGGACTATTTCAAGGGCACGGCCTTCATCAAGGGCACGTCGAGTCCGGTTCCTTGTTCGGCCTGCAAGATCGAGAGCAACGCCGAATGCCGGGAGGATGAGTGAACCCGACGTCGAAGGAACTCAAGAAGACGCGCAGTTATGGACCGGATGTACGCCTTGTCCGCCAGGCGGGACGCCTGGTGGTGGAGAAGACCTATCGCCATCGGAGACTGCCGGTACGCATGGCGGGCATGGGATTGGTGAGCTGGGAGCGCTTTATCTATGCCCGCCTCGAGGGTATCGAGGGCATACCGACGGTGCTGGTATCCCCGGACAGGTATACCCTGGTGACTACCTTCATGGGAGGGGAGAATCTCCGGGAGACGCACCGGAACCCGGATGGGCGCTATTATGATGCGGTACGGAGAATCATCGCCCAGATGCATGCGCGGGGGGTGGTGCATCTGGACCTCAGGAACCGGAGGAACTACGGCATTGACGAGCAGGGTCGGCCCTATCTCATCGATTTTGCCTCCGCGCTGTACCTCCCCCGGCCGCGGAGTCTCAGGCGCGCACTGGAGGTCATCGACTGGTTGGGTCTGCTCAAGGTGCAAAGCAAGATCTCGCCCGATCTGCTGACATGCGAGCAAAGGCGCCGGGCCGAGGTGGGCGATCGCCTCAGCCGATTGTGGGTTCCGGGCAGGCTGGCGGGCCTGGTGCGAGATCTGCTCAAGTCCCTGGGGTGAGGGCCCCGATGCCGCTGTCGAGGGAGGGTCACCCGGCCCGGGCGCGCCGGGTGAGGCGACCAGCCCGCACTGTGTTTTTCCATGATGAGCTCTGTCGCACTGCGTCAGGCGGGCTTTGATGTCCGGTGCTCGAAACCAGACCGGTTGACGAGAGGTGTACCTGCAAGAGTGCGTGCGGTTTTAAGTGGTTTGGTTTGTCCAAAGGGCGGAGATACATCCAGACGGACGGGGCTTGCTATATCCACCTATAAGAAGGCGAGAGACATCCACATAAAGGGGTTGAATTCTTATGAAGGCCCATAGTATAAGCCGCATGTTCCAGGTATAGCCGGACATCACATCTCAGGGGTGGGCAGATGCCAATAATACGTGCATTCAGAGGGATACGCTATAATCCAGATAAAATCCGTGGTGCCGACGTTCTCTGTCCCCCGTATGATGTTATCGGACTGCCGCAGATCGACGAGTATTATGACAAGACACCCTATAATGCCGTACGTCTCGAACTGGGCCGGCAATTCCCCAAGGACACGCGGGAGAACAGCCGCTACACCCGCACCAGGACCTGCTTCAACGAGTGGCTTGCGGAGGGGGTACTCATCAGGGACGAAGGGCCGTCTCTGTATTATCACGAGAATACATATGGCCTGGGGGACAAGATTCACACCCGTTCGGGGATAATTGCGGCCGTGCGTATCGATGAGGGCGATGAACGCCTGATTCTGCCGCATGAAGACACCACCAAGGCCCCCAAGCTCGACCGGTTGCGTCTGTTGGCCGAGGTGAAGGCCAATACCAGTTCGGTATTCGGGCTCTATTCTGACGCGACGCGTTTTGTGGAGACACAGGTGCGTCCGGCCCTGGGCGATCCGGTGATGAAGGTGGAGCACGGGAAGGTGGGTCACCGGCTGTGGGTGATCTCCGATGGGGCCCTCATCGAAAAGATAACGAACCTGATGGGGGACAAGAAGCTCCTGATTGCCGACGGACACCACCGTTACGAAACGGCCAAGATCTATCGGGACCGTTGCCGGGCCTCCAGCGGAAAGATGAATGAGGATCAGGCCTGCGATTATACCATGATGTACTTGAGTAACATGGATGCGGGACTCTCCATCCTGCCCACGCATCGCGTTATTGTCGACAGTATGGGGATCGGACTTGTGGATCTCGAGTATCGCATCAAGGATCTCTTCAACATGGTGCCCTACGACAACCGGAAGAGTTTCTTAAACGCCCTGCGCAAGGGGGGCAGCGGTCATATTGGCTTGTATGTGAGCGGGATTCAGCGCTACTACCTGCTGGAGCCCTACAAAGAGGCCGATCTGGACAAGTTTATGGACCGGGATGCCCACCCCTATCTGAAGGCCCTGGATGTGACCATGCTGCACTCCTGCATTCTAGAACCCATCCTGGGGATCGACACCTCCGTGGCCTCGGCGCGCATTACCTATCTGAGTGACGCCGAAGGGGCCCTGGCGATGGGCGAGTCGGAGAAGGCCGATATTGTCTTTCTGCTCAACCCCTCCTCGTTGGAAGAGATCATGCGCATCGCCGAGGCCGGGCTGCGCATGCCGCAGAAGGCCACCTATTTCTATCCCAAGGTCCCTGCCGGGCTGGTTTTCCGCCCTCTCGGGTAGGGATAAAATATTACCCATAAGCGGAACTTTCTTTCTTTCAGGGCCCGGGAAGTCAGCTAGTCATAAATTAATTCATTGAATAAAAACAATATGCTGATTGATCGTGTGGATTGGCATTCAAGTTGCCACATCAGGGGTCTGTAAATGGAGGAAGGCGATGCGCAAGGGTGTCACGTCTCTGCTCTTCTTAGTGATTATTGTAGGTCTGTGCGGTGCGGGGTGCTCGGGCGGTGCGGGCGGTTCAAATCAGGTCGGGGTGGTCACCGGTGAAGAGGGGCTCGAAACGGCCGGGTTTCCGGTGGGAGAGGACTTCGTTGACTACGAGCCCGTGGCCATCACCGTAACGCAGCCCTTGGCGGGTAGCATCATCCCGCAGGATCAGTCGACACTGAGCGTCAGGGGTTATCTGTCCCGGGCGGATGTGTCTCCCGCGGAACTGGCCGATGTGGAGCTGTATGTGAACGGGGTGCCTACCGGGGTGCTTGACGACCACTCCTTTGAGGTCGCGATCCCAATAAACGATAAGGATGCCCCGTTTTTCACCATAAGTCTCAACGCCGTCGACACCGATGGCGGTGGTTTTCGCACGGATGAGCGCGTGGTGGTGCTGCTCGGGGAGGCCAACCCCTTTGGCGCCGTCATCGAAGAGGCTGTGCGCATCGACGGCGACGGGGCCTTTATGCAGGCGGTCCTCGGGCTGCTGCTTAGGGAGATCGACGGGCGGAATCTGGCCCGGATGATCCCCGACATCCCCCTGCCGCTCAGCTCGGTAACGATGTGTCCGCGGGCCTTTATGCTGCAGGGTCTGCAGTTGGCACCCTCTGCGGACAAGCCCAAGGGATTCCTGGTTGAACAGGGTGACGATGGTGTGTATGAGATCGTCACCGATATCCAGGTGCAGCGACTGGTGATCGAATTCTCCCTTGACGGCAGCGTGTTCCCCGAGGGAAGAAATTTCGTGAACCTGCAGGTCAACGACCTGATGATCCAGGAAGGGCTCACCTTTGCCCTTGACGAGGATTCTTCCGGGGTCACCCTTTCGGCCTATATCCGTGATGGTGTGGTGGTGACGGGTGAGGAGATGGCCCCCGACACCCCCCTGGATCCTATCCCCGACATGCTTCTCGACCTCCACTCCTTCGTCATCGAGGTGCTCAACGCCCTTGAGATCACTGATTTCAAACCCGGGCTGGTCGGCATCCTGGAGTATCTGTTGCAGCAGACCGAGGGCGGCTATGAGGTGACCGTAGAGGACCTGAGCGATCTGACGCTGTCCGATGACCATTTTGCCTGTGCCGTGACCCTCGAGACAAAGCAGACGATCGGAGAGACCTATGCCACACCGGACAACGACGGCGTCCTTCCCGATCTCTCCCATGCAGGGACGAACTCGGCTATCTGCATCAGCGACGATGTCCTCAACCAGCTCCTGGCGTCCACCTTTCTGGGCTATGAGATGCAAGCGAACATCGATCTGGATGAGTTGTTGCAACAGCTGCTTGAGGGCTCGAACATGGAGCTCTGGACCTGGCTCAAGCAGTTCACATCCGATAGAGAGCGCTATCCGGAGCTCGTCCTCACGACTTCTTTTCCGACCCCGCCGGTGCTTGATCTGAGCACTACGGGACAGGGCATCCTCAGGCTGCGGGATATTGCTGTGGATGCAAGCGTGTACGACGAAATCCTTGCGAGGCAGGTATGCCTTTTCCGTGTATCGATCGACCGTGATCTCGCGCTGGGCTGGGGGGGGGAGGGTCTCGAGCTCGAGCTCGAAAGCAATCCCACCCAGAGGGTGCTGTTCAACCGGCTCAGCCCCCTGATTTTCACCTCCGAGATCACTAACTTCCATGGGCTGCTGGGTGACATACTCACGCAGCTCATTGAGAAGGTGGGTCTGCTCGGGCTGCAGGTGCGTGGCCTGGATTTCTCCCAGACCGGGTACATGAAGGTGCTCACCGAGGTATCTTCCGAGACGGACCTGACAATGATGCAGACGCATGTCTTCAATGCCGGAGAATTCATCCCCGACTTCGTTCCCGGACTCAGTGACGATGCCTGGGGACTGTGGCTGCAGAACATGGCCACCGGGCTTTCTTCAACAGGTTATGCTCAGGAAGATAATGGTGTGTCCGTTCTTGATGAGGGGCTTTCTTTCGTCATAACCGAGGGTTCGGACCTGACCTGGGGCGATTCGCTCACCTTCACCTTTGAGGCCCCTGAGGGCCAGTACATCACCGGCATCGCGCTGGATCCACACTACCTCAAGCTTCCCAACGAGGTCTTCGACGAGAGCTTTGCCGTGCTGTGTGTTACACGGTCATTCTCTGAAGGGGGTGATGGGTTAGCCGATTCTGATGAGGAGGGTGATGCAAGTGTGCCCCTGGTCCCGGCAAGCCTCATCGCGGTTCCCCTGGAGATCGATCAGCCCGCGGCCGAAGGGGAGGACCCGGGAGCTGTCACCCTCGGGGTAAGTCCGAGCACACAGGTGGGGATCGGGCTGAGAATCAAGAAGACACCCTGCGTGCCATATGACGGCTTCACCATCCTGGAGCAGATCCAGCTCCTGATCGATCATATTACGGTGTATGTAGTTGATGTGAATCTGGAGTAGAAGGCATGGTGTGGAATCTATAAGGGCCTCCTGCGGGGCCGCAAGGGGAGGGGATTTGTATTGACATTATTGAATGATCATTCTATTTATGAATGTGCATTCTGTGTCCAGGGGATGCCGTGATGGAATGGTGGAGGGGTCCGAATGCTGGTATCCGGCAAGAAAGAAGAAGATACCCGCGGTCTGAGCCGCAAGGAACGGGAGCGCCGCATGCGCCGAGAGGCGATTCTGCATGCCGCCCGCGAGGTATTCGAGCGGGACGGATTCCACAGCGCCACCATGATGCAGATCGCCGCCCGGGCGGAATTTGGCATGGGGACCCTGTACCAGTTCTTCCCCAACAAGCAAACGCTCTTCGCCGAGGTGATCATCTCGGGCGTGGAGGAGCACATGTGCGGCCTCAGGGAACAGCTCGGGGGGGCTGGGACCTCCTGGCAGGAGCAGTTTCGCCGCTTCATCGCCTACAAGCTCACCTGGGTGGACCGCTACCCCGATTTTCAGCGGCTCATGATGGAGACGGTCTATACGCCTCTCCCGGACATAACCCCGCACCTCATCGAACGTTTCCGGGAGATACATATGGACAATCTTCGGATGTTGCAGGGAATATTTCTGCAGGCCTCAGGCCCCACGCAGTCTTTCGATGCCGAGCTCATGGCCATGGTGGTGATGGGAAGCCTGAATACCGTGGCGAACGAATGGTATCAGGGTTTGCTTTCCAAGCGACCTACCGATTATATCCTGGGGATTACGCGCATTATTCTGGGAGGAAACACGGGTGACGAGTAAAAGGATCATGCCCCTCGTTCTCTGTCTGCTGGCCCTGACAAGTACAGCTGTCGCGGCCGGTGAGGTGCTCAACCTCGAGCAGGCCCTGGGTATTGCCGTGCGGGAGAACCCCGTCATCAAGGCGCTTTCCGAGCAGGTATATGCCAAGAAGATGGAGAAGCGTTCGAGTATGGCCCCTATGCTGCCCCAGGTGAGTGCCAGTTATGGCTATCTCCGCAACAAGGACGACACCGCCTATGAGATGAGTGACACCTATCTGCCGGTGGTCAACGAACAGGAGCCCGCCTACTACAACAATCCCGGGGACAGGAATATCGTCTTGGACCCGGAGACCGGCAATCCGATCTTCGCCTATCTTCCGGCCCAGGAACTGAAATTCGCCGACAAGAGCACCTTTGAATTCCGGCTCACGGTGAGCCAGACCCTGTTTGCCGGGGGTCAGCTGCTCGGGGTTTACCAGATCGCCGATAATGCGTATTTGGCCGCCGGGCTGGAAAGTCTGAAGACCACGCGCGAGCTCAAGCTGCAGGTTATCCAGGCCTACTACGGGGTGATCAAGGCGCGCAAATTCCATGCCGTGGCGCTTAGCAGCGTGGCCTCCATCAGGTCCCAGCTGGAGGTGGCCCAGGCCTTCTTCGACGAGGGCATGATCCCCAAGAACGATCTGCTGGTGGTGCAGGTGCGCTACGCCGAGGCCGAGCAGAACCTCATCAGCGCCCTCAATGGCGTGCGCCTGGCCGAATCCGCCTTCAACATCCTCCTGGCCCGCAATCTGGCCGAGGAGGTGCTCATCGAGAGTGACCTGCCCGCGGTGCAGCTGGAGGTGGATCTGGAACAGGCCGCCTCCACGGCCCTGGAGACGCGTCAGGAACTCCGTTCCCTGGCGTTGCAGCTCGATTCGGCCCTCAAGGGGGTGCGCATCGCGCGGGGCGCCTTCCTGCCGGGAGTGGCCGCCAACTATACCTATTCGAGGACCGGCGCGCATTCCGATGTGGAGGACGGCTCCTGGAGTGCGGGCGTGGGGCTTACCTGGAAACTCATCGAGGGGGGCTCGCACTTCTCGAACCTGGAGAAGGCCCAGTCGCAGAGCACACAACTCGGCTATGCCATCCAGTCGCAGCGCGACCAGATCGGTTTGGAGGTGAAGAACGCCTTCCTGTCTGCACAGGAGTCACGCGAGCGCATCGAGGTGGCGGCCAAGTCCATCGATGCGGCCCAAGAGAACCTGCGCATCAATCAGGACCGCTATAACCTGCAGGTGGCCACCTCCAGCGACGTGCTTGACGCCCAGGCCCTGCTGGACAAGGCCCAGACAAACTATATCGCCGCGCGGGTGGACTATGCCACCGCCGTGGCCGAACTCAAGGCCGCCATGGGGACACTGTAGGAGAGACGCCATGCAAGGGAAGAACGGCTCAGCGAAGAGGGTGACGAAGACGGTGATCCTGGCCATGCTGGTGATCGGGATGGGCCTCGGTGGCTGTCAGGGCTCGAACGACGCCCAGACCCGAGAACTGCCGCAGGAGAAGGCCCGGGCCGAGGTGGTGGTGAATGCGGTGAAGCAGGGGGCTATCTTCAAGGCCTTCCGGGCGGTCGGCAATGTGGCCCCCCAGGACTATGCCCGCATCATCCCCAAGGTGAGCGGCCGGATCGCGCACATCGCGGCGGCCGAGGGTGACAAGGTGCAGAAGGGTCAGGTGCTCCTGCAGATCGACACCTTCGATTATGAGTGGAATTTTCAGAATGCCTCCGCGCTCGCCAAGCAGGCCGAGGCCAACATGAATATGCGCAAGCGGGACTTCGCGCGCATGGAGAAGTTGCATACGACCAAGGCGATATCGGACCAGGCCTTCCAGGACGCCAAGACCGTCTACGAGGTGTCCAGGTTCACCTACGACCAGGCCGTGGCCGGCCTCAAGATCGCCCGGCGCAACCTCAGGGAATGCACGGTGACGGCCCCCATCGCGGGTGTCGTCACCGAGAAATTCGTCAACGAGGGCGAGCTTGTCTCGCCTCAGGTCGTGGCCTTCGTGGTCATGCAGATGGACGAGGTCAAGGTGGAGGTGGACCTGCCCGAGGAGGCCTATGGGTACATCGCCGTCGGGAACCAGAGTCACATCACCGTGGATGCGATTCCGGATGAGAGCTTTACGGGTACGATCACCAAGCTATACCCTACCATCGACCCGGCCAGCCGGACCTTCAAGGTTACCGTGACCCTGAAGAACCCGCAGCTCAGGCTGCGCTCCGGCATGACCGCCCGGGCCGAGGTCATCCAGAAGGCCCGGGGTGAGGCGGCCTATGCCCCGAGCGGGGCCTTTGTCCCGGGCGAGAAGGGGTATTTTGTCTACAAGGTGGAGTCGGGTAAGGTGAACAAGGTCGAGGTTTCGGTCGGGATCGAGGGGGACGAGGTCTTCGAGATCCTGAGCGGGATTGGACCCGGCGACCTGGTGGTGGTAGAAGGGCTCACCGGCCTGAGGGACGGCATGGCCGTCAAGGTCACGAACGAGGCCCTCGTGCGGCAGAAGGAGGAGTCCGAGGGGCCGGGGGCCCCGCCTGCCACCCCTTCGACGGATGATACCTCGGGGATTGCCGCCCACACCATCCTGAATGTCACCGCAAAGGATTAGGCCGTGACGCTTCCGGAATTCTCGGTCAGGCGCCGGATCACCATCACGATGCTGATCCTCATCATCGCCCTCTTTGGGGTGATTTCATACACCAATCTTGGTCTCGACATGCTGCCCGAGCTCGAGTACCCCTTTGTTTCGGTTGTGACCTCCTATGAGGGGGTCGGCTCGGAGGAGATCGAGACCCTCATCACCAAACCGGTGGAGCAGGCCGTGAGCACCGTCGAGGGGCTCAAGGAGATCACCTCGATCTCGAGTGAGGGCATCTCGGCCGTGTATCTGGAGTTCGAGTACGGCATCAACCTCGATTTCGCGGCCCAGGACGTGCGGGAGAAGCTCAGCTGGATCGAGGAGTTCATGCCCGACGACGCCCAGACCCCTATGGTACTCAAGTTCAACACCTCCGACATGCCCATCCTCGAGTACGGTGTGACCGGCATGGAAAACACTCGGCGTCTGAGACAGTACATCGAGGACACATTGGCGCCCAGGATCGAGAAGCTCGAGGGGATCGCCTCGGTCCAGGTCTGGGGCGGCAAGGAACGCGAAATCCAGGTGCTCATCGATCCGAACGCCATGCAGGCCTCGGGCCTGTCGCTCGATACGATTCAGAAGGCCATCATGGCCAGCAACCTCAACCTTTCCGGCGGGCATGTGGAGACGCTCCAGAAGGAGTATCTCGTGCGTACCACCGGCTACCTCGACAACCTCGACGAGCTGCGCAACACCGTGGTGTCCATCACCAAGGAGGGCAAGACCATCCGGCTGAACGAGGTGGCCAGCGTGGTGGATTCCTTCGTGGAGATCCGAGGGTATGAACGCACCAACGGCAAGCCCTCGGTCATCATCGCCATCATGAAGCAGTCCGGGGTGAACACCCTCAAGGCCTCCGAGCTGGTGAAACAGGAACTCGCCCAGATGCAGGCCCTGCTGCCGGCTGACCTGCAGCTGAGCATGGTTTTCGATCAGGGCGATTTCATCCGCAAATCCATCTCGTCCACCGGAAACAACGCCCTCATGGGGGGCGTCATCGCCATCTTCGTCGTGTTCATCTTCCTGCGGTCATTCCGGCCCACCGTGACCATCGCCCTGGCCATCCCGCTGTCCATCATCACCACCTTCATCGGCATGGCGGTGCTGGGGTATACCTTCAACATGATGACGCTCGGCGGGATCGCCCTGGGGGTGGGACTGCTGGTGGACAACGCCGTGGTGGTGATCGAGAACACCTTCCGCCATCTGGAGAGTGGCGCGCCGCGGGATCAGGCGGCCATCAGCGGCGCCAGCGAGGTGGGGCTGGCCATCATGGCGAGCACGCTGACCACCATGGCGGTCTTCTTGCCCATGAGCCTGACCCAGAGCATTGCCGGCAAGCTTGCCCGGCCTCTGTCCCTGACCGTATGTCTCTCTCTCTTGGCCTCGCTGTTTGTGGCGGTCACCATCATCCCCGCCATCGCGGCGACCATCTTCAAGAAGGAGCGCTCGATGTACGCCAACATTCAGGGACAGGGATGGATCAGTGTCCTGCAGGGGCGCTATCGGAGAGCTCTGGAATGGGCCTTGAACCACAAGCTGCTCGTGCTGGGGGGGAGCCTTATCGCCCTGGTCCTGGCCATTGTCCTGACACCCATGCTCGGCAGCGAGTTTATGCCGCGCCAGGACATTGCCTTCGGCCAGCTCAAGATCGCCATGCCCGAAGGCACGACCCTGGCAGAAACGGATCACCTCACCCGCCAGATCGAGAAGCTCTTCATGGACAGGGAGGAGACCGTCACCACTATCGGCCAGGTGGGCATAACCTCGGGGGCCACCTATCAGGCCGCCAGCGGTGATTCCTTCGGGGTGAACAATGCCCAGGTCTTCATGCGCTTCACCGATAGTACTGAACGCGAAAAGACCGGGGACGAAATCACGAATGAGGTGCGTGAGCTCTTTCCCGATCTGGAGGGGGTGGACTACAAGTTCCAGGATGTATCGGCCAGCCTCATGGGCGGAAGCGGGCATCCGATCGAGATCAACCTCTACGGCTCCGACCTCGATGAACTAGACCGGCTGAGCGACGAGATCGTCCAGCAGCTGGGGGCGGTCGAGGGGCTCAAAGACATCGAGAAGTCGCTCAAGAAGAGCAAGCCCGAGATCCATGTGCGGGTCGACCGTCAGAAGGCATCCCAGATGGGGCTCTCGGTCTATCAGATCGCCTCCACCGTGGAGACCGCCATGCTCGGCAGGGTGGTAAGCAAGTACCACGAATCCGGTGACGAGTATGACATCCGACTGCGCTTCCAGAAGAGCTACCGCGAGGATATCGCCGACCTCTCGCAGATCAACATCTCCTCGCCGCTGGGGTTCACCCTGCCGCTGTCACAGGTGACCTCGCTGGCCAAGGATTACGGACCCATCACCATCAATCGCAAGAACCAGGCGCGGGTCGTCTCCATCACGGGGATCGACTTCGGGCGCGACCTGGGCAGTATCGTCAAGGATATCCAGGGCATCATGCGCGCTACACCGATGCCGGAGGGCTACTACTATGACATCGGTGGTGCCTATGAGGATATGCAGACCTCCTTCAAACAGCTCAGCCTGGCCTTCCTGGTGGCGATTATCCTCATCTATATGGTCATGGCCGCTCAGTTCGAGTCGCTCTCGCAGCCCTTCATCGTTATGTTCACCCTGCCGTTGGCCTATATCGGCGTGGTGGCCGGGCTGGCACTCACCGGCAAGACGCTTTCGGTCCCGGCCTTCATGGGGCTGATCATCCTCATGGGTATTGTGGTGAACAACGGCATCGTTATGATCGATTACATCAACCAACTCCGCAGCGGCGGGAGGCAGAGGCGCGCCGCCGTCATCGAAGGTGCCGTGGTGCGCTTGCGGCCCATCCTGATCACCTCGCTGACTACCATCGCCGGCATGCTGCCCATGGCCTTTGCCTCCGGCGAGGGCTCGGAGATGCGCTCCCCCATGGCGGTCGCCGTGGCCTTCGGGCTGCTCTTTGCCATGATCCTCACCCTGTTCGTCGTGCCCTCGGCCTACTCCATCGTAGACGAGATCGCGTTGAGGCTGCGGACGCGCGTCGGCAGGATCATTATCGGCGAGGAGGAACAGCCTTCCACACCGCAGGCGCTGTGAGCCCCTTATCGGACATTTCACCAAGCTACAGTCGCGCCTCGAGCCACTCCCGCAGATCACCCAGCACCCGTGCGCGATCTGCGGGCAGTTCGTTGTACACCTCGTGTTTGAGCTTCTCGTAGAACCTGAAGGTCTTGTCGGGTGAGCCTAGGGCCTCGAAGAGTTCCCGCTGCCCGGAGAAGGAGATGTCTTCGGTGCCGCACTGCATCAGGACCGGCAGCGAGAGTGTGCCCGCTGTCTGCGCATTGCGGATGATCGTCGTGGTCAGCTGTTCGGCCAGGCGCGGGGTAATGATATCGTAGGTCAGGGGGTCGTCTATGTAGGCCCTGACCACCGCGGGATCGCGCGAGATGAAGTCGGGTCCGAGCGGGAACTTGATCGAGATGCGGGGAAAGAGGCGCGATCCGATCCTGGCCAACAGGCGGTTGAGGGGGGAATCGGTGGCCTGGCCCGGACGGGCCCCGGTCCCGGAGAGTACGAGGCCGGCGAGATCCTCCGCATCCTGCTCGACATAGGCCAGAGAGATGATCGAGCCCATGGAATGCCCCAGGAGAAAACGAGGGCTTGGGGCAAGCCTGTCGCGGACGATCTCCCGGGCGAAGAGGCGCTCGTCATCGATGTAGTCCTGCATGCGCTCCACATGCCCACGCTGTCCCTCGCTCCGGCCGTGACCACGATGATCGGTGCCGAAGACCGCAATCCCGGCCGGGACGAGCGTGTCCACAACGTTTTGATAGCGGTCGATATGCTCGGCATACCCATGCACCAGATGCACGCCGGCGCTGATTTTCTCCGGGATCCAGGCCTTCCAGTAGAGTCGCACCCCGTCGGAGGCCCTGATCCATCCGTTATTAATCTCCATGGACACCTCCTTTGCAACAACAGCTCTTTGCAGTATGACAGAAGCTTTTCGAGGGCACAATACGCAAATTGCCGTCTTTCTCGCCCTTAGGGTGTGCGAAAAGGGAGACCTTGGGGGGATATGCGATGATTTCCTTGACATGAGCGCTCATTCAGTTTATAGAAATGAATATTCATTCATGACAGAATATCAAATTAGGAGGGTATTATGCCAAGCAAGTGGGTTGATGAGAGGGATCTTCGCTTTCTGCTCCACGAGGTTTTCGCGATCGGGGACGAGATCCTGGGGAAGGGTATTTTTGCCGACCATGACACCGACATGGTGGATATGATTCTGACCGAGGCGGCCAAACTCACCGAGAACGAGCTTGCGCCGAACTATCCGGACGAGGTGAACCGCAAGCCGGTGGAGGCGATATTCAAGGATGGCAAGGTGTATGTGCCCGAGGCCTATCACCGGTTGTGGCAGCTCTACTGCGATGGCGGCTGGATGTCCACCTCGGACGAGTACGAGTACGGCGGGCAGCAGTTGCCGGCTATCGTGAGCGCGGCGTGCGCCAACATGTTCCTGGCCGGCAACCAGGCCTTCACCATGTACCCGGGCCTGACCCACGGTGCGGCGCGGCTGATCATCGAGTTCTTCGATAATCCGCTCAAGAACCTCATCGTGGAGAAGCTCTTTACCGGTCAGTGGGCCGCCACCATGTGTCTGACCGAGCCCGGGGCCGGGTCAGACGTGGGGGCGCTCAAGTCCACCGCCAAGCGCAACGACGATGGCACGTTTTCCATCACCGGCACCAAGAGTTTCATCTCCGCCGGCGACCACGACCTGACCGAGAACATCATCCATCCCGTCCTGGCCCGTATTGAGGGCGATCCTGCCGGCACCAAGGGCATCTCCATTTTTGTGGTGCCCAAGATCCGGTTCAATGAGGATGGTTCGCTGGGTGAGCCCAACGATGTGACTACCGGGAACATCGAGAGCAAGATGGGTATTCACGGGAATGCCACCTGTACACTCAATTTCGGAGAGAACGGCAAGTGCATCGGCTATCTCATGGGGCAGGAGCGCGAGGGCATGAAGATCATGTTCCACATGATGAACGAAGAACGCCAGGGTGTCGGCACAATGGGCGTATCGCTCGCCACCGCGGCCTATCGTCATGCCGTGGAGTATGCCAAGGAGCGCATCCAGGGGCAGAGCGTCATCGCCATGGCCATGAAGGATGAGAACGCCCCAGCCGTGCCGATTATCCAGCATCCTGACGTGCGTCGCATGCTGCTCAAGATGAAGTCCCTCACTGAAGGCACGCGCATGCTGGCGCTGTACTGCTATTTCTGCATGGACAAGGCACGCATTGCGGAAGACGAGGGCGAGATTGAGAAGTGGCGCGGCCTGATCGAGATGCTCACACCCATCGTCAAGTCCTACTGCACCGACATGGGCATGGTGGTCAACGACATGGCCATTCAGACCTACGGCGGGTATGGTTTCTGCCGGGAGTATCCGGTAGAGCAGTTCATGCGCGATCAGAAGATCAACACGATCTACGAGGGGACCAACGGGATCCAGGCCCTCGACCTGCTTGGTCGCAAACTGGGCATGAAGAAGGGTGCCTACTTCATGAGTCTGCTGGGCGAGGCCCAGGCCGAGGTTGCCAAGGCCAAAGAAAGCGAGGACTTCAAGGCTGAGGCCGAGATTGTGGAGAGGGCGATCAACGGCCTGGCCGGAGCGGCCATGGGCTTCCGCGGACTCATGAAGACCAATCCCTTCGTGCCGCTCATCGGTGCCTGGGACTTCCTGAACTGCTTTGGCGATACCCTGTGCGGCTGGTTCCACCTCTGGATGGCCCGGGTTGCTACCGCGAAGCTGGCCCAGGCCACCCTCGATCAGGAGAAGATGTTCTATACCGGCAAGATTCAGGGGGCCAAGTTCTTCATTAACCGCATCACCGATCTGGTGCCCGTCAAGCTCGAGAACCTGGTCAAGGGCGACAACAGCGCCATGGATATACCCGAAGAGGCGTTCATCGTCTAACCGACGTCCTGTTACGGGGAGGGGGGATTTTTCCCCCCTCCTGCTTTAATCGCCTATCGGTCGAATTCCCCTCTGCTTGCATAGCGAAAAGCAGGGTTCAGGGCTTACGCTGGGATTCATATCCATGATTCGCTTGGGGTTGTACTCCCCGCCGCTGGCGGCGCCAGGGTGTTTCCAGGGTTTGCCCAGGGGTTCTCATTCTATGCATTCCCGCGATAGACCCCACCGTAGTCGGCGCTTGTCAGTGCCGTTCCCGCACAGAGTTTCATTGCGTCCCGGATGCGGGCGATGAAGAGCGTGTGATCGCCACATGCGACGGTACTGTCCAGGGTGCATTCCAGGTATGCCAGTGCTGGCTTCAGCACCGGAAACCCACCCGGGGAGAGGAAATGTCCGACCCCGCTGAATTTTTCCTGCCAAATGGGGTTCTTGAAGCGGGGAATGAGGTCTTTGGCCTGTTGCGGCAGCACGTTGATGCAGAAGGCCCTGCTGGTGAGGAGCTGCGTGTGGGAGAGGCGGTTCTGGCGCAGGGCCATGGCGACGAGCGGCGGCTCGTGAGAGCACTGGGTGAGCCAGGATGCAATCATGCCGTTATAGCGGCCTTCGGTCTCGATTGTGATCAGATAGATACCGTAATGGAACAGATCCAGGACATCCTGCCATGCGTGGTACATGAAGACCTCCCTTGCCTGTGCGCCAACCGGGGACCTTGGGTCTGACCCTATTGGATGCGATCTGTATTGCCCGACGTTCAGGGCGGTTTCCTCGGGGCTTGTGTGCGCGAGACGGGGTCGAGCTCATGACTGCCGCTTAGGGCTCTTTCAGCCCCAGTCTCCCGCGTCCGAGTAGGTCGTGCAGGTGGACCACCCCCCTGAAGCGTTGGCCGTCGTTGGTCACACACAGGGAGGTGATCTGGAGTTTTTCCATGATATCAAGGGCGTCCAGGGCGAGCATGTCTTCGCGGATGGATTTGGGGTTGCAGGTCATGACATCTCCCGCCGTGAGGTCGCGGATTTCCTGCCCCTGACGGATGAGGATGCGGCGCAGGTCGCCATCGGTGATGATGCCCTGGATATCGTTTTCGCTTCCCACCAGGGTAAAACCCAGGGATTTGGCCGTCATCTCACAGAGGGCCGTTTCCAGGGGCACGTGGGCCGGCACGAAGGGCACCTCCTCGCCGGTAAGCATGATCTGGGAGATGCGAATCATGAGCTGCTTGCCGAGGGCACCGGCGGGATGAAAGACCCTGAAGTCGTCACGGTCGAAGCCCTTGAGCTCCGAGAGTACCACGGCCAGGGCGTCACCCAGGGCGAGCTGGGCCGTGGTGGAGGTGGTGGGTGCGAGTCCGAGGGCGCAGGCCTCCTTGGTCACCGTGCACCGCAACAGGATATGGGCCTGTCTGCCGAGCGGAGAATCCGGATTGCCCGTGATGGCGATAATGGGGATGCCGAGTGACTGGAGGGAGGGCAGCAGTTCGCAGATTTCGTGGGTGCTGCCGCTGTTGGACAGGATGATGGCGGCATCCTGAGGCATGATGGCGCCCAGGTCGCCGTGCAGGCCTTCCACGGGATGGATGAAGATGGCGGGCGTCCCGATACTCACCATGGTGGCGGCGATCTTGCGGGCGATGATGCCGGATTTGCCCACCCCGGTCAGCACCACCCTGCCCGTGAGGGCGGCGATGCACTCCACGGCGCGGGCAAATGATCCATCCACCTGGTTGAGGATCTCTTCCAGTCCCTCGATCTCGTTACGGATGACCTCCCGGCCGAGATGTATGATCTCGTTAGTTGTCATACTATCCTCCCGATGAGATCGTACTCCATTGTATCGACGATCTCAACCGTGCAGATCGATCCGAAAGGGGCAGAGCCTTCGTTGATGATCACCAGGCCGTCGACCTCCGGGGCCTGGAAGTCTGCCCGGCCACACAGGAGGAGATCGGTTTCGGGATGGTAACCCTCGATGAATACCGGGATACGTCTACCCTGAAGACCTGCGAGTCTGGAGCGCGAGATCTCCTGCTGGAGGGCCAGGATATGTTCTCTGCGGGCGGTCTTGAGGTCATCGCTCACCGATGGCGGCATCTGCGCACTGACGGTGCCATCCTCCTCGGAATAGGCAAAGACCCCGGGATGGTCGATATAGCCTTCAGAAATGAGGTCCTCGAGCTCGGAAAAGGCCCGCTCGTCCTCCCCGGGGTGGCCTACCATAACCGTGGAGCGGATCCAGATGGCATGCCCTCTGAGCATCTCCAGGGCGCCCCTGACGGCGGCGGCACCGCCGCGGCGGCCCATGGTCTTCAGGACCGTCTCACAGACGTGCTGGATGGGCAGATCGATATAGGGGCATACCTTGTCGTGGGTTGCGATCACCTCGACCAGTCCCCGGGTGAGCGAGGCGGGGTGCATGTACATGAGGCGGACCCAGCATATGCCTTCCAGGTCCGCGATGCGCTGGACGAGTTCGGGCAGCGGGATATCGCCGTTGTAGCTTCCCAGGTCCTGGGCCACGAGGATGATTTCCTGCACCCCGCTGCGTGCTAGCTGGGCGCATTCCGTGAGGACCTCGGGGGCGGGTTTGCTTACGAGTTCGCCCCTGAGCGAGGGGATGAGACAGTAATGACAGTGATGGGAGCAGCCTTCGGCGATCTTGACATAGGCGCTCTTTCCCGTGGAGCATAGCCTTCTGCTTACCACGCCGCTGAAGCGCGGCGGCAGGTAGCGAAGGCCGCGCCTGAGGGCCCCGGGCAGATCGTCATAGGTGCCCGGACCCGCAAAGAGGGTGATCTCTGGAAGTTCTACGAGCAACTCCTCCCGGTAGCGGCTCACCAGGCATCCGCAGCAGAGAACCTCCTTGCCTTCGGCCAGGAGCTCCAGCATGACCTGGATAGACTCCTCCACGGCCGAGTTCAGGAAGGCGCAGGTATTCACGATGACCATGTCCGCGGTCGAGGTCTCGGTTTGCATGTGATAGCCCGCCTGTGTGAGGCGTTCCCAAAGGAATTCCGAGTCCACCAGGTTCTTGGGGCATCCCAGACTGACGAGGGCGATGTTCTGAAGGGATCTGGTCATTCAAACATGGTATCCTTGGAAATGACCACGATACCGTCGGGTGAGAGAGCAAAGCGTCGGCGATCATCCTCGGCATTGAATCCGATGATCGTTTCGGAAGGGATGATCACGTTTTTGTCGATGATGGTGCGCTTGATACGGCAATTGCGGCCCACCTCGACACCTTCCATGAGGATGGATTCGCTGATTTCGGTGTAGCTGTTCACCCGGACGTTGGGCGAGACGATGGAGCGTTCCACCCGCCCACCGGAGATGATGGCCCCGCCGCAGATGATGGAATCGAGCATGGTGCCGATGCGTTTGCCGTTCTCGCCGCCGGAAAAGACCATTTTGGCCGGAGGATAGGGGCTGTAAACCGTATGGATCGGCCAGGATGGATCGTAGAGATTGCACTGGGGGGTAACGGAGACCAGGTCCATATTGGCGGCATAATAGGCATCGAGGGTGCCGATGTCGCGCCAATAGCCGTTGCCGGTGATTCCGGAGAAGGGATAGGCCATCACCTTGTATTTCTTGAGCATTCTCGGGATAATGTCCTTGCCGAAGTCATGTGAACTGGATTTGAGTTTGGCATCCTCGATCAGGCGGCGCATGAGGACCCGGGTGTCGAAGACATAGATGCCCATGGATACGAGCACGTGGCTCGGATCGTGAGGCAGGGTGATGGGATTACGCTTGGGCTTTTCCTGGAAACCCTCGATTTCGTAATCCGCATTGACCTGGATGATGCCGAATTGGGAGGCGGTCTCCACGGGCATGGCGACAGACCCGATAGTGACGTCCGCCTGATGGTGGCGGTGAAAGGCAAGCATGTCCCGGTAGTTCATCTGGTAGATGTGGTCGCCCGAAAGGATGAGCGTGCTCTCCGGCATGTCCTGCTGCAGGGTATAGATGTTCTGGAAGACCGCATCCGCCGTGCCCTCATACCAGGTCTCCCCGATGCGCATCTGGGCGGGGATGGTATAGATGAATTCCCCCATGGGTGAGGAGAAGAAGGGCAGCCAGCCCCGCTGGATGTGTCGGGTCAGGGAATGTGATTTGTACTGGCAGAGGACATAGATCCTCCTCAGCCCGGAATTGACACAGTTGGAGAGGGTGAAGTCAATGATGCGGTACATGCCGCCGAAGGGTACGGCCGGCTTGGAGCGGTCCTTGGTCAGGGGATAGAGTCGTTCGCCCCTTCCTCCGGCGAGGATTACAACATCGATACTATTATGCGACATAAGGATTAGACATGGAGCAGTTCGTGTATCTTGGTTTTGAGCTCGGTGATGTCGTGCGACTTGACCACATAGGCATCCGCAGCCATGGCCATGACGTCATGCCTGTAGCTCGCATAGGCCGAATATATGATAACCGGTGTATTCTGACGGGATTTGAGAAGGTAACCCATGGTTTCCAGCCCGTCCATCTTGGGCATGCGCACGTCCATGATGATGAGATCGGGTCTTTCGGAACGGTTTCCGTTAAGCACGTCCAGCGCCTCCCGGCCGTTGGCGGCCGTTATGATCTCATGTCCGTCTTCGTGGAGCTCGTCCTTCAGGAGCAGTTGCAGGTGGATATCGTCTTCTACAATCAAAATCCTTGCCATTGAAAATATTATAGCCCCGTGTCAGACGCATGTCAAATAGACAAGGGGAGTGTTTCTGCTGAGATCTCTGATTGTTGCATATTGTTTTCATCTTATGACGGGTTTGGTTGCCAGGGACACCCGCTCGTGGCCCGAGGACTTGAGCACATCGAGGACATGCATCACGCGGAAGTAGGGAACCTCCCGCTCAGCGAGGATGATAATGTCCTGGGGCACCGGGAGTTCCTCCAGGGCCTCGAGCGCGACCGGGGCGCCCTCGAGGGTGATTTCTGTGGAGGTGATGAGGATGGAGAGGGCCTTCAGGGAGAGTTCCTGGCCCTCTGTCGCCTCGGGAAGGTTGATGTAGCTGCCTTGCATGGGGG
>CAZUDI010000031.1:0-42212 GCA_964618975.1 uncultured Bacteriovoracaceae bacterium | reverse complement strand
AGGGTCTCGACCTTCTCCATCACGGCCCGGTGCACCTGGCCCACACTGTTGCCGGCCTTCAGGGAAGCCACCAGGGTCTCGGCGGTCTGCACATAGGCGTCGGCCAGTTTCAGCTGGGCGGCCGTGGGCCGTCCCAGGATGAAGTTGTGCGCCAGGTCGGAATAGTACAGGCGGTAGGAGGGGTGGAAATCGGCCAGGACGTTGTCGCCCGGCTGGACCAGACGGCGGCTGGGGGGCGTGGTGGCATTCATGGCGTAGCAGATGCGCTCGCCCGAGGCCACCTCGGACGAGCCGGTCACGGCCCAGTGGTACTCGCTGCCCAGACGACGGAGTTCCTGCTCGCCGATGCCGGCGATCTCGGTCTCGGTGATCCCCACGCAGAGTTCCTCGGCGACCCTCACCATGGCGGCGTCGGCCATGGCCGCCGCCTGGCGCAGGAGGGTGATCTCGCCTTCATCCTTGACATAGGTGGCCCGGTCCATCACGCTCAAGGCCGGCACGAAGGTGGCCTCGGGCAAGGCTGTTTTAAGCTTTTCGAACTCGGAATAGAAGAGGTAGCCGGCATTGGCGCGCGGGGAATAGCCGAGTTCCACGCCGATTGTGGCCCTTTCGAAGCCCTCCTGCCGGATCTGGGCGATGGTGAGGTCCCACAGGTCGAAGCCCGGGATGGGGGCATAGCCGGCGATGTTGTCCAGCCACGACTCGCGCCGCATGCGCTCCTGGTCGATGAGCATGGCGTTGAGCCCCACATAGCCGTCGCGAGAGACCAGTACCGTCGAACGCCAGGGGATGAAGGCCCCGGCCACATAGGTGAGGCTCTTGGTGCGTGTGCCGATAAACAGGTCCAGGCCCTCTGCTCGCATGATGGAGCGGATCTTCTCCAGCCGACGGGCATAATCGAGGTACACGTCCATGTCTTCCTCCTTTGATCGTTTATGTATTTATTCTCTGAGGTGCGCCCCCAGTGTAGCCGCATCCGCCGCCGGGACGCAAGGCCGATCACACCGGGGCCCCGGTGTCACGCGCGCCCCTCTGCCGGGCGGGCACCCAGTATGTTTCCACCATGTTGGCCGGCAGCTCAGAACGCATGCGCCTGGAAGGCTCGTCCCGGTCAAGCCTCAGGGTATCCCGACCGCTGCAACTGGCAAGGGAAAGCGTCCCGGAGACAGGCCCAGGGGCTTCAGTCATCCTTGAGTATACGCATGATCATGCGCGTCAGGGCCTGGCCCGTGTAGGGCTTGCCCAGGAAGGCGAGCCCCTCCTCCAGCACGCCGTGGTGCACGATGACGTCCTCGGTGTAGCCGGAGGTGTAGAGCACCCTGAGTCCCGGCTGCCGGTCACACAGCCGTTCTGCCAGCTCGCGGCCGTTCATGCCCGGCAGCACCACGTCCGTGATCAGGAGCTCGGGGTGCAGCGGCAGCCCTTCGAAGGCCTGGAGGGCCTCCTCGGCCGTGCGGCAGGCCGTCACCCGGTAGCCCAGCCGGGTGAGGATCTCCGCGGCGAAGTCGCGCACCACGGACTCGTCCTCCACCAGCAGGATACGCTCGGTCCCCTCGGCGAGCCCCTCCTCGGGGACCCCGGTCGGGACCTCCGCCGCCTCGTGGAGGGCCTGCGGCAGGTAGATCTTGAAGGTGGTGCCCATCCCGGGCTCCGAGTAGACCTCGATCGAACCCCCGTTCTGCTTGACCGCCCCGTAGACCGTGGCCAGACCGAGCCCCGTGCCCTTGCCCTTGGGCTTGGTGGTGAAGAAGGGCTCGAAGAGGTGCGCGAGCACCTCGGGGGTCATGCCGCAGCCGGTGTCGCTGACCGTCAGCATGACGTGCGGCCCGGGCCGGGCATAGACGTGGCGGCGGCAGTAGGCCTCGTCCAGGGTGATGTCGGCCGTGGCGATGGTCAGCACCCCGCCTGAGGGCATGGCATCGCGCGCGTTGACCGCCAGGTTGACGATCACCTGCTCGAGCTGACCGGCATCGGCCATCACGCACTCCAGGCCGGGATGCGGCCGGCTGCGCAGCTCGATATCCTCGCCGATCAGCCTTACGAGCAGCTTGTGCATGCGCCCGATCAGCTCATTGAGGTCCAGCAGCTCGGGCGCAATGATCTGCTTGCGCGAAAAGGCCAGCAGCTGGCGCGTGAGCGCCGCGGCGCTGTCGGCCGCCTTGCGGATCTCTCCCAGGCGTGGAGTCACCGGGTGGTCGCCTGCGAGCTCGAGCCCGGCCAGCTCGAGGTTGCCCAGGATGGCCGTAAGCAGGTTGTTGAAGTCGTGCGCCACCCCGCCCGCCAGGCGGCCCACGGTCTCCATCTTCTGGGCCTGCATCAGCTGGGCCTCGAGCAGGGCCCGCTCCTGTGCGGCGTTGTGCCTCTCGGTGATGTCCTCCGAGAAGCCGAAGATCTGGTAGCGCGGCCCGGGGCCCGGCTGCACCGTGCCGACCGAGTGCAGCCAGCGCACCTCGCCGGCCGGCCGCACCAGGCGATACTCGCAGGCGACCTTGCGGCCGGGGTGCTCCAGGGCCTCGCGGAAGGCCTCAACGGCGATGCGGCGGTCCTCGGGGTGGATATAGGCATGGAAGGCCTCCCAGTCCAAGTTGAGGGCCCCCTCTTCGATCCCCAGGATGCGCTCGGCGGCCTCCGAGAGAAAGGTGTTGCTGAACTCGAGCGCCTGGGAAATGTCCCCCTTCCAGACGATGGAAGGCACGGAGGAGACCACCTGGTGATAGAGGTCGCGGGCCTCCCGCAGGGCCTCTTCGGCGGCCTTGCGGGCGGTGATCTCGGTGCCTACGGTCTGGAATTCGAAGAGGCGTCCCGTCTCGTCGAACAGGGCGCGCGTGTTCCACACCATCCAGTGGCGCTGACCGTGTGTGTCCGTAAAGGCCCGCTCGTACTGGCGGAAGGGATGCTCGCGCGTGTGCAAGGCGCGGTAGCGCTCCACCGCTTCTTCATCGGTGTTCTGCATGATATCGCGGATGTTGCGGCCGACGAAGTCACCCTCCAGCCCCAGGAGGGGGTGCAGGAGGCGCCGGTAGGCCTGGTTGGCGAAGGTGACGGTGCCCGCGGGCGTGAAGCGCACGATCAGCTCGCTCTGGTCCTCCACCACGGCGCGGTAGCGGCGCTCGCTCTCCCACAGGGCCTTTTCGGCGGCCTTTTTCTCGGTGATGTCGCGGAAGAACCAGATGCGCGCCAGGTACGCCCCCCCCTCCCCCCTGACCGGCGCCGTGAAGCGCTCGAAGGTGCGCCCGTCCTTCAGCTCGATCTCTTCGTGGGCGCTCTCGCCGGGGTGCTCGTAGAGGCTGCGCACCCGCTCCTGGAAGGCCAACGGGTCGGCCACGCGCTCATAGGCAATAGCCAGGGCATCGGCATCCGTGGCCCCTTCCGGGATCTCCCCGGGGAAGTCCCACAGCTCGGCGAAACGCCGGTTGCTCGAGATGATACGCCCCGTCTCGTCCACGACCAGGATGCCGTCGAGGGAGGCCTCGGCCTGGGCCGCGAGCAGGGACTGTTTGAAGCGCAACGCCTCCTCGGCCCGGCGGCGCTCGGCGACATCCCGCTCGGCGCGCCAGACGGCCCGGGAATAGATGTCATAGAGGTTGTAGGCCACCACGCAGATGAAGACGATCACGACCGTGTTGTCGGCTGCATAATCCATAAGCTCATCCGTCGCCAGGGCAAGCTTGTCGTGGAAGAGGTACAGAAAGACGAACAGCACGGCGATGTTGGCGGCGCCGTAGACCAGGATCACGCGTTTGTCGCGGCTGACCACCAGGGGGGTCATGACGAGCAGCCCCAGCACGAAGGCGATGGAGTCGAGCCGCGCGACCGCGCCGGCCTGGTCGAGGAACATCACCATCCAGACCGTCAGCAGGGAGACGACCAGCGCGAGGTGGCCCGCCAGGGCCAGGTGGCCTCGATGCAGCACAAAGACCACCAAGCCTGTCAGGCAGAAGCAGATAAGCAGCGGGACTACGATAAAGATGTCGATATAGCCCTGCAGGGGATTGTGCAGCTGAATGGCGGCGCTGTAGAAGGTCACGATCGGGATGATCACGAGGACGGCCAGGCAGAGGTTGAACAGAAAACGCGCCTTGCTCTGACTGACATAATCCGCATCGGTGTAGCGCTTCAGGAGGCGGGCATGCATGCGGTTCATAGCACAATGATAACCCTGGATATTCCTGCACGCAAGTCACAAACGACGTGGCAGACGCATCGTCCGGGTGAAAAGAGCCTCAGGCGCAGGAGAACCCCGGTATCGGAAAAGAGGCCCGTATCGGAGGGGGCCCTCAGGTTCTATGCGCGGGCCGTGTACTCCCGGCCCTCAACACCCCATTCATTTGCGGCTTGACGCGGGAAAGCGACATGGCCTACGATTAAGGGGATCCCTATGGCCACGATGGAAGAGCATCCCTGCCCCACCGCCGCGGACGTCATCGCACGCGCCCGGCTCTACCAGCTCGTCAGCGAGAATGTCTCCGACATGGTGAGCCTGGTAGACCCGGAGGGCATCTTCTCCTTCGTAAGCCCCTCCCACCGCCGCATCCTGGGGTTCGATCCGCAGGAGATGCTCGGGAGCTGCGCCTACGACTACGTGCACCCCGACGACCTGGAGCAGGTCCACGCGCACGTCTCACAGGGTACCAAGGGAGGCCGCCCCATCCGCATGGAATACCGTTCCCGACGTGCCGGGGGCGACTATATCTGGACCGAGGCCCATGCCAACCCGCTCTATTCCGACGAGCAGCGCTTGAGTGGCGCCATCCTGGTCACACGCGACATCAGCGGTCGCCGCGCCATGGAGGAGGCCCTCTGGCAGGCCCGCGCCGAACTCGAGCACAAGGTGCAAAGGCGTACGGCCGAGCTCGCGCGGGTCAATGCCGAGCTCACCCGGCGCCAGGACGACCTGGAGCGCACCAACCAGGAGCTCTCCGACCTCAATGCCGCCCTCAGGATCCTGCTCGATCAACGCGAGAAGGACCGGCAGCACCTGGAAGACAATGTCATGGCCAATGTACGGGGGCTGGTCCTGCCCTATGTGGAGAAGCTTAAGGGCAGCACCCTCAGCGAAGGCCAGCACTGCTGCCTGGAGGTGATCACCGGCAACCTCGAGCAGATCGTGTCGGCCTTCTCCCGGCAGCTGAGCTCGTCCTACACGCGCCTGACCCCGCGCGAGATCCAGATCGCCGCCCTCATCCGCGACGGCCGCGATTCCAAGGAGATGGCCGGCCTGCTGGGGCTGTCCCCCTCCACGATCGAGTTCCACCGCCGCAACCTACGCTGCAAGCTGGGCCTCAGGGGCCGCATGCAGAACCTGCGCTCATTCCTCCTGGGCCTGAAATAGGCGCAACACCCGGAAAGTCGCCGTCAGCGCCCGTGTTGAACCCCGGGAGCGGCCCATCACCTCAGCTCTCTTCAGAGCTGGAGGGATCTGTACCCGATCTGGAAAGCGATAGCGTCTTGCGTCAGGTCCAAGGCGCCTGACCTGGCAGCATAGTTCCTGAACCTTTCCCCGTTGTTTGAAAGGCAGAGAACTCGTCACCGAACGACAGAGCGACCCGCCCGGTTCCCCTCAAGGGATTCTGCACCGCGGCGGGTACCGTATCCGTAACCGGCCGGGAACAAGCCTTCACCGCAGGAGAGAAAAGCGAGCGGGTATATTTTGAGGGTTCCTCTCCTGCATGCCCTTGTTTGAGGTCCTGGCTTTATGGATGATGTCATATCATTCCAATCGGTTAACTATCATTGGGCTCGTCTGATGCGGCCACCGGGATTAACGCTTCGAGAGACTCGGCAAAGGCGGAGATCCATTGCCGCTGGGTAAGCTGTCATGGGCGCACAGATCCCTTTGCTCACGAAGTCTCGCGAGAAGGAGCTGCAAGACGATGCCGGTGCCCGGGACCGCGAGGGGATCTGGATGTTCAACATTTTGATTATCAAGACTCAATCCCTGTCCCCGGATTTAGGATCTGGATCTGTTTTTTCCTGGACCGTCGCTTCAGAAGCGACCCAAGGTTGCTGTTGCCCTTTTTGCCGGGCCCGGAGCGCGTGCATGGTGTTGTGGGCCACCGGGGGCAGGATTGTGGACAAGTAGGACAGAGCCCCGGCAGGGGGGCGGCGGATATCCCCTATGGACTCAAGCTGCAGGGCCTGGTTGCTGCAGGCGCTGACACACAGACCGCAGCCGATGCAGCAGGCGGGGCTCCAGGTGCGGAGCGTACGCGTCTGGTCCACGGTGATGGCCCTCGTCTGGCAGACCAGGGCGCAGGTGCCGCACATGCGGCAGCGCGATTGGTCATGAACCGGTACGAAGTGCGGACGGGCAATCATGGCGGGTGCGCTGAACTGGGTGATCAGCCGCAACATGTAACAGCAGCACCCGCAGCACGAACAGGAGATGTTCGAGCCGGCCAGGGCGTCGACATTGCCCACCCAGGTGACCAGGCCGCTGGCCTCGGCTAGCTGCTTGAGATCGAGCACTTCCTGCCGTTCCACCCGGCGCATGCGCCCGGTGTGGACCATGCGCTCGGCCAGACCACCCATCATAACACAGGTCTCCAGCGGCTTGCCGCAGGAGGAGCCCTTGAGCTCCATGGTCAGCCGGCACTGGCAGGCGGTGACGGCGAAGTGATCGAAGCGCTCCAGGATCTGTTCCAGCCGATCGGACGGCCAGGCCCGCGCCGGAGGCACGATGCTCCGATTCACGGGCAGATAGCGCACCATCGCGGCCGGGTGTCGGCCGTAATCGAGCAGATAGCCGGTGGCGTAGAGGGCGTCGAAAAGGCGGGCAAAGCCCTGGTGCCAGGGGGTCAGGCCGGTACGGTCGGTGCAGAAAAGGATGTTCTCCATCGTGCCCGGAAACAGGGGCAGCATGAAGTAGCGTCTCTTGCCCGGCTGGCCGCGACTGACGAGGATGTGTTTCTCCTCGGTGAGTCGTTCCAGGATCGCGGCCACCTCTAATCCGGGGCGCTTCTCGGCCGCGGCGATGGCGCGGGCGGTCTTCCCCCGGCTGAACAGCCGGAGATGCTGCATGACGCCGGCCTCTTCCGCATCGAACATGTGCTGTACCAGGGCCACCAGTTCGTCGCACAGAGGCGGCCCGGCCCACAGCGGGCTGGAGTAGGCCCGGGCGATGGCGAGGTAGGACGACGCGACACCGGCATAGTCCGCAGTGCTCCGCACCTGCAGCGTCCGGTTTTCATCCGGATGTGGATGGGGGTACCTGCTCTTCATTCCTGAATGACGGCGCGTGGCTCGAGAAAGTCGATTGTCTGCTGCACGAAGTCTCGGTCCTCGATGCTGAGGTGGATGGCCTCCTGGGGGCAGACCGCAACGCAGCGCCCGCAGGCGCGGCACTGACCCGTGATCACGGCCCGGCCGTTTTCGAGACTTATGCCATTATAAATGCACTGCTCCACGCAGACCCCGCACCCCAAGCACTCTTCGGTCACCCGCACCTCGACCCCGGGCATCTTGTGAAACCAGTCGGTGAAGTCCGGGGGCATGTACTGCGTGGCCAGCGAGATGCAGCAACAGGGGCAACAGCTGCAGATGGTGAACAGGTGCGTGTGCGGGCCGATATCGAGCCATAGGCAATCCACCGCGGCCTTGCCCACGATATGGATCAGCCCGGCCTCCTGGCACTTGCGGATATGGTCCTTGGCCTCCTCCTTGGAAACCGGCCGGCACAGGTCGGGGTGGATCTGACGGGCCGTCTCCCCCAGGAACAGGCAACCCAGTTCGCGGGGGTAGTCCTTGCAGCGGTTCGAATCCCGGCAGATACAGAAATTCATCAGGGCCCGGTACCCGGATTTGTCGATGAAGTGCTCCACCACCCGGGTCGGCAGGACCAGCTCCTGGCTCTGAACGGTCTGATCGATCGGAACGACCTTATTGTTCGGCAGGCATACCAGGGCGTCCCCGGGCTGGATCACCCGCTGCTTGCCCTTGCGGGCCCGGTTCTCGAACCGGCGCATGAACGGAGAACGCACCAGCCCCGTACTGTACGTCAGCCTATAGATCACCTTGCTCATCCGGGCGTAAAGCAGCCTCCTGTCCATTCCACGCACCTCCTTGACAGGCCTGCCTCCCTCCCAGGGGAGGAAAGCGGCATTGACATATGAATAGGCTATATGTTAATAATCGATAACTCACAAGTCAAGGCTATTTATCTCCCCGGGGAATGCATTCCAGGACAGGCCTGGGATTCTCCTTGCCGCCGCAAGGAGGACGGGAATGCGACCCAGCGAGATGGGCGCAATGCAATTCTTAAAAAAAGCGAGGTTCCTATGCGGGTAATCGTTGTCGGAGCAGGCGCGGCAGGGCTGGCGGCCACCTATGCCCTCAGGAAGGCCGGGGTCGAGGTCACCACCCTCGAGGCCGGGCCCGTGGCCGGTGGTCGCGCCCGGTGCTATCACAAGGAGGGGTTCATCTTCGATACCGGGGCCCAGTTCATGGCCCGGGTCTGTCTGACCCAGCTGCGGTTGTGCGCCGAGCTGGGCCTGCAGGATCAGGTCTTCCCCTTTGAACTCAAGACCGCCCACTGGCGCGACAATAGGATGTATCCGCTGCCGGCCTCGGGCAGCGGTTGGCGGTTCCTGCGGGAGGCGTCCGAACTGCTCACCTTCCGCGGCTTCCCCCTGAAGGTCTACCCCCAGATGGCGCGGCTCGGCCTCCAGATGTTCAAGCGTTTTCTGCCGGTCGACATCACCCGGATGAACCCGGAGTGCCTCATCGACCTGGGCGATACGAGCGTGGCCGAATTCACCCTCAGGTACGGCGGCCCGGAGGCGCTCGACTGGGCCATGGCCCCCATGGTCGCGGCCCTGACCCTGGGCGAGGCCGAAGAGGTTTCCATCCCACACATGATCGGCCTGATGGGCCTCTACAAGGGGCTCCTCCTGCTGGAAAAGGGCATCGGCTCCCTGCCGGCGGCCCTCTATGCACAATGCCGCGACCGGATCCGGCTTTCCACCCCGGTGCAGCGGATCGTGATCGACAACACCGGGGTGCGGGGGGTCGAGACCCGCGAAGGCTTCATGCCCGCCGACCAGGTGATCTGCGCCACCACCGCGACCACGGCCCGCGCCCTCATGCCGGATCTGCCCGCCACGATCCGCAGGCCTCTCGAAACCGTGCGCTACAGCGCCACGGTGCATGTCACCCTGGCCCTGAAGCGGCCCCTGCTGCCCGGCGGCGTCTATGTCCTGAGCCTGCCGCGTTCGGCGGGCAGCTTCCTGCCGGGCCTCAACGAATGCAGCGCCAAGTCGCGCGCCTTTGCCCCGCCGGGCACGGGTCTGTCGCACTGCGTGACCTATGGGGCGCGGGGCCGGGCGCTGCTCGATCTGCCGGACGGGGAGGTCATCGACCGGGTCATGGACGAGGTGCGGCGCTTCGTGCCTTTGGATGCGGAAGAGGTCCTCCTGGCCGAGGTCGTGCGCTGGAAAGAGGCGATCTGTCTCGAGTCTCCCGGGCAGTTCCCGGCCATGTACTGCCTCAAACGCAACCATCTCAGGGATGTCAAAGGACTGCACCTGGCCGGATCATACCTGTACCTGGTCTCGTGTGTCGAAGGCGCTCTGCGCAGCGGCGAGGATGCAGCCGCGGCCGTGATCGCGCAGGCCCAGTCATGACAGAAACAGAAGAGCACTGGCTGGGGTCATAGCCTGTAGACGATCTTCATCCCGGGTGCCCGGGCCGGAGAAGCACCGAGGTAAACCTTGATAATTCACAGGGGGTTTGATATAGACCAACAAATGTTTCCTGATTTTGAGCAGGGGTTGCGTGCGGCTGTCATCAGCTCGACCAGCTATACCAGTGACGTGGGGGGGTATACCCTTGCTTCGGGTGGGGCCCGCATGCGGTCCCGGATCGTCCTCGCAGTCACCGCAGCACTCGGGCTGAAGAGCGAGACGATCTTGCCCGTGGCCTATGCCGTCGAACTGCTGCACACCGCTGGTCTACTGCACGACAATCTGGCCGAAGATCCTGAAATCAGCCGGTTCCACCCCACCGCCAATCAGGTATACGGGGATAAGCCCGCCCTCCTGGTCGGTGATTTTATCTCCTCACGCTCGCTGGAACTCGCCGGTTCCCTGGGAAGTATCCCCGTACTCCATCAGATGACCAGGGCGATTATGACGATGGCCGAGGGGGAACTGAAAGATCACGAACTTCGAGGGCAGTTTCATACCGATATCGGGACCTACCTCGAAATCATCACCATGAAAACCGCAACCCTTTTTGAGTATTGCAGCCGCGCACCGGGACTGCTTACCCGGATATCCGAGGCTCAAAGTGAAGCCCTGGCAACCTATGGCCGCTCGGTTGGGATTGCCTATCAGATCAGGGAAGACATCATCAATCTCACCCCCCAAACCGACGAAGATGATCATTCCTACCGTGATATTGTGCTCGGGCGTACAACCCTGCCCCTGATCTATCTCTTGGAAAAACACCCGGCGCTCAGAGCCGAGCTGATCCGTTCTGCCGATCCCGCAAAGCGACAGGCATTGATCCGTGCGCACCTCACCCCCGAGATCTTCCTTGCATGCCGCAATCAGGCCCGATCCTTCCTCGATCAGGCCCTGACGGCCCTGAGGAAAACCGCCCTTTTCACCCCTGAACTCGAAGCGATCCCCTCCATGATTCAGGCTTCGATAGATGATCGCCTCAGCTCATAGGACGGGTTTGAGAGGCGCGGAGCACCTGTCGGCACCCTTTCCCCCCAATCTTTCCCTTGCGGGTGGCGGCTGGCCCTCCCGGCTCCGTCACCCGGGAGAGGGCCCCGGGGACAGGCGCTCTGTGTGCGTTCGGTTTCTCTGAGCTGAGCCCTTCTTGCGCGCAGAGCCTCATCCAGATTTCAGATCCAGGCCCTTTCCAGGGGGAGCCCCCCCAGGGCCGCCTCAGTCCCCGGACATGGTCGCGCCAAACATGCGCCCCTTATCCTCGCATTCCATAATCGCAACCATCTCCTCGTAGGGAGGAATGTAGAACGAGGCGTCGCAGGCATAGTTGGGGTCAAAGGCCGCTTTGATCTTGGACTGCCAGATATGATAGTTATACATGAGTGGACCGAGGTGTTTGTAGGAATCGCCCCCCACGGAGGCCAGGCCGAATCCGAGACATTTCTCCTGGGCAATCTTCACGCTTTCATCGAGGTAGTCGAAACGCTCCTCGGGATCCCGCGAGGAGCGGAGGTCATACATGGCAACCTGCTCCATATGGCCCCAGCCCGAGGTCCCCTCGTAGATGCCCCCCCAGGTATTATCCCCGGTGTCTTCGATGAAGATCCCCTGATCTATATACTTGCGCTTGAGCTTTTCGGACTCGTCGGCCCCCAGGACGGCGGTATCGTACATTTCATTGGCCCCGAAACTGGTGAGGAAGTTGCCGCCCACCCGAAACGCCAGGGCAGGGGGAATCGATCGATGCCACATCCACAGGTTGGTGTCATGCAGTCGCCGGGAGATCCTGGTCCAGTCAAACAGGATCGAATCCGTCTCCTCGACGATCTTCTCCAGGACCCGGAGCTGATAGGCAAACTCCCGTTCGGTTTCGGCGGCCAGGACGATGGAGGTGCAGTGCTGAAAGGCCGCCGCCGCCGCCCGCACGGCCCTTGAGGCCATTACCTTCTTCAGCGCCCGCGGCACGAGCACCCCGAACAGACCGCCGGTGGTGGCCTTGCAGTGCACGTATCCGATCTCGGCGTTGGCCATCCGATGGGCGAGCTCGGCATACATGGAGTAACTGGGTGAGTATACGAAATACAATCGATGCAGCTTGGGGGATTCCATGTCCAGATCGAGCATCATGCCGGTCATGTTGCGGGGCCGTCCGTCCTCACCCGGCCAGGGATAGAGCTTGACGGCGCACTTGGTAAACACGCCCAGGCCTCCCTGGGCCCCGCCCCAGCCGCGCATGATCCCCCGCAGGCTCGGACCGGGACCGTCACCGTTGATCCACCCGCACCCCGAGCCCAGCGAACCCAGTTTCAGCAGCTCCCCATCCGGCAGAACCCATTCCACGGCCAGCGGATTGCGGGCGTTGTAGCTCGTATAGAGGCCGGTCCACCCATAGCCCCACCCGGAGGTCAGGCTGGCCAGCGGAGAACAGTTCGGCCCGGCACCGATGATGTGGACATTGAGCCCGCGTTTGATGCACTCGGCCTGCAGTTGACTGCCGCACACATAGGGTTCGATCACCGCGATCATATTCTCCTCGTCGATCTCGAGAATACGATTCATGCGCCTAAGATCGACCTGAATGACCCCCTCCCCGCCACAGGCGCTGTAGGATGCCCAGCCGGTGCTGAAGGCCTTGCATTTCAGCCCGCTCCGGTTACAGATCCGGACGACGGCCTGGACCTCGTCGGTCGAGCCGGGCAGGGCCACGGCCGCCGGTCGGGGCACCCAGGCGTCCCGCAGAAGGTTCAACGCGGGCTGCCAGGCATAGGAATCCAGGATGGCCGGCTCCTGGGTAAGGTTTTCCGCTCCGAGGATCTCTTCGAGTTCCTGATAGACATCCATAGGCACCATCTCAGTTCCCTCCAGAGGCCATCGCGAGCATCTCCGCGATGTCAAAGATCTTCAACGGGGTCTTGCTGTGTTCGACCGCATCCAGGAAGAGCCGCTCGCACCAGGGGCAGGCCGTGACCAGGGCCTCCGCTCCCGTGGAACACGCCTCTTCAATCCGATCGAGCGCCGTGGCGATGGCAAAGTCCTCCTGGGCCTCGAGCACCCCTCCGCCAGCCCCGCAACACCAGCTGTACTCCCGAATACGCTCCATCTCCCGCAGCTCCACCCCGGGCACGGCCCGGATCACGTTCCGCGGCGGATCGAAGACCCCCCCGCGCCCGGTCTGCTTGAACTGCACCGGCCGCATGAGCTTGTCGGTGCCGCTCCAGCCGGCCTTGAAGGACTCTCCGCGTCGTCCCAGATGACACGGGTCATGGTAGGTTACCTTCAGGGGAAGGCTGCGCCTCAGACGAAGCTTCCCCTGTCGGATAAGTTCATCCGCGAGCTCGGTGGTATGCAGGATCCTGACATTCAGGTCGATGTGATGCTTGGGGTAAAGGTACTTGAAGGTGTAGTAGCAGTCCGAACAGGGGGTGACGAGCGTGTGGGCCCCGGAGGCCTGCACCCGGCTCTTCATATCCTCGGCAAAATTCAACAGCTCTCCCTGATAGCCGATCTCGTACGCCCGTCCGCCGCAACAGGCCTCAGTCTGCCCGGCGATCCCGATCCGCAGATCACCTGCCCCCAACAGCTCCACCCAGGCGCGCACGATGCGATGGAGTTCTTCGTCGTAAGAGAAGCGGCAGCCGGCATGGAACAGGATATCGACCCTCTCGGTGTTGATGTCGGGAAGATCCAGGCCGGCGGCCCAGTCGCCCCTCTGGGACTTGGGCATGTGCATGGTGTTGTCTTCGCGTTTCATGCTCTCGATCATCGCGAGATGCTCCGGCAGGACAAACCCCTCCTGAACACAGGTGGAGCGCATGAGGTGGAAGACATCGCAGTGATCGATATCATCCCGGTAGTTCTGGCACGAGACCTGGCAGGCGCCACAGAGCTGGCAGCGATAGATGACGTCGGCCACGGCCTCGGTGAGCTCGCTGCGCCCGTCGATCAGGCTCAAGGCCATGTTGAGCTTGCCCGAGGCCGAGTAGGCATGAAAGTTATAGCGCTCGATCGACGGACACACCCGGGCATAACGCCAGCTCTGGATCTGGGCATGGGGAATCCACTTGCAGTTGGAACACCGCGAGCAGCCTTCGTAGTCCCCCCGCATCGTTTCAAGCACCGGGAAATTCATACGTCACCTCTCGTAAAACACAGTTTGCCCGGATTCATGATCCCGTTGGGATCGAAGATCGATTTCACCTTGCGCAGGGCCGTGACCGTGTCCGGACAGCGGGCATAGGCGAGCTCGGACCAGAGACCATAGGGGCGGTTGAAGAATCCCCCCATATCCATGAAGCGCCGGCTGGCGGCCTCAAAGAGCGCGCGCGCCTGCCTGACGGCCGCCGGCTGATGGGCATCATACAGGAGGTTGAACTCCAGGTGAACATTGCGCCCCTGCTGAATCGGCTGGACGTAGACGCCGATGTCCTCGAACGGGAACCGGCAGCGTTCGGCCTCTTCGCGCATGACCTCAACGAATTCCCGGGTTTTATTGAGGGTCGTGATGAAAAAGATATCCTGACAGGCCCCCTTCAACCGCAGCTTCCAGTAGGGTTCGTCGCTGCAGCGACCCAACAGGCCCGCGATGCGCGCCGCCGCAACACCGCCGATCTTAGGGAGCGGGGTGATGCCGAGTCTACCAGCGCGCTCACCGATATCAAGCTCGAGATAGGCAACGCGTTCTTGTGGCAGATCGTGATAGCCGGCGATGGTGTAGAGAAGCATCCACTCCGGGAGGCTTTCCCGCAGCCGATCGATCTCGCCTATCGCCTCGCTGGCGATACAGGCCAGATCCAGCCGATTGAGGATGAGTACCTCGTCGACCCATCGCGGCCTCACGATGGTGGAGGTGAAGGCAATAAGCTCGGATAAATCCGCAGCTCCGACCAGGAAGGCCTTCTGGGCCGCGGGCAGGAGTTCTAGCTTGACCGTCGCCCAGCTGACAATTCCCATGCTGCCCTGGGCCCCGTGGACGAGCTTCATGAAATCGGTTTGATTGGGGCCCATGGGACTCTTCTGGGCCTGTTTGGCCGCCCACTGCTCTTCGAGGCTGCCCGGTCCGGCGGCCGAGCCGGTACGGAAGAGCTCTCCGGCCCCGAAAACCACCTCGAGGCAGCACAGGGGATCGGACATGTCCCAGTGATACTTGGGGATGGTGTTCGGCTCTCGTTCCAGATAGGCCCCGATCACCGATTTGGTCCGCCGCGGCAGAAGCGGCATGACCACACGCAAGCCTTCGGCGTGGGCCGCCGTCTGAAGCTGTTCGAAGGTAACCCCGGGTTCAATGAGGGCCACCTTGGCCCGGCGATCGATGCGCACAATCCTGTCCAGACCGGAAAGATCGACCATGACGGCGTTGGCCACCGCAGGCAGCGTATCCCCCCGGAAACGCGGTGGCCGTGAGGAACACGGGATCAATGCCAGGGATCTCTCGTTGGCCAACCTGACGAGCGCCAGGATCTGATCGGCGTCCTTAGGGCACACGACACACCCGGGGGTCTTGCCGGAGACAAAACTGCCATCACTCGCGAAGGCCGCCCGGGTCTTCCTGTCCGTCAGGACCCTTTCCGGCCCCAGGACCTGTTCCAGTTCCGAATACCTAGCCATAGAACCTCCTCACACGATATCTCATGGAATAAACCGCTTCTTCAATCGGGCTACCACGGTCTTGAAGGTCCACCGGGCCAGGGGTGGCCGGTGGTCGAGGATTACACCCGCCAGGATGTCGGCGCTCTGCCTGAATACCTGTGGCTCGATGGCGCCGATGAAGGCCCCTGCGAAGGCCTTGACCGCCTGCGGGTCCTGCGCATGGACGGCGTTGAGTCCCCGACAGATCTTCATGAGGTGGTCGCCGGCCAGGGTTCCGGCCTTTGCCGCCATGCCCCCCTCCCCGAACCCTGCTCCGAGCACCGGAATGATTGCCCGCAAAACGGTCGGCAGGGCCGCAGCATGATCCCTGAGAGTGGGGATAAGGCCTTGGATCGTCTGAATGACGGCCGCCACCCCCCCCATCTTCTCGACCAAGGGCATCAAACCCGCGAGGAGGTCCTTGACCGCAACGACAACCTCTTCCTGGGCCATGGCGCCTATCAGGGGTTCCAGCCGCTCATAGGATCGGTCGAGGGCGTCAACGTCGGCCTCGACCGCCCAGTCTTCCATGGCGGTAACCATCTCCAGCATACTGATCCCGGGCGGAAGCATCCCCCCGATGATGCTCAGCAGATCGGAGAATAGTCCCTGCCGGTAGGCCATCCGAGAAAAATGCCAGATGCTGTTCTGTTCCATAGTGCGACCTCCTGATAATCAACCGCTGTGCAAAAGCAGTATTGCAAAACCAATTTTATGTTAGTTAATAATTACAAACTGTATGGCCCTTGTCAACTCCTCCCTTACACATAGCGGCCATTTCGTACGCACAGAGCGGGCAGGACCAGGTCTTTCCCTGACCAACGCCGGCGGCGTGGTTCCCGCGGCCAGGCGGCCCCTGAGGGATGCAGCTTTCTCGTCTCCCCCATTGACATACCGCGCCTTCTTTGTTAATTATCTATAACAAACTTTTTATGGGCTCCCCGCCTTGCGGGAAGCGTGTTTGTGGAATGCAGATCAAAAAGGAGGAATGACATGTTTGGACCGAGCGACAAGGGTATTCCGGGAGTGACACCTGATATTTTCAAAGAGTTTTTGGAAAAGGCGATCGCCTACGTCTGCATGGACAACCGCTCCGTGGTCAGGGACGTCTTCAAGAGCCAGCATGATTTCTTTGGCTACACCTTCCCCGGCTTGGCCGAGTTGGAGTGTGAGGTCACCGAGAACGATGACATCCTGGTCCACTGGGGTCCTTCGACCCGCTCCAGGATGAAATACATTGTGGGACTGGCCGATTTCGACGATGTCATGATGGACAAAACGGCCCCCATGACCGCCATCGTCCTCAAGAAACTCAAGGTCGACGGCCCCATGACCGAGGCCATGAAGTTCATCACCTTCATGCCGGCGTTGAAACTGGCCTACAAGAAGGCCCGCAAGGAAATCGGCCAGAAATACGATCTGATGTCGTTCAAGGAAAGCTGAGGCGCAAGCGGGCGGGCTGAGGCTCATCGGGTGGCTCGGCCCGCCCCCAGCGTGTCTGCCAACGCCCAACGCCTCAGGGCCGCCTCCCTACATATCCGCCCACGCTGTGGGCATAGCTCCCCGGGGCACCCCTACCCACCCGCTCAATCCCGGGGTTGAAGAGATACCCCTGTGTATCCTGAGTGGTTTACCCGTCGAAGACAACGCTGCGGCCGGGAGGTCAGTCGTAGGGTATCCCCCTCATCGGCGATGAGATCGTCACGCGGCCCATCGATCTCCCGAAAAGATCGCTCTCGTCTAGAACCAACACCCGTTCACCGCAGGTACCCTACCGCTGAACTTGAGGTATGCCGCTCTCCTTCCTGGAACAAGAAAGGCCGATTGCAATCGCCTGTCCAGGGTCGCCGAGAGCGGGACCAGTTGGCCTTCTGCCGCGCCATGGGCCTATCTTTTCCGAATCCGTTCGATGAGGTCATCGACGGCACGCAGGGCCTTGTCTTCGGACAGGATGGTGTGGAGCCCCATGGAGGCCACAAAGGCCAGGGTAAAGCCCAGGGAAAAAAGTTCCCAGGCGATCAGTTCGCGGTCGATATCCGGGCGGACGGTCTCCTGACGGATACCCTCGTCCAGAAGATTCTGGAAGAAATCCAAGGTCATGAGGAGATTATTGATCACATTTTCGCCCAGATCCTCGGAGGAGGGGGCACAGATGAATTCGAGGACCAGACGCGCTTCCTTGGGATGCGCGGTGAGGGTCTGATAGGTGAGCAGACTGATATTGCGGATATATTTCGGCACATTCTCTTCTTCGATCGTGAAACCCGTGATGAGGCGCTCCCCTGCCCGATCGAGGGCCGCCTCCATGATGTCCTTGCGATTCTTGAAATGCCGATAAAGGGCCGGCTCGGTGACGCCGACCTTGATCGCGATCTTGGACATGGTCGTCCCGGCCAGGCCGTGCTCCACGATAAGGTCGATGGCGTGATTGATGATATCACCCTTGCGGTCTGCTGTTCGTGCGCGCTTATCTGCCATGTCTCAAAAATAACATCATGTTTTTAACTCACTGTCAATGTTGAATACCCTGTGGCAGCAAGGTCCACCTGCACGAACCATCCGCCCCCGTGATCGAAATCCACCGGAAACCGGGCAGCCCCGTCTTGCAATAACGGGAGCCCGCCTCCCCGGTCGGCTTGCTCTCCCCTGAACCTATCCGCGCGACGTCGCCGGAAGGTTCCCTGGCCCTCCTCCTCAGGCCATATGGGGGAGATCGTATTTCTGCCCGATCTCCTTGCGGGCCTTCTTGTAGGCCTTTTTCAGCGCCGGCAGGAGGCCGATGAACTTCATGGCCTCGGTCATCGACCCCTCCAGCTTGGCCTTTTTGGTCATGAGAACCGTCGTAGGGTTCAGCTTGTCCAGCATCACATCGTCGAAATCGGCCAGGGCCATCGTGCATTTCAGCTTGGAACGCACAGCCGGGCCCCAGTGAACGAGGACCTCGCCCTCCTCGGTGATCTCGCACTCCACCTCCCCCAGACCGGGATAGATGAAACCAAAGAATTGATGCTTGCCCTTGAAGGTTGACTTGATGACCTTCGGGCTGTCCTGGGAAACATAGGTGAGCGTCTTCTCGACGAAGTCCTTGAAAATATCCCCTGAAACTCCCGGAATAGACTTATCCCGCGGTCCCGCCATACAACACCTCCTCCATGTATACGAAGGCATGCAGCATACCTTCAAACCTGCCAGGGGAAACCCGTCACACCATTGACCATTTTGTTTGTTATTATAAACTAACTTACAACGTCTCGCAAGTCAACCCCCGGGTTCATAATTTTCCCCGAAAGTCGAAGCGCTCCCTGATTTGGCGATTGACAATCAGCATTTGTTCATTATTATTAACTAACATTGATGCCTATGAATTGAATGGTTTTTCTTGGAGGAGGTCCTTGGAGACGCGCATATGGTCACGGCCCTTCGCGATTTGCTTCCCGGTCGGGGGCGTTCTTCGCCCCCAGCATCACGAGCAACCATCTGAGCGGGGATACCAGGCCGCCGCGGCGACCCTGTCAGCCAGGCAGTCTCATGGCGGCCTTGAGGTCATACACCCTACGAATCCCCGTGTCCGGCCGATGTTTCGGCGTCGGAATCACCGGTCTCGATCGACCCGCTCTCTGGGGGGGAATGCTCGTTCGGCCGCAACCTGTTCCTGAGAGAGAAATCCTTCGGCGCAGGCCCCATCAGGTTGCAATTCTCACCACGGTGCCCCCTGGATGCGCTGAATCATTGGTATGAACCCCGGGGCAAACCCTGGATTCTCCTTGCCGCTGCAAGCGGTAAGGGAACTTGAACCCATAGCGATTATTAATGAGGAGGTCACAGCTATGCTCTTCAGGTCTTTCATGGCGGTACTGATCCTTCTGTCCATCCTGAAATCACCAATCTTTTCCGAGGGGGATGCAACCTGGGTCAAGGTGAGCGAGGATGATGGGATAACGGCCTATATGCGCCACGAGAAGGGGAGCAGCATCTTCGAGGGCAAGATCGTCGGCCTGATCGAAGCGCCGATAGCCGCCATCGAGGCCATCTTGCGTGACCCCAACACCATGAAGGAATATGCCTTCAACTGCTGCGAGTCCTATCCCATCGAACTCCCGGAAATGGTGAAATCAGAAGACATCAAGTATGCCTATCAACGAATGCGCATGCCCTGGCCGGTCAAGGATCGTGATTGTGTGGCCCAGATCAACTTCACGACCGACCCCCGAACCGGGGCGATCTTCGCCAACGGCAAAGGGCTGGACGCCCCCTACCCTCTTGCTGACGAGATCATCCGGATGCCGGTCAGCATTGCCATCTACACCCTGGTGCCCAAGGGGGAGAAGCAAACCGAGATGACCATGGAGGGAATCGTCGATCCCGGGGGCAACCTCCCCGAATGGGTCGTCAGTCTGTTCTCGAAGATCGGCTCCATCAAAACCTTCAAAAACATCCGCGCAATGGCCACCAGCGACAAGTACATCAACGCCCCGGCGGTCATGACCACCACCATTGCGATCAAGTAAATGTGCCCCATGCCGAGCAGAGGGCCCAACTCGATCGAAGGGGGTCACAGCCCTGATGGCCGAGAACAGAGTGATCCTGACGTCTTTGGCGATAATCGACCGCCTTCACCTTCGATCGAGCTCGCCCTCGAAGGCGGCATCCCGTCGCATGTGCCCTGCCGCCTTCCGGGGGGGGGTACTCCCCCCTGCCGACACCTGCGATCGCGGTACCCCCGGACCAGCCTGTCGTCCGGCAATACAGCAGCATGCTATTCCCCGACGGGGTCAGAACCCGGCCGGGGATGTGAATACAACCTAAAGCAAGGAGGTTCCTCATGGAGAAAAAAACGGCGACCATATACGGGGCCGGCATGTCGGGGCTGATTGCCGCCATAGACTTGGCGCGTCAGGGATACGAGGTGGTTGTCCACGACCGGGAGAAGGGCTTCGGCGGCGATCCCCGCTACAATCCCTCGGTCCATACCACCCCGATCGATCCGCAACGCACTTCCGAATATATCGGGATCGACATCTCCCCGGTTTTCCATCCCCTTGTTCGCTGCCCGGTATACTTCCACGATACCCGGATGAACATGTCGGTCGACAATGTCTATGCCGTGGAACGGGGCCCGCGCGCCACGGGCCTGGATGCCCTCCTGATGGATCTGGCCGAAAAAGAAGGGGTGTCCTTCGAATTCAGATCCATCCTCACGCCGGAAAGGCTGGCCACTCTCCCCAAGGGGACGATCATCGCCTGTGGCCTGCGCGAGGAGGTCTACCAGATGCTGGAGATTCCGTATCTCCCGGTGTATGGATGGTGTTCGCTGGGCGAATGCGGATTCAGCAACTACGCCTGGATGTGGATGGATGAATGCATCACGGATTACGGCTACATGAGCGCGGCCAACAACCTGTATTTCAACCTCCTCTTCTCCTCCCGCCAGGTAACCAAGGCCGACCTGGCGCGTTATGAGGCCTTCATGCGCCGCAACGAGGGCGTCGAACACCACGAATGGCGCTACCTCGTCGGCGGGGTTGTTCCCATGGGCAGCCCCGATAACCCGCGTCTGTTCCAGAAAGGGATGATCCTGGCGGGAACCCTGAGCGGATTCATGGATCCTTTTGCCTACTTTGGTATCCTGGGCGGCATGCTCTCCGGCAAGATCGCGGCCATGGCGGTCTATGATCCGGACCGGGCCCAGCGGGAGTTTGAGCGCTTCACCCGCCAGTTCCGGGCCCTGTACTTCTTCAAGAAACGCATCTTCTCACGGATCAGACCCCAGGTCGATCTAATCGAGACCAGCCTGAAACAGATCGGAATCCCGCGGATGGAGCATTTCCTGACCCGTATCCGGCCGAGACTCATGGGGGATGGCGCCCAGCGGCCGATATCGTATCCGTATGCCATCGACAAAACCGTTCCCCGGGCATAGATCACCGGACAGATTCTTCGCGGGCGGCCTTTGGGGTGGAGCGCCACAAAGCCATGCGCAGGGTGCCTGACGGTCAGACAGGCATCCCATGGTTCGCGGCAGGGGGTTCGGGGTTCCCGGGGGCACTCTCTGTGAGCGTTGGACCCCAGGCGGATGGAGCCTTTCAAAGCCCACCAGGGCATAGCCGTAGCGGATAGATCACTCCGTTTGCGATCGTCTGCCGAGGGTATTGATCACCTTCTTCTGCCAGATCAGGTCACCCTCTGAAGGGACGTTTTGAAGGAGAACCCTGCTACGGCGGGGTTCTCCTTCAAAACGCGCGACTGCCCCTTTTCCTGGGGAGGGTCAGAGGGGCGCTCACGGTTACCGCATAGAGAACTTCGTGAGGTTCTCGCTCTCGTAATCCCAACGCCGGTTGCAGATATTGTTGGGATCCAGTGTGCGCTTCAACTCGGCATGCATGCTGATGATATTCATGAGATCGGGTTTGACCATCGGCAGGACCATGTCGAGTCCCGGCACCCCCTTCATGAGGGCCGCCACCCCGGCTGCGGAATTGCTCCCCATGGTCTGGGCGGTGATGAAGGCGCGGTAGAAGCCGGTGTAGGCACGGAGCATATCATCCTTGTCGTCCTGATTGGTATAGATATCGAATTCCAGGTAGGCCATGCGGCCCATATGGTAGGGCTGGAAATAGGCACTGGCGTCATCCGGTTTGAAGATCCCGTCGTTGGAGCCGATCTGGTTGGCGGTACTCTGCCGCATGGCTTTTTCAACGGCATAGAAATTCTCGAGGCGGTTGACCAGGGCCCCGATGATGAAACTGCCGCGTACCCGCTGAACCCGCACCGTTTCCCGGAAATACTTGTTCCAGCGATCGAGATGGATCTTGTCCCCCACCATCTCCTCCATCATCTCGTGTTCGATGAAGAAGTACTTCTCGCTGACGTCCTGGACCTGTTGGCGGGCATAATCGTTCTTGATCTGGGCCTCCTCCTCGGTGGCCCCGCCGAAAATAGCCATGATGTTGTTGCGTGGCACGGCCGCCACAAAGGCCTCGGTCTCCTTGTTGGTATCTCCCATGAAGATCCCGTAGAAGGTGTTCTGGAGGTGGGCCAGCTCCAGGGACTGGTTGTCCCGCGCCAGCCGGTAGAGGGCCTCGATCAGATCGGTGAGGTCATCATCCGGATAGGCCGGATAGACCTTGATGATATGGGCGGGCTCATGGTAGAGGCGGAGGGTCATCTCGGTCACGCAACCCAGGGTACCGAAGGCAAAGCGCAGCAGATTGGCCAGATCGGGGCCGAAACCCGCCACCTGGGCTGCATCCATGCCGAAGGCCCGTGGACCGACCTCCATGACCTCGCCGGTGGGCAGCACGATGACGGCCTCGATGACGTTGTCCATGCCGAAGCCGAATTTGGAGGCCATGGTGTTGATGTTGCAGAAGAGGTGGTTGGAAACCACCGAGACCGTGGCCGGGGCCGAGGGGTTGGCGACCCGCATGCCGCGCTTCTGGGCCTCGACCTGCAACATGCAGTAGTTCACCCCGGGCTGGACCCGGGCAAAGAGATTGTCCCTATCAATCTCGACGATCTGATCCATGCGCCGGGTGTCGAGAATGATCCCGCCATAGAGGGGAATGGTCAGCCCCACCGTATTGACCCCCGTCCCGTAGGGCATGACATCCACGAGGCATTCGTTCGCAATGCGATACACCTGTGCGACCTCGTCCGTACTGGCCGGCAGGGCAACGATATCGGGGTAGATAGCCGGTTTATCCGACTGGTCGCGGGCATAGCCCGCCAGAATCGCCTCGTCGCCCGAGGCCCACTCATCGCCCAGGGCCTCCTTGAGTCTGGCCAGGGCCTCCACGATGTTTTCGGGCAGGTTATGGGTGGGGTTGGCCTCGTGCCGCTTGGGCCGCTGCAGCACCCGGCGGGCATCCATGTCCTTCAGATAGACACTCTTGGATAAGGTCTGGGGTCTCTTCATCTTACATTCCCTCCCACGCTCTGATCCAGAAGGGTCAGGAGGCTCTCCACCCTGACCGATGAATTGCGTTCGCGAACACCATTGTTCAACATCTCCTCGCACCAGGGACAGGCGGTCACGAGCGTATCCACCCCGGCAAATTCGGCCTCATAGACGCGCTCCTTGGCGACCCAGGTCCCGAAGTCCGGATTGGCCGCCGCCGCCATGCCACCGTTGCCGCAACACAGGGCGTTCCCCCGGTTGCGTTCGAGCTCGACCCGCTCGAGGCCTGGAATGGCATCCAGGATGGTACGCGGGGCTTCATACTCATTGAGTCGGCGTCCCAGTCGGCAGGGGTCGTGCCAGGCCACCTTGGCCCCGATTTTCGTGGTCGCCTTCAGATCACCCCGGGCCAGGGCGGAATTGAGGAACTGGGTGATGTGCAGGGGGCGCGCCTCCATGAAGGGGGCGTATTCTTCGGCCATGACCGAGGCACAATGCGCGCAGAGCGTCACCACGGTCTCGGCCTTAGTGGCGCTGATGCGCTGCAGGTTTTCCTCGGCGAAGGCCTCGAAAAAATCCCGGTCGCCGAGTTCGAGCAGCGGCGCTCCGCAGCAGAGCTCCTGCGAACCAAGCAGCCCCGCATCCACCCCGGCCTTCTGAAGGAGCGCGGCGGCGCTTTTCAGGGCCTGCTGCAGTTCGGGCTTGAAGGCATACTGGCACCCGATAAACAGCAGTACCGAGCAGGGTTCCTTGGAGGCATCCTTGAGCCCCAACTCGCCAATCAATCGATCCCGTTCGCTCTGACTCTTTCCCAGGAGATTGTCGTACTCCTCGAGATTCCTGCGCAGGGGTTCATGCTCCGGCAGCGGTCCCCAGCCCTCCTGGACCACCTTTTCCCGCAGGAGCTCGATTACCCGCAGGGGATAGATCTGCTTTACCGGGTAGCATTGTTCCTGGCAACTGCCGCACTGCATGCAGGTATACAGGGCATGCAGGTACTGGGGAGTCACCTCGATCTCCTTGAGTTGCAGCGCCCGGGCCAGCTCCATGCGTCCCGAGGCATAGTAGGCCTCGAAACCGAAACGGCTGCCGGAGGGACAGTTCCGGAAAAAACGGGCGTGGTTCACCTCCTGCACATGGCAGCCATGACAGATCTTGTCCTTGCCGCACAGGGCATAATCACCACGATAATCCGATAAAACCTCTCTAACCTTGGTGAGCTTGCCTTTCATCTAGATTCCCTCCATGAGTTGTCCCGGATTGATCAGCCCTTCGGGATCGAACAACTGCTTGAACTGTTTCATCAAATTCACCGTGGCCGGATTGCCCCGATCGAAGATTATCTTTGCCAGGGGACCTCTGGCCCTGCTCACCAGGGCCCTGTGCTCCAGCACCCGGGCATAGGCGGCCAGGCGACGATCCTGCACCTGCTGGTGCTCCTCCGGGGCGTAATGCAGGGTATTCTCACAGAAGAACGAGGCCCCGAAGTAGACCGGGACGAAGCCCCGACCCACCGACAGTTCCTCAAGTTCAGCCGAGGCTGCGGCAAACAGGGACGGCACCTTGCTGGAGAAGGTGTAGTACTTGACCGTGTCGACGGCCCCCTTGACGCCGTTGCGTTCCCACACGTTCCAGGGTCGCCGCAGGGTGCCGGCCAGGGTCTCGGTCAGATTCGGCGCCAGGGCGGAACCATTCTTTCCCTTGGCGGCCGCGGCCACCTGGCCGGCCTGGTTGTCCACCAGGGCCTTGTGCTGTTCGATGGAGAGCAGCACGGTCCAGGGTGGCAGATCCAGACTGTCGGCGGCGATCGTCGACCACCACAGGCAATCCCCGCCGGCGATCTCGAAACAGTGTTCGTTGCGGCTCAGGCGGTAGGTGAAGGCGACCGCGTCTTCCAGCTTATCGAATCCATAGGCCAGAACCCGGCGCTCGGACTTGCGGGGATAGACATAGACCACCCCCGAGACCGGGATCCCATAGATATCCTCGGATCCACCGAAAATGGGCGAAATCTGAGGCCCCTGATCCTCGCGGAAATCGGCATTCCCCTCCGGGGACGTCTGCTGGGTGCCGCTGATCCATTTGCGTCCATCGGCGAGAATGGCGTGAAAGATCGAGACCTGCGGTTGCCGGAAGCTCACCGATCCCACCAGAGCGTCGCGCTCCAGATAGGAACGCAGGACATAGGGGCTCTCGGCGCTGGCCGGCATCAGCAGGCCCAAGCCCTCTGCGGCGAGCTCCTGCTCGAGCTGCTCGAAGGTCACACCCGCCCCGATGTAGGCCAGCATGTTGCGGTTGTTGATCTGGCTGATCTCGTTCAAGCGGGCCGGATCGATCAGGAGCCCCTGCTGCACGGCGAGTCCTTCGGGGATGAACTTCCCCCGCACGGTAAAGACCTTCAGCTCATGGTTGGCGGCCGTTTCCACCAGGGAGATCACCTCCTCATCACTCCGGGGCAGTACCCGAACGAGATCCGTTGATCTCCCCGCACCATCGGCATAGACATCCAGGGCCTGAGGACCGCAGATCACCCCGTCGGGACCGACGATGTCCGCCAATTCCTGCTCGAGAACATTTTGACTCATCACTTCGACTGACATGTAGACCATCCTTTCACAATTTATTTTCAAATAGACAGACTGTTCATTCCATCCAGCTCAGCGGGCCACCCACCCGCGCCCCTCTCACGGGGGAACACCCTTGGGATTCGCTACCGGACACCTCGCTTGCCCCCGGATACCGTCCGTGGGCAAGCCCCCTTTGACGCCTGCCACCGTCCTTCTCCGGCGAGCGTACAACCACCGCCAGTCCCCCCTTTTTCCAGGAACAGATCCGGTTCAATAGCCCCGGGGCGTGGGTTGAAAACCCGACGGCACCCCTTCATATCCCGACCGACCCCTAACGCAGCGCCCCCCCGGGAGGCCGTGCTGCCATCTGCAGGCGCAGGAAGGCCCTGATGGTCGGGAAAAAGGCCTTGAGCCCGACCCGCAGCAAATCGCGGTAGCGGTCTTGCCCCAGAACCACCTCCTTGAGAACCCGCGCGATTTCCTGATTCTCGCGCAGGGCCAGCAGGCTCATGTTGGGGAAGGCGAACAGGGGCACCGCGATCAGGTAGGCCATCAGGAGATCGCGCCGGATCTCCTTCAGATGGTGCCCATAGCACCGGGCGGCCTCTCCCCCGCAACGCAGGGTTTCCTGAATCGCGGTCGCGGCCAGCTGGCCGCTCTGCATGGCATAGTAGATCCCCTCGCCGGTGATCGGATCGATCAGACTGGCGGCGTCACCCACCAGCAGGACATTGGCCTTCCCCTGGCGTTTCCGCGCCCCAGGGGTATAGGCCGGCAGCGGATGCCCCTTGCAGCGGCGGGCATAGTCCTCCGGCAGACCGAGTGTCGTCAAGAACTCTGCAAACAAACTCCGGATCTCCCGCGCATGTTTCCACAGCACCCCGATGCCGACCGACCCCCCGCCCTGTTTGGGAAAGATCCAGCCGTACCCCGAGGGTAAATAGCCGTAATAGAATGCCGGCCGGCTGGCGTGCCTGCGGATGAGCTCGAAGGTGTCGGGGATGAAGCACTCGAGGGCGTACCCGCTGTGGTTCATCGGGTAGGCCAGACTGCGGGCGACCAGGCTGTTGGCGCCGTCGGCCCCGACCAGGAAGCGGCCGCGATAGGTTGCCCGCGGTGTTTCCACCGCAACGATCGTCCCCGGGGTGATCCGCGTCATCGCCTCACCCTCATGGATCTGGGCCCCGGCCGCCGCCGCCCGCGAGACCAGCAGCTGGTCGAACCTGGCCCGGTCCACCATCAGCCCGGAGTCGGTCTCGGAATACATCTCCAGAGAATGTCCGGCATGGGAGTAGATGACCCCGCCCGAGACCTCCCGCTCGACGGACTGACCGACATCGAGGTCCAGCAGGGCCATCGCCTTGGGGCTGAGCCCGCCCGCACACAGTTTGGCCCGCGGCAGGCGATATTTCTCCAGGGCCAGCACGGAGAGGCCGGCTGCGGCCAGTCGGGCGGCCGCACTCGACCCCCCCGGCCCCAATCCCGCTACAATAACATCAAAAATATCAGACAATAAGGTGCTCCTTTCTCATTGGGTTGACCAGTTCTTGACCAGCAGGCTCGCGCACAGGGTTCCGGATACCAGCACCTGGGCCACCCCGCCCCCGGGATTGGTGCATTGTCCGGTGAGATAGAGCTTATCGATCAGCCGGGAGCAATAGCCCGGGCGGAAGGGGCCCATGTTCGAGCCGTTCAACTCCTGACCGAAGAAGGCCCCCTATCCCGGAACCGATGACACAAACGTCGTATTCGGCATGGTTCTGCACAAAAACTCCCCCTACATTTCATCTCCCGACGGGAGAACCCCCTCCGCTCATCCGGACCACGCCCGGGCGTTTAGATCAGGAGCCGGCGGGGCATCTCCCTGAGCTCGAACAGCGCCTTCTGCACCACCCGGCGCTGTTCTTCGCTCAGATACACCGCCTTGAAGTAGCCCAGGATGAAGCCCAAACCGAAGAACAGGATCCCAAACAGCCTGCGGTACGTCAGCATTCCACCACTCATGGGCAGCCTCCCTTGGCTGTGGACAGGACTACGCCTGACGGGCCGACACCATCTGGCGCAACTCGCGCTTCAAAACCTTGCCCACGCCGCTCATCGGCAACTCATCCATAAAGATCAGGGTTCGCGGCACCTTGAAGGGTGCCACGCGCTCCTTGAGGTAGGCCATGATCTTCTCGCGTTCGGCATCCCCATCGGCGATGCCGTGTTTAAGGACCACGGCGCAGGCTACCCGTTCCGAACCCGGCCGCTCCAGATCGGGGATGCCGAAGGTGGCCGCGGTCTCGATATCGGGATGCCCGGCCAGGACATCGTCGAGCTCCCGGGTAAAGACCTTGAAACCCGAAACGTTCACCATATCCTTGAGGCGGTCAACGATATAGAAATAGCCGTCTTCATCCATGCGGGCGATGTCGCCCGTGAACATCCAGCCCTCGCGCAAGGCATGGCGGGTCTCCTCGGGTTTATTGAAGTATCCCAGGCTGAAGACCTGGGGACCGTGAATGGCGATCTCGCCGGTCTCCCCCAGGGGGACCGGCTCCTGGGTGTCCGGGTCGATCAGACGGAAGGTGGTGTCCGGCAGCGGCATACCGATCGACCCGGGTTTCTTCGTGCCGAAGCGCGGCAGACAGCAGGTAACGGGCGAGGTCTCGGTCATGCCATAGAGTTCGATCAGTTTTCCCTGCCCCACAATCGATTCGAAATCCTTGATATTGTCGGGTGGGAAGGGTGAGGCCGCCGACATGCACCACTGGATGCCCGAAAAGTCCAGGCTCCGGAATTCGGGCTGCTTCATGAGCTCCAGATAGATTGTGGTGACATTCACCAGCGCGGTGGGCCGGTGTTTCTTGATCGCCCCCACCAGGAAGGCGGCGTCACGTGGATTGGGGACCGCGATCTGGGTGATACCGTAGGTCATCGATACCGTGCCCAGGCACAGCCCGGCGATGTGGAAGAGCGGGAAGGCGCACAGGAAGGTGTCGGCCGGGCTGAGATTGAGCCAGGTGACGATCTGCTTGGCATTGGACATCACATTGCGCTGGGTGAGCAGGGCCCCCTTGGACGGACCGGTGGTCCCCCCGGTGTACATCATGTACATGGGCTCATCCAGCCCTCGTTCCACCCGCACCTCGTTGGTGGGCATGGGCCGCACGGCCTTGAGGAAGCGCTCGACCTGCACCCCTGCGTTGAGCGGCGGGATCGGGGCCTGGGGAATCTTCTTGAGGAGTTTCCCAAGATAGGCCTTGAGCGGGGGCAGGAAATCGGCGATCGAGGCCACGAGCACACTGCGCACCTGTGTCTTGGGGGCCACGGTGTAGATCTTGTCGTAGAGGATGTCCAGGGTCAGCACCGCCTTGGCCCCGGAATCATTGAGTTGGTGTTCCAGTTCCGCTGCGGTCAGGAGCGGCGAAAGCCCGGTGGAGATGCAGCCCGCCTTCTGTACCGCAATGACCGCCAGGTAATGGGCCGGCACGTTCGGCATATTCAGCCCCACAACATCGCCCGGCCGCAGTCCGGTCTGTACCAGATAGTGGGCCAGGCGGTTCGACCACTGGTCGAGTTCCCTGAAGGTCAGCGCCTTGTCGACATAGACGAGGGCCGGCTTGTCGGCGTAGCGCGCCGCGGCCGCCGCGAACCGCTCGCAAAAGGTCTCTTGCTCATACTTCAGCGTGGGCTGGACATGCGGGTCGTAGTGTTTGAGCCATGGCCGCTCCAGGTATGTGTCTTTCATGTGTTTCCCTCCTTTGGTTCATTTTAAGGCTATCTCATTCAATTCAATGATAATTATATGTTAATAACTTATAACATTCTGTCAAGCACCCCCCGGATCGGAATCACCCCTTACCGCGGGGGCCCTTCAATAGCACCCCAGGTTGGCAAACCCGGGAATCGAGAATGCGAGATGCGTGTCCTCCCGCACCATGTTCTGTCCGAACCGCTCCAACCGGTGGGGCCCGATCATCTTCAAGGCCTTCTCCGTGGCGGTCACGTAGCGGCCAAGGGGGTAGCCGAGGCGCTTCTTGATGAAGAAGAAACGCCGGTAGAGCCGGGTGAAGCGCTGAAACTCCTTCAGGGCCGCCACCCTGTCCTCGATAGCCAAAGCGGCCACCTTACCGGTCACCAGAGCCCCCAGGATCCCGAACCAGCCCATGGGATCCACCGCACCGGTCATGGTTCCGCAAAGGATAAAGCCTTCATGGAACAGGCGCGGATTGTCCGGTCGTGCCACCGGATAGGCCCCCTGCACGGCCAGCCACCGGTCGTGCTCGACCCCCTGGGTCCGCCGCATGAAGTCACAGTACTTGGACAGGGTCGCCTGGCTGACAGGATGAATGGAGAACAACAGATTGAAATAGTAGTTGTTGGCGGAACTCAGGTAGCCGTACTCCGTGATTCCCTCATCGCGCCAGATCCAGGAATAGTTGGAAAAGCCGATCTCGCCGCGCGAGATATAGCCGTACCATTTCCGGTAGGGGATGCCGAGCATGTCATAAACCCCGGCGGTGAGACCACAGGCGATGACCGTGTCCGGGGCGAGCTTGGCCAGTTCGCTTCGTTTCAGTTTCGAACCAAAGGCGAACTCGACCCCGGCCGCCAGCGCTTCGGCATAGAGCAGGCTGTCCAGACTGGTGGAGCGGTCGCCGCGCTCCACTGTGGAAACCCCGCTGACCGGTGCCATGAGGCAGGTGTCGTGAAAATAGATCGGACAGGCGAGGAGCGGGTGAAAGGCAGGTGCAATGTCGATCCCGATATAGGCCGATGTCTTGCCGATGTCGATAGGGGTAGTGTGGGTGGAGGGATTGTACAGCGAATCCCCGCCGAAGGATTTTTCGCGCTCATGGATCACGACCGCATACCCCTGGCGGGCCAAGTTGATCCCACAGACGAGTCCCGACATCCCGGCCCCGTAGATCGTGACTTCTCTCGGCATACCTCCTCCCTTTAATCGCTTTTGCTCGATTTCCCTTGGCGCTTGCGGCTCACCTGGGGTCCCGGGCTAGCCCTGGGGTTCATACCCATGATTTACATTCTTTCCCCACGGCGCAGGCGGCCTCCCGTCCGCTCGTCAGCGCCCCCTCCACCGAAGGCATGTAGAGGTATTCTCCGGCCAGATACAGTCCGTCGACCGCACCGGCGTGATGGCGGCGCAGGCCGGCCATCGCCCGCAGCATCCCCGGAGGGGACAGGCAGACCGCCTCGGAGATGCGCTGAATCTCGCAGAAGACCGGTTCGTCCGGCATCCGGGGCTGCCAGCGCTGAATCTCCGACACAAGGGTGCGGATAATCTCGCTCTCGGACAGGGCATTCAGGGCCATGGCATGCCGACCGAAGGTGAAACAGTGGATCAGGCCCGCGCCCGGTGGTGCGTAGGAAGGTGACTTGATCGAGCTGTCGGTGAAGCCGGTCAGGGGGGAACCATAGGAACGCGGCAGGGCGATGGCATACCAGTCCGGCGGCAGAAGCCGCTTTTCGAGTGCAAACATGACATGACAGCAGGCCGAGTAGGTCACCCGCCGCAGCGGCTCGGCGAGCGCCTCGGGCAGATCTGGCATAAGCTGGAGGGCCGTGGTGGCGGTGGTGGCACAGATCACGGCGTCGGCCTCCAGGAAGGCATCGGCGGTCTGGACCCATTTGACGCGGCAATCCTCGATCACGATCCTTTTCACTGGGGTCGCCAGATGGATGGAATCCCGGCACGGGGCATACAGGCGTTCGGAGAGCGCGCCGATTCCCTGGTTCAATGTCTTGAGACCATTGATATTATTCCACATCAGGGCCAGACCGTAGCCCGCTCCCATATCCTCGGGCTCCCCCAGGGTCATACAGGAGGACAGCGGCTGCATAACACACTCCAGGGCCTCACGCCCTCCCCTGCGGCGGGTGAATGCGGCCAGGGACTCGTCGTCCAGATCGAGCATCCGTTCGAAGTCCGTGAAGATCAGGTCATTGCGCCGGCGGAGGATCGTAGCCATTACGGGCAGCATCTGCCAGGAGGCCCGCAGCGGCACCCCCTTGAATGCCAGGTACTCCCTTGCATTACGCACCAGTTGGCGCGGATCGGTCGTCACCAGGACCGGGGTGATAGGACCAGCGCCGTTGTGTGGAAAACCGACCCGGTAGGGAAAGGCGTGCAGATCGTCCCCGAGCCCCAGCTCGGCACACAGATCGAAACAGGCCGCGTAGCTCTTGAAGAAGAACTGGGCCCCGATATCGAGCGTGTACCCGTCGCGCTTCAGCGAACGGGTGCGGCCGCCGGGATGATCGCCGGCCTCCAGACAGGTCACACCCACCCCCATCCTGTGGAGGGTATGTACCGCGGCCAATCCGGCCGTACCCGCCCCGACAACGATGATCTTCATCTGGTTCTCCTTGCCTGTGGACCTGCCTGCCGGTAAGCGGATCTCCCCTTGGGCACGGTCATCCTCCTCATCGGCCCCGCTCCGGCCCCGGGGCACTTCAGGATCCCCGTTCTGCGGCGATTCCCGGGCGGATCGCCTTCCGGCCGTCCTGATATTCGATCAGACCGGCGGTATACAGGGCACTGCCCGAGGCCTGCTCGGTGCCCACCCCGCGGGCGCCGGCATCGGCCCCTACCAGCCAGAGGCCTTCGATCGGGGTCCGGGGCGAGGGTTTATGGATGCCGGTCTGCCCGACACACTGCATCAACCCGATACATTCACCGGTGGGTTTTCCGGTAATGGCCGCTGTGTCGGCGATATGGCTTCGCAGCCGCCACTCGACCTGGTCTTTGATCTGGGGGAAAATATCCAGCAGGCGTGCTTCCGCCCGGTCGAGGATCTCTTCGCAGAGGGCGATATTCTCCGGGGTGACCTCGATCGGGGCCGGCACCCCCATGATGATCAGCTGCTTGCCCAAAGGGGCGGCATAGCGGTCCCATTCAGAGGGCATGGGGGTAAACAGGAAGGGGTCCTCGGGAACATCCCCGTGCTCGAGGTAGTCGAACATGTGATCCGGATCCACATTGGAAATATTGAAGAAGCTCGGGGCCGGGAGATCGACCACCCGCCGCGCGAGACCGAACTTGGCCGTAATGAAGGCGTACGAATAGCGCAGGTTATCGACATAGCTCACGTACTCGGGCGGAAAGTGTTCCGCGCCGGCCAGGGCCACGGTCTGTTTGATCCCCGCACTGGAGATCACGACCCCGGCAGGGATGAAATCACCGGCAGCGGTCTCGACCCCCGTGACCGCGCCTTCCTCCACCACGATCCGCGTGACCTCGGTGGACCGACGCAGTTCACCGCCACTTTGCTGAAAGGCCCGCACGAAGGCCCCGGGGATCTCGTTGGAGCCACCCTGGGGCACGCCACAGCGGCGGTGCCGGAAGAGATTGGTGACACACCACAGGAATTCGCCGGCCGAGGCCAGGTGGAAAGGGGTCACCATGAGCAACATGGACAGGGCGTTGACCCCCAGGAGGATCTCCCGTTTATCGGTGATGCGGTGCATGAATTCCTGCAGGGTGATCTCGTCCAGTTCCAGGAGGGTGGTGGGGTTCTGGAGAACCACGCCGCCCATGATTCGGAGGGTCTCCCACAGCGAATATTTCCGGCTGGCCCGGTAGGCGCTGTCTTGGAGGACCTGCATTGCCCGCGAAGGGGTTTTGTCGAGCCGGTCACGGTGGCGGCGGGCATAGAAATCCACCTTGCGCCCCTGCAGCATGGTGCGGGGATCGAAGAAATTCTGGTACAGGCTCATCCGGACCTGGCCGTGGAACTGCAGGCACTCGCCCGGATTCCTGACCAGCCAGCGCAGGTCTCCGCCCACCCGGCGATTGATGTCGCCATGCTGGCCGGCATCGCTCATGGAGAACATGTGCACCCCGGAGTCCACGACAAACCCGTTCTTTTCAAAGGACCAGCACTTCCCGCCGCAAAAGGGGTTGCGTTCCAGCAGCATGACCGGGTTCCCCCTTTTCTGCAGCAACGCCGCCACGCCGGCGCCCCCCGGTCCGGTCCCGATCACAACGACCGCCTGTTCGCGAGCTGCCATGCTCATCTCCCTTCAGCCGGCGACGACCCGCCGGGTCAGTTTCCCCAGGGCCAGCACCGCCAGACCCGCCCCGGCATACACCGACGGCCTGATCATCGGGGTGAACCCCTTGGGGGGATCGAACTCGCGATTGAGGGTGATGTTCTGATTGAGCTTGTCCTGCGCGATCAGCTCGGCGCAGTGGTTGGCGGTCCAGATCGCCGCCTCCATCCCGCCGGAGCTCACATGGGTCTTGGTATAGTCACCGGTGAGGTAGAGGTTGGTGTAGGGTGAGCGCTGATAGGGGCGGTGTTTCTCCATGCCCGGGAAGGGCCGGTAGACCCCCTGCCGCTGCCGGACCACGACGTATTTCTTGACCTGGGCTTCGCGGGCGGTAGGGAAAAAGCGTTTGAGGTCACTGAGCGTCTTCTCGTAGATGATCTCGTCCGGAAGGTGGCGCACGGCATCGGCCGGGGATATGACCATCTCGAACATGCTGCCGCCTGCGAAGATATGGGGCAGGATATTGGATAGATCGGCATAGGTATTGAAAATGCAGCCGGTAGAGAAAAAGGTGACGTCCACCTCCGTCAGTTTACGGTCGAACCACAGCTGGATGGACAGCGAGGGCGAGTTCTGGAAATGGGTCAGATCCTGGAAATATTCGTAGCGATAGGCCGTCTTGGGCAGGACCGTTCGCAGGGCAAAGGGGCTCATGGCCGAGACATAGATATCGGCCTGCCGCTCTTCTCGGCCGTTGAGGGTCACGCTTTCGACCTTGCCGTTGTCCGCATTGATCGCCGTTACGGCCTGCCCGGCCGCAAAGGTCCCGCCCCTCTGGCGAATATAGTCGAGGCAGCTCCCGACCCAGATCTCCCCTAGCCCACCGTTGGCAAACCCCACCCGTGCGGAATCGGCCGAGGCCCCCACCTTCTGCATCCAGTTCATCATGACCTTGGCCGAAAGGGCATAGGCCGGGGTGAAGGTCAGGCCGTGCATAGCCGGTTCCATGAACTTGAAGGCCCCCCGCGGTCCGCGGCGGGCGGCCCATTCCGCCCAGGAGAGCTCGTCGGTGGCGTCGACCTGGTCCTTGGAATAGCCCGCGGCCAGGGCCATGGGCAGGGAGGAGGCCAGGGCCTTCCACCGCGGCATCCCGTTATAGTTCTTGAACAGACTGGCATAAGCGGCCGCGGCATGCAGCGGGGCCGGCAGGTCGGCGAAGCGCAGCACCGGCTGATTGCCATCCTCCTGGGCATAATAGAACTTGGTGTCCTTCCAGATGATGTTGTCTTCGATCCCCATCTTTCTGAAAAAATCCAAGAGATTGACATAGTAGGGAAAGAAGACGTGCAGGGCATTGTCGATCATGTCACCATCGTCATCCTTCCATGAATTGGCGCGCCCCCCGAAAATCTCGTCGGACTCGACCAGCTCGACCTCGAGCCCCCGATCCAGCAGATTGACGGCTGTCGCCAGTCCGGACATACCCCCACCCATAATTAATGCCTTCATAGTGACCTCCTCGTGAACATACATTCCATTTTGTTTGTTATTATTTACTAACTTGTGTGGGGGCATTAGTCAACCCCCATTTTCAGGAAAATCGGCAGAAGCCCCTCAAGCCGGTGCCCTCCCCTTCACCCTGGTCGCCCCGGCCATGGGTTCAGGCCTGCCACAGGTTGTCCCGCAGACCTGAGACGCGCCGCATCCTCGAATCCCATCCAGCCCGCGGGCTTGGCGGACAGGATCCAGGAGCATGTAAACGACGGCGCCTTTTATGTTGCCTTCGTCGGCGATACCTCGTATTTCGGTCTGGTCGGGTTCACCTCGCCCGGGGGGCTTTTCCCCGGCCCCACAACCACAGTTTATACCTGTGGTTATCCCCCCATTCTTCCCCGGTTGCCAAATCGGCTTTGGCCTACGACAATGGCATTGATCATGGGTATGGGCCCAGGGCTGGTCCTGCCCCCATGACTCCGCCAGCGGCAAGGGAATGCGAGCAAAATCCAATAAGATGCATGCGGGAGGGGAAACGGATGAAACATCTCAACGGTTGCAACGTCCTCATCACCGGGGCCGGCAGCGGCATCGGCCGCCTGATGGCCCACTACTTCGCCGAGGAGCGCGCCCATGTGGCCCTCGTCGACATCAACCCAGATGCGCTGGCGACGGTGGAGGCCGAGGTTCACCAGCGTCTGGTGAACGCGGCCTCATACGTCTGCGACATCGCCGATCCGGCCGCGGTGGACAGAACCGCCGAACGCTTTCGGGCCGATTTCGGGCCCATCGACGTCCTGGTGAACAACGCCGGGACGGTCGCGGGCAAGTCGTTCATGGATCTCACCCTAAAGGAGATGCGCCGAACCATGGAGATCAACTACTGGGGGCATGTGCACTTCACCAAGGCCTTCCTGCCCGACATGCTCGAGCGCCGGCGCGGATCGCTGGTGCACGTGGCCTCCTCCAGCGGACTGATGGGCATGCCGCTGCTCTCGGATTATGCCGCCAGCAAATTCGCGGAGGTGGGAATGCTGGAGGCCCTCAGACGCGAGCTCATAAAGTTCGGCTACCACGACATCCACACCACGGTGGTGTGTCCCTATTTCATCGAAACGGGCATGTTCAAGGGCTGCAAGCCGATGCTGCTGAGCCCCTTCCTCAAGCCCGATTACGCCGCCCGCAAGATCGTAAAGGCCACCAAGAAGGGCACCCCCGTGCTGATGCTGCCGCCTGCGAGCATGCACCTCACCATGGCCCTCAAACTGCTGCCGCCCAGGATCTTCGACGCCATCCTGGATCTCGCCGGTGCCCGGGACGTCATGGACAGCTTTGTGGGCCGTGGGGCCTGAAGGAGGAGCGCATGAATCTGAAAAAGACCCTGCTATGGAGTGTGGGATCCTCATCCCTGGGGCTGCTGGGGGTGACCCTCATCAACATCCTGCAAAACGGCGGCGGCCCCAAGGGCCTGACGATGGAGGACATCCTCGGCAAATCACCTGAGGATGCCGGTCTTCACGACATCCTCGCGCTCTCCAAGGCACGGTTCAAGCAGCTCTACCACGCCGCGGCCTGCCCGATGATGGACGAGTTGACGGGCGAATACCAGGCCATGAACCTGCCGCGCGGGATCATGGCCGCGGGAGTGGATTTCTACACCGACCACTTTTTCGGCCCCGGCAAATGGATCGGCAAGGCCTTCACCCCCGGCGAGTCCGGTCAGGGCTGGGGCTACAACCTCTTCCTGAAAAGCTTTAGCGGCCGGGTCACCGTCAGCCGCACCCGCCGGATGAACACCTGCCTTGACCGCTCGGCCTACGACGACAGGGAGGCCTTCCACCTGGACTACGGCCCGCACAACCGCGGCGCCGTGCACACCATGCATGACGAACTGCGCAAGATCAACGCCGGGCTCTTCATCGGCTTCGGCAGCCTGGGCCTCGGCGGCGGGGCGTGCAACCCCTCGCCCTTCATCGTCTACGGCGTCCCCTCCCCCTGGGTGGGCCTCTAAGCCCTGCGGGCACTCCGGGGCAGTGCCGGAGGAAGAGACGGCGCTGCCCCGGGCGTCAGGTTGCCCCCCCTGGCGGCCTGAAGGGAATTGGATATCGTGATTCAATGACGCCTGGTGGGGGCCCTCTGGCAGGGTCAGCACCCACGAAAGATCCGCTCGTGCGGGCCCGGGCCTTCTGCCGCGCGAAAACGGAGGCGCTTTCCCTCATGGGCAGCGCCATGCTGTGATTCCCTTAAACCGGCGCCCCTGCCCGGATCTCCCCGTACGATGCTTGCATTGACACCCTCTCCGCCGGCGACTATCTTAATCACAATGGGTTGAATTCCCTTGCTTCTTGCGGACTCGAGGAGGTCCAGGGCTTGCCCTGGGGTTCATACCCATGATTTATCATGTCATTGCGAGGAGGTGGGGTATGCAGTCCTTCCGGTTTACAATTACTATGCTGGTATTGCTGGTGGTGTGCCTGCTGGCGGGCTGTCGGTCATCCGATGGAAACGCCGCGGCGGGAATAGCCGATGCAGGGGCCACGCAGGAAGCCGCCGGGACGGACGCCTTCGCCGGGGAGGACCCGGCCCCGGTCATCCCCGGCGAGCACGTCTTCTTCCGCGGCAACCAGGCCTCGCACAACAGCCGCTACTACGCCCGGATCGTGGAAGGCGACATCCAGGTCAAGCCCAACGTGCAGCGCACCGGCCTCGACGGCCCCTGGGTCGTGCTCACGGGCCTGCCCTCGGGCCTTTTGGGCGAGGTCACCGAGCTGGCCATGGACGACGAGCACATCATCGCGCTCAATTCCCAGCGCCAGATCTACACCATGTGGAAGGCCAACCGCGCCATCGAGGAGTTCCACTGGCAGAAGGCCTGGGGCTTCCCCTTCTGGTACGGTCCCGGCATGCAGCTGAGAGAGGACCTCGTCACCTGGGACTTCTCGGTGGTCTCTCTCGAGGAGGACGGCTGCTGGACAGACCCGGCCGGCAACCTGCACGCGGTGGGCGCGGGCAAGTGTTCCCACATCATCATGCTCAACCCGGGCGGTAACACCCTGACCTTCAACGACCCCTGGCTGCCCAGGGATTACAGCTACGAGATCGGCATGCCCTATCGCGGGCGCTTCCAGGCCGTACGCGTCAGCTCCAGCGGCTCGACGCACTTCATCATCAACCGCTACGGCGACATGTACACGCGCCTGTTCGACTTCGACATCTCGGGCCTCGACGCGTTGTTCATGCCCAGCACCTACGAAGACCAGCACGGCGCGGCCGACCCCCTCATCCAGCTGCCCGCCGAAGACTGGCGCCTGCAGCCCAAGATCGACACCGCTCACGGGCGCGCCTCGATCACCGACCGCATCAGCATCACCAAGACCGGCCGCAACTGCGTCCACCGCCTCCTGCGGGTCGAGGGCACCAACGCCTACGGCAGCACGGGCTATTACGAGAAGGACCTTCGGGAAACGTCCTCTGCGGCCTGGGTCTTCCATCGCACGGACCTGCCCCTTCAGGGAGAACCCCTGGAGAACACCCCCGAGGACCGCTCCGGCCTCACGCTTACCGCAAACACCGAAGACCGCCTCTACGTGCGCCACCCGGACGGCCTGTGGCCGGATTGCCCGCATACGTGGCCCTGGGTCCTGGACTGCCAGTGGCACGCCACCCTCAACGACTTCAACTGCTACCACAGCCCGGCCACCCTGACGGTCTTTTGCGGGTCCGCCGCCTTCGACCTGAGGCTGCACTATCGCGGCACCATCCGCATCCTGCCACGCCCGCGCGGCCTGGACGACAACCCGCGCGTCTTCAGCGCGGCCATCGAGATCCCTCCCGCGCTGATCGAAAACCCGCCCGATGAAGATACGGCCGCCTTCCTGAGGGACTACCTCGACACCGCGCGCTGGACCGAGGTCACGCTCCTGGCCACCCTGGACGAGGTGCGCCTCTGCGGTCTGGCAGCCAACGGCCGCCCCCTCCTGTGGACCTTCAGCGACGGCCGCTGGGCCGAGGAACGCCCTTAAGGGAGCGGATCAGCCCTCCTCAGCGCCTGCCCTGTGTCTCGCCGACACCCATCGATCACCGGGACAGGTCGACAAAGGCCCCCGCACCTCTGGCTCAAGTCGCGCCTTCCGGCGGCATCCCCGGGCGCTCAAGCCTGATCGAGGGCCAGCAGGTGGCGGTAGTCCTCCGGGGTGTCCACATCCACGTGGATGCCGCGGCTGCCCAGCTCCACGAAGCGGAGGCTTGACGCATGACGCTCGAAGAGCACCCGGGCCCCGGCATCGCCGCTGGCCGTCTCGGCCAGCTCACCGAAGAGCTCGCGCCCGATGATCACCGGGTTGCCGCGCTGCCCCCCGGAGCAGGGGATGACGATCGGGTGCGTGCCCGTTTCAAAGGCCGCAATCAGCGTGTCGATCAGGCCGCCGTCCACCAGGGGCTGGTCCCCCAGCAGAAACATCGCCGCGTCGGCCTGCGGCGAGACCTGGGCCAGCCCCGCCTTGAGGGAGGTGCTCTGCCCCAGGCGGTAACCCCCGTTGACGACCACCTTCAGCCCCTCGAGATCGACCGCTTCCCGAATGCGCTGGGCATCGTGCCCCAGCACCAGGACGAGCTCGTCCAGGCGCGAGCGCCGGGCCTGCTCCAGCACCGCGCCCACGAGCGTGGTGCCCCGGAAGGCGAGCAGCTGCTTGGTCTGCCCGAGGCGCCGCGCCTCGCCGGCCGCCAGGACCACCCCGCTGATCCACTTAGCGCTCGCCGGCATCACCGCTCCCCCCCCGGCGCCCCTGGGGGGCGTCCCCGACGAAGGGCCGGGCCTCGTCCTCGAGCCAGTTCAGGCAGGCCTCGAACTGGGCACGCCGGAAGCCCCGCACGACCCGGCCGAAGGCCTCCGTCTGGCGGGCGTGATCCTGCTCCACCTTGTGCTTGAGGTCCTCGAGCAGCGCCCGCTGGGCCTCGATCAGCCGGGTCCCCCCCGGGAGGTCCAGGTAGTTGAGGAAGAAGAGCTTGGTGAGAAACTCCAGGCGCAGATCGCGCACATGCCGGGTGGGGCTGTGCACCCAGGCCTCGAAGCGGGCCTCCCCCCGGGGGGTGAGGGTGAAGATGCGCTTCTGCAGGCGGTTGTCCATCTGCCAGATGCGCCCCTTCACCAGGCCTTCCTCGGCCTCGAGCCGGTGCAGCAGGGCGTAGAGCTGGCTGGTGCCGACATTCCAGATGCCGTCCAGGTGCCGTGCCATGAACTTGCGGATCTCGTAGCCGTGCATGGCGCCGGTCTTGAGGACCCCCAGCACCACATAGCCCGTTGTCTCCCTGTTTCTCATCGTCTCTGTCCTGAAAACCCTTACAGCCTGGAATATTCCAGCCCGGAATACCCGTCCAAAATTTTTTGACCCCTCTCCGCCCCGTAGCCCCCGGGAATCCTTCCCCGGCCAAGGGCCCTGTGCCCTCATATTCCACTCGCGGGTTACCGCGGGTTTACCGGCCCTCAGTTCCCGGGAACGCGCTTCCCGGGGGGACGGCGAAGGGCCGCAACGAACCCTTCGCCGTCCATTTCTCGAAAAGCGGGAGCGGGGAATCCTGGGAAATGAGCCCCGGGAGGACCCACAAGTCCCCGTCAGCCCCCCTTCCGCCCGTTGCCCCCTCAGCGGGAGGCCTTTTCCTTCATGGCCTGCATCAGCTTCTCCGGGGTGATCGGCTGATCGTAGACCCGAACGCCGATGGCGTCATAAATCGCGTTGGCAATGGCCGGGGCGATGCCCACCAGGGCTGGCTCGCCCACGCCCTTGGCGCCGTAGGGACCCTTGGGATCGGGCTTGTCGATGATGATGATCTGGGTCTCATCCGGCATGTCGAGGGCTCCCGGCATCTTGTAGCTGGTGAAGTTGAGGCTGAGCGGTTCGCCGGTCTTCTCGTTGTAGACGTAGTTCTCGGTGAGACCGGCTCCCAGACCGTTCTGGATGCCGCCTTCACACTGGCCTTCCACGCTCATGGGGTTGATGGCCTTGCCGCAGTCCATTGCGGTGACGAAGTTCAGCACCTTGACCTCGTAGGTCTCGGTGTCCACCTCTACCTCGGCGTAGTAGGCCGCGGTTGGTGGTGAGGCGTATGTGCTGTTCCAGCAGCCAACGCCTGCGGGGGTGTATCCGTCGCCGCGGGCGCCGAAGATGGCTTCGTGAGCGACTTCTTTCACCGTGATGCGATTGGTCGGCATTGACTTGACATAGATCTCGCGACCGTCGACATCAAGATTTTCGGGATCCTCCCACATCATCTTCCCGGCATAGGCGAGAAGCTCTGCCTTGGCCTTCTGGGCAGCCACCTTGACCGCGTTGCCGGTTACGTACATCGAACGGCTGGCATGGGACCCGAGGTCGAAAACCGTCACGTCGGTGTTCATGCCGGAGATGTGCACGTCTTCGACCGGAATGCCGATGGTCTCGGCCGCAACCTGTGCGAGTGAGCCCCAGATATGGGTGCCGGGCGAACCGGGGTGGCAGTTGAGGTGGATCGTGCCGTCCTCGTTGAACTTGATAATGGCGCCGGAGTGTGCCAGCAGCAGGGGCCAGCCATCACTGCAGTGCGTCATGGTGGATATGCCGACGCCGCGCTTCTTGGTTTTGCTGCCGCCCTTGTTCTTGCCGTATTTTTCCTTCCAGCCGATGGCCTCGGCGCCCTGTTTGATGCAGTCGTCGAGATAGGTGCTTTCGAGGGGCAGGCCCCCCATGTTCGCCGGCTCACCGGGCTTTTTGGCGTTCTTGAGCGCCACCTCCACCGGGTCGAGTCCGAGCTTGACCGCGGCCTCGTGCAGGAGCTGATCGACGGCCCACATGACCTCGGGGTTGCCGAAGCCGCGCATGGCGCCGGAGAGCGGGGTGTTGGTGTAGACGACCTGGAACGACCCGTCGATGTTATTGCAGCGGTAGTGGCCCATGCCCCAGACCAGCGTGATGCTGCCGGCCA
>CAZUDI010000030.1:0-44958 GCA_964618975.1 uncultured Bacteriovoracaceae bacterium | reverse complement strand
TCGAAGAGGATGCGGCCCCCGGCGATGTACCCGGGGCGGCTGATGAGGTCGATGATGGAAAACCCGGTGACCGACTTGCCGGCCCCGCTTTCCCCCACCAGCCCCAGGCGTTCGCCCGCTCCCAGGGTGAAGCTCACCCCGTCCACGGCGGTGAGTTCGCCGTGACGCAGCGCGAATCTGACCACCAGGTTTTCGACATCCAGCAGGCCTTGCATCTCACCCCTTGTAGAGCTTCGGATTGAGTACATCTCTCAGCCAGTCGCCGAGCAGATTGATGAAGAGGATCAGCGCCACCAGCACGATCCCCGGGAAGAGCGTGATCCACCAGGAGCCGCTGAAGATGAATTCGAAACCCGCATTGATCAGCGAGCCCAGCGAGGGACGCGTGACCGGCATGCCCAGGCCCAGGAAGGATAGCGCCGCTTCGCTCATGATAGCGTTGGCCACCTGCACCGTGGAGATCACAAGCACGGGCGAGAGGGTGTTGGGCAGGATGTGCCTCCACATGATACGGGGGGCCTTGAGCCCGATGACGCGCGCCGCCTCGACATACTCCTTCTCCTTTTCCGCCAGCACCGAGGCCCGCACCGTGCGGGCGTACTGAGGCCACTCCGCGATGCCGATGACGAGCACGAGCAGGGGCACGGCGAAATCCTCGTACATGCCCACCCCGAAGGCGGCCTGAAAGATGGCGCTCAGGAAGATGGCCACCATCATGGTGGAAAAGGAGAGCTGCACATCCGCCAGCCGCATCAGGAAGGCTTCCAGCCGCCCGCCCACATAGCCGGCAGAAAGCCCGATGATCACCCCCAGAAAGGCCTGCATGCCCACGGCGCCGATGCCGATGATCAGCGAGGTGCGCATACCGAAGAGGATGGTGCTCAGGAGGTCGCGGCCCTGGGAGTCGGTTCCAAGGATGAAAGACGGGTCACCGCCAGCCATCCACATCGGCGGGGTCTCGGCATTGAGCACATTGATGGAATCGGCCTGATAGGGGTTGAACGGGGCGATGGCGGGCGCGGCCACACTCAGGAGCACCAGGACGAGAAGAAACCCCAGGCTCACCATGGCCACCGGGTCCCGCAGGAAGTCATAGAGCAGGTACGATTCCCTCAGACGCCGCAGGCGCCCCATCACTTGCTCCCCCTTATGCGGACCATGGGGTTGACGAGCCCGTAGATGATGTCCACCAGGGTATTCACCACCACGAAGATCACGCCCACCACCATGAGGTAGGCCACCAGCAGGGTGGTGTCCGCCCTCTCGACCGCCTCGATGAAGAGGAAGCCCAGGCCCTGCCACTGGAAGACCGTCTCGGTGAGGATCGTGAAGGCGATCATGGTCCCCAGCTGCACCCCTCCCACGGTGATCACTGGCAGTAGCGTGTTCTTGAAGGCATGCAGAAACCACACGCGCCGCCGAGGCAGTCCCTTGGACCAGGCGAATTTGATGTAATCGGTCTCCAGCACCTCCATCATCTGCGAGCGGATCAGGCGGATGAACAAAGGCAGCATAATGGACGACAGGGCGATGCTCGGCAGGATCAGGTGCCGCCAGCCGTCCAGGGTAAGCATGCCGGTGGACCACCCCCCCCAACGGACCAGTTTGCCCCGTCCGTAGGAGGGCAGCCAGTGCAATTCCACCGAAAAGATATAGATGAGCACGATCGCCGTCAAAAAGACCGGTATGGACACCCCCACGATGGACAGGCCCATGACAGCGCGCGAGAAGAATTTCTTGGGGTAGATGGCACAGTAGATGCCCAGGGGGATCGAGAGGCAGATGATGATGAGACTGCTCACAAAAACAAGCTCAAGCGTGGCGGGGGCCTTGGCCAGGATCACCTCCAGCGCCGGCTTCTTGAAGAAGAACGACATGCCCACATCCCCGTGCAGCGCCCGCTTCACAAAACGGCCGTACTGCACGAGGAAGGGATCGTTGAGCCCCATCTGCTCCCGCAGGGCCTCCCTCTCGGCGGCCGAGACCGAGATACCCACGATATCGCGCACAGGGTCCCCGATCTGATGCTGGATGGTGAAGCATAAGAAGCTGATCACCAGCATCACGAAGATGCCCTGAGCGATTCTGCGCACCATGAATGCAAACATCTTAGAAGATCGCCTCTAACCCGCCTTAAAAGGGGCGGATACCCCCCTTGAGGGTACCCGCCCCTTTCTAACAGTCCCTTAACCGTGAATCAACCCCTATTCCATAACCAGATCACCGAAGTAGGGGAAGTTCATCACGTTGACGATGGGTTCGATCCGGAGATTGCGCTTGCCGGCCCAGGAGAGGTTCTGCCAGTGCAGCGGCACAAAGGCGGCCTCGTCGTAGAGGATCTGCTCCACCTCCTGGAGGATCGCGGCGCGCCTGGCCCGGTCGGTCTCGGTCTGGCTGGCCAGGACGAGTTCGTCCACTCCGGGATTGCAATAGTTGCCGCTGTTGTACTGGCCGTAGCCGGTCTCCTTGTTGGGGCACATAACAAGGAATTCGCTGTAGTTGGCCGAATCCTCGGTGTCGGAATGCCAGCCGATCATCTGGATATCGGCTACCTGTGCATCGAACTGATCCCAGTACTGGGCCTTGGGCATGGTCTTGAGATTGACCTTGATGTTGATCTTGGCCAGCATGGAGGCCACGGCCTCGGCGATCTTCTCGTCATTGACGTAACGGTTGTTGGGCGCAATCATGGTGCAGGTGAAACCCTCGGGGTATTTGGATTCGGCCATGAGCTGACGGGCCTTCTCCAGGTCATAGCGGGGCACGAGCTCGGGCTTGTACCCGACGAAGCCCTCGGGGGCCTGCTGGCCGGCGGCCGTGGCCGTGCCCTTCATGATGGTCTCCACGATGCCGGCGTTGTTGACGGCATAGACGATCGCCTGGCGCACCTTGAGGTCGCGGAACTCCTCGCGCCGGTTCTGGTTGAGCTGGAAGGTGATGATGCGGCTGCCCGACATGGTGACGAGCTGAACGTCCGGGCTGGAGTCGATCCGTTCATAATCCTGGGGCGGCACGGGCATGATGAAATCCACGTCGCCCGAAAGCAGGGCCGCCACGCGCGTGGCATCGTTCTTGATGGGTGTCAGCACGATCGTGTCCACGTTGCCCGGCGAGGCGCTGTCCCAGTAGGCCTCGAACCGCGAGAACACGGTCTCGACGCCCTGCTCGCGCTTGGTCACCCGGTACTTGCCGGTGCCCGATACATGGGTGAGGGCAAAGGACGGCCCGGTCTTGACGATGGCGTCCTTGGGCTTGCCGGTCTCGTCTTCACCGGTGTAGAACACGCTGTCCATGGGGAAGATATAGGTGGCCATGTTCAGTACCAGGGAGTAAGGTTCCTTGGTGACGAGGTCCACCGTGTAATCATCCACCACCGTCGCGCCCACGAAGGGTTCGAACAGCCCCTTGAAATCCTGGCTTTTCTTGAGACGCTCCACGGTCCAGGCCACATCCCTGGCCGTGAAGGGGTTGCCGCTGTGGAAGGAGACCCCCTTCTTCAGAAAAAACCGGACGGTGTTGTCATCGATGCGCTCCCAGCGCTCGGCCAGACGCGGCTCGAACTGCATGTCCTTGGTCCAGCGGATGAGGGGGTCAAACACCAGGTGCGAATACTGCAGCATGCCGCCCGAGAGCTGCACATGGGGGTCCAATGATACCGGATCCGCGTCCATGGCGAGCTTGAGGGTCTTTCCCTCCTTGGACGCCACGGGCCCTTCGCCCACCTCCTTGGGTTTGGCTATCAGGAAAACCAGGCCGGCAATGACGATGATCCCCACCAGAAACCACAGAAACTTTTTCATACGCATCCCTCCTCCCATTGGTTCACGACGGCAACAAACCGTCTTCATTACAGAAGTACTCCCGGAGGGTCTCGATGTCAAGATGTACTCCGGATGCGCCTTTGCGGACGGTCACGCCCGCAGGCACCGCAGGGGTATTTCATCCCCTGAGAAGGTTTCCTGCGCGGGCGGCCGGTTTGAGGCGACCTCTCCCCCGGATCGCACCGTCGGCAGGCGCCTCCAACCCGGGGAAGCTGTTGATCGGGGTTGGCGAGTGTGATACCTCCACTGACATGACCTCAAAACAACTGATCGTGCAGGAGATAACGGATATCCTGGCCGCATCCCCCGAGCAGCGGGCACGCGCCATCATCGAGTCGCCCCACCTGCGCGAAATCCTTGAGGAACTCCCTGTGCAGGACACCTACATGATCCTGAAGGAGGCCTGGGACACGGAGGGATCAATCCTCATGCCGTTCGTGCCACCCGAGAGGTTCCCTTACTTTTTCGATCTCGACTGCTGGCAGGGGGGGGTCCTCACCCTCGATAGCCTCCAGGAATGGCTGCTGGCCCTGCTCGATGCATCCCCCGACACCCTCATCGCGGTGCTGGACGCCCTCGATCTGGAGGTTCTCGTCCTGCTCTTTCAGCGCCACCTGGAGGTGGTCCAGGTCAGCCCCATAGACGACAACATCCCCGATCTCATGCAGCTGGGGTATGAATCCATCGACGACACCTTCTTCTACCGCTTCATCGGGGAGAGCGACGAGGAGGCGCTGCTGCAGGAGGTGCTCCACCTGATCTTCTCGCATCTCCAGAATCTCTACTACCACCTCATGCTGGGGGTTTGCTGCGAACTGCCCTCCTTCCTCGAGGAACAGGCCTACATGCTCAGGCGCTTGCGCCTCGTGGAGCTCGGCTTCGAGACGCCGGACGAGGCCGTGAGCATCTATCGCCGCGTGCGCGCGGAATCTCTGGACGCCCCGGGGATGCGCCCGGAGCTCACCCCCAGGACGGCCCCGGGTGAGATCCTCCTGCCGAGTGTCTACCTGGATCCCTTGGAGACCGGCAGCGAGATCATCTGCCGCGCCATCGATGAGGCACCCCGTGCCACCCGGGAGCGGCTGCAGATCGAGATGGTCTACCTCGCCAACAAGGTCATCATGGCCGACTTCAAACCGCTCAACGATTTCGCGTCGATGCGTGACGCCGTGCACAAGGCCGCCGCCATATCCTCGCTGGGCCTCGAACTCCTCATGCAGCGCCAAGGCCACACCCGTGCCCAGGCCCTGGAGGACTCCAATGCCGAGACGCTCTTCTCCCTGGGCTACAACGCGCTATTGGATGCCCAGCGGCAACTGAAAACCCTGCTGGGGAAGCTCGAGCTGCGGCTGATCCCCGCCCGCATGCTGGAGCTCGTCGAAGGACTGCTCCGGAAGCGACCGGCCTACGGGATGCGCGATTTTTCCACCCTGGCCGAGCTCGAGCACGTCAGAGAAACCCTTGCGGTCCTGGAGGCCATGACCACCCTGGTCACCATGAGCGGTGGATGGGCGCCACAGGTCTCTCTGAGCGATACGAACGTGGCCTCACCGCAGGGTCTCGACCTGGAGAATATCCTGCTGACCGCCCTGGCGGTCAACACCACCGACCAGTGCCTGGTTTTCCGCCCCCTGACACCCGGCGAAATGACGGCCTTCCTCACCAAGGCGACCCAAAGGGACGCCAGCGGAAAACGCACCCTGGCCCCCGGACTGACCGAAGACATGGCCAGCCTGCTGGCGGCTCTGGCCCCCGCGCAGCCGGAGGCAATCGTCCTGAAGACGGCCAGACATCTGGCAGAGCGCCTCGGAGAGGAGCTCGAGGGGATAGGCGACCTTAGCGACATCGACTCGCGCTTTGTAACCTGCCTGGTGGTGCAAAGCGAATAGCCTCCAACTCGTGCGGGGGACTTGCCTCCCCTGGGACCGTGGCCGCCATCCTGCTCCGGGGGGCTGACGCCACGCACCTCCTCGGCAGGCATATCGTGGCCGCGGGGGGACTTAATGGCCTGAGGGGCGAACTCCCCGCTGCTTGCAGCGGAAAGCAGGGTCATAAGCTTGCCCTGGGGTTCATACCCCTGATTGCCCTGGCAGGCAGACCCCTCCCCGACAGCTCCCGCCGGATATCATGGCGGGATAAACACCGGGCCTTAAGGGGGATTGAAACAGGACGCTTACACAGGGCGACGGGGGGTGCCGCGTCAGGCGGCACCCCCGTCGGGATGACCTATTCGGGTAAGTGAGCGCGTTCCTCAAGCCACTTGGGTTTGTGCTCCTCGGCATAGGCCCGGGTGCACCAGCCGGTGAACATGATCTGGACCGTGCCCGGGTTGCCGATGGTGCCGAGGTAAAGATGCACCACAAAGAAAGCGGCGATCACGAAGGCGCTCAGACCATGCACCATATAGGCCGTGCGCGCCATGGAAACCGGGAAAATGAGGGGGTTCCACATGATCAGGCCCGAGACGATGATCGCGATGCCGAAATAGAACACGAACCAGAAGAAGAGCTTCTGCCCTGCATTGAACATGCCCACCGGGGGCAGGTTCGGGGCCTCCCACAGATAGCCGCCGCCCTGCATAATCCAGCCGGCATCGCCTTCGGCGAAGACCACATCTTTCCACCACATGATACTGGCCATCCCCAGCGACAGGGCGAAGACCACGCCGGAGAAGATGTGCATCCACTTCATGGCGTAGTAGCCGCCCAGGAGCGTGGAGATGATCTCCCAGTGATGGAACATGAAGCCCAGTCCGGTCAGTACGCAGAAAAGACAACTGCCGGCCAGAATCCAGTGAGTGATGCGCTCGGTGGCATCCGTAACCTTGACCATTCCCTCTCTATTCGACATCGTCTGTCCCCTCCTGGCTCTTGTCTTCCACCACATGCGGGCCCTTGATCAGGTAGTGCAGGGCCGCCATTCCGGCCACACCACCCATGCCCAGCAGGGTGAAGGGCTTGAAGAGGTTCTTCCACCACAGGATGGTGGCGGGCATCTTAGGGTTCGGATTCATATGGGAATAATCCGCGGGCGCAAGCCCTGAAGGCAGGACGTAGAGCACATGGGTCTTGTAGGCGGGATTGTTGGGATAGAGCGTGCCCCCGGTCGCCAGGGCACGCGCCTGCGCCTTGGCGATCATCGCGTCCTTGCGCCCGAAGTCCAGACAGCCCGTGTTGCAGGCCGTCACACAGGCCGGCTTCTTGCCGTCCGTGATACGGTCGTAGCACAGGGTGCACTTGGCCATCTTGTCCTTCTCCTTGGAGTAGCGCGGGATGTCGAAGGGGCAGGCCGGAATGCAGGCCTTGCACCCAATGCAGAGCTCGTCACTGTGCATCACCGCCCCCTCGGGGGTCTTGAACAGGGCGCCGGTGGGGCACACCTTCACGCAGGCCGGTGTTTCACAGTGCATGCAGGCATCGTGGCGCATGAGCCACTTGAGGCCGTCGGGACGCTCCACCTCGTCGAAACGGATCAGGTTCCAGGTGGTGAAGGTCAAGTCAACCGGGTTCTGCAGTGAGCCCGTGAAGACCGCCTGCTTCTCGGCGGGCAGCTCGTTCCACTGCTTGCAGGCCACCTGGCAGGCCCGGCAGCCGGTACACTTCGTCAGATCGATCAGTTTGATGTATTCAGCCATGGCTCACCCCCTCAGGCCTTCTCCACGTTCACCAGGAACGCCTTGTACTCAGGAATCATCGTATTGGCATCACCGACAAACGGGGTCAGGTCATTGGCGATCCCGCCTGTGGCCCGTCCCTTGTACCCGAAGTGCCAGAGCATACCCACCTGGTGGCGAATCTCTCCATCGATCGTGAAGGGCTTGAAGCGCTTGGTGACATAGGCATAGGCGCTGATACCCTCACGGTTACGGATAGAGGTGATCCGGAGCTTATCGCCGCTCTTGATGCCCTTCTCGCGGGCGAGCTCCTCGCTCATCTCCACGAACATGTTGGTCACGAGTTCGACCAGCCAGGGCAGCCACCGGGTCATCTGACCCGCCTGCCAGTGCTCGGTCACACGGTAGGTGGTGCAGATGAAGGGGAAGCTCGCGGCTTCCTCGCTGCCGTAGGTGCAGGCACAGCAGCCCTCGACCAGCATGGGGTCACAGACCTCACCTTTGACCTTTTCGTCGAACCGCATGATCACCGGCGAGACCTGCTGCGCTGAGAGCAGGTTACGCACCTGGGACTCGAGCGGCTCGTAGTGCTCGGGGAACGGCCCGTCGGTCATGCCTGCGGCGAAGAGCCGCGCATGCCCCTCGGGCAGCATGATGAAGGGGTGCTTGGCATCCGGCGCCCAGCCCCCATCGGGGACGTCGCCCTTCCACGTGCGGCTCAAACCGTCCCACCAGATGACCGGCTTATCCTTGGCCCAGGGGGCACCCTGTTTGTCGACACTGGCCCGGTTATAGATGACGCGCCGGTTCACCGGCCAGCACCAGGCCCAGTCGTGGAAGAAACCCAGCCCGGTGGGGTCTTTAAGGCCTCGCCGCATCAGACGGTTCTCGTCGTCGGTGATCGAGTTGCAGTAAAGCCAGTTGCCGCTGGCGGTAGAGCCATCGTCCATGAGGAAGGCGAAGCTCGGCACCATCTGGCCGGCCTTGTAGAGCTTGCCCTTGATCTCGGTGTCCTTGAGGAAGTAGCCATTGATCTCACGCGCCACTTCACGGGCCGAGGCATGGTGCACCCGGTTGTCGAGCCCCATCTTGCCGTAGTTCCAGCTCAGGTTGAGGATGGGGTCCGGGAAGGCGCCGCCGGAGGCGTAGAGTTCCTTGAGCTTGAAGACGAGCTCGGTGATGATGGCCAGGTCGTCCTTGGCCTCGCCCGGCGGATCCACGGCCTTGTAACGCCACTGGGCCCAGCGGCCGGAGTTGGAGATCGAGCCCTCCTTTTCGATGGAGGACGCCGCCGGCAGCAGAAAGACCTCGGTGTCGATCGCGGCCGGGTCCGCCCCGGCCTCCTTGCTCCAGAAACAGGAGGTGTCCGTCTCCCAGAGGTCGACGCACACGAGCCAGTCGAGCCTGGCTAGCGCCCGACGCACGAGCCGGCTGGAGGGACAGGCCACCGCCGGGTTCTGACCCCAGCAGAAAAGCCCCTTGATCTTGCCGCCGGCGATCTCGCTGATGAGCGGGATGGTGGAGTAGTTGACCTTCTCGTCGATCTTGCCCAGATAGCTGTAGGCGGTCTCCAGGTCCACATCGTTCCAGAAGGCCTTCAGGAGGCTGGCGGAATACTTGGGGTAGTTGCCCCACCAGTTGGCGCTCTTGGGGTCGCTGGTGGTGGGCGTGCAGGCCTCGACGTACTCTGCGTAAGTCTGCCAGGTCGCATTGGGGGCCTTCAGGTATCCTGGCAGGATGTGGAAGAGCGCGGCATGGTCGGTGGAACCCTGCACGTTGCTCTCGCCTCTGAGTGCGTTGATGCCCCCGCCGGCCACGCCGATGTTACCCAGCAGCAGCTGCAGCACGGCGTAGATGCGGACGTTCTGCGAACCGTAGGTGTGCTGAGTGGTCCCCATGGCATACATGATGGTGGCCGACTTCTCGGGCCTGCAGGTGGCGGTGTACAGCTCGCAGACCTGCTTGTAGACGGCCGGATCGCAGCCCGTGATGCTGCAGACCTTCTCGATCGTGTAGCGGGCGTAGTGGCGCTTGAGATGCTGGAAGACACAGCGCGGATCCTTAAGGCTGGGGTCTCTCAACGGCACCCCGTTGTCGTCGAGCTGGTATTTCCAGGTCGCCTTGTCGTACTTGGAGCCCTTGAGCCCCGAGAAGACCCCGTCCAACTCGGCGGGACCCTTGAAACCCGGTTCCAGCAGAAAGGCGGCATTGGTATAGTCGCGGACATAATCCCACTGGATGCGGCCCTGGGCAAGGGCATAGTTGATCATACCCCCGACAAAGGCGATGTCCGTGCCCGAGCGCAGCCGCGCATAGAGATCCGCCGTGGCCGAGGTGCGCGTAAAACGGGGATCCACGCTGATGAGCTTGGCCCCACGCTTGTCACGTGCCTCGTTCACCCACTTGAAGGAGATGGGATGATTCTCGGCGGCGTTCGATCCGATGATCATGATGCAATCACTGTGCTGTATGTCGATCCAGTGATTGGTCATGGCCCCACGCCCGAATGAATTCGCCAGACCGGCGACGGTGGAGCTGTGTCAGATCCGCGCCTGGTGCTCGATATACACCAGGCCCAAGGCGCGGTTCATCTTGACCAGGGGATAGACCTCCTCGTTGTCCAGCGAGGCCCCGCCCAGAGATGCGATGCTCTCGACACGGTTGACAACCCGCCCCTGGTCGTCCCGGTGGATAAAACCCCGGTCACGGGCCTGCTTCACGTTGTGGGCGATGCGCTCCATGGCCCACTCCCAGCTCACCTCTTTCCACTGCGCCGTCCCCGGCGCGCGATAGCGCACCTTGTTCAAACGTGCATCGTTGTTGGGTATCTGGTAGAGGGCACTGCCCTTGGAACACAAGGACCCCCGGTTGACAGGATGATTGGGATCACCTTCGGTGTTGATCACCTTGCCGTCTCTGACATGCACAATGATTCCACAGCCCACCCCGCAGTAGGGGCAGATAGTGGGGACCTCCTGGGCATATCTCACCTTGCGGGGCTGGGCGTAGGCCGGCTTCACTCCGACATTCACACCAATACCTGCAACGGCAAGGGTGCCACCTGTGAGTTTTATAAAACCCCTCCTGGTTACTTCCATAAAAACCCCCTGAAAAGATGTTTTCTCCAGCGAGTGATTATAAACCACGAAAAAGGGAGAGGCAACCCAAAAATGAACGATCATTCACTACAAATATATGTATTTATTTGCATAATAATCACCTTGACCCTGCCCCGTGGCCCGCCTCCGCGACGTACGTTTTTTTGATCAAGCTCCCCCCCGCCGACAACCGAAAGGATCCTTATCGACGCAGGGGAGAAGACCACCGCATGGATGCCTATCTCAAACCGACTCTGGCCGCGCTCCTCAGCGCGCTGATCATCCTGGGTGCAACGGGATTCATGGCCCGCGCCGACAGGATGCGCTTCAAGGAGCACCAGCGTCAGGTGGTCATGAAGGAAGCCGGTATCCTGCGGGCGCGCCTGGAAGGGGCCCTGCACTCCAGGGTCTATCTGGCTCACACCGTATCGGCCTATATCAAGCTGTCCCCGAAGCTGACGCAGGCGGACTTCACGGCCCTCGGACAGGAAATCATCGGCAGCCTCAGCGGCATCCGCAACCTCACCCTGGCGCGCCACGGGGTGATCAGCCACCTCGCCCCCCTGAATGGCAACACTCCCGCCCTGGGGCTGGACCTCCTGCACCACCCCACCCAGGGCGCGATGGCCAGCCTGGTCGCCTCCACGCGGCAGACCTGGATCGCCGGACCCCTGGATCTCGTCCAGGGGGGGCGCGGCCTCGTCTGCCGCAGCCCGGTCGTCCTTCCGGACGGAAGCCTGTGGGGCATCACGAGCGTGGTGATCGACGAGCCGACCCTCTATGCGGAGGCCGGTCTCACCCGCGAGAATGCCGGCCTGGAACTGGCGCTTCGGGGGCGGGATTCCCGCGGGGCACAAGGGGAGGTCTTCTGGGGGGACCCCGCACTCTTCACCCGCGACACCCTCCTGCTGGAAATCCAGCTGCCCAGCGGGGCCTGGCAGCTGGCGGCGCTTCCCAAGGGCGGCTGGGGCACCTCCCCCCATCAGGGTCCCCTCTGGCTGGCCGGCCTCCTCCTGGCAATGATCGTCTCCCCCATGTTGTGGCGCAATCTGCGCCTGACCCAGCTGCTCCGGGCCGAGATCGGGGAGAGAGAGCGCGTCGAGGCCGAGGAGCGCTCTCTGATCGTCTCCCTCCGGGAGAGCCTGGCCACGGTCAAAACCCTCAACCGGCTGCTGCCCATCTGCGCCAGCTGCAAGAAGATCAGGAACGACGAAGGCTACTGGCAGCAGGTGGAGACCTACATCTCCCACCAGACGGATGCGGTCTTCACCCACAGCATCTGCCCCGAATGCGCCCACCGGCTCTACGGCGATTTCCTCCCCGACGAGGATGCCTAGGCCCCCTCTCCCCGGTTCCCGCCCGGTCGGAGGGAAGAACGCCCCCGCCCGGCGCCCCGCTTACGAATAAATGCCTAAGAGGACATAGATTGGATCTAGCTGGGGAAAACTTCTTTAAAAAGAAGCTTTCCCCAGACCCTTTTCAAGAAATTTCGATCTTATTGCTTACATAAAGGGTGTATTGATTGTGCGGCATGATCTAGGAACCCTAAAACAGGCCCTGGACCCACTCTGCCGCAGCAAGCAGCGGGGATTTTGCCCTGCGTCATTAAAGCCTTCACTTGCCCTGGCAGGCGTTCAGGAGCGCCTTTTGCTTTTGCTACCCGTGGGCGCAAGCACCGGGGGCCGTCCGTAAACGGACAGCCCCCTTTGTTGTTACTCACTACCTAGGGGAAACCGGGTTATCTCTTCCTTCGGAAACCGGCCAGCGCCAGGACCCCGCTGCCGAGCAGCAGCAGGGTGGCGGGCTCGGGTACCGGGGCCGGGGCGGTATTGGTCATCGCGACCTCCCCCAGCCAGGAAACATACCCCGCGGGGGGGGGGGTGCTGTCCTCATCGAAATCCCCCATAAGGGTGGCGCCGACGGTGTCGTTCCACCCTACGGTGATCGTCCCGCCATATCCCTGTGCCGCATAAAAGATCCCGATGGTAAGAACCCCGTCCTCGCAGTCAATCGAGCCCACCTGACCGTCGAAGATCTCCTCGCCAGCGGTGTAGAGTTCGCCGTAGTCCTCCCCGTCGAAGTCGTGCAGGACCAGGGAGAAGGCATGCGGACTGGTGGGGCTGGGGGTCGCCTCCCCCCAGAGGGCGTACGGGGCCCACCCGTCCGCCTCGCTCCAGGTGAATTCCGTGGTCGTCTCGCCATCATTATAGTACATGGTGTCCACGTACCAGGAACCGTTCCAGGTCCCGTAGACCCCGGCCGGGAGGGCCCAGGAGACCGCCGGCACCAGACAGAGCCAGACGAGCACCACCAGACAACGCACCGAGTATCGATGATTACTGCCCATTGTTCCTTACCTCCTCATAGTGTTCTCATATCGCCGGTAGCACGCGCCCCCCTCCCGACAGGGGGCAGCTGGTCTGTCAAGAAAACCAACACGTCCGGTCTTCAGATTAGCAGTCTCCCTGAAGTCCCCGAGCTTGGCCGGGACGCGATTGATCGCACCTTGACTTGTCCGTGAACATGACCTAAGGTGCCGGCATGGATTGGGACGCGATATTTACGGCATATCCGGAGGATGCCGAGAGCATCCAGGGCGCCAAAAACCTGTGGGAGAGCCTGCGGCAGTCCATCGCCCGGCTCGAGCTCCCAGATCTCACCTTCGAAGAGAGCGGCATGGACGTCATGGAGGCGGTCCCTGCCGACAAGCTGGCGCGCATCTGCGCCGGCGTGCGCGAGTCCCTCTACCCCCAGGCCCCACCGGTGGACATGCAACAGGCCATGGCCGGCCTCCTCGGCACGGGGGACTTTCCCATCCTGGAAGAGGAGCTCGAGGAGGAGATCCTCACCCTGTTGCGCTCGGCCCTGGCCCTCTTCCTCACCCGCCTGCGCGAACACCACGCCGGGCGCGTGCCCGACCCGTGGGCCGAAGGTGCCTGCCCCTTCTGCGCCTCCTTCCCGCGCGTGGCCTTTGATTACGAGGAAAGGCGCGCCCTCCACTGCCCCCTGTGTGCGCATACCTGGAGCTTCCCGCGTCTCAAGTGCCCGGTATGCGGCAATACCGACTACAATACCCTGGGTTACTTCGAGGCCGAGGATCTCGAGGGCTACCGGGTGGCCTTCTGCAACGAGTGCAAAAACTACCTCAAGGTGGTAGACGCGCGCCAGCGCACCGTCAACGACGCCGAGACCGAGGATGTCCTCACCATGGAGCTCGACGAGCTCGCCTCTCAGGAGGGCTTCAGCCGCCACGACTGAACGCCTGCGGTCAAGCCTCCCCTATGCGGCCAGCATTGGCCCCTGCGTCATCTCTCCTTTTGAAGGACCACGGAGATCATAGCCAGAAGAAACCGTGATTCGTGATTCTCTACCTTGGCGATGACTGGGGGGCCTAAACGCCCATGGCCGTCTCGTTCGAGGCACGCCACCCTCTGCATGAAAGACGACGGCGCTAGCCCCCCTCGGAAAGGGTGCAGAGGTCTCAGTCATCTTCCTTTGTGGCGGCCTGGGCCGGAGACTCTCCGGGATTCACGAAACGCGTCACCCAGATGCTTATCTCGTAAAGGCACAGCAGCGGGATACCGAGCAGGACCTGGCTGATCACGTCCGGCGGGGTAAGCACGGCGGAGGCGATCGCCACGATGAGGATGGCAAACTTGCGCTGGCGTGCCAGCATGCGGTAGTTGATGAGCCGCATCTTGGCCAGGAAAAACATGAAGACCGGCAGCTCGAAGGTGATCCCGAAGGCCAGCAGCAGCCGGATGCTCAGGCTCAGGTAATCCTTGAGGCTCGGCAAGGCCGAGATATCTTCCGTGGCAAAGCCCAGGAAAAACTTGAAGCCGATCGGAAAGACCACGAAAAAGGCAAAGCCCGCGCCCACGAGGAAGAAGAGGGTGGCCACGAGTACGAAGGGCAGGACATAGCGCCGCTCGTTGACATAGAGCCCGGGCATGACGAACTTCCAGATCTGGTAGAGGATCACCGGGGTGGCCAGCACGAGCCCGGCAAAGAAGGAGACCTTGAGGTAGGTGAGAAAGGCCTCGGGCAGCGAGGTGTAGATCAGCTGCGAATCGGCGGGCATGACCTTTACCAGCGGGGAAACGAGGAAACTGAAGATCTGGCGGGCAAAGGCATAGGTGCCCACAAAGCCCACGCCGATGGCGATGAAGCACTTGACGATGCGCCAGCGCAGCTCCTCCAGGTGATCGGTTACGGGGAGTTTGTCCAGATCCGTCTCTTCCAAGCCCTAGCCCTCGATCTCGTCGGGATTGTACGGCGCGGCCACCGGCTTGGGGTCTGTGTCGCTCGCGGACGTTTCCGTGGTGCCCGGGGGCGAATCCTCGGGTATGAAATCGGCCGTGAATTCCTGGGGCGGCCCGTCATCGCCAGCCGTCTCCGATGAGGCCTCGCTCGTGGCCGCCACCTTCGGGGAAGGCTTGGGCGTGGCCTTGGCCACATCGGCCGCACCGGTGATCTCGTTCTGCAGGTCCTGGGTGGCGCGCTGGAAGTCGCCCATGGCCTTGCCCAGGGTTCGCGCCAGATCCGGCAACTTCTTGGGTCCCAGGATGACAAGCGCCAGCAAGAGGATGAGGAAGAGTTCCTGTCCGCCAATGCCAAACATAGTCTGATCTTATAGAATCTTTTTCAGGGGGTGTCAAACTTGATCACATCGCCAGGACCGCCTCGCCACGGCGGTTTAGTGTTTGACTAAGCCTTCAAGGTTCCATACTCTATACGCGTATGCAGCGCGCAACCATCGCAGAGACTCTCACACTATCGGGCACGGGCCTGCACAGGGGGGCGGACGTCACTGTGCGCCTGGCACCCTCCGAAGGCGGGATCGTCTTCGTGCGGGAGGGGGTGTGCATCCCCGCCACCCCGGAGCACATCGTCGACACGACCCTCAACACCACCCTGGGCCGCGACGGGGTGACCATCGCCACCGTGGAACACCTCATGGCGGCGCTCTGGGGCATGGGAATCACCGACTGCACCATCACGGTTACGGGCGACGAGATGCCCGCCATGGACGGATCGGCCCTGCCCTTCGTGGAACGGATCCAGCAGACCGGCGTACGCGCCCTGGGTCACGAGATCGCAGCCCTGGCACCGAATGAGCTCCTGCACATCAGCGAAGGCGATTCCTGGGTGGAGGCCGCCCCCGGGCCCTTTGGTATCACCTACAGCATCGATTTCCCGGACCGGGCCATCGGCCGGCAGGCCTTCACCTACCGGGGAGAGTCCTTTGCCGGGCAGATCGCGCCGGCGCGCACCTTCGGCCGCCTCCAGGATGTGGAGCGCATGCGCGCCCTGGGCCTGGCGCAGGGCGGCGGGCTGCACAATGCCGTCATCGTTGACGGGGAGCGGATCTTGAATGCGGAGGGCCTGCGCTTTGCCGACGAGTTCATCCGCCACAAGGTGCTCGATCTGCTCGGCGATCTGTGGACCGTGGGGGTGCCGCTGGCCTGCAGCGTGTGTGCGCACAAGGCCAGCCACCGGTTGCACGCCGCCCTGGCGCGCAGGCTCTATGCCCTGCGGGAGGACTGAGAGACGCCGCCATGACCAAGAAAAACCGCGAGATGCTCATCATCGTCATCGTGATCGGGCTGATCGTGCTGCTCTCCATCGCCGAGACCAACCTGAGCAACGCCGAGAGTCTGCCATCGAGCAACATCCTCGTCTTCGCGCTCATCAACCTCAACGTGGTGCTGCTGATCCTCGTCATCTTCCTGGTCGTGCGCAACCTCGGCCGGCTGATCCTCGAACGTCAGAAGGGGGTGCTGGGGGCACGCCTGCGCACCAAACTCGTGGCGGCCTTTGTCACGCTCACCATCATCCCCACCATGGTGCTCTTCATCACGAGCATCATCTTTCTTAACCGCAGCATGGAAGGCTGGCTCTCCCAGGAGGTGGAAAACGCCATCGAGGAGACCATGAACGTGGCCAGTATCTACTACCGCGAGTCGGCCGCGGATGCCATCCACTATGCCAGCTCCATCTCCCAGGAGATCACCGAAAGACGGCTGCTCAAGGAAGGCAACCTGCAGATCCTGCAGGCGCTGCTCACCGAAAAGATGGCCCTCTTCCGGCTCTCGGCGGTGGAGATCTTCTCCTCCCAGGGCGAGGAACTGGTCAAGATCATCTCCCCGGACATCCAAACCGTCACCCTGCCGAGTCCCGAGTCCACCGCCGTGCAGCAGGCCATGGAGGGCCGCTCCCTGCCCACGGTGGTGCGCACCGGCAAGGCGGACATCATCGAGGGCATCGTGCCCATCCGCTCTTCCTTCAATCCCAAGGACGTGGTGGGCGTGCTCGTGGTGGACTACTACATCCCGGAGGGCCTCTCGGGTCGGCTGGGCACCATCCGCTCCACCTTCACGGACTACACGCAGAGCCTCAGGCTCAAGGGGCCCATCAAGACCAGCTACATCATCATCCTCACCACGGTGACCCTGCTGGTGATCTTCACCGCCGTGTGGTTCGGCCTCAACATCTCCAAGGGGCTCACCAACCCCATCGAGCAGCTCGTGGAGGGTACGCAGCGCGTCTCGCGCGGCGAACTGGGGTTCACCATCGGGGTGCAGTCCAACGACGAGCTCGGCATCCTGGTGCAGGACTTCAACACCATGGTCAACGATCTCACCGAATACCGCCGGCACCTGGAGAACGCCTACGGCGAGCTGGAATACCGCAACCGCTACATCGAGACCGTCATGCACAACATCTCCACCGGGGTGATCTCGGTGGGCAGCGACGACTGCATCACCATGATCAACCCGCCGGCCCAGGCCATGCTCGCCATCAAGACCGAGAAGGTCATCGGCCGGCCCTTCATGGAGGTGCTCAAGGACGAGCATATCCCCATCGTGAGCGACCTCATCGCGGGGCTGAAGCAGACGCGCGGCCTGTCCACCCAGCGCCAGATCACACTCACCGTGGATGACAACACGCTCACGCTCATGGTCCACGCCTCCATGCTCCACGACGTGAACCACGAGTACATGGGCATGGTGGTGGTCTTCGACGACCTCACCCAGCTCCAGAAGATGCAGCGCATGGCCGCCTGGCGGGAGGTGGCGCGCCGGATCGCCCACGAGGTCAAGAACCCGCTGACCCCCATCCAGCTCTCGGCCCAGCGCCTCAGGCGGCGCTACCTGGAGAAGCTCGAGGAGCCCGCCGTCTTCGACGAGTGTACCCGGGTGATCATCTCCCAGGTGGACGAGATGAAGCACCTCGTGGATGAATTCTCGGCCTTCGCCAAGATGCCCTCGTCCATGCCCGTGCCCGACGACCTCAACGCCGTGGTCAAGGACGCCGTGGCCCTGTACCGCGAGGCGCATCCGGAGGTGGAGTATCTGATCGAGACCGACGAGGGCCTGCCCACCATCGAAATCGACCGTTCCCAGATGAGCCGTGCCGTGGGCAACCTGCTGGAAAACGCCACCACAGCGGTCAGGGAGTGCGCCGAGGACCGCCGCCAGGTCACGATCCGCACCACCTACGATGCGGACATCCATCTGGCCGTCCTGGAGATCATGGACAGCGGGTGCGGGATCCCGGCCGCCGACAAGGCCCGCCTCTTCGAACCCTACTTCTCCACCAAACACGGCGGCACCGGGTTGGGGCTCGTGATCGTCAACCGCATCATCTCCGACCACAACGGGTTTATCCGGGTCAGGGACAACGATGCCGGCGGCACCATCTTCAGCATCGAGCTGCCGGTCAAGGGGTAAGGCATGAAGCATAACATACTGATCGTAGACGACGAAGAAAACATCCGGCTCTCCCTCAAGGGCGGGCTCGAGGACGAGGGCTACCAGATCGTGCTGGCCGCCAGCGGGGAAGAGGCCTTCAAGGTCCTGGAGCAGACGGAGGTCGACCTGCTGCTGCTGGACATCTGGATGCCCGGCATGGATGGGCTCACCGTGCTGGAGAGGCTCAAGAAGGAACTCCCGTCCCTACCCGTGATCATCATGACCGGCCACGGCTCCATCGACACGGCGGTGCGCGCCACCCGCCTGGGGGCCCTGGACTTCATCGAGAAGCCGCTGGACCTCAACAAGCTCATCATCACCATTGCCAACGCGTTGCATCTCAAGGCCCTCGAACAGGAGAACGCCCTGTTGCGCAAAAAAACCGCCAAGGACGACGAGATCATCGGCACCTCACCGTCCATGACGCGCCTCAAGGAGGAGGTGGACCGCGCCGCCGCCTCGGACGCCTGGGTCCTGATCCTGGGCGAAAACGGCGCCGGTAAGGAACTGGTGGCCCGCAGGTTGCACCGCTTCAGCCGGCGCGCCGAGAAGCCCTTTATCGAGGTGAACTGTGCTGCCATCCCCGAGGAACTCATCGAAAGCGAGCTCTTCGGGCACGAAAAGGGGGCCTTCACCGGGGCGGCCGACCGCAAACGGGGCAAGTTCGATCTCGCCCACCAGGGCACCCTCTTCCTGGACGAGATCGCCGACATGAGCCTGTCCACCCAGGCCAAGATCCTGCGTATCCTGCAGGAACAGCGCTTCGAGCGGGTGGGCGGCGCCCAGACCATCCAGGTGGACGTGCGTGTCTTCACGGCCACCAACAAGGACCTCGAGCAGGAGATCGAGGAGGGCCGCTTCCGGCAGGACCTCTATTACCGGCTCAATGTGATCCCCATCCGCGTACCGCCGCTTCGACAGCGCAAGGAGGACATCCCCGAACTCGCCCGGCACTTCCTGCGCCTGTTCAACGCCCAGAAGGGCGACGAGAAAAAGGTCCTCACCGACGAGGCCATCCACAAGCTCATGCAGCACGACTGGCCAGGCAACGTCCGCGAACTCAAGAACATCATCGAACGGCTCGTGATCATGACCCCGGGGGAGGCTATCGATGCCGATCAGATCCTGCCCCTGGGCAAACGCAGCGCCTCGGAGCTGGATCTGTTCCTCGGCATGGAGCAGCTCAAGGATGCCAGGGCCGCCTTCGAAAGGCTTTTTATCGAGAAAAAGCTCCAGGAATGCGCTTATAACATCTCCAAGACCGCCGATCTCATCGGCGTGGAACGCAGCAATCTGCACCGCAAGATCAAGGGCCTGGGCATCGATGTGGGCTGAAGAAGGGGCGGTGTACAAGGATCCGGGCGGCCGGCTGAACGTCGCCCTGGTCTTTCCCAACACCTATCACGTGGGCATGTCCAATTTGGGACTGCATACCATCTACCGCGTGCTGAACGACCACCCCGCCATCGTGTGCGAACGCTTCTTCACCGATGCGGAACGCTCCGTGGAATCCGGCCGGGCACTTGCCGATTTCCCCCTGATCGCCTTCAGCGTCTCCTACGAGCTCGACTGGATCAACATGGTGCGCTTCCTCATGGAGCAGCGCATTCCGGTGACCAGACAGGCCCGCGGCGGGGCCCCGGTGGTGCTGGCGGGGGGCGCGGCCGTCAGCATGAACCCCGAACCCATAGCCGATGCCTGCGATGTCTGTTTCCTGGGCGACGGAGAGGGCCTGGCCCAGACCCTCCATGAGGCCTACCGCCAGGCCCGCGGTTACGAAGAGCTCCTCGATGCCCTCAAGGAACGCCCCGGCATCTACCTGCCGGGCCTCACCGAACCGGACCGTGCGGGCTATGCCACCACCGGATTTCACGGGCCAGTCGTCACGCCTGCGCTGACCGAGCCCCTGACCCCGCCGGCCCACACCCGTATCCTCACGCGCGATACCACCTTCGGGGACATGTTCCTGGTGGAGATCGCCCGGGGCTGCCTCTTTGGCTGCAAGTTCTGCACGGCCCGCGGCATCTACCACCCCTTTCGGGCCGTGGCCCTGAAAGAGCTCACCCCCGTGCTTGACCGCGCGGCACTTTCCGGCTGCAAGCTCGGTATGATCAGCGCCGCCGTCAACAACCACCCCGAGGCGGAACTCCTCTATGGCGAAATCGCCGCGCGCGCGCTGGCCATCGCCCCGCCGTCGCTGCGGCCGGGGATGATCACGCCCGCGCTCATCAACCTGATCGAGGCCTCGGGGGTCAGGGGTGTGACGCTGGCCCCCGAGACCGGCTCCGAGGAACTGCGCTACGCCCACGGCAAGCGCATCGCCAACCAGACCATCCTCTCCGACGTGGAGAACCTCGTCGCGGCCGGGATCCGCGACATCAAGCTCTACTTCATGGTGGGCACGCCCGGCGAGGGTCCCGCTCACGATGAGGCCACCGTCGACCTCATCAAGCGCATCCGCCAGGCCTTCATCAAGGTCTCCCGGGGCAACCGCCGTATCGGCACACTGGGTGTGAGCATCAACACCTTCGTGCCCAAGCCCCGGTCGGCCTACGAACGCGAACCCTTCGCCGGGGTGGTCACCGCCAGGGATCACATCCGCCGAATCACCCGCGGCCTTAGGGGCCAGAGCAATATCCATGTTACCTACGAAGGCCCCAAATGGGCCTACCTGCAGGCCCTGCTCGCCAGGGGTGACCGCGAGGTGCTCGATCTCATCACCGCCCTGGCCGGCAGCGAGCCCTCGGCCTGGCAGCGCATCCTGCGCGAATGGCCGCGCAACCCGGACTATTATGCCCTGCGCCGCATCCCCGCCGACGAGATCCTGCCCTGGGACCTGAGTTCCTAAGCGGCCTCCGACTTGTCCCCAACGTGAATGGCCCAACCCACAGCCCCTTTCGGGAAGCGGCGAAAGGCCGCGGCGTGAAGAGGCCTTTGCCTTGGGATGAGGGCATGGTATAAGGCCAGGGGTGAAGACACAAGCGCCTTGTTCCGGCCCCAGTGTATGGAGGCCGTTCATTCATCATGTTAAGCAGGCAATCCGCCTTCCGGGCCACCGCTGCCACCGCATCGGCCGCGCCTTGTGATAGGGCGGTGCCCTGGAAGAGAAAGGACCCTACCGGATGAACGCACTGGCACGCATAGCAGGATACCTTCAATATCTGATCATTTCAGGCGGCATTGCCCTGATCCGGGTGCTGCCCTATCGCATAAGCCTTACCGTGGGAAGGATGTGCGGACTGCTGGCCTGGGTCTTGATTCCGCTCCACCGTGAAATCGCCGCGACCCAGATCCTCCAGGCCCTGGGACCAAAGATGGCACACAAGACCGCCCGCCGGTCCTTCATGCACTTAGGCGATGTTATCGTCGATACGATCAGGTTCGCCTATCTGGACGAGCTGGCGCTCAGGGAGCGCATCATGATTGAGGGCCGGGAGCATATCGAGGGCGCCCTGGCCTCCGGCCGCGGGGTCATGTGGTTCACCTGCCACATGAACTGGGAGCAGCTGGCGCACCTGCCCCAGCTCATGGACATCGAGTTCAGCGTCATGGGGGATATCATGAAGAACCCTCAGCTGCAGTCCATCATCGAAGACCTGCGTACACGCAGCAGCTTCACCCTGCTGCCCCCCAAGGGCGGCATGCTTGCCCGGCTTACCGAGGAGCTCCGGCAGGGCCGCACCATCGGCATGGTCATCGATCAGCGCGGCAATCGCAGCAACCGACTCTTCTGCGACCTCTTCGGCCTGCCGGCCCCCACCAGCCCCGCCCCGGCCCTGATCGCCCTGAGGGGCGATGCCCTGCTCCTGCCGATCGTGGTCATCAAGCAGGATGAGACCTATACCATTCGTTTTGAAAAACCGATTGACGCCAGAGATTTCGGTGATGACTTCAATCAGATAGAAGGCCTCAAAGACGGCTGGCGCTCGCACGCCGTCCAGAACCTCAGCGACTGCATGCAGACGTGGGTGGGGAGGGTGGCCCGGGAGTGGCCCGAACAGTACTTCTGGGTGCACAGCCGCTGGCTCAGGCGCTCGGACATACGGCGCCTCCTGAAGGCGGGCGGCGACTTCAGGGAGCGGGTCTGCCGACAGGCCGAAGAGTTCGGACATACAGATCGGGATCGGGCCCATCGCGGGCAAGGCCCTGAATCGGGTCTCCCGTCTGGCTGACAGCGTTGACCCGCCGGGGTCAACGAAGGCCAGGGACCGCCCTGGACCTCACCCTCAAGAGCGGCCGCTTGGCCTTGACGAAGGCCGTCTTTCCATAATAAGAAAGGGACAACGGAACTCATTCCAACGTCACAACCCATAAGATGACTCTGCCATCGGCTATGCAGCGGCAGCCGGAAGGAGGCCTCGTGGAAACCATTCCCCTGGAAAAGATCACCGCAGAACTGTGTGATGTCGCGATGGGCAGACGCCCGGCCGAGCTGGTAATCACCGGCGGACGCCTGGTCAACGTCAACACGCACGAGATCCAGGACGGCATCGATGTAGCCGTCTACAGGGGCCGCATCGCCCTGGTGGGCGACGCCCGCGACTGCATCGGAAAAGAAACCCGGGTGATCGAGGCCGAGGGGCATTACCTCTGCCCGGGCTTCATGGACGGCCATATCCACGTCGAGAGCAGCATGCTGAGTGTCTCGCAGTACAGCGAGACCGTGGTGCCGCACGGCACCACCGCCATCTTCATGGATCCGCATGAGATCGCCAACGTGCTGGGCCTCAAGGGGGTCAGGCTCATGATGGACGAGGCCGCTTCCGTGCCGCTGCGGGTCTATGCCACGGTGCCATCGTGCGTGCCGGCCGCCCCGGGTCTCGAGGATGCCGGGGCCTGCCTGGGCCCCGTTGATATCGCCGAGGCGCTGAGCTGGGAAAACATGGCCGGCCTGGGCGAAATGATGAATTTTCCGGGCGTGATCGCCGGCGATCCGGCCGTGCATGAGGAGATCGCGGTGACGCTCAGGGCCGGCAAGCCGGTCACGGGCCACTTCTCCATCCCCGAGACCGGACCCATGCTCAATGCCTATGTGGCCGCCGGCGTACGCTCCTGCCACGAATCGGTACGCGCCGAGGACGCCATCGCCAAGATGCGCCTGGGGCTCTACACCAAGATCCGCGAAGGCTCGGCCTGGCACGACCTCAAGGAGGTCATCCGCGCGCTGACCGAATACCGCCTCTCCAGCCGCCTGGCCCTGCTGGTCAGCGACGACACCCACCCCGATACCCTCGTCCGGCTGGGGCATCTCGACCATATCGTGCGCCGTGCCATTGAGGAAGGCCTCAACCCCATCAGCGCCATCGAGATGGTGACCATCAACACGGCCGAATGCTTCCAGATGGGCCGGGACTTCGGCAGCATCGCGCCCTCCAAGGTGGCCGATATCCTGCTGATCAGCGACCTGACCCGGGTCACGGTCGATAAGGTCATCATCGGTGGGGAGCTGGTGGCCTCAGGAGGCCGGATGCTCACACCGAGCGCCCCCGTGACCTACCCCGACTGGTCCAAGAACACCGTCAACCTCGGAAGACGCCTCACCCGCGACGACTTTATCCTGAAGGCTGCCGGAGAGCGCGTCAAGGTACGCGTGATGCAGATCGAAGAGGCCAAGGTCGGCACGCGCGCCACCACGGCCGACCTGGCGGTCAGAGGCGGCAACGTGCCGGCCGATACCACCGCCGACATCGCCAAGGTGGCCCTCTTCGAGCGCCACCGGGCCAGCGGCACCCGCGGCCTGGGCTTCGTCAGGGGCTTCGGGCTCAAAGCCGGGGCCGTGGCCTCTACCGTGGCCCACGACTCGCACAACCTGCTGATCGTGGGCGTGGACGAGGACGACATGGCCTTTGCCGGCAACACCCTGGCCCTCTCCGGCGGCGGCATGCTCGTCGTGAGGGACGGCAAGGTCCTGGCCCTGCTGGAGCTGCCCGTGGCCGGCCTGCTGACCGACCGACCCGTGACGGAGGTGCAGGCCCAGGTCGCAAGGCTCGACGCCGCCTGGAAGGCACTCGGCTGCGAACTCGTCTCCCCCTTCATGACCATGGCCCTGCTGGGTCTGCCGGTCCTGCCCGAACTGCGCATCAGCAACCGCGGCCTGGTCGATACCCTCACCTTCCGCCTCGTCGACGTGTTCGTCGACTGAAGGACCGCCGCCTGGCCCTCGAGGGAGGGGACGGGATCATGCGCCACGGGGCAGGCCCTGGCCCCTCCTTGGCACCGCAGGCATCCATGAATGCGACCCATGGCGCTTATGGCCGACCTTGACTCCGATTTGTCCGGAACGTATTCAAAAAAGGGGGGGGTCATGGGGGAGGAGAGGCACTATCTCGGACATCGCCAGCGCCTGAAGGAGCGCTTCCGCCGCTCGGGGAGGACCGGCCTGGAGGATTATGAGCTGCTCGAACTCCTGCTGGCCTATGCCATCCCGCGACGTGACACCAAACCGCTCGCCAAGGGGCTCATCGCCCGCTACGGTTCCTTCGCCAACGTCCTCGATCAGGATCCTGCCACCCTCGAGGGCACGGGGGGTATCGGGCCGCATGCGAGCACCCTCATCCGCCTGTTGCGGGCCTGTATGAACCGCTACCTGGAGCCGGACGCCTCCGGCATGCCCGTCCTCACCAGCCCGGAAAGGGTCACGCGCTATATCCGCTCCGAGCTCGGCGGCGAACCCCGGGAACTCTTTCTGCTGCTGTGCCTCAACAGCGCCGGTGCCCTGATCCACAAGGAAATCATCGCGCACGGCACGGTGAACCAGGCCACAGTCTACCCGCGCGAGGTGATCCGAACCGCGCTCATGCACAACGCCGCGGCCCTCATCCTGGTCCACAACCATCCCTCGGGATCGATGAACCCCTCGGTCCATGACGAACACCTCACCCAGATGCTCACCGACCTCAGTCGCGAGCTCGGCATCACGGTTCACGATCACCTCATCGTCACCCGGCAGGCGGCCTTCAGCATGAAGCTCGGCCACCTCATCGCCTAAATTGCCGCTTGGGGTACCCGATTTATCACCGCCTGTGTCAGGGAGGGTTGGACCACAGGCGCACGGCAGAAGCCCATATGCGCCCGGCCAAGGGGTCTGCCTGTCGGCGGGGCACCCCGCGCCCCATCTTCAATCGGTCTGCTCCTGGATCCATTCCAGGAATTCCGCATTACCGCCCACAATGGGCAGGCAGATGATGCAGGGAACCTCATAGCTGTGCAGGGCCTTTACGCGCGCGATGAGGGCCTTGACAGAGCCCCCGGCGGTCTTGGCGATCAGGACCGTCTCGTGGGCCTCCTCCAGCCGGCCCTCCCACCGGTAGATGGACTGCATGCCGGGAAGCAGGTTGACGCAGGCGGCGAGCCGCTCCTCCACAAGGGTCTTCCCGATGTTTCGCGCCTCCTCCTCGGACGGGGTCGTCATGTAGACCAGGAAGGACTCCAGCTCAGACCTCCATGCCCGGATGGCCGGCCACACTCATGTAGATCACGCTCTCTTCGATGCCATCCACCCCGATGAGGCGGTTCACCTCGTCGTCGAAAAGGGCCCCCACCTGACAGGATCCCAGGCCCAGGCTTACCGCCGCCAAGGCGAGGTTCTGGGCCATGTGCCCGGCGTCGAGGTAGACATAGCGGTAGGCACGCTGACGGTACTTCCACTTGGAACGCTCGAAGACCGCCGTCCACACGAAGACCGCGCCCGCCCGGGCGCACATGGACTGCCCCATGGCGGACAGGCTGGCCTCCTCCCGGAAGTCCCCCTTGCGCAGCTGTTCCAGGGCATGCCGGCGGACATGATAGTGATAGACCCCGTGCTCGAGACCGTGCACCCGGTGGACCACCACATAGGTCTCGATGGGGTACAGGGCCCCGGCCGAGGGGGCCGTGCGGAATTCACAGCCCATCTCGGTCCGCTGGATCCCGCTGCAGGCCCAGATAAGGTAGGCGAGCTGTTTGAGGGTCAGCGGCTCGTCCAGATAGCTGCGCACGCTCTTTCTCTGCCGCAGGGCGTCGTGCAGGCTGATGCTGTCCAAGGCCTGGGGTTGCGGCAGCGCTGTCTGTGGGGCCTGCGCATATTCCTTGCAGGTCTCGGGCCGCCCCCGGAAATCCACACTTGCCCGTGGCATCCGCAAGCGGTCGTATTTGGTCTCCTGGTGAAACACGTCACCGATTCCGCCCTTCACGCCCTCACCTCCCCCGCACCTGTGATCTTAAGGCATAGTATAAATGGGACCGCAGAAATGTCCACCTCCCCGCCACCCGCCGCGCCTCAGGCCGTAGGCGGACGGATGCGACCGGCCAGGAGAATCGCATCCTGTGCGTCATAGACCACGGCCAGCTGTCCGGGGGCCCAGAGCCCCTCGTACGCCACCCACAGTTTCCCCTGCTCGGCCGGCGTGATGAGCGCCGGCGAGGCCTGCTGGCGGTAGCGCACCTTGACCAGGGCGCTTACGGGCTCCGAGATGCCGGCACACTTCATGTAGTTTACCTCATCCAGGAAAAACCCCCGGTGCGGCCAATGCGAGGGATCCCCTACGGTCACCGTGCCCGCATCTACATCGATCGCCAGCACATAGACCCGGCGGCCGAAGCCCATGCCCAGACCCTTGCGCTGGCCGATGGTGTAATGGATTACCCCGCGGTGGGTTCCGATGATGTGTCCGTCGATATCGAGGATCGGCCCGGGCGTGGCCCGGTATCCGCTGTGGGCCTGGATGAAGCGTACGTAATCGCCGCCGGGGATGAAACACACATCCTGGGAGGCACGCCCCTCATCGATGTCGAGGCCGCAGCCCTCCAGCAGGGACACGGCCGCTTCCCGGGTAATGTCGGCCAGGGGAAAGATGCTCTCTGCAAGTGCCACCTGGGAGACAAGCCCCAGAAAATACTCCTGGGACCCACCACCACGGCTGCGTGAAAGGAAATGCCGGCCTGAGGCGTACCCCGGGCGAACGTAATGACCCGTGGCAAGATAATCGGCGCCCTGGACATGCGCCTGCTGCCTCAGGAGCTCGAACTTGATGTCCCGGTTGCACAGGGCGCAGGGGTTGGGGGTGATCCCACTTTGATAGTCCGCACAGAAGCTGCGCTGAATGGCCCCAAGCGCGGCGGCGGCCTCCACCAGGGTGTGGGGTATGCCCAGATGCCGGCACAGTTGCCGGGCATGCTCTATCTGCCGCCGGGGCGGGTTGTCTCGCCCGAAGCTCAGGGTGAGACCGATCAGGGCCTCGCCGGCGGTATGCAGCCGGATGGCGGCGGCCGCGGAGTCAACCCCGCCCGAAAGCGCCACCGCGATCACGTCTCTCCCTCAAGCTTCACTGTCCGGCGGGGTCTCCTCGGGCAGGTATTTCACCTGCATCTCCATGCCCTCGACGCGCTCCACCGCGACGCTGGCGCCTGCGGCCAGACCGCGGGGCCCCCGGGCGTTCCAGTACTCGCCGTGGCAGAAGACCTGCCCCGTGCCGTCGGCATTCCACCGGTATACCTGAGCCTTCTCCCCGACGAGCCCCTGTGCGCCGGTGCGCGGCCGTAACCGGTGCGCCTTGATCACCAGGTAGACACACAGGACGAAAAAGGCGGCGAACAAGAGGGTGACCGGCAGGATCACGCCCAGGGAGACCTGGGCATAGAGTTCGGGACTTCGAAACAGCAGCAGCGAACCTAAAATCATGGAAATGACCCCCCCCACGGTCAGCAGCCCGAAGCTCGGCACCTTGATCTCGGCAATGAAAAGGATCGTGGCCAGGATAATGAGCGCCACTCCGGCATAGTTGACCGGCAGCGTCTGAAAGGCGAAAAAGGCCAGGATCAGCGAAATGCCGCCGATCACGCCTGGCAGAATCGCCCCGGGACTCGAAAGCTCGAAATAGATACCGGCCAGGCCGATGAGCATGAGGATATAGGCCACGTTCGGATTGGAGATGGTGGCCAGCAGGCGGTATCTCAGGCCCATGGGCCGCTCCACGATGGTGGCGTCTTTGGTGTCCAGCACGAAGGTGCTGGAGTTCTTGTGGACCTCGGTGCCATGGATCTTTTCCAGGAGTTCTTCCAGCGAGTCCGCCACATGGTTAACGACACCCTTCTCCCTGGCCTCGTGCGCCGGGGTGGAAATGCTCTGACGCACGGCCTCCTCGGCCCACTCCTCGTTGCGGCCGCGCTCGCGGGCGATGCTGCGGGCATAGGCCACGGCGTCATTGGTGACCTTCTCCATCATGGTGTCGTCGGCCTTATCCTCCTTCTTCTCGCCCGTGGGCCGGCCGATGCTCACGGGGTGCGCGGCGCCGATATTCGTGCCCGGCGCCATGGCGGCGATGTCGGAGGCCAGCGCGATGATGGCACCGGCCGAGGCCGCTCGCGCCCCCTTGGGCGCCACATAGACGACCACCGGGATAGGGGCGTTCATCTCCTTGATGATGATCTCGCGCATGGCGGTGTCCAGACCGCCGGGGGTATCCATGCGGATGACGATCGCGGCGTAGTTGCCCTCCACGGCCGCATCGATGTTCTCGGTGATGTAGGCCGCCACCGGCGGGGAGATGGCGTTCTGGACATCGATCACCATCACGCTCGCGGCACGGGCCGCAAGCGGACCGGACAGCAGGACCCCGAGGACAAAAAGCAGCCTCAGCGCGGCAGGGGCAGACCGAGCCGGCCCATGACCTGTTTGATATCTTCCCATACGTCCCTCTTTTTAGCTGGATTTTTAAGGAGGTAGCTTGGATGGTAGGTGGGCATGAGTGCAATACCCCCATACTGCGTAAATTTCCCCCTCAGCACGCCGATGGGGGTCGCGCACTCCAGCAGGTTCTGGGCCGCCACCCGCCCCAGGGCGATGATCACCTCGGGAGCGACCGCCCTGATCTGCTCCTTGAGAAACCCGATGCAGCCCGCCACCTCTTCCGGCAGCGGATCGCGGTTGTTCGGCGGGCGGCATTTGAGGATGTTGGCGATATAGACCTCATCCCGCGACAATCCCATGGCCTTGATGATGTCGGTCAGAAGCTGGCCCGCCGGGCCCACGAAGGGCCGACCCGAGGCGTCCTCGGCCGCCCCCGGGGCCTCGCCGATGAACATGACGCGTGCATGGGGGTCGCCCTCGCCGAAGACGAGGTGGGTGCGCGTGGCATGCAGCCCACAGCGCCGGCAGTCACCCAGGGAGGCCTTAAGCTGCGCCAGGGACGCCTCTTGCCCGGCGCCCTTCGCGGGGCGCGGCACCAGCAGGTAGTCGCCCAGCCAGCGGGCCTCCTCCCTGAGGATCTCGGCGATCTGCTCCCTCACAGCCTGTCCCTCACGTGATCGAGGATGCGCCGGGCCAGTTCCCCCTTGTCCATCCTCTCGAAAGGTTCCTGCGTCCCGCCGGAGGTGATGATGAGCCCGGTGTTGGTCTCGGCGGCAAAACCGGTGCCCTCTTTGCCCACCTGGTTGGCCACGATGAGATCCAGGCCCTTGCGTCTGAGCTTGTCAAGGCCCTGTCCGGCGACATCGTCCGTCTCCGCGGCAAAACCCACAAAGACCCGCGCCCCCTTGTCCGGGGCGATGGTCGCCAGGATGTCCGGCGACGAGGCCAGCTCGAGCGCCTTAAGTGCCTGGCTGCCCTTCTTGATCTTGGAGCCGCGGTACTCCCGGGGCACGTAATCGGCCACGGCCGCGGCCATGATAAGCACCTCGGCCCAGTCCAGGTGCGCCTGTACCGCCGCGAGCAGCTCGCCGGCAGAGCGCACCGAAAAGACCTGCGCCCAAGGGGCGTAGGTCAGATTCACCGGGCCGGTGATCACGCGCACCTCGGCCCCCTGCAGACAGGCGGCCTCCACCAGGGAGCGCCCCATGCGACCCGTGGAGCGGTTGGTGATGAAGCGCACCGGGTCGATGTCCTCGGCCGTGGGCCCGCAGGTGATGAGGATCCTGCGCCCGGCGAGACCCTGGGGGTGCAGGTACCGCCGCACCTCGTCGGCGATGCGCTCGGGCGCGGGCAGACGGCCCGGCCCCTCCCATCCGCAGGCCAGCTCGCCGGTTTCCGGCTCGAGGATATGCACGCCGCGGGACTTGAGCGTATCGAGGTTCCGTCGGGTGGCGGGGTGGGTGTACATGTTGGCGTTCATGGAGGGGCACACGAGCAGCGGGGCGCGTGTGGCCAGCGCCGTGCAGCTCAGGGGATCATCGGCGATGCCGCCGGCCAGCTTGGCCAGGCAGTTGGCGCTGGCAGGGGCGATGAGCAGAAGCTTAGCCCTGTCCGCCAGGGCCACATGCTCCACGGCATAGCTTCCGGAGTCAATCACCCGGAACATCTCGCTGTAAACCGGGCGGCCGCTTACGGCCTGCAGGGTGTAGGGGGTGACGAAGCGGCTGCCGGCCTCGGTGAGGATGGTGTGCACATCGAACCCGTGCGCCTTGAGGGCGCGCACGATGAGCGGGGCCTTGTAGGCCGCGATCCCGCCGGTGATCCCGAAGACGACCGTCTTCACCTCGTCAGCGGCACCAGCCATATCTCCACCTTCGTTTCCAGGGGGTTTTCGGTGATCAGGATGGAGGCGAAGGCCTCCGGGCGCCGGAAGAACAGCTTGAGCGACCCCTGATAGCTGTAGCGCGTGAGGAAGGCCCAGCCGTCCGCCTTCATACTGGCGGCGAAGTAGTCCGCCAGCGACTCGCCCCGGACCTTGCCGGAGAGTACAAGCCGGCCACTCTGGTTGATGATGTAGGTCTCGGCCTGCACCCGCTGCATCTCGCCCGGGATGAGCACGCCCTTGAAATCCAGATAACGCGGGGCGGGTTGCGGCCTGTCGCTGCGGGAAAAGGCCCCGCTGACCCTGTCCGAAAATCCGGAGCACCCCGCGATCACGAACACACATCCCAGAACCCACGGGTACAGCGCACGTCCTGCTCGGGACATCCTCTTCCTCCTTGAGTTAAAGGAACGGGTTATACTTGCGTTCCTTGCCGATGGTAGTGGCCGGGCCGTGCCCCGTGAGCACCCTGACCTCGTCGCCCAGGGGCAACAGCTTGGTCTTGATGGAATTGATCAGGGTCTCGAAGCTGCCTCCGGGCAAGTCCGTCCGGCCAATGGAGCCGGCAAACAGGGTGTCGCCGGCGATAACCAGCTTCGAATCCGAGCTCGTCAGCGCGATACCTCCCGGCGAATGTCCCGGGGTCTCGAGCACGCGCAGGGTGTGTCTCCCGAAGGCGATCTCGTCGCCCTCCACCAGGAAGGCATCGGGCTCGGGGGGATCATCCACCCTGATCCCGAAGAGCAGACCCATGCGGGAGGCGGCCCGGAATACGGGCAGGTCGGCCTCGTGGAGCATAATATCAACATGGTAGGCGTCCTTGAGCTCCCGGTTGGCCCCCACGTGATCCACATGCCCGTGCGTGTTGACGATGCCGGTGACCTTCAGACCCAGGCGGTCGATCTCGCGCCGGATCTTGGCCCCCTCGCCCCCGGGATCGATGACCAGGGCCTCGTGCGTGTCCTCATCCCCAACAATGATGCAGTTGGTCATGAACTCCGTGACCACCACCGTACTCACCAGCATAGCACCTCCATCTCGCCCGCCTGGACGAGTGCCTTTCTTCTGCAAGAGCATAATACACCGCCACCTACAGGTCAACCGCCAGGAAGATCGCCATTTTCGAGGCCTTCTCCCCGGGGACTCAAGGCTCACGAGTGCGCTTTCCATAACAGGGCCGCCCGACGACGATACATATACAAACCATCTCGCGCATCAAATGTCCTTTTCCACAAATACAATTGACAGCCTGCAGGGGTTCTGTTAGTGAGTGAGTTATCGCTCACCCCAAGGAGGTCGTGGCCATGAAGATTGGAATCCCTAAGGAGATCAAGAAATTCGAGCACAGAGTCGCCATTACCCCGGACGGGGTACGGATCCTTTGTCACGCCGGGCATACGGTGTACGTGGAACGCGGCGCCGGGGGGGGCGCCGATATCACGGATATGGCCTTTCAGGAGGCCGGCGCCGTGATCCTTCAGGAGCATGGCGAGGTCTTCGCGGCCGCCGACATGATCTACAAGGTCAAGGAGCCGCTGCCTGAGGAATACGGGCTTTTCAGACCCGGGCAGCTCCTGTTCTGCTATCTGCACCTTGCACCGGACAGGGCCCAGGCCCAGGCGCTCCTGGAGCAACGTGTCACCGCCATCGCCTTTGAGACCATCCAGCTCGACGACGGTCATCTGCCGCTGCTGGAGCCCATGAGCGAGGTCGCGGGCCGGCTCGCGGTCCAGGAAGGCGCCAAGTATCTCGAGAAGACCTTCGGCGGCAGAGGCGTGCTGCTGGGCGGCATCCCGGGCGTGGCCCGGGGAAACGTGATGATCATCGGCGGCGGCACCGTAGGGCTCAATGCCGCCATCATCGCCATGGGCCTGGGTGCCAACGTGCGCCTGCTCGACATCGACAAGCGCAGGCTCCAGTTCTTCGACGCGCTCTATGGTGCGCGCATCGAGACCCTCTATTCCACTCCGGGCAACATCGCACGCCTCCTGCCGCAGTGTGATCTGGTGATCGGCGCCGTGCTCATCCCGGGGGCCTCAGCACCGAAGCTGGTGACCGGGGAGTGCGTGCGTTCAATGAAGAAGGGCTCCGTAATCGTGGACGTGGCGGTGGACCAGGGCGGCTGCTGTGAGAACACCCACCCTACCTACCATGACGACCCCATCTTCATCGTGGATGGGGTCGTGCACTACTGTGTGGCCAACATGCCCGGTGCGGTTCCCGTGACCTCCACGTGGGGGCTGGCCGAGGCCACCCTGCCCTATGCCCTCAAGCTGGCCAATTACGGCCTGAAGGCCGCCGCCGATCCGGTCGTGCGGCGTGGCATCAACACCTTTGAGGGGCAGGTGACCCATCCGGGGGTGGCCACGAGCCTCAACCTGCCCCTGAAACAGCTCAACCCCGAGGATTTCTAGTACGGTCCGCCATCTCTGCCCCCGGGGACGCCCCCGGGGGGCTGCCCCTAAAGTTTTCGCTCAGCATAGTCGATTACTACTAACGAGATGGCACATCTACTCATTGTTGAAGACGATATTAACCTGGGACAGATCCTCTTCCAGGAGCTCAAGGCGCATAACCACGACATGGAGCTGGTCGGCGATGCCGAGGCCGCCCTGGCCCGTGCCAACAAGTACATCTACGATCTGATCCTGACCGACCTCAAGCTTCCGGGCATGGACGGCCTGGAGCTCCTCAAACGGGTCAAGGCGGCCAACCCCACCACGCTCGTGATCGTCATGACCGGGTATGCCTCCGTGGACACGGCGGTCATCGCCATGAAAAACGGGGCGCACGACTTCATCCAGAAACCCTTCGGCCTGCACGAAATCATTCAGAAGATCGACGACGCCCTGGCCCTCAAGCGTATGCGCAACGAGATCGATTACCTGCGTCACACGCAGGAGGATGTCATCTACCGCACCAGCGACATCGTGGGCGAAAGCCCGGCGCTCAAGAAGACACTGCGGCTGGTGGAAAAGGTGGCCAAGGCCGACTCGACGCTCATCATCACCGGCGAGACCGGGGTGGGCAAGGGGCTGATCGCCGGCGCCATCCACCACAACTCTAACCGTTCCGGCAACAATTTCGTGCAGGTCAACTGCGCCGCCCTGCCCCAGAACATCCTGGAGAGCGAGCTCTTCGGCCACGAAAAGGGGGCCTTCACCGGGGCCATCAAGCTGAGAACCGGACGCTTCGAGCAGGCCAACATGGGCACCATCTTCCTAGACGAGATCGGCGACATGGACATCTCGCTGCAGGCCAAGATCCTGCGGGTGCTCGAGGAGCGCGAATTCGAACGCCTGGGAGGCGACCGCACCATCAAGGTGGACGTGCGGGTGATCGCGGCCACCAACCAGGACCTCCTCAGCCTCGTCAAGCAGGGACGCTTCCGGGAGGATCTCTTCTACCGCATCAACGTGGTCAACATCCACATCCCGCCTCTTCGGCAGCGCAAGGAGGACATTGCGCCGCTGACACGCTACTTCATCAGGAAGTACTGCATCGAGTTCAACAAGCCGCCGCTGGAATTCGACCCGGCGGCCCAGGACATTCTCAGTGCCTACGACTGGCCGGGTAATGTACGCGAGATCCGTAACTGCATCGAACGGGCGGTGCTTTTGTGCGAAGGGCCGCTCATCCGGCCGTGGGACATCTCCATCCCGCAGCAGAGCCTGGAGGGTGAGGAATGCGTCCAGCCGGGGGAGGCCCGCTCCTCCCTGGCCAGTACCGAGCGCGAGATGATCATGGAGGCGTTGCGGCAGAACGACTGGATCCAGAAGGATGCCGCCCATGCCCTGGGAATCAGCAAACGGGTGATGCACTACAAGATCCAGAAGCACGGCATCACGCACCCGCGCTGGATCAAGAACCGATAAAGCCCCTGAAACGCACGGTCAGGTCCGTATCGAGCGTCCCCGGCGTGAGGCCTGCAAGCACCTGCAACGCCTCTTCGGGGGGCAGGCATGTCCGGTAGAGCCGGGGAGAAATCAATGCATTGTAGGTATCCACTACCCTGAGAACCCTGGCCCCTTCGGGGATGTCGCCCCCCGTGAGCCCCCGCGGATAGCCGCTGCCGTCCATGTTCTCGTGATGATACACGAGCACGTCCGTATCGAAATGCACCAAGGCCGCATCCCTGAGCATGCGCGCCGAGATGATCGGGTGCTGCTGGATCTTCGAGCGGTCGAAGGGATTGATCTCCTCCTTGGTGAAGACCGCGCCCGGGATGCCCAGGTAGCCGATGTTGGCCGCCAGCGCGGTATGGGACCATCCGAGGGCACGCTGATCCTCGACTCCCAGGCTGCGGGCGAAGGCATAGAGGTCGTCGGCAACCCTGAGTGAATAGCCCATGGGGTATCCGGCGCGCAGGTCCGCCAGGATGGAGGCCGTCAGCAGGATGCCCAGATACCAGTCGCGCAGATCGTCGTTGAGGTGCAGGGCCACGGCCCATGCCGGTCCAAGACCGGTCATGACCCAGGCCAGGACCTCCTCGCCCAGCCCCCCCCCGCTGAGGTATCCGAGCTCCCGGCCCTCCCAGGAAGCCGGTCGCCCCTCGCCGTCGGAATTGATGGCGATCCGTCCCGCCTGGCACTGCACACGCAGCAGTTCCAGCAGGGCATTGAGTCGACCCACGGATGGGGGCCCCTTGAGCAGCCGGATGACCTCAAGCTCCATGGAAAGGTTCACCGGCAGCACGCTGTGGGTCTGGGAAAAGGTGGCCATCTTCAGCCCGGCCTTGACGGCATGGGACAGGGCCTGCCGCGAGGCATTGATCAGGCTCTTGGCATCCTGGGCCTCGTTGGGCAGGGTGGCGATCCCGACCGCCAGGTTGAGCCCCAGGTCGTCGTTGAGACCGCACAAGGCGTGGTCCAGGGCCGCGAGCGCCTCCAGGGAAGAGCACCCCGGCAGGATCGCGAAAAAACTCTTCTCCTCGTAGCGCAGTACCTTGTCATAGCAACGCAGGCCGTCGCCGATGCCCTTGGACGCCATCTGCAGCGTCCGGATCAGCCCCGGGATATCCTCGCAGAAGCCCAGGCGGGCAATGTCCTGAATCTCGATTAAGGCCACGCTGAGAGGATAGGCCAGCCGTTTGGCCTGCTCCTCGTACTGATGCAGGATGTCAAGGAGTACATAGCGCAACGGCACATCCGTGCGCACATCCAGGGCCTCGTCGAAGTTCCTGTCCGGGACGAAGGTGTCCCGGAGCACCTTCTCCGAGTACAGGAGCAACTGCTTGATAAGATTGACGTCGTTGAGACTGAAGGCCGTTCCCTGTTTGCGGTACAGCTCCACACACCCGACGGTATTGGTATCGATCAAGATAGGGACACCCAGCATGGAGGAAAAGTCGACCGGCAGGCCCGTGCGGTCCAGCCCACAGGCGGACAGTTCCGGGATCAGCACGGGCTTGGCCGTCTCGCGCATACAGAGCGTGAAGAGGTTGCCCCGTTCCACGGCATCCGGGATCCGGCCCTGCAGTCCCCGGCAATACCACATCTCCTCGGGCTCCCACACATAGAGCAGGGCCGTATCAAAGGGGGTGATGCGTTCAATATACTGCAGGAAAAGATCGGGCACCCGCTCCACCCTGACATCAAGCTCATTAAGCAGGGATGCCTGAAACAGCAGTGGTATGAGGTGTGCGTTTTCCCGCACAAATTCCGGGGAGAGCTCCAGGGCCTCCTCGACCACATACGTGTTGAGCACATCACAATCCATCATACAAGACCACCATCCGTCGGGTCCGCCCGTCTTATGTGATCAGATCCCTTGCCTGATAATCACTGTATCCCAGTATTCCTCGTAGTCGCGACAAGCCTTTTTCAGGGCACACAGGTTCCGAAGTCCCAGTCGCCCCAATTCTTCAAGAATCTCTCTGCGTGTGAGCCGCATGGTTGTCCCCTTCTTTTCTTGTCTTCCGATTTTTTGCAAACATAGTGCCACAAAGACACCTGTCTACAACTGTGCTGATTTACTGTTTGTTTGTATTTCACTCGTCAGACACAGCTCCACCTCACTCCGTGAATGAGAAAAATAGGGGACTATTTGTTCCGCTCAATAGGCAAGAAATTACCCATCGCCCCACAGAGGCCTGCAGGCCCGTAAACAGATGGGATTTATGGCGTGCTCAGCGCCGCAATCCGTGGAATCCCAGGAGGCGCAGCAGGGCAAAATAAAGGGCCGCCCCGCCCCCCACCGCCCCCCTCAGGAGCGCCAGACTTACCCCCGTCAGGGCCTGTGACCAGAAACGCGTGCCGACCACAGGCAGCAACGCCAGCCCCATCACGGCGGCGGCGGCCACCATGCGTAAGACATCGGCCCCCAGGCCCTCTTCCACGGCAACCCCCCGCCGCCGCAGCATGCGCCTGAGGATCATGAGTTGAACGATGACAGCGAGGCTGCCCGCCAGGGCGATGCCGGCATGCGCGAGCACCGGCATGAGGAGCAGACACAGGACGACATTGAGCCCCAGCGTGACCCAGGCCACCTTCACCACGGCGCCGGGCTGCTGTAGGGCATAAAACGCCTGCGTATAGATCCTGGAACAGCCCACGGCCCACAGGCCCACGGCATACATGCGCAGCGCCCCCCCCGCCAGGAGGGCATCGCCCGGATCAAAGGCCCCCCGCATGAAGAGCACGGCGAAGATCGGCTCGGCCAGCACACAGATGCCTACCGTGGAGGGAACGAGAAACAACAGCACACTGAGAAGCGAGCGCTGCATCAGCGTAGCGAAGGCGGTCATGTCCGTGCGGGCCGAGGCGCTGCTCATGGAGGGCAGCATCACATTGCTCACGGCAAAGGCAAAGATCCCCAGGGGCAGCTCCATGATGCGGTTGGCGTAGTACAGGTAGGCGACGCTCCCCCGCTCGAGCAGGGAGGCCAGCAGGGTGCCGACAAGGACGTTGATCTGGTAGACCGAGGCCCCGATGGCGGCGATCCCCATCAGACGGGCGATCCGGCGCAGGCGCCTGTCCCTTAAGCCCCGCGACAGGCGCACACCGAAGCCGTGGCGCGCCAAAGGCCGCAGCTGCAGGGCGATCTGCGCGAATCCCCCCAGAATCACGCCCCAGGCAAAGGCATCCGCCGGGGAACGAAAGACCGGGAACATTACATACCCCACCACGGGCAGGCCGATCATGCACACGTTCAGCAGGATGGGCGCCGCGGCCGGGGCGGCGAAATGGCCCAGCGAATTGAGGATCCCCATGAACAGCGCCACGATGCCGATGAGCAGGATGTAGGGGAACATGATGCGCGTCAGGTGGGTGGCGGTGGCAAAGATGGGATCATTCAGAAAGCCCGGGGCGATGAGGGCCACCAGCGCGGGGGCCGCCACCTCGCCCACGAAGACCACCAGCGCCAGAAAGATCAGCAACAAGGTCAGCACGCCGCGGGCCATGTCGAAGGCCTCCCGCCGCCCCTGACTTTCCATCACCTCGCTGAAAACAGGCACAAAGGCTACGCTCACCGCGCCTTCGGCCATGAAACGGCGCAGCAGATTGGGGATACGGAAGGCCACGATGAAGGCATCCGCCAGAGGGCCGGCGCCGAGCAGCCAGGCCATCACCATGTCACGCACGAAACCCAGGATGCGGCTGATGCCGGTGAGCCCGCCGACCGTGGCGATATGCCTTTTAAAACCGCCCCGCATTCATTCACGCGCCCCGATGGGCGAGGCCTCCTCGATCAGGGCATGCAGGCTTACCGAGACCATGAGTGGTTGCTGCTTCTGGGTGGCCCTCATGATCACGGTACCGTAGGCCCGCTCGTCGGATGTATCTGCGCTGCAGGAGATCTTGAGCGTGCGGGTCTCGCCGGGCCCGAGCGTCAGCGGAGTGGTGGCGTCCACGGAGAAGAGCCGCTCGGGACGGGCCTCCATCCCGGTGATGACCACGGGAACCGCCCCCTGGTTGGTGAGCGCCAGCTCCCGCACGGCCGCCTTTCCGCGTCGGAGGGTGCCGAAATTCACATAGGCCGGCCGCAGGGCCAGCACCTCCCGCACCTCACCTGAAAGCGTTATCTTCACGGTGGGTGACGCGGGGTCGTTGGTGACGATGAAGATGTCCTTGTGCACCTTGCCCCGCAGGCCCGCGCTCTGTATGCGCACCTGCACCTTCGTTTGCGCGCCTGGTTTCACGTCCTGCCCGCCCGGGACAGTCACCCGAACACCTCAACAGGGCCGGGGTTTAAGGGTCAGGGTTTCGTCGCCGGTGTTGGTGATGATGAAATCATGCAGGATATCCTGTCCCTGGGGGATCTCCCCCGCGTCGAAGCCCGGGGAGGCGATCGTGGCCCGGGGGGCGGCATCGAGCGTCCCCGCCCCGAGCAACACAGCCGTAAACAGGACAAACGCCATCACGCCCACTGACTTTTTCATAGAGCATCCTCCGTGAGTTCCATAGCACAGATATCGGCTGCAATCCAGCCGTGCCTTAGACAGTCTTGCGGGTTGACTTTTGAGAACGCTCAGCATAAACCAACTAGCATGCGTGGTAAACTTGAGCATCCGCGAGGTCTCCTCGAACTGATATCCGTTGAAGTGGAACGTATCGACCACGAATACCGGGAATTGTGGCTGAGCTTCGAATACACCTGTCCCGGCGGCGAGTACAAGTCCGCCATGGCGCTGGCCATCACCAACTCCAAGGAGATGACCAACGTCTTCTTCCGCGAACTCATGGCCGAGGCACGCAACCTCTCCGAAATGGATGACGACGGGGGCTTCGGTGCCGGCTTCTACATCGCCAACAAGGGCGATGCCGTGCTGCCCATCAAGAACCTGTGCCAGCGCGTCATCGACGTGCTCGATACGGACGAACAGCTTCACGAGAGCCGGCCCTACATCGACCTGTGTACCGCAGGATACCACTTCAAGGACGGCACACGCAGCCTGAGCGCCAAGGATTTCGAGGAGCGCTTCAAGATCTTCATGGCCCGGGCCAGGGAAAAGATGGCCCAGAGCTACTACACCATCGCCGCCGACGACCTCGAAAAGGCCAAGATCCTCTGCTCCACCTCGCCGCTCATCTACAAGCTCATCGGCATCTGCCACCGCGAACTGGGACACCTGGACCTGGCCATGGAGATGTTCTCCACCGCCATGGATCTCGGCGACACCGACCGTGACACCTATCTCTACCTGGCCGAGGTGAGCTTCTTCCTCAAGGACATGGAGTATGCCGACCACGTCCTGACCACCATGCTGACGCATTTCCCGGACGATATCCGGGCCATGGTGGAACTGGCCAACGTCAGATACCAGATGGACACACCCTATATCGGCCTGCTGGACAAGGCCTTCGAGCTCTCTCACGAAGAGGCGGGAGAGGCCATCCTGCAGACCTTCGTCTTCAAGAAGATGTCGGATACGGTGGAAAAGCGCATCTCCGTCAAGGAGGCCAGCCGCCAGCTGAATATCTCCGAACAGACCCTCAGGATCCTCGCCGGCAGGCACCGCATCCCGGCCCGCGTCTCTACAGAGAACGATGATCTCGTCCTGGACGAGCACGAACTCCAGGCCTGGGCCTTCGTGTACGGGAGATACAACCTACTGCAAAATGAAGTCGAAAGAATATCACATCAGCCAGGAGGGGATACACATCAGGGCATGGCTCTCCTTCCCTGAAGGCCCCACCCGGGGCCTTGTCCCTGCGGTCATCCTCTGCCACGGCATCCCAGGTTCCCGGCCGGACCCCCAGGACAGGGGTTACCTCGACCTCATCCAAGATATCAACGCCATGGGCTGGGCCTGCATGGCCTTCAACTTCCGCGGCTGCGGCCTGTCGGGGGGCAACATCGACATGCAGGGCTGGTACCGGGATCTGCGCCGCGTCTTTTCCGAGCTCTACAACACCCCGGGGATCGATCCGGGCTCCATCCACTGCCTCGGGTTCTCGGCCGGCGGGGCCATCGCCGCCCGCCTGGCCGCGGTGGAGGAAAACATCGCCAGTGTGCTGCTGCTGGCCACCCCCTACCGCCTGGGCGATATTCTCCCCCTGGAGGCCGCCGCCCTCAGGGACCACTTCCTCGACATCGGCCTCATCCGGGATCCCGACTTTCCCCCGGACCTTGAGGGCTGGTACGACCACTTCCACAAGCTTACCCCCGGGGAGTGCGTCGCCTTTGTCTCCCCCCGTCCGGTGGGCATCGTGCACGGCGAGGACGACACCCTCGTCCCGCCGGGGCATGCCCGTCGCCTTTTCGAGCACGCCCTCGATCCCAAGCGTCTCATCCTGCTGCCTGCGGCCGACCACCACCTGAGAAGGGACACCCGGGTCTCGGGGCTCATCCGCACCTGGCTTAAGGAGGTGGGATGAACGGCGAGAGCGCGCTTATGAACCCTTACTATCCGGTCTTCCTCGATCTCAGGGGCCGCCTCGTGGCGGTTATCGGCGGCGGCATGGTAGCCTTGCGCAAGGTGGAGGCGCTCCTGGCCTCCGGTGCCGCCGTGCGGGTCGTCTCGCCCGCCATGGTCGCACCGCTTTCTTCCCTGCCCGGGGTGGAGCTGAGACACAAGGTTTACGACACCGCCGATCTCGACGGCGCCTGCCTGGTGATCGCCGCCACCGACGAGGAGCACACGAACCTGCGCGTGAGCACGGATGCCTCCCACCGGCATCTGTTCTGCAACGTGGTGGACGTCCCCGAGCACTGCAGCTTCATCGTGCCCGCGGTGGTGGAAAAGGGCCCCATCAAGATCGCCATCTCCACCGGCGGCGTATCGCCGGCCCTGGCCCGCACCCTGCGGGGCGTCATCGGCCGCCAGATCGGGGACGAATACGCCACCCTGGCCCTCATCCTGGGGAAAATCCGCCCCCTGGTCCTGGCTCAGGAGGGCGGCCACGCCTCCCACAAGCGGGTGTTCGAGGTCCTGGTGAGTTCCCAGCTCCTGGATGCGGTGCGCGATGGTGACCGGGCACGGGCCGGGGAAACCCTCCGCCAGGCGCGCGGTACGCACACCGATCTGGAGGACATCCTGTGATCGTGCTTGCCTGGGTCACGCTTATCTTCTATGTCCTGGCAAGCGGGTGGTTCATCCTGTGCCTCCTCCGGCCCGGGCGCACCCTGACCGTGGGTGCCAGGATCGTCTACCTCGGCTGTCTGGCGGTGCACCTGGCCTTCGTCGTCGCCCTGGGGCTCAAAGACCAGTCCCTGCCGCTGAGCTCGCCCTGGCAGTTCATTAACATGACCATCCTCATGGCCAGCGCCATGCTGCTGCCGTTCGTGCTCAAGCACTCCACCCTGGTGATGGGCGCCTTCTATCTGCCCGCTGCCACCATCGCCCTCAACTTCTCCCTGCACCAGGAATCCCTGTACATCCAGCCCCTCATGGGCGCCTCCCGCTACCTGTACCCCCTGCACACCCTCAGCGTCACCATTGGTGAGGCCCTCTTTGCCGTGGCCGCCATCACCTCGGTGATCTACCTGATCCATGAACGTATCATCAAGAAGGGCTCGATCCACGGACCGGGGGCCTCACTGCCACCGCTGAGCATCCTCGACCGCATTCTCTACGCCTGTCTGGGGCTGGGGTTCGTGGCGCTTACCACCGGTATGATCCTGGGCGGTTTCTGGGCCGTCAAGGCCGACCTGCTCGCAGGCCCCCTGATCCCCAAGATCACCGCCGCGGGGATCACCTGGCTGGCCTTTGCCGTAAGCCTGCACCAGCGCTTCGCCATCGGCTGGCAGGGACGGCGTACCGCCGTGATCACGCTGGTGGGTTTCATCCTCATGATCATCCTGGCCATCGGCACACACCTGGCCTTTCCCAACACCCACGGACTGGGGCTGCTGCAATGAACCGTTTCTGCTGCATCAGCATCAATCACCGCCACGCGCCGGTGTCGCTCAGGGAGCGCATCCACCTCGAACCCGCCTCCGCGCTGCCCCTCCTGAAGGGAGATGCCGAGGCCCTGACCCTCAACACCTGCAACCGCACCGAGATCTACGGCTGCCACCTGAGGCCCTCCGAGATGCTGGCGCTCATCACCAGCGTCTGCCAGATCCAGGACACGAACCTGGAGGGCTTATGTGAGATCTTCGAGGCCCGCGATGCCATCGCGCACCTCTTCGCGGTCTGTTCCGGCCTCGACTCACTGGTGCTGGGCGAGCCCCAGATCCTGGGACAGGCCAAGGAGGCCTTCGCCGCGGCCGTCAGGGCCGGCACCACCGCCACCCTGCTCAACAAGGCCATGCACCGCGCCTTCCGGACGGCCAAGCGCGTACGCAACGAGACCGAGATCGGCCGCTATCCGGTCTCGGTGGCCTCCGAGGCCGTGGAGCTGGCCGGCCACGTCTTCGGGGACATCCAACGCAGCGCGGTACTGGTGATCGGCGCCGGCGACATGGCCTGCATTGCCGCCCGGCGGCTCAAGGACCGTGGCGTGAGGACACTTACCATCATCAACCGCACGCATACGGCGGCCTGCTCCCTGGCGCGCGACCTGGGCGGAAAAGCGGGGACCTTTGACAACCTCGAAACAGAACTTATGCGCAGTGACATCGTCATCACCTCCACGGGCGCACCCACACCCCTGATCGGCCGGCCGCTCATGGAACGCATCATGAAGGCCCGGCGGCACAGCCCCCTGATCATCATCGACATCGCCCTGCCGCGGGATGTGGATCCCGAGGTGGGACGTCTCTACAACTGCTACCTCTACGATATCGACGCCCTGAAGGACATCGTCGAGAGGCATGCATGCCACCGCGAACTGCAACTCGACCAGGCCTCCGCCATCCTGGAAAGCGAGGTGGATGCCTTCGAGGCCTGGCTTTCCGCGCTCACCGCCCAGGAAACCATCAAGGATCTCTATGCGCTCCTGGAGCGCTATATCGGGGAGGAACTGCGGTCGGAACACATTGGCGAAGAGGACCAGGGGCACCTGGCACAGGCGGTGCACCGTGTTCTCAAGCGCTTTATCCACCGGCCGGTGAGCTTCCTGAAGGCCCACCCGTCGCTGGCCAATATCGAAAATGCACGGAGGTTATTCCAGCTCGATGAGGACTATCAGGATCGGCACAAGGGGCAGCCGCCTCGCCCTTGTGCAGACAGAGACAGTGAAAAGGCTTCTTGAGAGCGCCGTTTGTGACCTGAAGACCGCGGTGTGCCCCATCAGGACCGCGGGGGACATCCTGGCCGAGGCGCCCCTGGACCAGATCGGCGGCAAGGGCGTCTTCGTCAAGGACATCGAGCGGTGTCTTCTCGCAGGCGAGATCGACTGCGCCGTGCACAGCCTCAAGGACATGCAGGCCGTCCTGCCCGAGGGACTCCTGATCGGGGCCTGCCTGGAACGGGAAGACCCCCGGGACATGCTCTTTTCGCGCCGGGGATACACCCTCGAGACGCTACCGGCCGGCTCCCGGGTGGGCAGCTCCAGCCTGCGCCGCAAGTGCCAGCTCCGCCATTTCAGACCCGATCTCGAACTCAAGGACATCCGCGGCAACGTGCCCACCCGTCTGGGCAAGATCGGGGACGAGTTTGATGCGGTGATCCTCGCCGCCGCCGGCGTCAAACGCCTGGGCCTGGAACCGGGATGCCCGATCGCCATCGAGCACATGCTCCCCTCCCCCGGCCAGGGGGTGATCGCCGTGGAGACACGCGCCGACGACCGGGAACTGCTGGAGATCCTTGAATCTCTGAACCACCCCGCCACCGGCCTCTGCGCCGCGACCGAACGCGCCTTCCTGGCGGCCCTGGGGGTTGACTGCCGGCTCCCGGCCGGGGCCTACGCCACGCTCGTCGCCGGCGAGATCCGGCTGGAGGGCCTGCTGGGCAGCCAGGATCTGAAGCACATACGCCGCCTCACCATCAGCGGCAAGGATGCCTCCCTCGGCACCAGCGCGGCCGGCACCCTCCAAGCCGAAATCCATGCCATGGAGAACCTGTCATGAAGGTCTATCTCATCGGCACGGGCCCCGGCGACCCCGAGCTCCTCACCCTCAAGGCCCAGCGCCTCATCGGGCAGTGCACGGCCATCGTCTACGACGATCTCATCCCCGAGGAGGTCCTGGCGCTCAGGCGCGAGGGCGCCATCATCCGCTACGTAGGCAAACGCGCCGGCCGTGATTATCTGCCGCAGTCCGACATCAACGCGCTGCTCCTCGATCTGGCCCTTAAGGGGCATAGCGTGGCGCGTCTCAAGGGCGGCGACCCCTGCATCTTCGGCCGCGGCGGGGAAG
>CAZUDI010000029.1:42068-45948 GCA_964618975.1 uncultured Bacteriovoracaceae bacterium | reverse complement strand
GAATAACCGTATGGAACTGAGCGCTGTCATCGAGGGGTTGAAAGCACTGAAAGAACCATGCCGCGTAACAGTTTATAGTGACTCAAAATATATTGTGGACGCATTCGGGAAAGGTTGGATTGACAACTGGCTCAGGAACAACTGGATTAAAAAAGATAAAACGCCGGTGTTTTGGAGCGCACCGCGTGGCGGAGTTTGCGCAGGGCCTTGGCCTCGATCTGGCGGATGCGTTCGCGGGTGACGGAGAAGTCCTTGCCGACCTCTTCGAGGGTATGGTCGGACTTCTCGCCGATGCCGAAGCGCATGCGCAGGACCTTTTCCTCGCGCGGGGTGAGGGTAGCGAGCACGCGCCGGGACTGTTCGGAGAGGTTCTTGGCGGTGATGGCGTCCGAGGGTGAGGGGACCTTCTTGTCCTCGATGAAGTCGCCCAGGTGGCTGTCTTCCTCCTCGCCGATGGGGGTTTCCAGGGAGATGGGTTCCTTGGCGATCTTGAGGATCTTGCGCACCTTGTACTCGGGGTATTCCATCTTCTCGGCGATCTCCTCGGGGGTGGGTTCGCGGCCGAGTTCCTGGACCAGGGCGCGCTGGGTGCGGATGAGCTTGTTGATGGTCTCGATCATGTGCACGGGGATGCGGATGGTGCGTGCCTGGTCGGCGATGGCGCGCGTGATGGCCTGGCGGATCCACCAGGTGGCGTAGGTGGAGAATTTGTAGCCCCTTCGGTATTCGAACTTCTCGACGGCCTTCATGAGGCCGATGTTGCCCTCCTGGATGAGGTCGAGGAACTGCAGGCCGCGGTTGACGTACTTCTTGGCGATCGAGACCACGAGCCTCAGGTTGGCCTGGATGAGTTCGGTCTTGGCGGTGTTGGTCCGGTTTTCGGCCTCCTCGAGGATGCGCACGGCCTTCTTGAGGCCGTGCGCGGTGAGTCCGCCCTCCATCTCGATGGCCTTGATGTCCCTGTGCATCTGGAAGATCTCCTCGGCGATGGCGATGAACTCCGCGGGGTTCACCTCCTTGAACGCGAGGAACTCCAGGGTTTCCTGAGGCGGGGGGTCGGCACAGAGGCACAGGTGCATGGCGGCGATCTCGTCGGCACCCAGGCAGAAGCACTCTTCGTAATGGCAGATGCGTTCTTCCTTGTACTCGAGATGTTTTTTGAGGTCCTTGAGGCGCTGGCCGAAGGTATCGATCTGTTCGGGCAGGAAATGGATATCGTGGATGAGGCGCACGATCTCCTTGCTGACGGAAGTCATATCGCGTTTGATGGCCTCCTTGTCCCTGGAGGGGGCATGGAAGAGTCGCGATTTGAGCGCCTTGAGCTCGGCCTGTTTCTCCTCGATGCTATGGATGATCTCGAGGGCCTTGCCGAGCGAGGCCTCCTCATCCACCTCGAACATGTCATCGAGGTCCACCACGTCCTTGAGGCGGATCTCCCCGTTCTCGAGGGCCTGGCCGATGTGGATGACCTCCTTGACCGTGACGGGAGAGTTGATGATGACGTTGAGGATCTGCCGCTGGCCGGCCTCGATGCGTTTGGCGATCTCGGTCTCGTCCTCGCGCGAGAGCAGGGAGACCGAGCCCATCTCGTGCAGATACATGCGGACCGGATCGGGGGAACGGAAGGCGGCATCCTCGCTCAGGTCCACGCTGTCGTCTTCGGGTTCGTTGTAATCGTCCTCGTTATCCACGACCTGGATGTCCTTTTCCGTGAAGAGGTCCATGACGTCTTCGAGGTCATCCGGGGTGATCATATCATCGGGCAGGGCATCGTTGACCTCCTCATAGGTCAGGTAGCCCTTTGATTTCCCCATGGCTATGAGCTTCTGCACCTCTTTAGAATAGGCCTTCTTTTCGCTCATCTTGTCTGCAATACCTCCATCACCGTATTGTGCACATTACGCCTGGCCTTGATGAGTGCCTGTTTTTCCTGCATCATGCGTTTCAGTCCCTCCCTATCGTCCTGCTCGGCCGCCTGGGCGATGTCACGCTGCAGGGCGGCCATGTCGGCCTCGATGCCGCGCGCCAGCAGGCCCGCAGCGGTATCGATGAGGGCCTTCTGGGCGTCGCCCTCAAAGGCGCCGTCGGCCATCATGCGCGCGGCACTGCGACGGAGCTCTTCCGGGCAGCCTGCATCCGAGAGCACCCGATTGCCCTTCTGCGAGAGGTACGCCGCCAGGGGCGCCAGATCCGGCTGCCGGATCATCTGCGTCAGGTTCAAGGCGCATGCGACCCTTACGGCCTCCGGGTCCAGCAGCATGAGCCGTACCAGGGTTTCCTCGAAGAGATCCCTTGGCCTGGCCCCCTTGGGGGGAGACATATCCGGCTTCTGGGGCAACTTCCGGTCGGGTTTTTCCAGAACGAGGTCGGGGGGTATTCCCAGACGTGAGGCCAGACGTTCCACCAGCAATCCTCTCACCACGCGATCCTTCACCTCACCGATAATACTGCCGAGTTCCGAGATAATGGCCCTTTGGTCCTCAAGTTTTGATGGATTGTGCCGGGAAAACGATTCATTGAAAAGAAAGTCCCAGATACTCACCGCCTGCGCCATGAGGTCGTTCCAGCCCTCGAGCCCCTGCCGGGCGATATCGTCCGGGTCGCACCCAGCGGGCAGGATGGCCACGCGGGGGATCACCTCCGTGGCCAGGAAGGGTTCCACGGCGCGGAGCATGGCCTTCTGGCCGGCCGCGTCACCATCGAAAACCAGGGTAATGGAATCGGTGAAGCGACTCAGGAGGCGCACATGATCCTCGCTCAGGGCCGTGCCCAGCGTGGCGACCACCGGTTGGAACCCGCAGCGGTCCAGGGAGATCACGTCCATATAACCCTCGACCACAAAGGCCCCCCGGGAGCGGATGGTCTCCTTGGCCCGCTGCAGATTGAAGAGGGTCTTGCGTTTTTCGAAGAGCGGGCTCTCGGGGGTGTTGAGGTACTTGGGTTCGCCCTGGCCCATCACCCGCGCGCCGAAACCGGTCACCTCGCCTGTGAGATCGAAGATGGGAAATATCACCCGGCCGCGGAAGCGGTCGTAGTGTCCGCCCGAATCCCGCTCGGCGACAAGCCCGGCCTTGCAGGCCAGGGAGAGGGGTATACCCTGCCGCCGCAGTTCGTCGCCCAGGGCGCTCCATGAGTCCGGGGCATAGCCGAGGGAAAAGGCCTCGATGGTGGCGCGGTCGAGGCCGCGGCCCTCAAGGTAGCGTCTGGCGGGCTGCCCCCCGGGGGAGTCGAGCATCCGTTGGTAAAAGGCGCAGGCGAGCCGGTTGGCATCCAGCATCTGCCGGCGCAGTGAGGTCTCGGCCCTGGGGCGGTGCTGCACCTCGATCCCGGCCTTTTCGCCGAGTTCCTGGAGCGCCTCCTGGAAGCTGAGCCCCTTGACCTCCATAACGAAACTGATCACGTCTCCGCCCGCGCCGCACCCGAAACACTTGTACATCTGCCGTTCGGGGTCCACGTTGAAGGAGGCGGTCTTCTCGTTGTGGAACGGGCACAGCCCCCAGTACGAGCGACCCTTCTTCGTGAGGCTTACCTGTTCCCCTATCACCGCCACGATATCGGTGAGGTTCTTGATTTGCTCAACCTGATCCTTAGCCATGGCCCTTCAGTCGCACAATCGTCTTGGCCGCGCCGCCGTGTTCGACGGCCTCGTCCGCGAGGGATGCCACGTACGGCAGTTCGCTAAGCCGCAAGCGGATGGCCTGTCTCAAGGCCCCTGTTCCGGAACCGTGAATAATCTCGAGCCGCTCCTGTCCGGAGAGCAGGGCCCGGTCGAGGGCCCGTTCCACCACGGGCAGGGCCTCGTCCACGCGCAGGCCGCTGACCGTAACGGGCAGCACCAGGGGATAAGCCGTCATCCCACCGTCCCGCCGTCGCGGAGACC
>CAZUDI010000029.1:0-41968 GCA_964618975.1 uncultured Bacteriovoracaceae bacterium | reverse complement strand
CGTCCGACACGGCCTCCAGGGCCTCCAGTCCCACACGCAGGCGTTTGGCGCCGCAGAGCACCTCCGCGCTGCTCCCCCTCAGGCCGACCACGCGTCCCGTGGCCTGGCTGCCCCGGATGCGCACCAGGGCGCCATCGTGGAGTTCGAGGGCCTGCTGCAGACCGGGCTGCTCCAGAGACTCCTGGAGTTCCCGGGCGGCAGGGTCCTGTCTGAGGGCCTCCAGCACGCGTTGCGGCCGGGGTTTGCACGACAGGCGCTCCATCTTCTGCATGAGGCGCTGATATCTGAGGGCCTCATCCAGGCGCTGTTTTCGGATGCGCGCGGCCTCTTCCTGAAGGCGCCGGTGGAGTTCGAGGGCCTTCTGGAGTTCCTCTTCGGCCTGCTGTCGCATGGCCTGGGTCTGGGCGACATCCTCCATGGCCCTGAAGAGGGGGCTTTCCGAGTGTCCGCTCAGGATCGAGTGGGCCTCCTGCAGCAGTTCCTCGGGGAAATGGATCGACTGCAGGACCTCGAAGGCATGGCTGCTGCCGATGACCCCGTATTCCAGGGCATAGCGGGGTTTGAGGCCGATCTCGTCAAAGACCGTGGCGGCGTACTGCACGCCGGAGCTCGAGAGCGCGAAGAGCTTGATGAGGTGGGAATGGGAGGTCAGCGCCACCCAGGCCCCCTTGGAGCGCAGGCCCTCGACGCAGGCCACGGCCAGGGCCCCGCCCTGGTCGTAATCGGTTCCCGACCCGGGTTCGTCCAGCAGCACCAGGTCGCCGGGGGCGACCTCCTCGTAGATCCGCTTGAGGGAGCAGGCGTGGGAGGTGAACGACGAGAGGTCCCGGCCGAGGTCCTGGCCGGGGTCCATCTCCACCCAGACAGTGCCGAGCGGCGGGATGCGCGATGAGGGATCGGCCGGAACGGGCAGCCCGCTTTTGGCCATGAGGACGAACAGGCCCAGGGTCTTGAGCGCCACGGTCTTGCCGCCGGCATTGGGACCGGAGATGATCAGGCAGTTGCTGCCGGCGGGGATGTGGATATCGAGCGCCACGGTCTGAGAGCGCCCCAGATGTTCGAGGAGGATGGGATGACGGGCACCCTTCAGGGAGATCTCGCCTGCTTGTGAGGGCAGCGGGGCGCACCCTGCCTGGAGGGCCCAGCGGGCACAGGCATGCATCAGGTCGCAAAGCGCATACCGCTTCAGGTCGGCGCGGATGCAGGGTGCCTGCTGGCAGATCAGGGCGCTGAGCTCCCGGTATATGCGGGTCTCCTCGTGGACAATTTCGGCCCTGAGGTGGTTGAGGGCGTTGTTATCGTCCACCAGTTCCATAGGCTCCACGTAGGCGGTCTGCCGCGTACGGGAATAATCATGTGTGATGCCTTTGATATGGGCGGTGTAGTCGAGCCTTAAGGGCAGCACATAGCGATCGTTGCGCAGGGTGACGAGGTCCTCCATGACCGCACCGACACGTTTGAGCCGCTCCAGGATGGCCTGCATGCGCTCGAGAATGCGCACTCTCAATGCCCTGGCCCTGCCCCGCAGCTCTCCCAGGTAGGGGTTGGCTGCATCCGCGACCTCGCCCGTGGGCAGGAGGAGGGCCTCGATCCTGGCACACAGGGGGGTGTGGTCCTCCATCTTATATGCCAGGTCTGCAAGGGAAGGCCGTTGCCCCAGGATGCCCCTGAGGCGCGCCATCTCACGCAGGGATTCTGAGATGCTGACGATATCGGTCCCCTCCAGCACGGCCCCCTCGCGCAGCCCGAGCAGAGGTCTGATATCGGGAATGGAGCCGATCACGGGGTGCACGCCCGTCTCGATCAGCTCCATAAGCGCCTCGATCATGCATGCGCGCACGCGGGCCTCGTCCCACGAGGGCAGGGGCTGCAGTTCATCGAGGGCGTCCCGGCCCAACTCGGAGACGGTGAAGGGACGGATATACCCTTTCAGTACACAGAACTCTAAGAGGTCTTCCTTCATGGATTCCTGAATGGGTCAGGTGCGACCCTGACCGTTCGGAGGGTATGAAATTACCGAAGCCTGCCCGCTACTATGCTGTTGACCTTCTTGCCGTCAGCCCTACCCGCCACTCGCTGCACCACAAGTTTCATCACCGTTCCGAAGTCTTTCCTGGTTGCCTGAATCTCGGATATAACCTCATCCACCAGGGTCTCGATCTCGCTATCCTCCAGCTGCCGGGGAAGGTAGGCTTCCAGGATGGCGGCGTTGAGCTCTTCGAGCTGCACCAGATCCTCCCGGTTGCCCTTCTTGAACTGTTCGAGGGAATCCTGCACCTGCTTGAGCTGCGAACGGATCACCGCGAGCAGCTCGGGATCGCTCAGCTCCTGCTTAAGGGCCACCTCCCGGTTCTTGACCGCGGCAATAAGCATGCGAAGGCAGGAGACCTTGGTCTTGTCTCCTGCCTTCATGGCAGCCTTGAGATCCTCTCTGATCGATTCCCTCAACATCAATAGAATGTCCTGACTTTGTGCATCTTCTTCATGGCCCGCTTGCGTGCGGCGATCGCCTTCTTCTTCTTCTTGACACTGGGCTTTTCGTAGTATTCACGCTTGCGGACTTCCGAGAGCACCCCGGCCTTTTCCACCTGCTTCTTGAAACGCTTCAGCGCGCTCTCGAAGGGTTCCGTTTCTCTCACTCGAATTCCTGGCATTGAGCTGTCTGACACCCCCCCTCTATCCCGCGTTTATTGAAGGATAAAGTGATATATATAATCGACTAACCCCTGTCAAGCAATTTCCCACAGGATTCAGGGCGGATATGCACCTCTCAGCCCTGCTTGCCGCGATACGGCCCCTGCAGGCGACCTTCGCTTCTCATCCAGGCCAGGAACACATCCACGCACTCCGGGCAGAGCTGGGTCCCGCGCACCTCGGTGATGATCTGCAGGGCTATTTCCACAGGCATGCCCTGGCGGTAAGGACGGTCGCTCGTCAGGGCGTCGAAGGTATCGGCCACAGCCGTCATGCGGGCCCACAGGGGGATCTCCTCACGCTTGAGACGATCAGGGTAGCCGGTTCCGTCGAACCTTTCGTGGTGATGGAGGATCACGGGGATGATCTGACTGAGGGTGGGGATGGACTCGAGAATGCCGGCGCCCACGATCGGGTGCCGCCTGATGCTCTCGAACTCTTCTTCGGTGAGCTTTCCGGGCTTGAGCAGGATATGGTCAGGGATCCCGATCTTGCCGAGGTCATGCAGGCGGCCGGCGATCTCGAGGGTCTCGTGCTCCTCGGAAGTCAGCCCCAGTTGCATGGCCATTCCGGAGAGGATCAGGGCCACCGCCTCGGAGTGGCCGCGGGTGTATTCGTCCCGCGCTTCCAGCGCCGTGATAAGGCTCGTGATGCTGGCCAGCATGAGCCGGCGCTCTGCGTCCAGCCGCTCACGGTCCTTGAGCAGCAGCAGGTACTGATCCGAGAGCATCTTCTCTACCGTAACGACCAGCTGCTCCAGGTTGAAGGGCTTGACGAGATAGGCATTGGCCCCCCGGTGGAGCATGCGCCGCACGATGGAGCGCTCACTGTTAGCGCTCATGATCATAAAGGGGATGGTCGCCAGCTGGGGATCGGCGTGGACGGCCTCGCAGAAATCGATTCCGTTCATCTCGGGCATGTCGATGTCGCTGAGGATGAGGTCGGGCAATGCCCCGGCAGAAATCATGGCCAAGGCCTCCCGCCCGTGGATAGCGGTCTCCACCTGGAAGCCCGCCTCCTGCAGCGCCTTCTTCACTATACGCCGGATGGTGGCGGAATCGTCCACCACCAGGATGCGGCGTTGCCGCTGGAAGGTGGATTGCCGGATGATCTCGGCAATGCTCTCCTCGATATATTCGGATCCCTCGGTCTTGCTGATAAAGGCCGTGGCACCCATCTGGAAGCCGCGATTGATGTTCTCCTCGTTGTCGTAGGAGCTCAGGATGACGACCGGAATCCCCCGGGTTTCGGCGTTCTCCTTGAGGGAAGAACACAGGGCGAAGCCGTCCATTCCGGGCATATCGATGTCGGTGATGATCAGGTCGAAGCTCTCGTGAAAGGCCAACTGCTTGCCCTCGTTCCCGTCCCGGGCCGTGGTGATCTGCAGCCCGAGTTCGGCGAGATGAGCGGATAGGGCCCTCAAGACCACGGGGCTGTCATCCACAATCAGGATTCTGGGTGTCGACATCGATTCATCCTTTGCCGCCTCCACGCACCATTGAGGCCCCGGCGGACCGGAACCGCGCAGAGCCGGCGACGCATGTACCGCGCATATCTCTCTGATGTTCATCGATCGTTTTACGAAAAAAGTTAAGTACAAAGGAAGCAGGGGGACGCTTCGGAGCTTACAGGAGACTATCGCTCTCCCCCCTGAGAGGAAGGGGGCTTCTATGCGGCGCATCTTGATACGTGTGGAAAAGTGCCACGCAGCATAGGGTCCGGATACAGGCGCAGGCAGGGTTTCAGATCATCCTCGAATGTCTACAGAGAGGCAAGGAAACAAACAAAGGTGCGCGGTGAGCATAAGTCGAAGCAGGCCGCCCAGCGAGGCACCGAGCGTCAACCTACCGAATATTCATTGACTATTATATGGTGCGAGAGAAGGGACTCGAACCCCCACGGGATATCCCACTGGATCCTAAGTCCAGCGCGTCTACCAATTCCGCCACTCTCGCAAAAGCCTTCCTCCCCTGTATCAAACCCGGCGTAGCCCTATCAAGCCCAATAATGGTGGTTCAGGTCAGGTGAGTTCCGGGAATGAGGTATTCGCGGACATATTCCCCCACCGCATCCTCAAGGCTCATCACACCCGAAGAGTAGCCCACCTTCCGGAGCTTGGCCATATCCGCCTGGGTGTGATACTGATATTTTTCCCGCAGGGCCTCGGGCATGTCGACATATTCGATAGCGACTGGCCGCCCCATGGCATGGAAGATGGAGCGCGCCAGGTCGTTCCAGGAACGGGCACGCCCGCTGCCCACGTTGAAGATACCGGCGACATCCGGGTGGTCCAGGAAGAAGAGCGTCATGGCCGCCACATCCTTGACATAGACAAAATCACGCCGCTGCTCGCCATGGGTGTAGTCGTCGCGGTGCGAGTGGAAAAGCCTGAGCACACCGGTTTCCATTATCTGTTCGAAGCCCTTGACCACAAAGCTCTTCATGGCCCCCTTGTGGTATTCGTTGGGCCCGAACACATTGAAGTACTTCAGCCCCACCAGCCGATCGAGAAGACCCTGGCGCTGGGCCCACAGATCGAAGAGGTGTTTCGAGTAGCCATACATGTTCAGCGGGGCGAGCTCTCCCAGAGCCTCCTCCCTGTCCGAGAACCCCTGGGCCCCGTCGCCGTAGGTTGCAGCGCTTGAGGCGTAGATAAACCGGATACCCCTGGCCAGGGCGTAAGTCGCCAGGATCTTGGTGTAGGCAAAATTGTTGTCCACCAGATAGGAGCAGTCGGTCTCCATGGTATCCGAGCAGGCCCCCAGGTGAAAGATGCACTCCATGTCCGGCAGGGGGCCCTCCCGCTCCACCCGCTCACGGAAATCTTCCTTCTCCAGGTAGTCTGCAAAGGCAAGTCCCCTGAGATTGCGCCACTTCTCGCCCTTACCCAAGTGGTCCACCACCAGGATATCGGACTCGTGGCGCTGATTGAGGGCCCAGATGAGGGCACTGCCGATGAAACCCGCTCCCCCGGTGATGACGATCACGGATTCTTCACCTCTCTATCTTCTATGTGCGGTCAACCCCCGAAAGGGAATCCCATCAAACAGATACCTTGTGGCCGGATCAAATTCCAGATTGCGCCCATTCTTCTTGTGTGGCAACGGGTTTTCTGGGCGTTTACAGAAATCATCGATCTGCCGCTCAACCCACGGCATGCATGCTGCAAACCCCTTGATGGTCACGATCTCCCTCCGATAACGCACGGGACGCTCCCCTCTCCGTTTCCTTTTGGCATAACAGCGCCCTTCATAACCTTGACGCGTGCTCCGATCCGGGTCTTCCGACCCAATTCCGCATGCCCCGCCCCACCCCGGCCGTGATCAGGATGCGAGCAAGGATGATATCAGGCTTCAGGGCGCGGAGCAAGCGCGCCAGTTGCCGAGACCGGGGCCGCTTGACCCCATGCCGGCAACGTTTAGGGGCCTTCTCCACAATGGCCTCAGCGATCTCGTCGTGGGTCTCGATGTTGGGGATCAGAAGATTGCCGAACCAGTTCAGGCGTCCCCCCTCGAACATGCCGTGCTTGAGGAACATGGGATGGATGGTGGCATACTTGACCCCGAACTTGCGATCGAGCAGGGCCTCCAGCCTGAGGGATTCGGTCAGACCCCAGACCGCCCACTTGGTGGCACTGTAGACCGCCAGGTCGGGCACGCCGATGACCCCGGCCACGGACGAGATGTTGACGATGTGCCCCCAGTCGCGCGCGTACATCCCGGGCAGGAAGGCGTGAATCGTGAAGTACATGGAGGTGGGGCTCACGTTCCCAGTCCTCCACCGGACGGGAACAGAAACGCCCGTTTTTGACATATCCGGCATTGTTGATCAGGATATCCACCTGGCCCATATCCGCCTGGGCCTGGGCGGCCAGGGTACGCACACGCGCCTTGTCCGTGACGTCGCAGCTATGCGTGAAGACCTTGCCCCCAAGAGGTTCGAGCACCTCTCTGGCCTCTGCCATGGCCTCCTCGTTCATATCCCAGATGGTGATGTTACAGCCCTCGCCGAGCAGCCGTTTGCAGGTCTCCAGACCGATACCCATGGCACCGCCGGTCACCACGGCCTTCCTTCCTCGCAGATCCGGCAAAGAAACCTCCTCTAATAATGGGTATGAACCTCATGCAAGCCCTGGATCCCCTCGCTGCTGCAAAAGGAAATTTGAGCAAGAGCGAATCATGGGTATGAATCCCAGGGCAAGCGTAGGGACCCTGGTTTCCGCCGCAAGCGGCGGGGAATTTGACCCTTGGGCCCACACTTTTATTTTGGACAGCAGTGCCTCAGGCCATTAAATGCTCTTCCTCACCCGGCCAGCGGGTGCATCATGCCCAGCAGATCAGCCCCAGGTCCACCGGATATTTGCAGTGGAGGTGTTTGGGCAGAATTCGGATCGTATATCCGAAGCTGCCCGTATCGTCACAACTCAGACGGGCCTCGAAGATATGAACCCCTTCTTTCTGGCGCGCGATATGCTCCATCACGAACTCGTGCGGATCGCTCAGGTTGCCGGCATCGTCGAGGGTGCCCAGGTAGACACGCACGCTGATGTGGTCGGGATCGACAGGCCCCAGGTGGACGCGTGCCTTGACCACCACCTCGGCATGCACCTTGACCTCCTCACCCTCCTCGTGGGAGAGGTCCAGAACCCTGACCTCTCCCCAGTGTTGCGTGAGGTGTGCCTTCCAGTCGACGAGTGCGCGCGCCATGGCATAGTTGTCCGCCGTGAGGATACGGTGGTTGAGGGCGGCCTCCAGGTAGCACTTGTCGGTGTATTCCTCCACCATACGGTTGGAATTGAACTCCGGACACAGGGTGCGCATGGAGCGCTTCATAAGGGCGATCCAGCCCCGGGGCAGTCCGTCGAGCCCCCGGTCGTAGAACAGGGGGATAATCTCCCGCTCCAGGATATCATAGATGGCCTTGCTCTCGACCTGATCCTGGTAGTCCAGGTTGTCGTAGACCTCGCCGTCCCCGATGGACCATCCGATATCCGGCTGGTAGCCTTCATCCCACCACCCGTCCGGTACGCTCAGGTTCAATGCGCCGTTGGCGGTTGACTTCATCCCCGAGGTGCCGCAGGCCTCCAGAGGACGGCGGGGGTTGTTCAGCCACACATCGACGCCTTCCACCAGGTAGCGGGCGATGTTGATATTGTAATCCTCCAGGAAAACGACACGATCACGGAAGGGGTCTTCACGGCTGATATGCAGGAGGCTCTGGATGATGGCCTTGCCCTCCTGATCCCGCGGGTGGGCCTTGCCCGAGATGATGATCTGCACCGGGAACTCCTGATTGGATATAATGGCCCTGAGACGTTCGATATCCTGAAAGATGAGGGATCCGCGCTTGTAGGTGGCGAAACGTTTGGCAAAACCGATGGTCAGGGCCTCGGGGTGCAGAACCTCGCGTGCCCGGCCGATCTCGCTCGGCTTGGCGCCGCGCCGTTTGAGCTGCGCTACGAGCCGGGCGCGCGCAAAGGCGACCAGGCGCTCGCGACGGCGCTGATGGGTCGACCACAGCTCCCCGTCCGGGATCTCGTCGATGCGTTCCCACACCTTCTGGTTGTCCGGATCCTCCTTCCATCGCGGCCCCAGGTAGCGGTCAAAGAGATCGGCCATCTCGGCCGATATCCAGGAGGGGATGTGGATGCCGTTGGTGATGGAGGCGATGGGGGTGTCCTCGGGCGCGACATGTGGCCAGATCTCCTTCCACATCGTGCGCGACACCACCCCGTGGAGCCGGCTGACCCCGTTGCGGAAGGACGAGTTCTTCAGGGCAAAGACCGTCGCCCCCACAGGCTCCTTCTCGTCCTTGATGCGTTCCCGGCCGAGCGCCAGAAATTCCGACCACTTGATCCCGAGATCGTCCACAAGGGGCCTGAGATAGCGTTCCATGAGGTGGGCGTCGAAGACATCATTGCCCGCCGGCACCGGGGTGTGCGTCGTGAAGACCTGGGTTGAATACACGAGGACCCGCGCCGTATCGTAGTCGAGACCATCGCGCTTGATCAGCCGCCGCATGCGTTCCAGGCCGACCAGGAAGCTGTGCCCCTCGTTCATGTGGTAAACGATGGGCTCCTGTCCCAGGGCCTCCAGGGCCCGCACCCCCCCGATCCCCAACATGATCTCCTGACGCAGGCGATCTTCCATGTTGCCGGCGTACAGGCCCGAGGTCACACCGCGGTCGTGCGGGTGATTCTCCTCCAGATTGGCATCCAGCAGATAGAGGGCCACCCGGCCCACCTGGCATCTCCATATCTGGGCGCGGCACTCCCGCTCGCCGAGACGCACACTGATCTTCACCGGTCGCCCCTTAGGATCCCGCTCCAGACTCAGGGGCATATGATAGAAATCGTTGTCCGGGAAGACCTCCTGCTGCCAACCGTCTCCGCTCAGATACTGGGTGAAATAGCCATGTCGGTACATGAGTCCCACCCCCACCAGCGGCAGCCTCAGGTCGCTGGCGCTCTTGAGGTGATCCCCGGCGAGAATGCCCAGCCCCCCCGAATAGATGGGCAGGCTCTCGGTGAGACCGAATTCCATGGAAAAGTAGGCGATGGTGAAGTCGACGGGGCGTGTCAGAAGAAAGGAGTAGACCCCCTTTTCCGACATGTAATCCGAAAATTCCTCCCAGGTCCGGTGCATTTGGGAAAGGAAGCCCTCGTCTTCGAGCAGGTCGAGAATACGGCCCTGGGAGAGTCGGGAAATCATCTCTACCGGATTGTGGCAGGTCTGCTCCCACAGGTCCCGGTCCATATGCTGGAAGAGCCTGAGCCCCTTCTGGTTCCAACAGTACCAGAGGTTGTACGCAAGGGTGAGAATCGGTGACAACGTCTCGGGCAGCGTCGGAACTACCCGGAATGATCTGATCTTCATGCCGGCCCCCTTTTTGGCACTCCACTTCACAGAGATATGGCTACTCTCTCAATAATATATCACTCGCAGGGGCCAGACAAGCCCTCCCGCATACGGGCGGTATTCTACAGTAGTGCCTTGATCACCGTGACGGCACTGTCCTGGTCGACCCGTTCTAGATTGATGATGACATGATAGAGGGTGGCGTCATCATTGTCGCGGGAGAACATCACCTCGTGGTATTTTTTCTGCTCATGGTCCTTGACGGAAATGATGTATTGTGCCTCCTCCTCCGTGATCCCCTGTTTGCCGACAATGAAGCGTTTGCGGTAGTCCATGGAGGCGATCACGCCCACCCGGAGCACATCGGAACGGTTCTGGAGGATGCATTGCCCGCCACGACCCACGATCACCACATCGCCGCGGTCCGCCAGGTCGTTCATGAGGCCCTCGAGCGCCAGTCGGTAGTTCTGGAGATCGACATACCCGAAGTCGTCCCCGAGAATGCCCTTGACCATCGCGCTGGTCATGTATTTAGAGACAAAATTGAACAGCCCGAGGGACTTGCCGTCCTCGAAAGAGCTGACCTCCCCCTCCGAGGTGCGCAGCTTCTGGGCGAGCTCGACGATGAGGGCCTTGTCAAGGTACGCATACCCTAGCTCTTGTGCCAGGGCCCTGGCCAGCTCCAACCCGCCGCAGCCGAAATCCCGTGAGATTGCAATCGCCTTTCCCATCATCCCGTCCCCAACACCTTTTTGGCCTTGCCGGCCGCTTCACTCCCCCCATACTCCTTCACAAGGCGCTTCAGGATCAGATTCCCGGTCTCTTTGTCACCCAGCTTGAGGAAGGACAGCCCCTGTTTCAACAGGCAGTCGGGCATCTTTTCGCTCTGGCTGAATTTCTTGACCACCAGGTCGTAGCGCAGGATGGCGTCCTCGTATCTCCCCAGGCCATAAAGCGACTCGCCGATCCAGAAATGCACGTTGTCGATCAGCGAGGGATCCGGAGACTGTTTCAGATAGGCATCGAATCGCACGATGGCCTCCTGAAAGTTTCCCGCCCGGAAGAGTTCCAGGCCGCCATCATACAGCGACCGTCCCCCCTGCCGGGGGTCCGGTCCTCCGTTCTCCAGGCGCTCTCTGAGCGCCTGGACCTCCTTTTCCAGGGTCTTTATCCTCTCCTCGGAAAAGGAGGATTCCGGTCCGCTCGAGGCCTCGTCCAACCGCCCCTGCAGGGTGAGCAGTTGCGTGTAGAGCTCGGTATACTGTGCCTGCAGGTTCGCCTGCTGCGTGAGGCTCTGCTGGATGAGCCGGTCTTTCTCGTCGAAGCGTCCCTCGGTCTTGTTCAGGCGGGTTTGCAGGGCACTGACCTCCCAGCGCAGGGCATCGAGATCCTGCTGCGTGGCGCAGCCGAAACACATGAGTGCGCCGATGAGGTACAATGCCCGCCGCATGACCTAAATCCCCTGCACGTCGAAGTGAACCCTGCGGTTCTTGGACCAGGCCTCCTCGTTGTGCCCGGGATCCACCGGCCGTTCTTCCCCGTAGGAGATACTGCTGACGCGGGTAGGATTGATGCCCAGGAAGACCAGGTAGTCCAGGGCGGACTTGGCCCGGCGGTCGCCCAGGGCGAGGTTGTATTCGGCCGTGCCCCGTTCGTCGCAATGTCCCTCGATGCGGATGCTGATTTCGGGATGGGCGTTCAGGAAGGCCGCCTTCTCGCTGAGGACCAGCTTCGCTTCGGGCTTTAGATTGAATTTATCGAAATCGAAGTAGATGTCGCGCAGCTCAAAGGCCGTGATCTCTTCTTCCAGGCTCGGGATGACGGCCTGGGTCACCTCTTGCTCAACCTGAGGCATGACGGGCTGCGGCTCCGGCACGACCGGCTGCGTCACTTGAGGCTCTGGAGGAGTCACCTCCTCGATCGGCTCCACACCCTTTTTCGCACACCCGGCAGCACAGACCATGCTGAATGCAACCACCACGATAAGAACCTTCCACATATTGCTCATATGCCCCTCCTTTTGAGAGATGTCGATACATCTCCATTATCGTTCATAAATTAACCCTTTCAAATCACAGGTCAAGTAAAATATCATCCCCCCTGGCGGATGACACCCGACCAGCTGGGTTCCGCATATTCCCCCTCCCCCGCGGTGATCCGCACCGGAGAGGCGCTGCCCACGAGGTCCGTAACGTAGAGCTGGCCGTCGGAGGCGGCGAACACGATCAGCCGGCCATCCGGCGAGAAACTCGGTGATTCATCCCCCTTACCGGTGCCTGGAAGCACCGTGAGGGAGCTCCCGTCTGTCCGCATGACAGCCACGTGATAGCGCCGGTCCCCCGCCAGATGCGTGAAGGCGATCAGATCCCCTTTCGGGGAGTACACCGGTTCCGTATTGTAGTTGCCCTGAAAGGTGAGTCGCTTCACCTTGCCGCTCGCCAGCTCCACGAGGTAGATCTGCGGGGTGCCCCCGCGGCTGGAACAAAACGCCAGCTGTGTCCCATCGGATGAGAAACTCGGCGAGGTATCGATGCCCCAGTTCTGCGTAATCCGACGCCGCTGTCTGGTGGCAAGATCCAGCACATAGATCTCCGGATTGCCGTCGGTGGACAGCGTATAGGCCAGGCGTTTCCCGCTGGGGTCAAAGGCCGGAGTGATGTTGATACCCTTCTGCTCCGAGAGCAGTTCCACCTTGAGGGTCTTCAGGTCCATCAGATAGAGGTCGGGATTGTTGCGCCAGTAGGACACGAAGGCCAGCGCATCCGCTTCAGGCGACCAGGCCGGGTTCACCACTAGATCTCCCAAACCGCCGATTGTGCGAGGGTCGGCGCCATCACACCAGGCGGTCATAAGCTGTTTCTTGCCTGCCTGCCGGTGGGAGAAGACGATCTTGGACGAGAACATCCCCGGGATACCCAACGATTGATCCAGAAAGGTGTCGACAAGGGCATGCGCGATGCGATAGGGCGTGCCTGAGGGGCTGGCATACAACGCATTCACGAGCCGCCTGCCACTGGCCAGTTCCACGATCTCGGCCCTGAGCTGCACCTTGTCCCCCAGGCGGGCCACACTGCCCGTAATCACGTAATCGGCCCCGATGAGCGTCCAGTCCTTCAGGGTCCCGGGGGTCACCGACGCCAGGGGCCCCTGATCGATATAGGTCTGAGGTGCCAGCAACTCGAACACCCCGCTGAGGGCCAGGTCCCGCGCGCAGTGTTCCCAGATTGCGGGTGCGAGATCCTGCGATCCGGAAAAGGCGGGCATGGCCACCTTCAGCTTGGTGAAGCCGCGCGCACGCACGTCGATATGGATGCGCTGGGCGGTGCCTTCGGGCACCGCGATGAGGATGAGGAGGACGGACAGGATCAGGACCCTGATCCGCGCCCCATACGCACGCCTTATCCTCGCGCCCTTGCCTGGGCAGGGCTGGCGGCTTGCCCGCCCCGAGCCTCTCATCCCCGATCGTGTATCGCACATGGCTAACATCTCCTCTCTATCGAACCCCCAGGGGCGGGGAGAACGAGATCACGAAAAGCTCCCACTGCTTGCCCGCCATAACCGCCAGCGGCGGCGGGGGCAAGTGTTTCACGCGCTCCAGGGCCAGCAGCACGGACCGGTCGTAGGGGCGGTTGCCCGAGGAGACCATGAGCCTCCTGGCCAGCAGATCGCCCTCGCGCGAGATCCTGAGCTCATAGGTGGTCTTGAGATTCGCATCCAGGAAGGACACCTCGGGGGGCAGCTTCCAGTTTGCATCCACCATATCCCTGACCCGCGCCAGCCACACATCCAGCGCCCCGCCCGCGGGGGCGGATCCTCCTGGCAGGGAATCCCCTGTTGCAACCAGATCCTCCAGCGCGGGCAGCTCATAGGCCTCTTCCTGAAGCGCCGGGGGTTCGATCTCGGACGGCTTCAGGGTGGGGACCTTACCGCGATGGGTCTTCTCACGCCCTATGGCCTCGACACCCCGGGAGGGCAGACCCTCCCGGCGGACGTAGGTCTTGCGGCCCTGGGAGATGACCTCTGATCGCGAGACGGCCGGCGAGTTTCCCCTGGCCGTCACCGCCGGGGGGGACGCCACGATGGAGACCTCGTAGATCTCGGCCCCCCGCCTGCCGCGCGACACAAACTCCAGGCCAAAGGCGGCATACATGAGCCCCAGGTGCAAAAGCACCGAGAGTCCAATGAATGCGGCGAACCTCTTTTGCATACTACCTCTTCAGCGGCGGTTGGGTTACGAGCCCCAGCTTGGTCAGCCCGGTCTGCCGGATCTTCGCCATGACCTCCACCACATAGCCGTAGTCCACCCCCTTGTCGGCCTGCAGGTAGACCGTCTCGATCCCCCGCTGCTGGCGGATCTGCGAGAGGATCAGATCGAGACGGCCCAGATCGATGGGACTGCCATTGATGTCCAGGGTCCGGTCATCCTTGACGGTGATGACTACATCCAGCGACTCCGAGGGCAGGGCCTTGGCCTCCACCTCGGGCAGTTCCACCTTCAGGCCCTCCTTCATCATGGGGGCCGAGACCATGAAGATGATCAGCAGCACGAGCATCACATCCACCAGGGGGGTGACGTTGATCTCGGAAACAAGGCGTTTCGGCCTATTGGTCACCATGGAGCAATCCCCTCCGGATCCAGTTCATGAATTCGATGCCGAACTGGTCCATCTGCGCCGTGACATGACTCAGGGAGGTGGTGAAGTAGTTATAGAAGAGCACGGCCGGAATAGCCACAAACAATCCGGCCGCCGTGGCGATGAGGGCCTCGGAGATGCCCGGGGCTACGGTGGCCAGGTTGGCGCTGCCCCTCAGCCCGATCTCGCGGAAGGAGTCCATGATGCCCCACACCGTGCCGAACAGCCCGATGAAAGGACTGGCGTTGCTGATGCTGGCCAGGAACCCCAGGCCACCCCCGAGGCGCATGCCTTCCTGGACGCCGGCTACGGAGATACGGTTCTCCACATTGGCAAGCATGGACAAGGGCACCTGGGTCGTCTTCTGGGTGATGCGGTTCAGCTCGGAACGACCCGCCTGGAAAAGGCTGGTCAGAGGGCATTCACCCACCTCATCCACACGCTCGACGATATCCGCCATGCTGGCCCGCTCGGTCAGCGTCTCCAGAATGAGCTGCCCGCGCTTGCGGGCCCGGGCCAGCACCGCCCACTTCTGGATGATGAGGGCCCAGGACACGACCGAGAAGGTGAACAGGATCAACAGGACCAGCTTCACGATGGGGTCGGAGTCGATGATCATGGCCCCGATATCCCCCCTGAACTGGCTCGTGGCGGCATACGCCTGCGACGTGAACAACATTACGGCTTCCCTCCTCTTCCCTGTTTCTCTTGCATGTCTTCCTTTTCTTGGATCCCCTTTTTCAGCAGCACCCTGAAGGTGGTCCCCTCTTCGCCGGAGGAAAAGGTGATGTTGCCGGTATGCATACGCATGATACGGTACGAGATGGACAGCCCCAGCCCAATGCCCTTGGGCTTGGTGGTAAAGAAGGGGTCGAAGATGCGGCTCCTGAGATGCTCGGGAATGCCCTTGCCCGTATCGCTCACCACCATCTCCACCTGGGAGGAGGTCTCCCTCAGGTTGACCTCGAGGCGACCCCCGGCATCCATGGCCTGGATGCCATTGATGAGGATGTTTATCAGCACCTGCTGGATCATGTCGGGATCGGCCAGCGCCTTGACCGGCCGGGCCGGATAGAGCTCGATGACCTGCACCTGACTGGATGAGGCCATCTCCCGCACCATGACCACCGCATCATCGAGGACCTTGACGAGATCACATTCCTGCATGTGCAAGGTCTTGGGCTTGGCAAAGTCGAAAAAATTCACCACCAGTTTGTTCAGTCGATCAATTTCCTTTATGATTCTATCGACATAGGCGCGCTTGTGGTCATAGACCGGGAGCTCCTCGTTGAGCGCCTGCGCCGTGGTCTTGATCCCGGCCAGGGGGTTGCGGATCTCATGGGCGATGCCTGAGGTCAGCTCACCCACACTGGCGAGCCGGTCCATCTTCAGGATCTCCTGCTGCAGATCGTGGATCTCGGTGATGTCCGTGAGGATGGCGGCACACCGGCCGCTGGTCAGATCGCTCATAATCAGGCGCACATGTACCTGGCGATCCTCGGGAGTGCGCAGGATGGTTTCCTTGGTGCCGCCCTTCGAACGCAAGAGCCCCTTGAGGTTCAAACCCGCACAATCCTCCTGCGACAGGCGCATATAGCTTCGGGCGGCCCGGTTGGCATACTCCACCCGGCCCTCGCGGTCGGCCAGCATCACCCCGCTGGGCAGAAGATCGAGGATCTCGAAAAACTCATCCGTGAGCATCGTGCCATACTAGCCAAATAGTGTCAAAACTTCCATAAAAAACTTGTCATTTGATGGCACTTTCTGCATAAGGACATATGGATATTTAACTATTTAAATTAATAGTCCTATTTCAAAATATCTCTCTATACTTTGATATTGACATCCCCCACGTACTCCATTATTATGCGAATTAGTGTCATTTTGTGCCAAAAAGGTGGTGGTACGATTTGTTTAAGGGCCATTACGTAAATACCATTAACGACAAGGGGAGATTGAGCATCCCTTCCCGCTTCCGGGAGGTGCTCGACGGCGACAACCTTGTCCATGTCGTCCTCACCAAGGGCCTGGATACCTGCCTGACGGCCTATCCGCCCCATGAGTGGGAACTCACGGAGCAGAGGGTGGCGCGCATGTCATCCGGGAACAAGGTCGCGCTCATGTACAAACGGCACGTGGTGGGTTCGGCTGAGGAATGCCAGATCGACGCCCAGGGCCGCATCCTGATACCCGCCAGTCTGCGTGACTATGCGGGGCTGAAGAAAAAATGCCTCCTGGTGGGCATAACCGACCGGTTCGAGATCTGGGACCAGGAGACCTATGACGCCTTCATGAAAGAGGCCCTTGCGGCCCTGGACGACTCGCAGGATCTGCAGAACATCCTTGCAGAACACGGTCTGTAGCTCGTGAAGCATGTGCCGGTACTCCTCAAGGAGGTCATCGAGGTGGTGAGGCCTCACAGCGGCGGACGATATTTTGACGGAACCCTGGGCAGCGGCGGGCATACACGCGCGCTCCTTGAGGCAAGCGCGCCCGGGGGGCAGGTCGCCGCCACGGACCTCGATGCCGTCTCGCTCGGCGGCGTACGGGAGGCCTTGAGCGCCTTCGCCGAGAGACTGCACCTGTTTGAGGCCAGTTTCACGCAGATCGACCGCGTCTGCCTCCTGCTCGGCTGGGAAGACCTCGACGGCATCGTGCTGGACCTGGGACTTTCGTCCGCGGCCCTGGACGACCCCGTACGGGGCTTCTCCTTTGCCCAGAAAGGCCCGCTGGATATGCGCTTCAGCCAGGAGGCCACCCTGAGCGCCCACCAGGTGGTCAACACCTATTCGGAGCAGGCGCTTCGGGACATCATCAGGCGCTTCGGGGAGGAGCGCATGGCGGCACGCATCGCGCATCGTATCGTGGCCTCGCGGCCGATTGAGACCACCACGGCGCTGGCCGAGATCGTCGCCGCGGCCATACCACACGCGCAATGGCCCGCACACATCCACCCCGCCACCAAAACCTTCCAGGCCATCCGCATGGAGGTGAACTCCGAACTTGATCGCCTGGCCGAGGTCCTGGCCAAGGGCGTGCGGCTGCTGAAGCCCGGCGGCGTGATGGCGGTCATCTCGTACCACTCCCTGGAGGACCGCCTGGTGAAACGCTGTTTTCAGCCGCCCTCACAGGCCCATCTGCGTCCCAAGGGGCTGCCGCCGCAGGCGGACACCGCCGCTCCCCGGCTCAGCCCGCTCTTTCGCAAGCCCCTTGTGCCGCATACGGAAGAGGTGCAGCTTAACCCGCGCTCGCGCAGCGCCCGGCTGCGGGCGGCACGGAGGATTGCATGAAGGCCCAGCGAGAGCGGCAGCCGCTCTTTTGCGGCATCCTCCTCACCCTCATGATCGCCGTATGGGCCATGTTCCATGTATGGACCAGGACCATGGCCGTGGAGATGGGGTACGCCCTCTCGGAGCAGCGCACCCTCAACGAGCAGCTGCTAACGGACAATCATGCCCTCTGTCTGGAGATCTCCACCCTGAAAAGTTCCAAGCGTCTTGAGCTCATTGCCAGGAATGAACTGGGGCTTGTCGTCCCGGAATCGAAACAGGTCGTGTACGTATGGTCGGACGAGTAAGGTTTGCCCTCTTCACCTTCGTATCGCTGCTGGCGCTGATGGCCTTCAGGGCCTTTGATCTCCAGGTCCTGGCCTCGGAGGATATCCTTAGCAGGGCCTACCGTAAATTCGACCATACGGTGAAACTGAGCCCCCAGCGCGGGTCCATCCTCGACATCAATGGCGAGCCGCTCGCCATCAGCCTCGAGGTGAAGTCCGTGGCGGCCAATCCCGGGCTGATCGAAGACCCTTCCAGGGAGGCGGCGCGCATCGCCCGGGAACTGAAGCTCGACCGGGCCGCCCTGACTCGCAGACTGCGTTCCAAGAAGGGTTTTGTCTGGATCAAGCGCCATGCCACGCCCAACGAGGTGGACGCGCTCAGGGCCCTTAAGATCAAGGGGCTGGCCTTCTTTCCCGAGGCCAAACGCTTCTATCCGGAAAGCGAGTCCCTGGCCAACGTGCTCGGCATCGTGGGCATCGACGGGGAGGGGCTCGAGGGCATCGAGCTCTACTATGACCGTCTGCTCACCGGCAAGGCCCGGCACGTCCAGATGCAGCGGGATGGCCTGGGAAGGACGATCTACGCCCGCGGGCTTTCCCCGCAGGAGGCCGAGGACGGCTGCAGCCTGACGATGACCCTCGACCGCCGGGTGCAGTATATCGCCGCCTGCGAGCTCAACCAGACCATCCGGGAGCACAATGCCCGTTCCGGGTTCGTCATCATCACCCGTCCCGCCACCGGTGAGGTGCTTGCCATGGCCACCGCGCCCAGTTTCGACCCCAATCGCGGGTCCTACCGCCATCTCAGTGGGCACAAGAACCGGGCCGTCATCGATGTCTTCGAGCCCGGCTCGGTCATCAAGCCCCTGTGGGTCGGCTGGGGGCTGGATCGCGGCAGCTTTACGTCCTCGCAGAGCTTTTTCTGCGAGAATGGCCGCTTGACCTTCCACCGCGTTACGATCCACGATCACGACCGCGAGGGCTACGGGTGGCTGCCGGTACGCGACATCGTCAAGTACAGCAGCAACATCGGCATGGTGAAATTGATGGAAGCCAGCTCCAGCCACGACATGCATTCCGCCCTGAAGTCCTTCTGCCTGGGCGTGCCTACCGGCATCGACTATCCGGGCGAGCCCGCCGGTCTCATCCGGGCACCCCAGAAATGGACCAGTGTGGACAAGGCCGCCATCTCCTTCGGTCAGGGCTTCGCCGTGACCGGAATCCAGCTCATCACCTCCTTCAACGCCCTGGTCAACGGCGGCCTGGTGATGCGGCCCCGGCTTGTACATCACATCACCGCGGCCGACGGCAGCGAGGTCCAGGCCTTCGAGCCCGTCGTGGCGCGCAAGGTCATCTCCCGCAAGACCTCCCAGGAGCTCCTCGGCATCCTCAAGGGCGTCGTGCTCAAGGACGGAACCGCCGAGACGGCCGCCATGACGGACTACCAGACCTTCGGCAAGACCGGCACGGCGCAGAAGGTCGACCCACTCACCGGCGGCTATTCCAAGAATGCCTACATCTCCAGCTTCATGGGCGGTATCATCGACGCCAGTGGCCGGCCCGTGCTCACCATGATCGTGTGCATCGACGAGCCCCACCCCCAGTACTATGCCAGCGTGGTGGCGTGTCCCCTGTTCAAGCGCATCGCCATCAAGTGCGTCAACGTGCTCGACATCCGCCCCATCCTGACGGTGGCCAAGAAGGAGGGCCGGGGATGAAGGCCTCCGATATCCTCACCCTGATCCCCCAGGCCCGTATGCTCGGACCTGACCGTACCTTTGTGTCCCTCAAGACGGACTCGCGCCTCGTGCGCGAAGGCGACGCCTTCATCGCGCTTGCGGGAAGCACCACCAGCGGGGAACGCTTCATCTCCAGCGCGATCAGCTCCGGCGCCGCCCTGGTCATCTGCGAGCAGGCGCGTGCGCGCGAGGCCACCACGATCGAGGTGCCGGATACGACCCTGGCCCTCAAAACCCTGCTGCCCGTTCTCTATCCCTTAGCCAACAGGGTCACCCTGATCGGCGTCACCGGCACGAGCGGCAAGACCACCACGACCTATCTCATCGAATCGATTCTCAGGCGCGCCGGGGTCCCCACCGGGGTCATCGGCACCATCGAAAGCCGCTATGCGGGCACGGTCCTGCCCGCGCGCGTCACCACCCCCGGGCCCTTGGAGCTCTTCGAACACCTGGACACCATGTACCGCGCCGGGGTGCGGACCTGTGTCATGGAGGTCAGCTCGCACGCCCTCGATCAGGACCGTCCCGCGGGCCTCAGTTTTGCCCATGCCCTCTTCACGAATCTGGGACAGGACCACCTCGACTATCACCACGACATGCAGACCTATTTCGCGGCCAAGCGCAAGCTCTTCGAGCGCTACCTCACTGGTCGTGCCATCATCAATACGGACGATGCCTATGGTGAGGAGCTCGCACGCACCTGTCTTTCGCCGGTCACCTATGGCAAAGGCACCGGGGCCATGATCCGCTCGGTATCCTGCGAGATGCTTACCGGGGGCATGTGGCTGGAGGTCACAACGCCTGCGGCCCCTCTGTTCATCAGGAGTCGCCTGCTGGGAGAAGTGCACGCCTACAACATCCTGGCCGCCGCCGCCCTGGGGCTCACCCTGGGCATCGACGCCGACGCTATCTGTGAGGGCATCTACGACCTCGAGAAGGTACCAGGCCGCATGGAGATCGTGCCCAATCCCTATGGGCGCATGATCTTCGTGGACTACGCGCACAAACCCAATGCCCTGATGAAGGCGCTGGAAAGCGCCCGCAGCCTGTGTTCGGGCAGGGTCATCCTCGTTTTCGGGTGCGGTGGCGACCGGGACCGGGCCAAGCGGCCCATCATGGGCAATATCGCCGAGGCGCTGGCGGACCACGTGATCGTCACCTCGGACAATCCACGCAGCGAAGACCCGCAGCGCATCATGGACGAGATCCTCGCCGGGGTGCATGACCCGGAGGCCCTGATCGTGGAGCCGGACCGGGCGCAGGCCATCCGCCGGGGCGTGGCAGCCCTCCTCCCGGACGATTGTCTGCTGATTGCGGGTAAGGGTCACGAGAACTACCAGCTCGTCGGTGACGAGAGACGGCCATTCGACGACAAGGATTGGGTGTATAAGGCCCTGCAGGAGGTATACGGGTCATGACCTTCACGCTGCGGGAGATCGAGGCCTGTACGGGGGGACGCCTGATCGGGGGTGACCCCGCCGCACAGGTCTTCTCCATCACGACCGATTCCCGTACGCTTAGTCCCGGGGAGCTCTTCGTGGCGCTCAAAGGCGAGCATTTCGACGGACATGCCTTCCTGGAGGTGGCGGCCGCCTCCGGGGCTGGGGCCGCCCTCGTATCGGAGGCACCCGCCATCTCGGGTCTACCCCTGATCGTGGTGAACGACACCCTGAAGGCGCTGGGGGATATTGCGGCTCACATTCGCGACACGCTCAATCCGACCGTGGTGGGCATTACCGGATCGACGGGCAAGACTACGGTCAAGGAACTATGTGCCTCCATCCTGCAACTGGGGGGCAAATGCCTCAAGACAGCCAAGAATTTCAACAACCTCGTCGGTCTGCCCCTGAACCTCCTCCGGCTGGAGCCCGACCACCGCTTCTGTGTGCTGGAGATGGGCTCGAGCTGTCCGGGAGAGATCCGCAGGCTCTCACACATCGCCCGGCCGGAGGCCTCCGTCATCACCAATATCAATCCCGCCCACCTGAACGGTCTCGGCAGCATCGAGGGCATCATCCGCGAGAAACAGGACATCTTCTGCCATACCTCCCGGGTGGCCGTGATCAACCCTTCCCTGGAGCACATGCGCCAGCTTACCATCCCCGCCGGACTGGACGTGGTGACCTTCTCGGCCGAGGCACCGGCGGATGTCTGTCTGGCCGAGATCCACGCCCAGGGGCTGAACGGCACCGAACTGAGCCTGGATATCGCCGGACAGGTCATCAGGACCCGCCTGCGCCTGCCCGGCAGGCACAACGTCCTCAACGCCCTGGCGGCGGCGGCCCTGGCTCACGCCCTGGGTCTCGACCACCAGAGCATCGCCGCCGGCCTCAGACAGGCCAAGGGTCCGCACATGCGTTCGGAGATCATCGTGCTGGATCATCTGACCCTTATCAATGACAGCTACAATGCGAGCCCCGCCTCCATGCAGGCGGGGCTCGCCATGCTCAAAGAGGCCCCTTACACCAGCAAGGTGGCCATCTTGGGCGACATGCTGGAGTTGGGAAAGGATGCCCGCTACTGGCACGAGCAACTCGGCCGGAGCATCGCCCAGGCCGGGATCGACCAGCTCATCATCACCGGATCCATGGCGGAGGTGGTCATTGCCAGCGCCATGGATGCTGGCATGTCGGGGGAAGCCATCCACCAGGCCGCCTCCATCGATGAGATGAAACCCCTCCTGTCCGAGTTGCTGCCTGCCGATGCCATCGTGCTCGTCAAGGCCTCACGGGCGCTGGGTCTGGATCGTGTGGTGGATTACCTCAAGGCGGTGGCTTAAGACATGCTGTACCATATCCTCTACCCCCTGCACATACACTCCACCATCTTCAATGTATTCAAGTATCTCACCTTCAGGAGCATCTATGCCACCATCACCGCACTCCTGATCTGCCTGCTCCTCGGACCGTGGTTCATCCGCAAACTCTCCGCCTTGAGCCTCAAGGAACGCATCAACGGTTACACCCCCCAAGGCCACAAGGATAAGAGCGGCACGCCCACCATGGGGGGCATCCTGATCATCTTCGCCATCGTGATCGCCACCCTCCTGTGGGTCGACCTCTCCAACCTGTACGTCTGGCTGGGGCTCTTCATCCTGCTGACCTTCGGCGTCCTGGGCTTTGTGGACGACTACCTCAAGACTGTCAAGGGCAACATGCGCGGGCTCTCCGGCAGGGTGCGCCTGCTCGTGGAGTTCGGCGCCGCCGCGATTGTCGCCTCGGTGCTCGTCGGTATCCCGGGCTTTGACGACAGCATCGTCATCCCGTTTTTCAAAAGCGTCTCGATCAACCTGGGGATCCTGTATATCCCCTTTGTCATGGTGGTCATCGTCGGCTGCGCCAACGCCGTCAATCTCACCGACGGCCTCGACGGTCTGGCCATCGGACCCTGCACCATCGCTGCGGCGACCTATCTGCTCTTCGCCTATGTGACCGGCAATTTCAAGGCGGCCGCCTATCTGCAGATCCCCTTCATCACCGGCGTGGGCGAGCTGAGCGTCTTCCTCGGGGCCATCGTGGGGGCCGGCCTCGGGTTTCTCTGGTACAACGCCTACCCGGCGCAGGTCTTCATGGGTGATGTGGGGGCCTTGAGCCTCGGCGGCATCCTGGGGACCGTGGCGATCATGACCAAGCAGGAGATCGTGCTGTTGGTGGTGGGCGGCATCTTCGTCATGGAGGTCGTATCCGTCATCCTGCAGGTGGGCTTCTTCAAATTCACCAACGGCAAACGTATCTTCCGCATGGCCCCCATCCATCACCATTTCGAACTGAAAGGATGGCCGGAACCCAAGATCATCGTGCGGTTCTGGATCATCTCCATCCTGCTGGCCATGCTGGCCGTATCGACACTGAAACTGAGGTAGAAAGACATGGGAGATAACCACGAGATCATCGACTTTATGCAGAGCGTGCTTTCCTTCTATATGGACGAGAGCGATTCCCAGATCGCCGGCATCCTCAAACAGATGCACCAGTCCCTGGAAGGGATGAAGCAGTGCGCATTGTGATCTGGGGCACGGGTTCCACCGGGCGGGAGAGCGCCCGCGTGCTGAAAGCCCGCGGACACGAGGTGCGCCTGGTGGACGAGCACCTGGACGAAAATACACCCTCGGAGGAGGTCCGGGCCGTCACGCCGGCCGAGCTCGCCTGGGCCGAGCTGGTGATCCCCAGCCCGGGCATCCCCCGGGACCATGCCCTCTTTAGCCACGCCTCGCGGGTCGTCTCCGAGATCGAGGTGGCCGCATCCCTGCTCTCCGGGCGCCTCATCGCCGTGACGGGCACCAATGGCAAGACCACCACCGTCACCCTCATTCACCGCATCCTCGAACGCGCGGGCCTTCGTTCGGGGCTGGGCGGCAACATCAACCCGCCGCTGATCGCCCTGGTCGACGAGGATCCCGACTATGTGGTGGCCGAGATCAGCTCGTTCCAGCTGGAGTGGATCGAGCACTTCCGAGCGCACATTGCCGTATGCCTCAACATCACCCCGGACCATCTGGACCGTTACCACGACATGGACGAGTATGCCTCCTGCAAGCTCAGGCTCTTCTCCCAGCAGCAGAAAGGGGACACCGCCATCGTCAACCTGGACGATCCCCGTCTGAAAACGATCTCCACGCAGGCCGACATCATCGGCTTCTCCGCCAGCGCCCCCCACCTCGAGGGGGGGGCCTTCATCCGGGAAGGCCGGATCATCTTCCCCGGACACCGTGAGGGGCCGGCCCTACCGACGGGCGGTCCCCTGGGGGATGGCCTGCAGGAGGACATGCTCGCCGCCGCCCTGACGGGTGATTGCCTGGGGATCGATCCGGTCTGCATGGAAGCGGTTTTCCAGGAGTTCACCACGCTCAGCCACCGCTTCGAGACCGTAGCCGAGGTGGACGGAATCACCTATATCGACGACTCCAAGGCCACCAACGTGGGGGCCGTGGACAAGGCGCTTAAGGGTATCAGTGGCAAGGCCGTGCTCATCTTGGGGGGGCGTGACAAGGGTGGCGACTTCCGGGAACTGGTGACACGGCACCGGGAGAGGATCCGCCTGGCACTGGTACTGGGAAAGGAGTCCGTGAGGATCCTCAACGAGATCACACCCATCGTGCCCGTGGAGTGTGCCCACGACATGCCGGAGGCGCTCGCCAAGGCCAGCATCGCGGCGCACCCAGGCGACACGGTCCTGCTCAGTCCCGGGTGCTCCAGCTTCGACATGTATACGAGCTATGCCCACCGGGGGGAGGTGTTCACACAATGTGTGCGAAGACAAGTGATGAGCACGAAATAGATTTCGATATCTTCTTCCTCCTGGCGACCCTGCTGCTCCTGGTCATGGGCACGGTCATGGTGTATTCGTCGAGTTTCTTCGTCTCCAAGGAGATACTCGGCAGCGGCTCGGCTATGATCAGGAAACACCTTTTTCATGTGATCGTGGGCACGAGCATCATGCTCGTGTTCATGAGCATGGATTACCGCAGGCTCGCCTCCCGGCCCCTGGTGTTTCTGGCCGTGGCCGCCGGGATTGCGGGCCTCATCCTCTGTTTCGTGCCCGGTATCGGGATCAGCGGAGGGCATTCCCGGCGCTGGGTGCGTGTGTGCGGTTTCAGCTTCCAGGCCTCCGAACTCGTCAAGGTGGCCCTGGTCATCTACCTGGCGAACTTCCTCTCCCGCAAGTCCCGCTCCATCTCCGACTTCAGGACCGGCATCCTGCCCGTCATGCTCATCACCCTCGTGATCGCCATCCTCATCTTCATCGAGCCGGACTTCGGCACGGCCGCCACCCTGGGCATCTGGGTCATCGGCGTGTTGTTCATCGCAGGCATGCGTCTCAAGCACCTCGGCCTGCTCGGTGCGGCCGTGGTTCCGGCTGCGGCCGCACTCATGATGCTGGAGCCCTACCGCCGGGCAAGGCTTACGGCCTTCATCAACCCCTGGGACCACATGCAGGGCATCGGATACCAGATTATCCAATCCATGGTCGCCTTTGCCAAGGGCGGTCTCACCGGAACCGGCCTGGGTGAGGGAACCCAGAAGCTCTTCTTCCTGCCCGCCCCGCACACGGACTTCATCCTCTCGGTGGTAGGCGAGGAGCTCGGGCTGCTGGGCGTGCTAATGGTCATCTTCCTCTTCGGTGTCTGGATCTGGCGCGGTTTTCGTATTGCACTGTCCACCAATGACGCCTTCGGCTTCTATCTTGTGGTCGCCGCGGTGAGCCTCATCGGTCTGCAGGCGGTGATCAACATGGGGGTCGCCATGAGCGTCCTCCCCACTACCGGGCTGGCCCTGCCCTTCTTCAGCTACGGAGGTTCCACCCTGATCGCCACCATGACGATCTCGGGGCTCGTGCTGTCGGTTTCACGGAGGGCACGCCTGTGAAGATCCTGATCACCGCCGGCGGGACAGGGGGCCATATCATGCCAGGCCTGGCCATCGCCGAGGCCCTCAAGAAGGCCGATCCGTCTACGGACATCCTCTTCGTGGGCACCCGGCGGGGCCTGGAGGAACGCCTGTGCCGGGAGAGAAACCTGCCCTTTGTGGCCGTGCACGCCTTAGGCGTCAAGGGCCAGTCCCCCGTAAAGATCGCGCGCGCCATGGGGATCAACCTGCAGGCCTTATGGCGCGCGTTCTCCATCATCAGGGACTTTTCCCCGCACAGGGTCATCGGCACCGGAGGATATGTCACCGGCATGGTGGTGCTGGCCGCCCGTCTGTGCGCCGTGGAGTGCGCCATCCAGGAACAGAACGCCCGGCCCGGGCTGACCAACCGTATTCTTGCGTATCTGGTCCAACGCATCTACCTGGGCTTCCCCGATATATCCCGGGCCTTTCCCGCGCACAAAACGTGCCTGTGCGGTAATCCCGTCCGGGAGCTGATCGCGCCTCCAGGCGGTCCGCCCGGAGGGTGTCTCCTCATCATGGGGGGCTCGCTGGGCTCCCACAGCCTCAACACCTGTGCCGTCGAGGCCCTGCGCCTGTGCCGGGAGCAGGGCCTCGAGCTCACGGTGCTGCACCAGACCGGACAGGCCGATCTCACCTGGGTGCGGGAGGCCTATCACAGGGTGGGGCAGCCAGCCGAGGTCTTTGATTTCACAAACGACATGGCCTCGCTATACAAACGGGCCCGCCTTGTGGTATGCAGGGCCGGGGGTTTGAGCCTCTCCGAGCTGTCCAGACTCGGGATACCGGCCGTCATGGTTCCCTATCCCCATGCGGCGGACGATCATCAGATGGCCAATGCCAGGTATGTAAGCGGGCACGAGGCGGGGTGGATCATTCCGGAATCCCACCTCACGCCTGAAAGGCTGGCCCTCGAGATCGGCGCCAGGCTCTCCGACGGGGAGGGCCTGGCGCGGGCGGCACAACGGATGAAGGATCTGTCTCTCGGCGATGGGGCCGAGATCATCGCACAGGAGCTTTTGCGTGTTTAAGGGAATCACAAAGATCCATTTCGTCGGCATAGGCGGCATCGGCATGAGCGGCATAGCCGAGCTGCTTCTGAACATGGGCTACGAGGTCAGGGGCTCGGATATCGCCGAATCCGAGACAACCCGGAGGCTGAGCGGCCTGGGGGCCAGGGTCCACCTGGGACACACCGCCGAGCACATTGGTGATGCCCAGGTGGTGGTGTATTCCTCGGCCGTCAGTCTCGCCAATCCCGAATGTGCCGCCGCCAGGGACCGGGGACTGCCGGTCATCCCCCGGGCCGAGATGCTGGCCGAGATCATGCGCATGAAACACTCGATCGCCGTGGCCGGTACCCACGGCAAGACCACCACCACCTCCATGCTGGCCACCATCCTGGCCAAGGCCGGCATGGACCCGACGGCGATCATCGGCGGAAAGCTCGATATGTTCGATTCCAATGCGCGTCTGGGCGAGGGCAGCCTCCTCGTGGCCGAGGCCGACGAGAGCGACCGTTCGTTTCTCAAGCTGCTGCCGATCGTGGCGCTTGTCACCAACATCGAAGAGGAGCACATGGACTGCTACCGCGACCTCGACGACATCCGCCAGACCTATGTGGAGTTCCTCAACAAGGTTCCCTTCTACGGCTTCACCATGGTGTGCCTCGACAACGAGAACATCCAGCACATCCTGTCGCAGCTCAAGCGCAAGGTCTACACCTACGGCACCCACACCCAGGCCGTCTACCGCCTGACGGAGGCGACCTTCAACGGGTTCGACTCGTCGTTTACGGTCCACCGGCGTGACAGGACGCTGGGGGAGATCCACCTCAGGGTACCCGGCATGCACAACTGCCTCAACGCCCTGGGCGCCGTGGGATGCGCCCTGGAGCTGGGGATCGATTTTGCGGTGATTCAGGACGGACTGAGCGCCTTCAGCGGCGTGCAGAGGCGCTTCCATGTGCGCGGCGAGACCGGGGGCGTCATGGTAATGGACGATTATGCCCACCACCCCACCGAGATCAAGGCGACCCTGGCGGCGCTGAAAAATGCCTTCCCGGCACGCCGCATCGTGGCCGTCTTCCAGCCGCACCGCTACACACGCACCCGCGACCTCTTCCGCGAGTTCGTCACCGCCTTCTACGATGCCCACGAACTGTTCATCACCGAGATCTATGCGGCCTCGGAAGCCCCCCTCGAAGGGGTCACCGGCCAGGCGCTGTACGAGGAGATCAAGCAGCACGGCCTCAGGCAGGTACACTATGCGCCCGACAAGGAAGACCTGCCCTCCCTGCTGAAAGACGCGGCACAGCCTGACGATCTGGTGATCTTTCTGGGAGCGGGTGACGTGTGGAGACAGGGACTACGACTCTTGGAGATCTTGGATGCGCCAGATGCGTGACATCGATGCCCGCAAGGTAACCACCATGCACTGCGGCGGCACCATAGCAAGGCTCTACGAACCGGAGACCCCGGCCGAGCTGAGGGACCTCATCGCGGCCCAGGCGGACTTCATCCTCTTGGGGGGGGGCTCGAACATCATCTTCGGCGACGGCACTATCACCCTGCCGGTGGTCCGTCTGGCGGCCCCCTTTGACCAGGTGAACATCGAGGACTTACACCTTCAGGCCGGGGCGGCCACCCCGCTCGGAGTCCTGCTTGCGCGGGCGCGCGAGGCGGGGCTGAGCGGCCTGGAATTCCTGTGCGGCATCCCCGGGACCCTTGGCGGGGCGCTCTGGATGAATGCCGGCAGCGCCACCCGCGGCATCATGGATGTCGTCGAGAGCATCGAGGTGGTGGACGCCACCGGCGTGCACACGCTTACCCGCGCGGAGCTACCCTGTGCCTACCGCTCGGGTGGCATACCCCGGGGGTCGGTGATCATCGGGGCCTCTCTGGCCCTTGAGCGTACAACCCCGGAGACGGTGGCCGAAAGAATGGCGGCCTGCAGGCAGCAGCGACGCGCACTGCCCACGGGCTACAGCAGCGGGTGCATCTTCAAAAACCCCGCCGGCGCCACGGCCGGACGCCTGATCGACCAGGCCGGCCTGAAGGGATGCGCCGTGGGCGGCGCCCGCGTCTCGCACGCTCACGCCAATTTCATCATCAACGACGGGCGTGCCACCTGTGGGGATATCCGGGCCCTGATCCTGCAGATCAAGGAACATGTCCGCTCCCGTTTCGGGATCGAACTTACGGAGGAGGTACTGATCGTTGATTGAGGATTTCAAACGGCGACAGACCTCGCCCTCCAAAAAGCGGCGCATCTCGAACATCAATAAGGTGCTGCGGCTGAGCATCTGGCTGTGTCTGATCACCTCGAGCACCATGGTGCTGATCTGCGCCCTGGGCTACCTCTCCAACAGTGACATGTTCCGCGTCAAGGGGATCACCATCGAGGGGCTTAAGCGCGTGGAGGCGGACGAGGCCCTCGTCCTGATCGACCTGGAGGAGGGTGACAATATCCTGGCCTGGGACATGGCCGCCGCCCGTACACGGCTCGTGGCCCATCCCTGGATCCTACGCGTCGGCATCAAACGCAGCCTCATCCCGGCCGCGGTGTGCATTACGGTGGAGGAGCATATCCCTGCGGCCACCCTGATCCTCAAGGACACCAGCTACCTCATCTCCCACGAGGGGGAGATCTTCGCCCCCGCACCCGGAAAACCCGAGGGGATCCTCATCCGTGCCACCGACTGGAGCGTGAACGATACCGGGGATGAGCTCGAAGGGCTGCTGCATCGCGGAATTGCCGCCGTGCACCTCATCGAGGACCATCAGCTCGATGCCATGGATCTGACCATCGAATCAGGAGGTCGCATGCATATCAGACTAAAAGGTGGCATCACCCTCGAGTTTCTGGGGGACCTGACCCCCGCCCGGGTGGAAAGGGCCCTCCTGGCGCTCACCCGTTTCAGCCCCGAGAGCGGCACGGTCATGGACCTCAGCTGCGAGGACAAGATCGTCCTCAAGAACAGGAGCACCCATGGCCTCTAGAGACCGGATCATCGTGGGACTGGATATCGGGACCACCAAGATCTGCTGCCTGATCACCGAGTTCAAGGACTCCGGTAATCTGGAGGTGATCGGGTTCGGCATTTCCGAATCCAAGGGGCTCAGACGCGGGCTGGTGGTCAACATGGAGCAAACCGTCGAGGCCATTCACAAGGCGGTGGAAGACGCCGAGAAGATGGCGGGCATCAGTGTGGACGAAGTCTATACCGGGATCGCCGGCGGCCACATCCAGGGTATCAGCACCAACGGAGTCATCGCCATCAAGGGCGACGAAATCACGCCCGCGGACAAGAAACGCGTAGTGGAACAGGCCAAGGACATCGCCAAACCCGTGGGGGTGGAGACGATTCACGTGCTGCCCCAGGAATTCACGGTGGACGACACCAGTGGCATCTCCGATCCTGTCGGCATGGCCGGCTCCAAACTGGAGGTGCGGGTCCACATCGTCACGGGCTCGGTATCGGCCGTGAGTAATATCAACAAGTGCGCCCAGAAGGCGGGGCTGGGACTGCGCGACATCGTGCTGCAGCAGATCGCCTCCTCGGCCGCCATCCTCACCCCGGACGAGCGCCAGCTCGGGGTGGTCCTCATGGACATCGGCGGGGGCACCACCGACATCGCGGTCTTCAACGACGGTGCCATCCGCCACACCGCCGTACTGGCCCTCGGGGGCGACCATGTGACCCACGACATTGCCGTGGGCCTGAGGACCCCCATCGCCGAGGCCGAGCGCCTCAAGATCAAATACGGCCATGCCATCGCCGCGCAGGTGTCTACGGACGAACAGATCGAGGTGCCTTCCATCGGCGGTGACAGCGTGAGGACCGTGCCGCGGCACGTCCTCTCCGAGATCATCGAATCCCGCATGGAGGAGCTCTTCAAGCTGGCCTTCACCGAAATCCGCAATACGGGGATCGCCGACCAGCTCTCCGCCGGTCTGGTGCTCACCGGTGGGGCCAGCTCGCTGGAAGGCGTGGCCTCTCTGGCCGAAGGCATCATGCATATGCCCGTGCGCATCGGCAGCCCGAGGGGTGTCAAGGGCCTCATCGAACTGGTGAACAGCCCGGCCTATGCCACGGCCGTGGGACTGTGCATCTACGAGTCGGGCAAACCGAGCTACAGCTATATCCCGCGGGGAGGATCCGTATTCGAACGGATCCTGGACCGTATGCTACGGTGGTTCAGGGAGGTCTTCTGAGGACAGGGGCAGCCGCGTGACAGGCGCGCTAAAGATGAGAGGACTGAGGGAGAAGGAGGACAAGGAGGTGAATATGTTTGAACTGGAGGAAATGGATCAGGTGGGGGCAAAGATCAAGGTCATCGGTGTGGGAGGGTGCGGCTGCAACGCGGTCAACAACATGATCGGCGCCAGTTTGACGGGCGTGGAATTCCTCTCGTGCAATACAGACATTCAGACCCTCAAGTCATCGGCGGCATCCAACCGGGTCCAGATAGGGACCAAGCTCACCCGGGGGCTCGGGGCGGGCGGCAATCCCTCGGTGGGCCGCGACGCGGCCCAGGAGAGCGAGGCCGAGATCCGAGCGTCCCTTGAGGGCGCCGACATGGTCTTCATCACCTCGGGCATGGGCGGTGGGACGGGTACCGGCGCCTCGCCCATCGTGGCGCGCATTGCCCGGGAACTCGGGGCCCTGACCGTGGCGGTGGTCACGAAACCGTTCCCCTTTGAGGGTCGGCGCAAGATGAAGCAGGCCGAGGAGGGCGAGGCCTCCCTGTCCGAGAACGTGGACGCGCTGATCGTGATTCCCAACCACCGGCTCCTGAGCATGGGCGGCAAAAACCTCCCCATGCTTGAGGTCTTCAAGATGGCCGACGATATTCTGATCAATGCGGTCAAGGGCATCTCGGATCTCATCAACCACACGGGGCTGGTCAACGTAGACTTCAACGACGTCAAGGCCGTCATGACGGAGAAGGGCAAGGCCCTCATGGGAATCGGTTCGGGCACGGGCGAGAACCGGGCCCTGGATGCCGCCCAGACGGCCATTTCCAGCCCGCTGCTCGAGGATATGGACATCCAGGGCGCCAAGGGCCTGCTCATCAATATCACGGGCAGTTCCTCCCTCACCATGGACGAGATCCACGAGGCCTCCTCCCTGATCCAGTCCGCCGCCCATGAGGATGCCAACATCATCTGGGGCGTGGTGATCGACGAGACCATGGGGGATGTGATCACGATCACCGTGGTGGCCACCGGATTCTGCAGCAAGCCCATCGTGCTCGCCCGGACCGAGAACGAGCGCGAACCGGCCAGGGACATGCATGCCGCCACGATCATCGATTACGACAAACCGGCCTTCCTGCGCCGCAAGGAGCAACCCCGCGAGAAGGAGGTGATCCGTCTGGGCATGGTCGTGGACGAAAACGTGCTCGACGAAGACATCTACAATGTCCCCACCTTTCTCAGAAAACGGGCCGACTAGGAAAGGCTATGCGACATACACACGTGGTCGTGGATCTCGGTGCCATCCGGCACAACCTGGAGGTGATCCGGGCCCACACCGGTGGCAAGATCATGATGGCCATCAAGGCCGATGCCTATGGCCACGGGGCCGCCGTGGTCGGCCGCTTCGTCCAGGATAAGGCGCTCGTAGACATGCTGGGGGTCACCAGCATCGAGGAGGGCCTCGACCTGCGGGAGGCCGGCGTGAGATTGCCCATCCTCATCTTCAGCCTCATCGATCGCTCCAGAGAGGATATCGATGCGGTTTTCAGGTACGACCTTATGCCCACGGTCGTGGACGATTTCCTGACGCAGGCCCTGACCGAGGGCGCCAGGCGCTGGCAGCGCCCGGTGGCGGTGCACGTCAAGACCGACACCGGTATGGGGCGCCTCGGGCTCGCCCCGCATGAAACCCTGGCAGTCCTACATGCACTCTGTGGCAACGATGCGATTACGATCGCAGGCCTGTACACCCATTTCCCGGTCGCGGACACCGGGGAGAGCACCTTTACCGCCAGCCAGATCCAGCGTTTCACCGAGCTGGCCTCCCGGGCCGCCCGGGAGGGCATCGCCTGCGGTTTGAGGCACTGTGCCAACTCCGGTGCCATCCTCTCCAGCCCGGCGGCCTTCATGGATATGGTCCGTCCCGGTATCCTCTGCTACGGGCTGTCCCCCTCACGGGAGAGCCCCGCCACCCTGGCCCTGAGGCCCGCCATGACGCTCAAGACCAGCATCATCTTCACCAAAAGGGTCCGCCAGGGGACGCCTCTATCCTACGGCCTGACCTATACCACGCCGCGGGATACCACGATCGCCACCCTCCCCATCGGATATGCCGACGGATATACCCGCATCCTCTCCAACCGGTCCAAAATCCTCATCCGAGGCAAGACCTACCCGGTCGTGGGCCGCATCTGCATGGACCAGTGTCTCATCGACCTGGGAGATGACACCTATGCGGTGGGCGAGGAGGTCGAGCTCTTCGGGAGTGGACCCGTAACCGCCGCAGATGTGGCCGCATGGGGCGAGACCATCCCCTATGAGGTCACCTGCAACATGAGCCGCAGGGTCCCCCGAACCTACTCGGGTGGCTCCTTTCCCCCTGAAGCCATAGAAGGGACCTGACCGGACAGGAAGGAGGCGCTGCTCCCCGGGGCGAGCCTCCATGCCAAACCCCACAGGTCTTACGAATAAGTGCACCATCCCGATTAATTAAGAAAAAGCCTGTAATGCGCTTTTACACTTCATTCGAGTACAGCTTGATATGCATTTCTTAGAAAAAGGCCACCTTTGTCAGCGCCATGTCCAGCTTGACGTCCCCGGGAGAGTCCCCCCTCTTCGCGTTTGCCCCCCGCAATCCCGAAGGGATCATCCCTCAGCCAGGCTTAAGAACGAGGTCGGCCACCGGGTATGTCCCCCGGGCAGTCCCTGAACCCTGCAATCAGCCATAAGCGGCGGGGGAAAGCGAGTCGGAGCGATTAATGAACCATGATTCATATTTTCCGTTGACACTGCCTCAAAAGACACGTATACACTGGCACTAATTTGATCATTTTTCCATACAAGGAGGTTTTCAGTGTCAGATAATTCAAAGGTTATGAACAGATGGATTGTAGTCATCGGGGCCATCGCCATCCAGCTCTGCCTCGGTGCGATCTATGCATGGTCGGTCTTCACCCCCAAACTCGTCGATCCTACCGGGATGTATGCCTTCACCACCAAGGAAACCCAGTGGGTGTTCTCCCTGGGCCTGTTCACCTTCGCCTTTGTAATGGTGATCGCCGGACGACTGCAGGCCCGCATGTCGCCTCGGACGCTGGCCGCCGCCGGCGGTGTCGTCCTGGGGGCCGGCTATATCCTGGGCGGGTTCATCGGCAGCACCTTTGCCACCCAGATGCTGTGCATCGGTTTCCTGGGAGGCGCAGGCATCGGCCTGGCCTACGTGGTGCCCATCGCCGTGGGCGTCAAATGGTTCCCGGACAAGAAGGGACTCATCACGGGTCTGGCCGTGGCCGGATTCGGTTTCGGGGCCCTGATCTGGGTCAAGTCGGCCGGGGCCTGGTTCAACCTGCTGGGCAGACTCGACTTCTTCGGGCTCGGCGGCGTCCAGAGCGTCTTCCTGCTCTACGGGGTCATCTTCCTGGTGGTGGTGGTGCTCGGCAGCCTCGTCATGATCAATCCCCCCGATGGTTGGCTGCCCGAGGGCTATACCCCACCGGCCGCCACCGCCGGCAACGCCGCCCAGAACGGCACCGTGGCCTATGAGACCGGCGAGATGCTCAAAACCCCGCAGTTTTACATGACTTGGCTGACCTTCTTCCTCAGCGCCATGGCCGGACTCATGGTCATAGGCTGCATCAAGCTCTTCGGCATCGACGCCCTGAGCGCCAAGGGCGTCGAGGTGGCCGCGGCCTCGGCCGTGGCCGGCACCGCCATGGGCTGGTACGCCATCTTCAACGGCCTGGGCCGCATTCTCTGGGGCAGCGTCTCCGACAGTATCGGCCGCAAGCTGGCCATCTTCCTCATGTGCCTTTTCCAGGGCATCATCATGGCCCTGTTCTTCAAACTCGGCGCCACGGCCGCCGGGCTGGTGGTCTGTGCCTGTATCATCGGCTTCAACTTCGGCGGCAACTTCGCCCTCTTCCCTGCCATCACGGCCGACTATTTCGGCAACACCACCGTGGGCAAGAACTATGGCTGGGTCTTTCTGGCCTATGGGTTCGCCGGCATCTTCGGCCCGCAGATCGCCGCCTATTTCAAGGATGCCGCCACCTCTTCCGGCGCCGGTGTGGGGGCCTGGGCCACACCGTTCATGATCGCCGCCGTAGGCTGCATCATCGGCGCCGTGATCACGCTCGTAAACCGGCCTCCCCGCAAGGTCTAGTTGCGACAATAAAAAAGGGGGGGGTGCTCTGCAGCACCCCCCCCTTTTTGCGCCTTGGCGCTTTCAGTGCTTCTAGCGCTTCCTGAGGGTGAACACCTCGCTGGTGATGCGTTCGCCATCATCGTCGCCTGTCACATACCAGGAGATCTGTGTTCCGGACGGAATGAACCAGTACCAGAGGATCGGATGCAGGGCATAGCTCGTGCCCGTCCCGGAGTACATCTGGTAGTAGCTTCCGCCGTTAAGGGCGAGATAGAGCGTAAAACGCTCGATGGAATCCCCCTGCCAGCTGAAGACCGGGTTGGAGCGCACCGTGCTGCTCACGCTCGGGCTGAGAAGCTGAATGGTGGCCAAACCGTCCTGCACGGTAACGCTCACCGTAGCGGGACTGCTCGTGTCCTGCCCGTCGTACACCCGGAGTTCGAAGACATACGTATCTGTCGCCTCGGGCACAAAGGAGGGAGTGGCGTCGTTGGGAGCGCTCAGGGAAACCCGGGCACCCTCGGTCTGGGACCAGATGTAACTGATGGCATCACCATCGGGATCCTGGCTCTGGGTACCGTCCAGGTAGACCTCTTCGCCGATGGTTGCCACGAGGTCTTCGCCGGCATGCGCTTCGGGAACCTGATTGAGACTGTTGACCGTCACCGACAGAACGTCCTCGGAAGAAGCCTGGGCATCGGAAACCGCCACCTGGAAGGTAAGCACCCCGGAGGTGGTGGGGGTGAACGTCGGAGACGGGGTGTCGGCCCCGGTCAGGGCGACAGTGGCGCCGGAGAGCTGGGTCCAGCCGAAGCTCAACCCATCACCGTCCGGGTCGTAGGAGGCACCGGCATCGAGCCTGACCTGATCCCCCACCATCACCTCGAGATCCTCGCCGGCATCGGCGATCGGCGCCAGATTGGCGCTCAGCACCCGTATGCTGACCGTGTCGGTGGCCGAGGAGACCTGGCCGTCTGTGACCGTCAGGGCGAAAACATAGGTGCCCAGGGTCGTGGCATCGAACCAGGGGGCGGCCGTGGTGTCGGCGTTGAGCACGACTGCGGGCCCCGAAACCATGATCCAGGTGTAACTCAACTCGTCGCCGTCCGGATCACTGGAGGCGCTGCCATCGAGGACGACCCGCTCTCCGAGCTCCACATCCTGGCCCCCTCCCGCCTCGGCGGTGGGTGCGTGATTGACCGCGTTCACGGTGACGAGCACCTCGTCGGGCTCGCTCACCAGGGATCCGTCGGAGCAGGTCACGGAAAAGCGGTACTGACCGGGTTCATCCAGATAAAGCTCGATGTCGGCGGTATTCATATCGGGCAGGCTCAGGCCCGGTCCGTCCTCCTGTGACCACTGGAAACTCAGACTGTCCTCGTTGGGATCCGTGCCGCTGGCATGCAGGGTGATATACTCCCCGGCATCGATGACCATGTCGCTGCCGGCACTAACCGCCGGACTTATATTCTCCACCCGGATCGTGACCGTATCCCGACGGAAGGCCTTGCCGTCATAACACTCGAGAGCGAACTCGTAAGTCCCGGCCTTGACGGCGACGAAGCTGGCCTGTGCCGACGAGGCATCCTGAATGGCGACCTCGACCGGGCCACCCTCCTGCGACCAGGTATAGATGAGCTCATCGCCGTTGGGATCGAGCGAGGCACTCCCGTCGAGGGTGACCCTCGTTGGCGCAACCGTCTGGTCGGCCCCGGCGTTGGCGACCGGAGCGTTGTCGCTGGCGTCGCTCGGATTGGTGTGGTTGAAGTACTCCTCGATATTGGTCAGTCCATCCCCGTCGTTGTCGGCCACTGCATCGTTTGGATTGTCCGGATCGAGGCCGTTCGCGATCTCCCAGGCATCGGGCAGGGCATCACCGTCGCTGTCTTGAACCAGCTCGATCTGGTCGCTGAAGGCGCCCGACCAGTTGCCGGCGGCATCCTTGAACATGACGGAAACACGCTTGAGACCATCCCCCTCACCGAGCACCCAGGCCTGGGAGGTGGCGTAGGAGGCCTCCGCCGTCCAGGTTTGGGCGTCATTGCTGATCTTCATGCCCACGACCGAGCCACCATTGTCGGCAGCGCTCAGGCTCAGGGTCACGGTGCGCGATGAACAGGTGTCCTGACCGGCATTGATCACGACACTCCCGCTGGGTGGCGTGGTGTCAGGAATGGGTACCGTAACACTGACCTCCTCGGAAAAGCCCGACTCGTTGTTGGAGGTGTCATAGGCCGTCACGGCGATATAATAGGTCTGGCCGGAAGCCACATCCGCGATCTGATAACTCGTCACATTGCCCACATCCACCGGTGCCCCGTAGGCTCCCGAGGTAACGCCGGAGTAGACCCTGTAGCCTGCCAGATCATCCTCGGTATTGGGGTTCCAGGTGACGGCCAGGGATGCCGCCCAGGCTGAAAAAGGTAAACCTGTAATGAAAATAATCAGTAATGCCGAAAGAGATCGTAGCTGCTTCATACTGTCCTCCAGGGGGTATTGGTCGCTCAGCCACCCCTGGAGGCAATTTCCAAGCCATTTATTTTATCGATTAATATTCAATTAATTAGAAAACGCACCCGCCATCCTGACTCACGCTTTCGTACAGTGTAATACGCTTTCGTAACCAGGGACGCCCGCCGGATGGGCCCTTGAAATATGCGCCGCGGCCGTGTAGAGTTCGAGGCATGCAACGTGCGGCCTTACTGATAGCACCACTGGTGCTCTGTGCGTCCCTCGCCTATGGCCTGAGTTACGAAAAGGAGCGGGAGATCGCCGACGAGTTCATCACCACCCTCGAAGGGGCCGACCTCATAGTCCACAACCGAGAGATCACCTGGATCCTGCAGCAGATCAGCGACCAGCTCGCCGCACGGATAGACGCACCCATGTATCCCTTCTATATCCACCTCGTAAAAGACCGTTCGGTGAACGCCTTCGCCATCCCCGATGGCCATATCTTCATCAATCTCGGCACACTCCTCTTCGCCCGTGACATCGATGAGATCGCCTCGGTTATCGGCCACGAGATGGGCCACTGCCAGCTCAGACACATCCACAAGGCATACGAAACGCAGAAACGCATCAGTACCGCCTCCATCGTGGGACTGCTGCTGGGCACCCTGCTCTCCACCCAGAACCCCGAGATAGGTACGGCCCTGATCCTCTCTTCCATCGGCGGGGGGGAAAACGTCCGTCTGTCCTATACCCGTAAGCACGAATACGAGGCCGACGAGTTCAGCCGCAACATCCTGCCCGAGGCCGGTTTCGATCCGTCCGCCATGAGCAGATTCCTCATCGCGCTACGCACCTATTCAGGCGCCTCTTTGACCCCCGAATACCTTCTCACCCACCCCTACACCGCAGATCGCATCGCCGCCGTGCAGAGGGAGGCCGATCAGGCACACCCCGACACACGCTACTGGAATCTGAGCGCCTTGACCATCGGACTGCTGCTGCCCGTCCAGGAGGTCGCCACCCGCTCCCAGACCTTGCCCGCGCCCTATGACCGCCTCGCCCTGGGGCTGGCCAAGGTACGCGCCGGAAAAACCGAAGAAGCCCTCACCCTCCTTACGGATATCCCCCTGCCCGAAGCGCGCGCATACCTGGGGCTGGCGCTGTATCGTCTGGGGGAGGCGGACCAGGCCTGGCCCTACCTGAAATCCTACGGGAGATCGGCCGAAACCGGCCTGGCCCTGGCCGAGATCATGGAGGCCAGGGGTCAGTTGCAAGAGGCCATCGCGGCCCTGAAGCCCTACAAAAAGCAGCATCCACGGGTGGACTTCATGCTGGGCGGCCTCTACGAGCGCACCTCCCAGACGGGGTACGCCCACGCCGCCTACGCCCGGTATTTCCTCGCCAAACACAACGAGCACGCCGCGGGCTATCATATCGACGAGGCCCTTAGGCACAAAGAGACCCTGGATGAGGAAACCTTGCACGATCTGGAGCAGCTCCGCAAGAAAGTCAAGAAGGTCGGGGGCGAAAAACCGTAAGGGGGACAGGCTGACGGCGTCTGCACCTTAATCACAAGCGCCTCACGGATCCGGCGCCCGTCAAGACGAAGGCTATTCCTTCAACAGGGCCCGCACCTTGCGCAGATCGAAGATCTCGCCTTCCCCGGTGTCCTCACAGAAGGCCTCCAGATAGGGGGCACCCCCCTTGCGAAACAGGTACACCGGACTGATCTTCTTGACCTGGATCTCGCCATAGCCCTGGCGCGGATAAAATATCACCAGGCACTTGCCCTGCTCCAGGGCCTCTACGAAGACCATCTCGCCCTTTGATCCGTAGGGCAGCGGCATGACCATCCCGTAGGGATACATGCCCTCCTTATGCAGGCGGGCCTCCGGACGCTCCCCAGTTTCACGTACCGCACCCATCTTCCCCCAGTCCACATCCCGCTCCGCCTCCCTCTGATCGGTGAAGCCGCGCACCATCACTCCGCGCTTGTCCAGAAAGGCGACCACCTCCTCCTCGCACTTGTCCGGGAGGCGGAAGATGCCGGGTAGAATCTCTTCCATGCCCTGGGGCACCCGATCGTGCCCCCCCTGCATCACCAGGAAGGTCCCCGTGATGAGCTGGGCGTGGGCCTGGGTATCGGTCCACAACCGGATGGTCTGCACCACATTGTCGGGCACGACGTGACGGGATATGCGTTCCAGGAAGTGCTCGATCTTGGCGCAATCCCACCCCAGACTGAGGGCCCGGTAGATGGAGGCCCGTGTGATGCGGAAGACACTGACCACGTCCACCTTGACGATATCGGCGACCTCGCCGATATTGAGCAGGTCCAGCGGATCGAGGTCCCTGGGTGCGAGGATCTCCATATTGGGCTGGATGATGACCTCGTCCACGTACTTAGGGAGCGCGCCCTGGACCTCCCCACTGTGCAGGTATTGCTCAACCTCGCCGCAGAGCCTCACCCATCGCCCGGAAACATCCTCCTCCAGGATGCCGAGTTCGAACCACTTCTCGAGCAGGTTCCTGGAGGCCACCCCGGCCTCATTAAGCGTTGCCAGGTGGGTCGCGAGACAGAGCTCCAGGGACCGCAGGAGGCGTGTCTTCGCCAGCCCCCCCTCAGAGAGCAACTCCAACACCCGGGCAGGCAGTCCGCGGAAGGTCCCGCACGACTGGAAGAAGCGCCAGGGCTTGTAGAGTCCGTCGCCCCGGGCGGCAAACCCCTCACAGGGACCCTGCAGCGCCTTGATCTCCCCCCGCCCTTCTTCGAGGCAGCCCATGCTTACGAGTTCCCAGTAGATGGTCTGAACCTCCCCGAAGGACCCCAACCTTTCCTCGAGAAGCTTCCAGCCTTTCTTGAAGGGCTCCAGACCCTGCCGGCAGCGCAGGCGGTTGCTGCGGATGATGTTCAGAACGGTCACATGCCCCCAGATGGAGAGCCTGCTGGCGGCACGCCACTGGGGGACTCCCGGGGGCCTGAACTCCCCGGACCACATCTCGGACAAAATTGGTATGAGGGCCGGCAGCAGGATCACCGGATCCCGCCCCGTCAGCCCCCCCTGGAAAATCAGGCCAAAGCGGCCGAGGTGCTCCAGATCTTCGCGCACCTGGTTCAGTTCCCCCCCATACACCCGCGCGAACAGCTCCCAGTCCACCCACCCGCCTAGTTCGAAGAGATCCAGCAGCAGGGTACGCTGTGGCATGGAGACCTTGTCCAGGACCATACGCAGGCGCTTCGGGTCGCTCAGTCCCTTGGTGAAGGCCACCTCATCGGCCCTATGTCCCAGGATATGGCTCGAGATGATCTCCACCATATAGGCCGGGATATTGGCGATGATCTCACGCGTTGAGGTCATCACGTGACCACTCCTCGATGCGGTAGCGGTACCCCTGTTCCGCCAGAAAGACCTGGCGTTTGTGGGCGAAGTCCTCCTCTACCGTATGCCGGCTCACCAGGGTGTAAAAGGTCGACAAACGCTGCTTCGGACGCAGGATTCGGCCAAGCCTCTGCGCCTCCTCCTGTCGCGAGCCGAAGCTGCCGGATACCTGGATGGCCACCGATGCATCCGGCAGGTCGATGGCATAATTGGCCACCTTCGAGACCACCAGAACCGGCAGCTCTCCCCTGCGGAAGGCCTGATAGAGCAGATCCCGCTTGCCATTGGGGGTCGCGCCGGTGATCACCGGCGCATTCAGACCCGCAGCGATGCGTTTGAGTTGGGTCAGGTACTGGCCGATCACCAGGATCGACTCGTCTGTATGCTCCTGGAGGATCTCCCGGATCACCCTCTCCTTATAGAAATTTTCCGCAGCGATGCGGAACTGACCGCGGTCATCGGCCGCACTGTAGGCCCTTGCCTGCGCCGGCGTCAGCGGCAGGCGGATCTCCCGGCAGACGGCCTCGGCGATGAAGCCCTTGAGCTCCAGCTCCTTCCAGGGCACGTCATAGCACTTGGGGCCCACCAGGGAGAAGGTATCCTCCTCGAGGCCGTCTTCCCGGATCAGGGTCGCGGTGAGTCCCAGTCTGCGCTTGGCCTGGATCTCGGTGGTGGCCCGAAATACCGGGGCCGGCAGGACGTGTACCTCATCATAAACCACCAGCCCCCAGTTAAGCGCCATCAACAGCTGCATGTGCTCGAAGGGGGCGTGCCTCGTCTTGCGGTAGGTCAGCATCTGGTAGGTGGTGATGGTCACGGGGCGGATCTCCTTGATCGCCCCGGTATACTCTCCGATGTACTCGGCCTCCAGGTTCGTCTTGTCGAGCAGTTCATCCCGCCACTGGTGCACAGCGGCCACATT